>NZ_CP028960.1:2152500-2752500 GCF_003071365.1 Methyloceanibacter sp. wino2
GGACGAATACTCTCGGGGGTAGAGCACTGGATGGGCTAGGGGGCCTCACCGGCTTACCAAACCTAACCAAACTCCGAATACCGAGAAGTACTATCCGGCAGACACACTGCGGGTGCTAAGGTCCGTAGTGGAAAGGGAAACAGCCCTGACCGCCAGCTAAGGTCCCAAAGTAATGGCTAAGTGTGAAAGGATGTGAGAATCCCAAAACAACCAGGAGGTTGGCTTAGAAGCAGCCATCCTTTAAAGAAAGCGTAACAGCTCACTGGTCTAAATAAGGGTTCTTGCGCCGACAATGTAACGGGGCTTAAGCCATTCACCGAAGCTGCGGGTGTGCTATGCACGCGGTAGCGGAGCGTTCCGTAAGCCTGCGAAGGAAACTCGCGAGAGTTTCTGGAGGTATCGGAAGAGCGAATGCTGACATGAGTAACGACAAGAAGTGTGAGAGACACTTCCGCCGAAAGTCCAAGGGTTCCTGCGCAATGCTAATCAGCGCAGGGTTAGCCGGCCCCTAAGGCGAGGGCGAAAGCCGTAGTCGATGGGAACCACGTTAATATTCGTGGGCCAGTGGGTGTGTGACGAATTCCGTATATTGTCTGATCTTATCGGATTGATTGGGCAATGAAGGAGTTCCAGGAAATAGCCCCCACGTGAGACCGTACCCTAAACCGACACAGGTGGACTGGTAGAGCATACCAAGGCGCTTGAGAGAACTACGTTGAAGGAACTCGGCAAAATACCCCCGTAACTTCGGGAGAAGGGGGCCCTGCACTTGGGCAACCAGGTGTAGGGGGCACAAGCCAGGGGGTGGCGACTGTTTATTAAAAACATAGGGCTCTGCGAAGTCGCAAGACGACGTATAGGGTCTGACGCCTGCCCGGTGCCGGAAGGTTAAGAGGAGGAGTGCAAGCTCTGAATCGAAGCCCCGGTAAACGGCGGCCGTAACTATAACGGTCCTAAGGTAGCGAAATTCCTTGTCGGGTAAGTTCCGACCTGCACGAATGGCGTAACGACTTCCCCACTGTCTCCAACGTAGACTCAGTGAAATTGAATTCCCCGTGAAGATGCGGGGTTCCTGCGGTTAGACGGAAAGACCCCGTGCACCTTTACTATAGCTTTACACTGGTATTCGTGACTGCATGTGTAGGATAGGTGGGAGACTTTGAACCAGGGGCGCCAGTTCCTGGGGAGTCAACCTTGAAATACCACCCTTGTAATTATGGATATCTAACCGCGACCCGTTATCCGGGCCCGGGACAGTGTATGGTGGGTAGTTTGACTGGGGCGGTCGCCTCCCAAAGAGTAACGGAGGCGTACGAAGGTGGGCTCAAGCTGGTCGGAAATCAGCTGACGAGTGCAATGGCATAAGCCCGCTTGACTGCGAGAGCGACAGTTCGAGCAGAGACGAAAGTCGGTCATAGTGATCCGGTGGTCCCGTGTGGAAGGGCCATCGCTCAACGGATAAAAGGTACGCCGGGGATAACAGGCTGATGATGCCCAAGAGTCCATATCGACGGCATCGTTTGGCACCTCGATGTCGGCTCATCACATCCTGGGGCTGGAGCAGGTCCCAAGGGTTCGGCTGTTCGCCGATTAAAGTGGTACGTGAGCTGGGTTTAGAACGTCGTGAGACAGTTCGGTCCCTATCTGCCGTGGGTGTAGGAGAATTGAGAGGATCTGTCCCTAGTACGAGAGGACCGGGATGGACGTACCTCTGGTGGACCTGTTGTCGCGCCAGCGGCACAGCAGGGTAGCTAAGTACGGAAGGGATAACCGCTGAAAGCATCTAAGCGGGAAGCCCACCTCGAAACTAGTTCTCCCTTGAGAGCCGTGGAAGACCACCACGTTGATAGGCTGGATGTGGAAGCGCAGCAATGCGTGAAGCTAACCAGTACTAATCGCTCGATCGGCTTGATTGCTTTCATTGTCAGTACCCATCCTTTTTCGACGCGCTACCGTGCGTCGAAGGGGCGGGTAAGTTGAGACCAGATTTTCATAACTAACCGTTCTTTGCTGGCCTGGTGATTTTGGCGGAGCGCCTACACCCGATCCCATCCCGAACTCGTCCGTGAAAAGCTCCAGCGCCGATGGTACTAAGTCTCAAGACTTGGGAGAGTAGGTCGTCGCCAGGCTTGCTAAGGACGGTTGGTTGTCTTCTGAGCGCGCGCCGCTATGGCAGGCGCTGCCTCTTGGAGCTTTATCGAGATATTCTCCTCTTCATGATTGTTGGCGCCGCTGTTGTGGCGCCTGTCAAACAAGACCGCCGCCTGGGTTTCCCAGCGGCGGTTTTTTGTTGCCTGTTTTTTGCCGCAGGTCAGACCCCTGAGGGACAAGGCGCGGTAGGCTTGTGTTCCTGACAAGAACAAGAGGGGCGCGAATGAAACGCTTTCCAAATGCATCGTGCTTTGCCGGGATCCTCGCATCGGCCGTGATGCTGGCCGGTCCGGCGCTCGCTTACGACGGCGAGGTCTACACGGTCTGCAAGCTCGACCCGAAAGGTGACAATTATCTGTCTCTGCGCAGTTGCCCGTCGAGCAAGTGTCGGGAGAAACTACGGCTGCGTCCTGGGCAGTTCGTGCTGACGATCGACCCGTCTCCAGAGCGCGGGTGGCGGGCCGTGTTCGTGATGAAAGATATCAATGACGATCGTGCTTATGAGGGCCCCCAAGGCTTTGTTTCCAACAAGTACATTTGCTACGTGGACATGACCGAGTAGCCCGGCGTTTGATAATGCCTGCGGCATTGTACTCGCTTGTAGGCATTGCGATGTGCGGCGCGCCCCGCCATAGTCCGCGCGCAATCACCACAAACCAAACGAGGAACGCGACAGATTATGTCTGACCGTATTGTCATGAGAGTGGGCGAGAGCCTTGTCGCCGGCGGACCGCCCGGCACGGCCGCGGAGCCGGAAGTGGCCATCGGCGAGATGGACGGCCCCATGGGCAGCGCCTTCGCCAATCTCCTTGGAGATCAAGTGAAGGGCCACAGCCGCGTGCTCGCGCTGTTGAACACTGACGTCATGGTGCGCCCGCCGACCATCTGCGTGAGCAAGGTTACGGTGGACGACGCGCGCTACACGAACATCCTCATGGGCACCGTGCAGTACGCGACGGCCATGGGTGTGCTCGACGCGGTACGCTCCGGTGACATCCCGAAGGACAAGGCGGACGAGCTCGGCATCATCGTTTCGGTGTGGCTCAATCCGGGCATCGTCGACGTCGAGGATCTCGACCATCAGATCCTGTTCGACATTCACCGCAAGGCGACCTGGCAGGCCATCAACAAGGCCATGACCTATCAGCCGTCGATCGACTGGCTGCTCGAGAACCAGGACAAGGTCGTCCACAAATATTTCGAGAAGGCGCTGAAGGGCGAGTAGCCGCAGCGTTTGCTTCTGGAAGAATCGTAAGCCGTCGCGGGTGCGCTCGCGGCGGCTTTTTTGTGCCTCAGCGCTTCGGTGGCGCCGGCCTCGACAGCACGAAGGCGGCTGCGGCCGTCAAGACAACGGCCTGAACGGCCAGGATGACCGGGCGCACCCCGAGCACGAGCGAAATTCCAAGGACGGCCACCATCGATGCGACCCCGATGATTTTGGCGCGTCGGTCGATGGCCCCGTGCCGGCGCCAGTCTCTGATTATCGGCCCGAAGATGCCGTGACGGCGTAGCCAGGCATGCCAACGGTCGGATGAGCGTGCGAAGGCAAAGGCTGCGAGCAGCACGAATGGAGTGGTTGGCAAAAGGGGCAATGCAATGCCGACGCCACCCAAGCACAGGGCGGTCACGCCAACAGCAAACCATACGGCTCGGATCGGGTTCATTGCCCACTGCAAGGTAACCAACTGCGGCGCGGCGGCAAGTGATGTCGTCGTTAGCGGCCGGCGGCTTCCGTTTCGCAAGCGAGCGAAATGGCGCCCGGGTCTGCCGCGCCCTCGCACGGAACGCCTGCGGCTGCCGCGCCGGGAACGACCGACGCCGCGCCGGCAAGGATTGTGGAGGCACGCTTGGTCAGATTCTCCACCGGCTTCGCCTTCGCCGTCGAAATGCTACCCGTATATTCATGCTGCCAGCGCCGCCCCGGCTTTAGATAGAAGGCGTTGCCGCCCGCGACCGTCATGTATTTCGCCGGGTAGGGATTCTTGTAGCTGGCCGCGTGAAAGTGCATGGCCGGTCCCACTTTCGGGTGCCGCCCGCCCTTCAGGACGGCATCGCTGGCCGACACCGCGACTTTCATCTGCTTGGGATCCATCCGCTTGGTCAGAACGCCCGGCGCGAACTGTTTGTGCTGGCCGACGACACCGCAGATCGTGTTGGGAAAGCGTTCGGACTCTACTCGGTTCATGACCACCGTTCCGACGGCCATGCTGCCGTCGTAGCTCGAACGGTTGGACTCGAAATACATGGCGCGGACGAGGCACTCGCGCTCGTCCGTGGTTGCGGCCATGGGCAGACCGACGGGACGCCCCGTACAGCCGCTGAGGCACAGCGCGGTTAGAATGACAGCGTTTGCCGCTGCCAAAAATGTCCCCCGGATGGCCAGTCTGGTGTCCCCTCTGTCGCGAAGTCCCCGTCGCCCGGTCCCAATCGCTGGGGTCGGGTAGGTGCGGTTCCGGCCCAGACAGACCGGTACGCGCCAAAGCTAAGCAGCAAAAGTTGCCCTGATATTGACGCCTCGGACTTTCTAGGGTTTCTAGGCCACTAGGCGCCGCCGCTCAACGGATTCCTTCACGCTCCCGGTTGGAATCCCCGTCTTGCGGTAAGAGGGCAGGCCCTCCAAGCACTTGATTCAATGACGCTTGGCAAAGCGACGGAGCGCCGCACGTGACACCACGGCACAACACCCCAGGCCAAAAAGGGCTTAGAAGAACACCCCTGGTTCTGGCTCATTTCAGCTACTAGAGATTGTATATCTATGACGGATTTGGAGACGAGGATGGGGCGTGCGACGAGACACCGGATAGAAATCGTCCTCGCGCTTGCTCTTACCCTAGCTGCTTTCCTCTTCGTCGCCTTGGCCGTCTGGGCCGAGCAAGGGACCGGGATTTCCGTGTCACAAGGCTGGGTCCGTCCGACGATCGGTGAAGGGCGCATTACGGCAGCCTATCTGAAAATCCAGAATATCGGAGACGCCGCCGACGTGCTGCGCGGCGCGAGCTCTCCCAAGGCCGCACGGGTCGAGATCCACGAAACGGAGATGACCGACGAGGGCGTCATGAAGATGAGGCCGCTCGGGGATGGTCTGGCTATCCCGGCTGGAGAAACCGTGACCCTCAAGCCTGGCGGCACCCACATCATGGTCATGGGGCTCGACGGCGCGCTCGCCAAGGGCGCCTCTCTGCCGCTGACGTTGGACTTCGAAAAGGCCGGCGCGGTCGAGATCTCCGTGCCTGCCGGGACAGGACCGTCCGATGCGCCGGGCGAGGCGGACGCCGCCGGCGGGGCCGATCACAGCCATCATTAGTGCACGGGTTGCGCTGCCCAGCGCGCCTATTTGCCGTCGCCGTGGTAGCCCGACAGCACGCAGGCATGAAGCGTCCGCGTCTTATCACGCACCAATGGAATCTGCACCGGCGCTAGCTCGGTCACGTTGTCGAACTTTCCAATGATGCCGCGCCGGCAGGAGTGCACCGAGACCAGTAGAATGGGTTCCGGTACGCCGGCCACGAAGGGCCGCGTCATCTGATAATGGTGATGCGGATCTGCCCTGCGCTTCCAAGCATAGATTGGGGTGTCCACGTCCCGCATGTAGTAGAGCAGCTCGGCAGTCATATCGCGCGTGTCCGCCAGGACGGCCCCATAGCGGCCTTCCGACAGAAGCTTGCGCACCGCGTCCGCCGTCTCCTCCCACGCGATCGACGATCGCAGGAAAGTCAGTTGCTCGAACGGGGCCCAGGTCCGCGCGAACGCCGGGGCAATCCCGATCACGGCCGCGACGAGAATATGCAGAGCCATGGAGATCCCCAGCAGCACGCGGCGCCCATGCTCGATCAGGATCGCCGTCACGAACACCGTGGCGGCGGGATAAGCGGTGGCAGCCCAGTTGCCGTGCGCGCGCGACAGCAAGGCCTGGATGACCAGCGCCAAGAGGATGGGCAGCGAGAAGCTGAGGAGCAGCGTCTTGTTGGGATCGTCCGGGCGGCCGACATAACGGATCGCGGCGCGGACCAGGACGGCAAACAGGATCGGTCCGAACAGCGCAAACTGCGCTCCGACAAATTCCAAGAGCTCGAGCGGATGCACATAAGGCGCACGCCAGCCCATGTTGTCGCCGGTGTGCTTGGCCGTCGGCCAGCCGTGTTCGGCATTCCAGAAGATGTTCGGCGAAAACAGCGCGATGGCGATGAGCGCCGCTACGATCGCGCGGCCGCCCTTGAGCGCCTCGCGTGCCTCGCGCGACACGACGGCATGGCAGGCGATGCACAGCACCGCGTAGATCATGGCCTGCTTGGCCAGCAGACCCGTGCCGATGGCGAGCCCCAAGAGAATGGCGTAGCCCATGCTCTTCTGCTTCACGAGCATGACCCAGAAGAACATCATCAGTGTCCAGAGCAAAATCAGCGGCGCATCGGTCGTGATCAGCGCGGAGGCGTAGGAGACGCCCGGCAGGGTCGCGAAGACGATGGCCGTCCAGAACCCGACGCGTGCATTGAAGAGCGTGCGGGCGATGACGAAGAGCACTCCGGACGTGAGCGTATAGAGGATTGGGGAGGCGGCCCGCGTGCAGGCCTCCGACAGGCCGCAGGTCTCGCCCATGGCCCGGATGACCCAAGCGATCAACGGCGGCTTGGAGAAATAGCCGAAGTCGAGGTCGCGCGACCAGGTCCAGTACTGGGCCTCGTCCATGACGAAATCGATCTTGGACGCGTAGAGCGCCAGCAGCCGGAAAGCCAGCAGAATGCCGAGGCACAGGAGCGTCAGAAGGGCGTAGCCCCTGTCGGACAAAGGCGGTCCAAACAGCGCGCCGGACGGCCCGGTCGCTTGCGATTTTTCGTGGGCGGACAAGATGGCTTCCTCTGGAGGGGCTAGGCGAGCGTCTCAACCCCTAGAGGGCTGAAATATTTAACAGAATTATGTCAGGAGTGGTGCATCCTACATCTGGACGTCAATCTTGAACATCACTATGGTCGCTTCGACCACCACTCGCGTTCCGTAGGGGATCATATGCCAGGCGATTTGGCGCCGGGCGGCGCCGTCCGCATCTCCGTTGTTATTCCTGCGTTCAACGAGCAAGGCAATATTGGTCGTCTGATCGAGGAGACCTACGCCGCCGTGCCCGAGCCCATTCTCGGGGAGGTGATCGTTGTCGACGATGCCAGTGACGACGCGACGGCGGCCGAAATCAAAGCTTTGATCCCCGCGCACGGGACGTTGCGCTATTTGCGTCATGGCCGCCGGGCCGGCCAGAGCGCCTCGATGCGCACGGCGATCACGGCGGCGCGTTTCCCGGTGGTGGCCACCATGGACGGCGACGGCCAGAACGACCCGGCGGACATCGCTGGACTTTTCGAGAAGCTCGGCGAGCCGGGTTCGGAGCCTGCTCTTGTCGGAGGCGTACGGGCCTCGCGCAAGGATACGGGCTCCAAGCGCTTCGCCTCCCGTTTCGCCAACTGGCTCCGCGACAAGGTCCTGGACGATGGCTGCCCCGATACCGGATGCGGCATCAAGGTCTATCACCGTGACGCCTATCTGGCGCTGCCCTTCTTCACCAGCATGCACCGCTATCTTCCGGCCTTTTTCTTGACCTATGGCCATCAGGTGAGCTTCGCACCGGTCAACGATCGCCCGCGTCTGGCAGGGCACTCGAAATACACCAATTTGGGCCGTGCGCTGATCGGTATCTACGATCTCGTCGGCGTAAGTTGGCTGCGCAAGCGCACCGATATTCCGCCCGTGGCCGAGCACGTCCACGGCGATGCCGCGAAGACTGGCGAGCGGCATATTCAACTTGTAAGCCAGAGAGGGTAACGCCCATGTTCGAGGGCCTCGCACAATGGTGGGCCGACAAGTCCGCCGCGGAACTGATTTGGCTTGGAATCGGCCTGTTCGCGCAGCTCATGTTCTCGATGCGATTCCTGATTCAGTGGATCGCCACCGAGCGCGCGCGCGCCTCCATCGTGCCCGAGACGTTTTGGTATTTCAGCTTCCTCGGCGGCCTCATGCTGTTGAGCTACGCCATCCACCGTATGGATCCGGTCTTCATCATCGGCCAGGCCACGGGGCTGATCATCTACTCCCGCAACATCTACTTCATCTGGCAGGGAAAAAGGGTCGATGAGGGCCCCCGGATGTCCCGGTGGAGGGCGAGGCCAAACCGGCCAAGGGGGTTTGAGGCCAGCGTTCTGAGGCCGTTGGCGGGGAGCAAGGCTTGCGGCACGCCGGGCTTTACAAAGCTGTCGTGAATCCCCTATTAAGGGACCAGCGCCGCAGGCCGATAGGGCCGCGTAAGTTTAGCGGTTTCAAACATCTTCGAACCTCTCTATAGGTTCTCCCCCTTCGCGGCGGGCCCATCCAGGCGCCCTCGCAGCCTAGGGGCGGCCCTTTGTTCCCAAAGGCCACTTGAATTGACGCGGGGTGGAGCAGCCCGGTAGCTCGTCAGGCTCATAACCTGAAGGTCGTAGGTTCAAATCCTACCCCCGCAACCACTTTTACCGAACGGGTCATTCTCGCATTGAGGACAGGCTCTTTCGCCTTCCCTTTCTCCAAGCCGACCTCGATCATCTGGGCAATTTCGCCGACGATCTCAATGTCGAAGCCGCCCTTGGTAGGGGTAGCGGTGACGCTGTTGAGGAGACCCCGTAGTGCCTGAATGGCTTCATCCCGAATCTCAGGTTCTTGGAGGGCCCCCTGCAATTGCTCCACTTTCTTTCGATAGAGCTTCGCTAGATTCGGATGGAGGCGGACTGGAGGGGCCTCCGGGGGGCGGCGCTCAAGTGGCCGCGATGCGCTCGATGAACGCTATGCTCGTGGAGAGATTGACCGCGAGGAATATCTCCAGAAGAAACGGGATCTAGACGACTAGCCGCTCCGCGTTTGATCCTCAATGCCCGCTTATGGCACGAACCAGACGTGCCTGCCTGCCGGTTCCCAGGCCGATTTTGACCCTAAGCGAGCGTGACATGACCCTGTGCAAATAGCCGGGGTTAACTCAACACAGGCGGTGCCTTGTTTCTCGGTCATGCCTAGTCCTCGATAGGCTCTCTTTGTGTCCACCGACGTAGGGCGCCGGCCCGGTCGCAAACGAAAGGCTTGCGCGCGCGGGGCCCCGGAGTGAATATGGTGCGATGCACAATAAGGGCCCCGGCGCCATTGGCCTTCTCCGTCTTCGATAGTCCCGACAGCACGCTCAAGATTCTCGTCATCGACGAGACGCCCATCCGGCGTGCGATACTGGAAAACGGCCTGAAAGAGGCCGGTTTCTCGGACGTCACCATGCTCGATAGCGCCAGTCATCTTGTCGAGCACATCTACAAGCTCGATCCGGACGTCATCCTTATTGATCTGGAAAATCCAAGCCGCGACGTACTCGAGCAGATGTTCCAGGTCTCCCGCGCCGTTCGGCGTCCCATCGCCATGTTCGTGGAACAGAGCGACAAGGCGACGATCGAGGAAGCGATCGATGCCGGCGTCAGTGCCTACATTGTCGACGGACTGAAAAAGGAGCGGGTCAGGCCAATCCTTGAGATGACCGTTTCGCGCTTCAAGGCGTTTGATCGTCTGCGGACAGAGTTGGAAGAGACAAAGAGTGCCCTGAAAGACCGCAAAGTCATCGACAGGGCCAAGGGCATCTTGATGAAGAGCCGGGGCATGAGCGAAGACGAGGCGTACGGCCTCCTGCGCAAGACGGCCATGGGTCAGGGCAAACGCCTCGCGGACGTCGCCGAAGGCCTCGTCAGCTCGTTCGAGCTGCTAAAGGACTAGGACGCAAGGGATGCACGAACCGAAACCGATCAGACGACATGAGCGCGTGCTCCACGCGGGATTCATCCCATTGCTCGATTGCGCACCGCTCGTCATTGCCCGTGAGTGCGGTTTCGACCAGCAGTTCGGTTTTTCATTCCAGCTTCATCGCGAAGTGTCCTGGGCCAACATCCGTGACAAGCTCGACGTTGGTGTCTTCGACTGCGCTCACATGCTGGCGCCCATGCCGATTGCTGCGACGCTCGGTCTCGGGCGCGCCACAGAGCCTGTCATTGCGCCGATGTCGCTGAGCCTCAATGGCAATGCCATCACGGTATCCAAGAGCCTCTTCGATGAGATGTGCCGAGCCGACGAGCAGTCGGCGCGAGCGGGCGGCATGGCACCGGCGAAGGCGCTAGCCCAGGTCGTTCGCGTGCGAAATGCAGAAGGAGGCACACCGCTGACCTTCGGCATGGTCTACCCATTTTCATGCCATAACTATGATCTTCGGGCTTGGCTCGCTGCCGCCGGGATCGATCCGGACAACGACATCAATCTTGTGGTCGTGCCGCCTCCGTTGATCGCCGAGCAATTGAAGGCAGGCCGTGTTGATGGCTTCTGCGTCGGCCAGCCATGGAACAGCGTCGCTGTCGAGGATGGCCAAGGCGTTATCGTCGCAACCAAGAATCAGATTTGGCCGCTGAGTCCCGAGAAGGTTCTCGGCGTCCGCGAAGAATGGGCGGAGGGTAATGCCGCGCTGCTGAGCGATGCCATGCGGGCGCTAGCTGCCGCTTGTGCGTGGCTCGACGAGCCGGACAACCGGGTAGAGGCTGCAAAGATCTTAGCTGCGCCTCATTATGTCGGGGTATCCGAGCACATTTTGGAGCAGCCTTTGACCGGACACCTAAAGCTCGGTGGAGAAACACCCGATATCGCCGACCCCGATTGTGTGGTGTTCAACCGCTACACCGCGAACTTCCCGTGGCGATCCCATGCGGTGTGGATCATCATGCAGATGATCCGTTGGGGACAGGTACGCGATCCGTTCGACATTCTGGCCCTGGCGGAGCGCGTCTACCGGCCCGACGTCTATCGGGCCGCGCTCGCCGGGTCGGGCATCGAAATCCCCGATCGCGACTGCAAGCCCGAAGGGCAAGACGGCGGTTTTTTCGGCGACGCGCACTTCGACCCTGAGGATGTGATCGGCTTGCTGAAAGCGCTTCCGATCCGGACTGCCGGGGCCGATCTTGAGGCCTTCGCCGAGCACAATCTCTGAGATCAGCGTGCGCGGAATTGCCGTTCTCGCCAGCATTTGCCTGCACGCAGTGCACAAGGGTTATGCAGCCCGCCGAAAAGGCTTTGGACCTCAAACGAGCGCAAGTCATTGATTTTGCGTCGTAAGTAAGGCCGTGGGAACGTTGGCACGCATCTTGATAGTTTAAGCCCGAGCGAAGGAACGACCCTTCCTAACAATTCATTCGCGGTCCAAAGGCGGGCCGCACCAGGCAACGCTGCCTCGAAAGCCAACTGCGTCCGCAGTCGGTTTCTCGATGCAGCGTTTTTTGTTTTGCGCGCCTGAAAGGCGAACTGGGAGATGACAATGCTGAGTTTGACCAAGATTCGGAGGACGGTGGCTCTGTTTTGCGCAAGCCTTGCTGTGGCGTATGGGCTGACGCTCGACCATGGCGCCGCGGCCGAGCCCGAGAAGGACGTTTTGAAATTCGGCTTCATCAAGCTGACGGATATGGCGCCGCTCGCCATCGCCAAGGAGAAGTTCTTCTTCGAGGACGAAGGCCTCCAGGTTGAGCTCGAAGCTCAGGCCAATTGGAAGGTTCTGCTTGACCGGGTGATCACCGGCGAACTTGACGGCGCCCACATGCTGGCGGGTCAGCCACTTGGCGCCACCATCGGCTACGGCACGCAAGCCGATGTCGTCACCGCCTTCTCCATGGATCTCAACGGTAACGCTATCACCGTCTCCAACGATGTCTTCGAGCAGATGAAGGAGCACATCGAGAAGGGCGAAGACGGCAAGCCGAAACATCCCATTTCTGCCGCCGCGTTGAAGCCTGTCGTCGAGCGTTACAAGGCGGACGGCAAGCCCTTCAACATGGGCATGGTGTTCCCGGTCTCGACGCACAACTACGAGCTTCGCTATTGGCTCGCCGCGGGCGGCCTCAAGCCGGGCTTCTATTCGCCGGACAACACCGCCGGCCAGGTCGATGCCGATGTGCTGCTGTCGGTGACGCCACCGCCGCAAATGCCGGCGACGATGGAGGCCGGTACGATCCTTGGCTACTGCGTCGGCGAGCCCTGGAATCAGGCGGCCGTATTCAAGGGCATCGGCGTTCCCGTAATCACCGACCACGGAATCTGGAAGTACAACCCGGAGAAGGTTTTCGGTGTCACCGAGAAGTGGGCTGAAGAAAATCCCAACACGCACCTCGCCGTTGTGAAGGCGCTGATCCGCGCCGGCCAATGGCTGGACGATCCGGCCAATCGTGAAGAAGCGGTCGAGATCCTGTCGCGCTCGGAATATGTGGGCGCCGACGAGGAAGTGATCGCGAACTCCATGACGGGTTCCTTCGAATACGAGAAGGGGGACAAGCGTCCCGCGCCCGACTTCAACGTCTTCTTCAAGCACTTTGCGACCTACCCCTATTACTCCGACGCGGTCTGGTACCTGACCCAGATGCGCCGCTGGGGCCAGATCGAGAACTCCAAGTCGGACGACTGGTACTTCGAGACCGCGAAGAAGGTCTACCGGCCGGACATCTACATGCAGGCGGCCGAAGCCCTGATCGAAGACGGCTACGCGGAGAAGGAAGACTTTCCCTTCGACACGGACGGCTTCAAAGCGCCGACGGCGGAGTTCATCGACGGCATCGAGTACGACGGCAAGAAGCCGAACGACTACCTGTCAAAATTCCCGATCGGCTTGAAAGACAAGCAGACCGTCGCAGGCACGGGCGTGGTGGGCGGTTGATGCCCTCCGTTCGCCCGGCGCCCAATCGATTTTTTGGACAAGAGGACAGCACACGATGAGCATCGCAGATGACGCCGGCATCCCGCCGCAGCCGCCGCTGAAGGAAAGGTTAGCTCCAACCTTCGAGCGGGCCGATCGCGCGCTGACGCCGCTCGGCCTCGGCTGGGCCGTTCCGATCGCACGGCTTTGCGTGGGCGACCGGCCGCAGCAGCAGATCAAGTCGATTTGGCACAGCCTGCTCGTACCGTTGATCGCCATCGGCATTTTTCTCGGCCTGTGGGCCGCGCTCGCCCCGCGGGTCGTGACCTCGCTCGGCGCCATTCCAGGTCCCGTCGCCGTCGCCGAACAGGCCGGCGTCCTGTGGCAGGACCACCTGTCGGAGCGCGACAAGGAGGCGGCCTATTACGAGCGCCAGGAGAAGCGCAATGCGGCCAAGCTCGCCAAGGCTCCCGATGCGACGGTGAAATGGCGCAGCTATATCGGCCGTCCTACCTTCATCGATCAGATCTTCACGTCGCTGCTGACGGTGTTCACGGGCTTCCTGCTGGCCAGCCTGATCGCCATTCCGCTTGGCGTGCTCTGCGGCCTCTCGAGCACGTTCAACGCGGCGCTCAATCCCATTGTGCAGATATTCAAGCCCGTCTCGCCCTTGGCCTGGCTGCCGATCGTGACCATGGTTGTGTCGGCGGTCTACGTCGAAGAGATCGCGGGTTTCCCGAAGAGCTTCGTCACGTCCGCCGTGACGGTGACGCTGTGCTCGCTCTGGCCGACGCTCATCAACACGGCGATCGGCGTCGCCTCGATTGACCGGGATCTCGTCAATGTCGGACGCGTCCTGAAGCTGCCCTGGCACACGAAGGTGTTCAAGGTCGTGCTGCCGTCGGCGCTGCCATACATCTTTACCGGTTTGCGCCTGTCACTCGGCGTCGGCTGGATGGTGCTCATCGCCGCGGAAATGCTGGCGCAGAATCCGGGTCTTGGAAAGTTCGTCTGGGACGAGTTCCAGAACGGATCCTCCGACTCGCTCGCCCGCATCATGGTCGCCGTCCTGACCATCGGCATCATCGGCTTCCTGCTCGACCGCGTGATGGTCGCTTTGCAGACAGCCATCACCCATAGCCCGAGCCGGTAGGAGCGCGACCCATGTCGATACTCGAACTCAAGGGCGTTCATGCGGGCTACGGCACCGGTGCCAACCGTACGGAAGTGCTCAAGGACCTGGACCTGGCGATCGAGGACGGCGAGTTCCTCGCGATCCTCGGGTTCTCCGGGACAGGCAAGACCACGTTGATCTCGCTGCTCGCCGGCCTGAAGGCCGCCGACAAGGGCAAGGTCTTGTTCAAGGGGGAAGCGGTCGATGGGCCAGGGCCGGAGCGCGGCGTTGCTTTCCAAAGCTACGCGCTCATGCCCTGGCTCACGGTCGAGGAAAATATCGGCCTTGCTGTTGGCGCGGTTCATGCGTCCGCCTCCAAGTCGGAGTGCAAGGAACTGACCGATACCTATATGAGCATGGTTGGGCTCACCCATGCGCGCGATCGCCGTCCTGCCGAATTGTCGGGCGGCATGCGGCAGCGCGTATCGGTCGCCCGCGCGCTTGCGATGCAGCCGGAGGTCTTGCTCCTCGATGAGCCTCTTTCGGCGCTCGATGCGCTGACGCGGGCGAAGTTGCAGGACGAGTTCGCGGAAATCCGCGCCAAGACCAAGGCGACGTTCGTCTTGATCACCAACGATGTGGACGAGGCCATCATCTTAGCTGACCGCATCGTGCCGCTTAATCCGGATGGTACGCTCGGACCGGATTACACAGTCGATATCGCACGTCCGCGCGATCGCGTGGCATTGAACCACGACGAGACCTTCCATCGTTTGCGCTCCGACATCACGGCCTATCTGATGGAGGCGGGCGAGCTGCGGAAGAGCGCGGGCGAGAGCGGTATTGCGCTGCCCAACGTCGTGCCGTTCCACGCGAGCGAAGAGGCGCAGCCCGACGAGGCGCTTCCGGCGGCCTATGCGAAAGCCGCCGCCGAAACCATGCGCGAAGACCGCTATCTCGATTTCAGCCAGATCTCGAAAACTTTCGCGACGCCGAACGGGCCGCTGACCGTGGTTGACGGTTTCGATCTCAAGATGAAGAAGGGCGAATTCATCTCGCTCATTGGTCATTCTGGTTGCGGCAAGTCCACGGTTCTGTCCATGGCGGCCGGTCTTCAAGACGTCACCCAAGGCGGCATCTTTCTCGACAATCGCCAAGTGCATGAGGCTGGGCCCGACCGGGCCGTTGTGTTCCAGGCGCCATCCCTGGTGCCGTGGCTCACAGCCGAGCAGAACGTCGCCCTAGGTGTGGACCGGGTCTACCCCGACGCCACGCGAGCCGAACGCCAGGACGTCGTGCACTACTACCTGGAGCGCGTTGGTCTCGGCGACGCGATGCAAAAGAACGCAGCAGAGCTCTCCAACGGCATGAAGCAGCGCGTCGGGCTGGCCCGCGCCTTTGCCTTGTCGCCGAAGCTTCTCCTGCTCGATGAGCCCTTCGGCATGCTCGACAGCCTGACGCGCTGGGCCTTGCAGGAAGTCTTGATGGAAGTGTGGACGCGCACGTCAGTGACGGCCGTCTGCGTGACCCACGACGTGGACGAAGCCATCTTGCTCGCCGACCGGGTTGTCATGATGACCAACGGTCCTCATGCGCGAGTCGGACGGATCGTCGACATCGATATTCCGCGGCCGCGCACCCGCAAGGCGCTTCTCGAGCATCCCCGCTACTACGAATACCGCGAGGCCGTGCTCGGTTTCCTGGACGAGTACGAGCACGGTGCGGTGAGTAAGTCGGAGACGGAAGGCGCCGATTCCAACGACGAAAGCGAAATCGCGCCGGCTGGCAACAAGACGCTCGAGGCCGCCGCGTGAAAGGTCGGCTCGTCATAGTCGGCGGCGGAATGGCCGCGACGCGTCTTGTCGACGAGGTGACGGCGCGCGCGCCGACCCGTTACGCGATCACCGTGATCGGCGAGGAGCAGCGGCTTCCCTACAACCGCGTGCTGTTGTCGTCGCTTTTGGCGCGCGAGGTTGAGGGGTCCGACCTCGACCTCAAGCCGCGCACTTGGTGGGACGAGCGCGGCGTGACGCTCTTGGGTGGCGCGCGCGCCACAGCCATTGACATCGGGGAGCGGCTCGTCCGCATCGAGCCCGGACCTGCGATCCCGTATGACGCGCTTGTTCTCGCGACGGGTTCGGAGCCTGTCCAACTCCCGCTCCCCGGTGCCGATCTGCCCGGCGTCGTGACGTTCCGGACCCATGACGACGTGACGTCGATGCTCGCCAAGGCGGGGGCGAAGCGCCGGGCGGTTGTCATCGGCGGGGGGCTCTTGGGGCTTGAGGCCGCCTATGGGCTCGTCAAGGCGGGCGCCGACGTCACGGTGGTCCATCTTGCCGACCGCCTGATGGAGCGGCAGCTCGATGGGCCCGGCGCGGCAATGCTGACTGACGCGCTTGAAGAGCTCGGCATTGAAGTTCTGCTCGAGGCCCAGAGCGTGGCCATTGAAGGCGCCGGACGCGTCGAACGGCTTCGACTTGCGGACGGTACGCTACTCCCGGCGGATCTTATCGTCATGGCCGCCGGCATTCGCCCCGTACGGCGCTCGCGCGGGACGCGGGCCTTGCCGTCGATCGTGGCATCGTCGTCGATGACCAGATGCGCACCAGCGCCGAAGGGATGTACGCGCTCGGCGAATGCGCGGAGCATCGCGGCGTCTGTTATGGCTTGGTCGAGCCGGCGTATGAACAGGCCAGTGCCCTGGCAGCTCACCTGACCGGCGCCGCAGGCGCGTATAGCGGATCGCTGCTTGCCACGAACCTCAAGGTTTCAGGCGTTGGCGTGTTTTCCGCCGGAGACTATTTGGGCAGCGCCGGTACCGACCAGATCGTCTTCTCCGATCCCGATCAAGGCAGTTATCGCAAGCTTGTCCTGAGAGACGGACAACTCGCCGGGGCGGTGCTGCTCGGAGATACGGCCGACGGCCTTTGGTACCTCGACCTCATGCGATCCGGTGCGTCTCTGTCGGAGATCCGCAGTTCTCTGATCTTTGGAAAGGCCTTCTGCGACGCCAGCGAAGCTGCCCCCGCAACAGCTAACGCGGAGGCGGCATGAGCGCGGAGACGAAAGAGAAACCGGCGACGGACGAAGGCTTTTCCGGCGAACAGAAAAGCTATCTGGAGGGACTTGTTTCCGGCCTCCAGGCCAAACGCGCGGCATCGGGCCTGAAGCCCATCGGCGAGGGCGGTGGCGGCGTACCAACAGGTCCCGACGCGGACCATTTGAAAGCCCAGAACAAGGCGGAAGCCTCCGGCAAGAAGCTCGTCGACCCTGAGAAGTGGAAGCGGGAAGAGCATCCGTTCGATGCCTACGCCCGGCTCAACGAACAGGCAGCACGCAATGAGTACCCGAAGCCGCCGGACAATTTTCGCTGGCGCTATTACGGCCTGTTCTACGTGGCCCCCGCGCAAAACTCATATATGTGCCGCTTGCGGATTCCGAACGGCATTCTGAGCGCGGCTCAGTTCGAAGGTGTCGCACGCATCGCCCAAGATTTCGGCGGTGGCTATGCCCACGTCACCACGCGTGCCAATCTGCAGATCCGAGAGATTGAAGCAGCCAATGCCGTTCACGTGGTCGAGGGCATTCAAGAGCTCGGCCTGACGTCCCGCGGCTCGGGCGCCGACAATATCCGCAACGTCACCGGAACGCCGACCGCGGGCATCGATCCGCAGGAGCTGCTGGACACGCGGTCCTACGCCAAGCACTGGCACTATCACGTCCTGAACGACCGTTCGCTCACAGGGCTGCCGCGCAAGTTCAACGTGGCTTTCGATGGAGCCGGAACAGTCGCAGCGCTCGAGGAAACGAATGATATCGGCTTTTCGGCTGTAGAGGTAACAGAGGGAGCAAGCGTTCCGGCGGGGATTTACTTCCGGCTGGTCCTCGGCGGCATTACCGGACACCACGACATCGCTCGAGACACCGGCGTGGTGCTCGCACCGTCCGATGCAACCAAGGTCTCCGACGCCATCGTGCGCGTGTTCGTCGAGAGCGGCGACCGCACCAATCGCAACAAGGCGCGCCTCAAATACGTGCTCGACGACTGGGGCTTCGACAAGTTCCTCGCTGCCGTCGAGGAGAAGCTCGGCCGCAAGCTCGACCGCGTGGATGCGGCGCATGTGAAGCCACGCGCCGAGGCCGACCGCATGGCGCATCTCGGCGTTCATCGCCAGAAGCAAGAAGGGCTGAATTGGATCGGTCTCGTCCTGCAAACTGGCAAGCTCACGGTCGATCAGATGAAGGGCATCGCTGCGATCGCCCGCGATCTCGGCGACGGCGATATCCGCCTCACGGTTTGGCAGAACCTGCTTCTTTCCGGTGTGCCGGATGAAAAGGTGGACGAGGCGATAGCGCGCATCGACGCGCTGGGCCTCTCGACCAAGGCAACAGCGATCCGCGCGGGCCTCGTTGCCTGCACCGGCAACACCGGCTGCAAGTTCGCCGCGGCCAACACGAAAGGTACCGCGGAGGCAATCGCTTCGCATGTCGAGAGCAAAACTCGATCTCGATCAGCCGGTGAACATCCACCTGACCGGCTGCCATCATTCCTGCGCGCAGCATTACATTGGCGACATCGGCTTGATCGCTTGCCAGGTGCCCGTGAATGACGACGGGGACACCGTCGAAGGCTTCCACATGGTCGTGGGCGGCGGCACCGGCGGCAATGCCAAGATCGGCCGCGAACTGCTGCGCGACGTGAAGAAGGAAGACTGCCCCCGCAAGGTCGAGCAGCTTCTGCGCGCCTATCTGGCGAACCGCCAAGCTAAATACGAACAGTTTTTCTCGTTCGCAAACCGTCTCGACACGGATCAGCTCACCGCGCTGATGGAGCAGCAAGCCGCATGACCATTCAGCAACCCACGCCGCAAACGCCGCTCATCCCCGAATCGGCGCCCTTCAATGAAGACCAGCGTGCTTGGCTCAACGGCTTCTTCGCCGGGCTCATGTCGCTGGACCCGGGCGTTGGCGTCGCGCCCGCCGGCGCCGTGTCGATCCCGGGAGAGGATGGCGATGACGGCGAAGCGCCATGGCACGACCCGGCAATGCCGATCGATGAGCGCATGGCGCTCGCCGAAGGGCGACCGCTGAACCGGCGCATGATGGCGGCCATGGCCCAGCAGGATTGCGGGCAGTGCGGATCCAGCTGTGAGGAATATTCGAACTCGATCGCCGAGCAGGCTGAGCCGCGGCTCAATCTGTGTGTTCCTGGCGGAAAGGCCACCGCGCGCATGCTGAAGTCTCTGGTCGAAGAGATGGGCGGCGGGGTGATCGATCCGGAGGAGCAAGCGGCCAAAGACGCGGCAAAAGTGCCGAAGTCCGCCGATCAACGGCCGGGGCACAGTCGCGAGAATCCTGTGGCGGCAACATTCGTGTCGCGTGTGCGGCTCAACGGCGAAGGCTCGGAGAAGGTCACCAACCATATCGACATCGACCTCTCCGAAAGCGGTCTCGACTACGTCGTCGGCGACAGCCTCGGTGTCTACGCCGCCAACGATCCCGCGCTTGCTGATGCCATCATCGAGGCCATTGGCGTGCCGGCCGACTTTCCCATCTTGGGCAAGACGTTTCGCGATGTTTTGATCGAAGACACGTCGTTGTCGCCGGCGCCCGACGAGCTTTTCCAACTGATTTCTTATCTCACGGGCGGTGAGCGCCGGAGGAAGGCGCAAGCCTTGGCCAAGGGCGAAGACCCCGATGGCGATGCCGAGACTCTCGATGTGCTGGAGGCATTGCAGAAGTTTCCCGGTATCCATCCCGATCCGGAAGCGTTCATCGAGGCGCTCGAGCCGCTGCAGCCGAGACTCTACTCGATCTCCTCTTCGCCCAAGGCCGAGCCGGGCAAGGTGAGCCTGACCGTGGATGCAGTGCGCTACATCTTACGCGACCGTAGGCGCGAGGGGCTCGCCTCGACCTATCTCGATGCCCGCATCGCGCCGGGCGATGCGCTGAAAGTCTACGTCCAGAAGGCGCACGGCTTTGCCCTTCCGGGCGACGGCGCGACCCCCATCATCATGGTCGGTCCCGGCACGGGCGTCGCGCCGTTTCGCGCGTTCCTGCAAGAGCGCCTGGCAACGAAGGCCGATGGTGGGGCCTGGCTCTTCTACGGGCATCAGCGCAGCGCGTGCGACTTCTTCTACAAGGATGAGCTCGAGGGGTTACAGAACGCCGGCGCTCTGTCCCGTCTGTCTCTCGCCTGGTCGCGCGACGGCGGGGAAAAGGTCTACGTCCAGAACAAGATGCGGGAGCAGGGCGAGGAGCTCTACGCGTGGCTCGAACGCGGCGCACACTTCTATATTTGCGGCGACGCCCAACGCATGGCGAAGGACGTTGAGTCAGCACTAACCGACATCGTTGCCGAACACGGAAAGCTCTCGCTGGAAGACGCGAAAGCCTATGTCGAGACCCTGCGGGCATCGGGGCGCTATCAGACCGATGTCTACTAAGGCGCAACATATGGACCTTCCGCTCACCGTCCCGCCGGTGCGCACGACCTGCCCCTATTGTGGGGTCGGTTGCGGTGTCCTTGCGGCGCCGGACGGCAAAGGCGGGACTCTCATTAGCGGTGATCCCGACCACCCGGCCAATTTCGGCCGGCTGTGCTCGAAAGGGTCCGCCCTCGGCGAGACGCTCAGCTTCGACGGACGGCTGCATCATCCCATGTTGCGGGGGGATGATGGCCATATGGCAAAAGTGTCCTGGGACACTGCGCTCAACCAGGTCGCGCGAGGCTTTCGCGAGTCGTTGGATCGACACGGCCCCGACTCGATTGCGTTCTACGTCTCCGGCCAGCTTTTGACCGAGGACTACTACGTCGCCAACAAGCTCATGAAGGGCTTTCTGGGTTCGGCGAACATCGACACCAATTCGCGTCTTTGCATGGCCTCGTCGGTGGCGGGACACAAGCGAGCCTTCGGCGCCGACATTGTTCCGGGCTGCTACGAGGATCTCGGCACCGCGGACCTCCTTGTGCTGACGGGATCGAATGCGGCCTGGTGCCATCCGATCCTGCATCAGCGGATGGTCAAGAACAGGAACGAACGCGGTGCGCGCATCGTCGTCATCGATCCGCGCCGCACGACGACGGCGGAGGATGCCGATCTCGTTCTGCAGATCGCGCCCGGCGCGGACAGCGTCCTGTTCTCGGGGCTCCTCGTCTATCTGGCCGACAACGGCGCCATCGACACGGCGTTTGTCGAAAACCGCACGGACGGTTTTGCCGAGGCGCTCTCTCGTGCGCGCGCGATCGCACCAACGATCGATGCCGTGGCGCGAGCGTGCGATCTGAACGTGCAGGATGTGGCGGCGTTCTTCGTCTTGTTCTGCGTCACGGAGAAGGCCGTCACCCTCTACTCGCAAGGCGTCAATCAGGCGGCGCAGGGGACGGACAAGGTCAATGCAATCATCAACTGCCACCTCGCCACGGGCCGGATCGGCAAGGAGGGCATGGGGCCGTTCTCGCTGACAGGACAGCCAAATGCGATGGGCGGCCGTGAGGTCGGGGGGCTCGCCAATCAGCTTGCCGCGCATATGGACTTCGCGCCGGCCGAGATCGATCGCGTCAGGCGCTTCTGGAACGCCCCTTCCATGGCCACGCGGCCTGGCCTCAAGGCGGTAGATCTCTTCGAGGCCGTCCAGGACGGGCGCATTAAGGCTCTTTGGGTAATGGCAACGAACCCGATCGTGAGTCTTCCCCGTGCCGACGACATGAGGGCAGCGCTGACGAAGCTCGATCTCTTCGTTCTTTCCGAGGCGGTCTCGTCCAACGATACGGTCAACGCGCGGCCCGACGTGCTTCTGCCCGCGGCGACCTGGGGCGAAAAAGACGGGACGGTCACCAACTCGGAGCGGCGGATTTCGCGCCAGCGCGCGTTCCTGGTTCCGCCTGCCGAGGCGAAGCCGGATTGGTGGATGATCTGCGAAGCCGCAAAGCGGCTCGGCTATGGCGAGGCATTCGGTTTCCGAAACCCGCATGACATTTTCCGGGAGCACGCTGCCCTCTCGGCCTTCGAGAATCGCGGCGACCGTGACTTCGACATTGGCGGCCTCAGTACGCTCAGCTCTTTCGACTATGAGGAACTCGAGCCTGTTCAGTGGCCCATGCGTGAGGGAGCAGCGCGGGGGGTGTCGCGCGTCTTCGCCGAAGGCCGGTTCGACACGCCGGACGGGCGCGCCCGTTTCGTCGCCGTGGAGCCACTGCAGCCGGCCGCAAGCTGTAAGGCGCCATTCGCCTACCGGCTGAACACGGGCCGTGTCCGTGATCACTGGCACACCATGACCCGTACTGGGAAGTCGCCCCGGCTAAGCGGTCATATCGATGAACCATACGTGGAGGTTTGCCGGGCCGACGCTGTTGTCACGGATTTGACGGATGGCGGTTTGGCGCGGGTCACCTCGGAACACGGTAGCGCCGTGTTGCGCGTGCGCGTGAGCGAGGGGCAACGGCGCGGCGAGCTGTTCGCTCCCATGCATTGGAATGCCGAGACGGCGTCCAACGCACGGGTGGGCGCCGTGGTCCATGCCGTCCGCGATCCGCATTCCGGTCAACCGGACATGAAGGCCACGCCCGTGAAGCTTGCCCCGGTACGGTTTGCAGCTCATGGGCTTCTTCTGTCACGGGATCCTGTGTCGCTTCCCGCTGACTACTGGTGGGCGCGCGCGGCTGTTGCTGGCGGGACCCTCATGCGGTTCGCAGTCGATGCCGACCCGAGCACGTGGAAGAGCGCCGCCCAACGACTTCTCGGTACCAATGGCGGCTTTATTGAGTTGCACGACGAAGAGCAAGGGCAGTATCGCGCGGCGGTCGTGCGCGAACAGCAGCTCGAGGCCTGCGTCTACATTTCGTCGTCAGCATCCGCATTGCCCGGCATCGACTGGCTGAAGACGCAACTTACTGCGGACACGATCGATGCGAGACAGCGCAAGGCATTGCTTGCTGGACACGCCGCCGAAGGAGCCGCTGACACCGGCCCAGTCGTTTGCGCCTGCTTCGGCGTGGGGCTCAAGGCCATCGAGACGCTGATCACAAGCGGCGCAGCCACTTCTGTGGAAGACGTGGGCGCTTGCCTCAAAGCAGGCACGAACTGCGGCTCGTGCCAGCCGGAAATCAAGAAGCTCATAAAGAGCAATCAGGGGGAACGCGCCCTTGCGGGAGCGCAGGCGTAATCAACAAGCATGAATAGCGGGGGCTATCCAAACTATGACGACACTCGAGTACAAGCGGCGGTGTGGAGCGGCGCAAGTTTTGAAGGCAGGGGCGGCGTGCTTCGCCGTTGTCATGATGTTCAGCGCCGACGCATCGGCGCAGAGTCCTCTCTACAACCCGCAGGCTGGGTCGCCGACCCGCCATGAGCCCCCGCATGAGGGCATTCTGAACGGAATGTTCTGGACCGATACGCGCTACCGCTACGAATGGGTAGATCAGGCCAACAAGCCGAGAGACGCCAACGCCTCCACGATACGGAACAAGACTGGCGTCGAATCTGGTTTCTTCCATGGCTTCCGGGCCGGCGTCGAGGGCGAGTTCGTTCTCGAGCTCGGACCGGACGACTTCAACAACACCATCAACGGCCGCACCCAGTTTCCCGTCGTCGCCGACGTCGAGTCCGCGGAGGTCGATCAGGCCTATCTTGAGTCGCACAACATCCCGGGTGTCGCGCTTCTTGGCGGGCGCTTTCTCGAGAACCTGGACAATATGCGTTTCGTCGGTTCCGTGGCCTGGCGTCAGAACGACCAGACGTTCGACGGCGGGAAGGCGACCATCACGGCCCTTCCCGATTGGGAACTCCTCTACGCCTATATCGGCAACGTGAACCGGATCTTCAGCGACCGGTCGCCGGTCGGGAACATCCAGTCCAACATCCACCTGATGCATGCGCAGAGCAAGGAGTACGGCTTCGGCAAGCTGACGGCCTACACCTACCTGATCGACCTCTATGACCTCGATTTTCTCTCGAACGCGAGCTTCGGCGGCTTTCTGAAGGGCAAGCAGAAGCTCAGCGAGAAGCGGAGCTATGTGTATCGTCTCGAATACGCGCACCAGACCGATTACGGCGATCAGCCGATCAACTATGATGCGGACTATGTGCGGGTCGAGCAGGGGTTGTCCTACGGCGGGTTCACCGGCACGCTCATTTACGAACTCCTCGGCAGCGACAAGGGTGTGGCCGCATTCCAGACGCCGCTTGCCACGGGGCACGTCTTCAACGGCTTTGCCGACATCTTCCTGGTGACGCCGCCGACGGGCCTGCAGGATTTCTACGTGCAAGCCAAATATAAGGTACCGGCAAGTTCTGACGGCCCGTTCAGCTATTTCGGCGGGCTGCTCCTCTTGGCGCAGTACCACGAGTATCGCTCGGCGGTGCAGGACCTCGACTACGGGTCGGAGTTCGACTTCTACTCCTACATGCCTTTGAAGGATGGCTTCTACGCCCAAGCCAAATACGCCAACTACCAGGCCGACGATTTCGCCGTGGACACACAGAAGTTCATCTTCGGGCTGGGGTATCAGTATTAGTTCAGAGGTCCGCTAATGGCACAGAGCCGACATAGATAGGGGCCGCCACGCGACATCCGCTCGGTGCCAGTAGCCGGCATTCAGGGCCCAGGGTGCGAAGAGATCCTTGTGATCAAAACATCCAGAGAAGCCAGCTCCGAGACGATCGCTGAGAACGCCGCCTCGGAACCAGGTCCTACATCAAGTGGGTTCAGCTAGCCTTTTTGAACTCAGCCGCTTTTTCGGAACCCTTGGTGGAGTCGCCAGCCGTGTAGGCATGTGCGCCCGCACCGGCCAACTTGCCGCGCTCGACGATTAGGTACTCGTCGCGCAGCCCCTTGCCAGCGAAGAAGTGCTCCAATATCTCGCGTGTACCAGCGGCGTACCGCGCCTGAGCGGATAACGTCGTGCCCGAGACGTGGGGCGTCATGCCGTGATGAGGCATCGTTCGCCAGGGGTGCTCTCGCGGAGCTGGCTGCGGAAACCAGACGTCACCGGCGTAGCCTGCCAGCTGTCCACTCTCGAGAGCACGTACGACGGCATCGCGGTCTGCGATTTTGCCCCGTGCGGTGTTCACGAGATAGCTGCCGCGCTTCATCCTACTGATAAGCTCGTCGTTGAACATGTGCTCCGTACCAGGATGGAGCGGGGCATTGACGGTGACCACGTCACACACCTTGACGAGCGATTCAGCGTCAGGGTGGTAGGTCAGGCCAAGTTCCTTCTCCACCTTTGTCGGCAGCCGGTGCTTGTCCGTGTAATGCAGCTTAACATCGAATGGCTTCAACCGTTTGAGCACCGCAAGGCCAATACGGCCCGCGCCGACCGTGCCGATGTGCATCCCCTCGACGTCATAGGCGCGTTCCACGCAATCGGCGATATTCCATCCACCTTTGATGACCCATTGATAAGACGGGATGTAGTTGCGTACGAGCGCGAGGATCATCATGGCCACGTGCTCAGCCACGCTGATCGAATTGCAGAAGGTCACCTCTGCTACAGTAATGTCATTGTCGATCGCTGCTTGGAGATCAACGTGGTCCGAACCGATACCCGCGGTGATGGCGAGCTTCAGCTTCTTGGCCTTGGCAATCCGTTCCTCGGTCAAATAGGCCGGCCAGAATGGCTGGGAAATGACCACATCAGCGTCAACCAACTGCTTCTCGAACTCAGAGTTTGGCCCATCTTTGTCGGACGTCACCACAAGCTCATGGCCGGCATCCTCGAGGAATTTTCGAAGGCCGAGCTCACCGGAAACAGAGCCAAGCAGTGCGCCCGGCTTGAAGTCTATCCCGCTCGGGGTCGGCGTCGTCATTCCATCTGGGTAATGTTCAATCTCGGGGATGCTGTCCCGCGCATATTGCGGCGGATAGCCATCGACCGGATCGTCATAGAGAACACAGAGAATCTTTGCCATATCAGCACTCCTTTCGAGGCGACATGGACCTACAGCACTAAGGACGCCCGCCCGCGTCCAGAAGCGGAAATCAGTGAGCTGCGGTCAGAAGCCGCCGCTTGAGGATCGAGGTGAAAACTTGTCGCTGTTCACCTCATCCATTGATCAATGCCGGTCAGCGCTTACTCGCCATTGGGCGGTAAGGCGAAGCCTCGTCATCGGACGTGGCTTCGGTTCATCGTGCCGGCACACCCCATCAACAGGGTTGCTCTATCGATATAGGTCCGGTCGGCGTCCATAACAAAGGCCCCAGCAAAAATGTGATCCGCATGGCTTGGCGAAAACGGCCGTGCGAAGCGCAAACTGGTCGAAAAACTCAAGATCCAAGCGATTCTTGGGTCGCCATCACGTTTTCACGCCTGCCCTTGACGTGTGTACTAGAATACATAGCTCCAGAGTGAACGCTAAGACTGAGCCAATGATGGACGTGCAGGGCTCACAGCTCGCCTTAACTAAACACGTTCAAGCGGTGTCGTGGCGTATGATTCACGACGAGGCGTGGCGGCGTGCGGCCGAAGCACCCGATTTGATCGGACTGACCTGACACGCCGTCCAGCAAGCGCCGTAGCGTTCAGCTCGACATCATTCGCAGACAGAACTTTGCCTGCGGCATGTGATGTCGGCGCGGCTCCTAATCGAAGATTAGAGACGAAAGGAGCGCTTTTCATGAGACTTGCAATCTTGGCGATAACAGCGTTGCTCGCGACGACGAGCTACGCCCTTGGCGGCGGCGGAGCTCCCGTTCCTGAGAAGCCAGAAGGTGTTCCTCCTTCCGGGAGGCCAACGGCTGTGCTTGACCAAGCAGATTGCGAACGCATCTGGAGGAATTCCAAGGACACCTTAAGTGGGCACATCGTGAACTTCGAAATGGTGGACAAGAGCGGAGACGGAAAAGTCTCCGAGTCCGAGTTTAAGATGGGCTGTGACAAGGGCTGGGTGCAGAAGCACGCTTCCCTGCCGTCAAACTCTGGCGGCGGTCAGACGCCACGAGATCCAACGCAATAGCGTCTGACGGTAATGGATGCTGCAATCGACAGTGAGTAGCCGGTGTCCACACATATCCCGCGGCGGGCCGCTAGTGACGAGGGGTGCCCACCCCGCTCATGTCGAGCAAACGGCGGTGCCGCCGCGGGACCAGACAGGGCAAACGAGAAGCACAATGGTCAGCAAAACAGATGCTCCGACCTTGAGCGCGTGGTTCCCAAATTCACGCACCTCACTGATCTAAGTCGCAAAGAGTCCCATGTGCCCTTTGGAACACCGCGGCATCAATAGTGTTGGCGTAGTAAGGGAATCATCTCGGAGGTTGGAATGCCAGCAACATCCAAGGCGCAGCAGAAAGCCGCCGGTGCGGCGCTGGCTGCCAAACGTGGAGAGCAGAACGTAAGCGCGCTGAAGGGTGCATCGAAAGACATGTACCAGTCGATGACGGAAGCGCAGCTGGAAGAGATGGCCTCCACACCGCGGCATGGAAAGCCCGAACACAAGAACGACGGTTAGTACGCGTCGTCGATCGCCGCGCTCTAACGCTCTTCCACACGGGCTGGAGCCGTTGGCACTTGAATCAACATGGTAGGACGAATCCAATGACCCCTACAAACGAGCTGTCGACACGAAGTCGTATAGGACTGGTGATCTACGGCATGACGAATGCCGTTCTCTTCGGTATCGGAATTGCGCTCGTGCTTTCGATCGAGAGTCTGTCTCAACATCTTTGGATAGGCATTCCGATCGTCGTCATCGCGAGCGCCATACTCGCTTGGCCCATTTCGTTGCTGGTTGTGCCGCGACTGCGGAAGCCGCTGTGGCGCAGGCGGCAGTTGGCTAAAGCCGGCGCACCGGTCGGTACGCCTGAGGAGCGCCGCGAACTTGCCGCCAAGGAGTAGTGGAGCGCGACCAGCCGCTACGCGGCGCAGTCACAGTCCGTGACCATCCATTGCTCGCTCAATGACGGGCAGCCCGTTGCTCCTTTCGACAAGAGGAATCATGAAAACTGAGATCTCTAATAGAAGCCGAGAGTTCATGGCGCGGCATAGAAGGAGCGTGATTGCGTTGGCTGCTGCTGTAACCGGACTCGTTTGTCTCGCTGAGCCCGGCTATGCGGAAGTGTGGTCGGCCAAGGCACATTATGATCGTGGCCTACTTATCGTTCGCGGAAAAACCGCCGAGCCGCTGCAGTACGTGTCATTGAGCCGGACCCTGGTGACGCGCAGCAACGCTGTTGGTCGATTCGTCTTCCGGGTGTCGCGCATTCCAAAGCGATGCTCGGTTCTGCTCTATTCCGAGGGACTGAGATTCAGCGCCCCGATCAAAAACTGTCCGCTCAGTGACTAGGAAATACAAGGCTCCCACGCGCTGATCGATATCGATACAGCACGCAGGAGCCTTGCTGCGGGCGCCCGAAGGATCACCACTCGGTGGACTATCGAGTGGTTGTCTTGCCTTCGATCTCAGTATGCTTGTCCGCCTGCTCGTCCAGCCACATGAAGTCAGGCGCACTCTTCAGTTGGCTGCGCGTCGCATCCAGGACAACCTGGGTGTCGTCATGCTCGCGCTCGAACCGCTCCAACGCCGTTCCGTAGCTGGGCGAATGAGTGGTCTCGTCTTGAGCGGTGCGCTCCTCGTCGGTCGACTCGCCGCTGTCGGCCGCCCCCTTGGACGCTGCTGCGGTTTCAAACTCCAGATCGTCAAACGGTACGCCGACATCCTTTTCGCCGAGGCCCAGGAAGCCGCCCACGCCGATCGTTACAGCGACGACGCTGCCGCTTTCATTGATGATCACATTGTTGACCTCACCGAGCTCTTCGCCTTTCTTGTTGAGTACATCTCGGCCAATCAGTGCCTGAGCCGACCACTCCGAAGGCCGCTGCTGCGTGACGTAATCGATGTCGCTTGCCGTCTTCATGTCAGAGTCGTCGGCGTCAGCCTTGTCCATGGAGGTGTCCTTGTTTTTGGCTTCATCCATGGTCTTGTCCGAGTCCTTCATGGACTTCGCACTGTCGTCCGAACGGTTTGTCTCCCCTTGAGCTTCAGCCTGCGTCGCCGTCTCGCTCGATGCGGCGAGCGCTGCCGGAGAAGCGGTGGCGAGCAAGGGGAGAGTCAGCGTCAGAGCTGTCAGAATCTTGGGATGCATATTGACCTCCTAGTTATGTCGGCCACACGGAGCGGCCTCTTCATCCATGTCGGGTAAACAAGGTCTGCTCGCGATTGTTCCGTCGACATCCGGTTGCGCGTCGGCAGGTGACATCCTCCGTGTGGAACAACTGCCGTGTCGGAGTGTTGCCAATTCAGTGAATCAGTCACGGAGGCGATAATGACAAATAGGTTCTTATTGACCGCGGCTCTCGCCGCCGGTGTCCTGGCCGCGGGCTACGCCACACCTGTTGAAGCCGCATCGGTGGGACCGGTAGCTTCGGGCAGCCCAGTTCAAGCCAATGTTGTCCAAAAAGCTGCGTGGGACTGTCGTGGACGCCGCTGCACTTGGCTTCCCGGCTATCGTGGTCCTATCCCGGGCTATGCGCGGACCTGGGGTCCGCCCCGTTTCCCGCATTGCTACTGGAAGAAGGGTTTGCTCGGTCGTTGGAAGTACAAATGCGATGACGATTGGGACTAGCAGCGTGCATGCGATCGCACCGGAAGGAGGGTGCGGTCGCTTCACACTAGATCGCTATTGCATCCCTGCGAGGTGGCATGAGCAATGACGAACACAATATTGAAAATCGTGTGTGGGAGGTTGTCGGCAACGCGAACATCTGCATGCTGGTAACGAATGCCATTGACGGGCCTCGAGCCCGGCCGATGGAGGCACGGCCTGATACCAAAGACGCGGCGATCTGGTTCCTCACGGATCGCCGTGGCCTCAAGGACGATGAGGTGAAGGCGCATCCTCACGTTTGCCTGTGCTTTATCCATTCGGCGGAAAAGGCCTATCTGAGCCTGACGGGCAAGGCGACTGTCGAACATGACCCGGAGCGTGCGCGAAGCCTGTGGAACAAGAAGCAGGAAGCCTGGTGGAGCGGTCCCGATGATCCGAACCTTTTGGTGATGCGCGTGGATCTTGATCGCGCCGAAATGTGGGACGGGCCAGCCAGTTCGGCCCAGGCGGCGTTTGAGTTTGCCAAGGCGCGTGTCACCGGCGAGAAGCCGGATCTCGGGGAGAATCGCAAGACAACTGCTGAGTTCGACTGACGGGCAACGCGGCGTGGACCTGTGTCGGACGAATTCAGTGAGATCCGCCGTCGCAGCACCGCGACGGGGCGATCACGAAAGAATGGAGGTTCGCATGACTAGTAATTCGATCGAGTCGAGACAGCACATAGCAAAAATGCAGGATCGCCTCGAGCAAACAGTCGATCACCTTCGACACGACATCGAGAAGATCGATGAGCCTCAGTTGAAGGCGATGTTCGAGACGACCGCCGAAGTGCTGATAGGATTGAATTCAGCCTTCAAACACTACGAACAGAAAAGCGAGGCCGCGTGGAACTGAGTGCGTTCCTCGACCGAGGCTACCAATCGCAGAATGGCCGCTTGGCCAAATTGGCGTTGTAATAGCGCGGATCCTCGGTGACTTCCTTGCCGACCCAGGCCGGCTCGTCGAACGCTTGGTCTTCGGACTCAAGTTCTATCTCGACGACGATCAAGCCAGCATTCGCGCCATGGAACTCGTCAACCTCCCAGGTAAATCCGCCGAAGGCAATACGGTAGCGCGTCTTCTCGATGATCGGCTTGTCGCACAGTCGATCGAGCATCTCGTTCGCTTCGTCATTCGGAATCTCATACTCGAACTCCAACCGGGTTGCGCCCAACGTCGCTCCCTTGATCGTGAGATATGCCTTATCGCCGGCGGCGCGAACTCGCACACTCCGCGATGTGCTCGTCGCCAGGTAGCCTTGGCGGTATGAGGTGCCGGGCGCTAGTCCCCGCCAGGCATCTCCTTTAACGATGAACTTGCGCTCAATTTCCTGGGCCAAGCTTTCCGCCCTCCTCAAAGCCGTCTTGCAGCGGGTTCATCCCGATGACATGCTGAACGAGGCGAGGGTAGCTGACATTGTGGAAGCCAGCGAGACCAAGCCTGCGGCGGAGTTCGGTGACAGTCTCCGGATCCAGCGACTCGATCGCGATACTTTCCAGACTCGCGCCGTTGATCGTGGCTTGGACCCGCTCGACCATGCAGCCGTGTATTGAGAATGAGAAGCGTCGCTTGAAGAGTAGCGCCGTCGCAATACTCGGGTGCGGGCGCAATACGTCGTGCATGGTCTGCTCCTCAGTATACGTAGCTCGCTCGAAGTCCGGCGCCTCCGCGCAGAACGGCGCGAACACATGCTGTGCCAGCTCACGAGCGGAAAGCGGAAATGGGCTATTCCATTCAGGCTGCCACTGTTCGAGGCCGTCCCGTCTGTGAATCAACGTTTTGGTATCCAAGGCGCTGTCTCGGATCTTGACATTGCAGTCTGACACTTTGGGTGCGACGACATATGTCTCCATGCTCTCGCGGATATCCTCGCAGGATGCCAAACGCCGGATGCGATCCTCGACAGTAGCGAAATTGCGGGCCCACGCACGGAACTCGAAGCGGGTCGAACTGGGCATCAAGCGGCCAACGCGTGCTGTTGCGCAGCCACTTGGCGCATGGCCGTGCGCCAAAATGCACGCCAGCGCTTGACGAGGGCGGAGGGTTTCTCCGCCAACAGTCGAGCGCCCAAGAGAAACGCATCCTCTACCAGGACGGACTGGTGGGCGACGATAAGCCCGATAAGAGCTTCAATCTCGTCCGCATCGCCATACGCGGCTGGATCGGAAAGCACGATCTCTCGATAAACCGCAAGGTCGTGGTGGTCGCCGAGCAGGTCCGCGAGTTCATCTGCGGCGTTGATATGGGCACGCATCATGCGAGGCCAGATCTCTCGCAGCAGGCGTGCATGGTACCAGTGGTACTTCACGCGCTTGCGCCATTCGTGAAGCTTCTCCGTCGTCGGCTCTTCGCGTGCTTCCGCCATTGCGTTGCGGGCGCGCCGATATGTCTTGGCCAAGCCGCCCTCGATGGCTGCGAAGCTCTTTTCACTCAGACGCCACTTCTGGACCCTGTCGCGGGCCTCGACCATGTCGGCACGGAGCTGGGCCATCTTCTGATCGATATCTTTTTCGGCAAGGATATCCTCTTGCCGAGCCTCCAGTCGGTCGCCAACGGACGAGAAAGCCATTTTGTCTATTTGGTCGTCAAAGAGTTCGATCAAATCATCATGGGTCTCAATGACGGCCTCCGCGTCGCGGATCTGCGACAGCTGTGCCGCGGCATCGCGGAACCGCCTGTTCTCCGATTTGTAGTCCGAGAAGGTACCGCGAACGAGGCGAACAAGGCCGCGAAGCTTCTTACAGCGCTTCCGTACCTGGTGAACCTTGTCCTGCACGCTCATCTCGGCGTCGTCGAGTTCCGCCAGAGCCATGTCGATCTGACCGTACGCGACGGCGCGCAGGTTCTCCTCGACGGTCTTTGTCGTGTGCTCGTAGCGATAGGTCACTGGATTCTTCAATATTGCTCGGTCTTCCTTACGATACTAACCCCCGCGATGCTGGAATGTTCAGAACCTTTTGGAGCGGTGGGTGTTGTCGTTCCAAATGGAAACCTTCGGAATCCTGTTGCTCTGCGCGCTTCTCCCGGCCGGCGGGAACTTCATCGGCAGCGTTTTGGCTGACAACGTTCAAACGCCGAAATGGATCGTAGGCGCTGCACTCCACGGCGCCGCAGGGGTTGCCATCGCCGTTGTCAGTATCGATCTGATGCCGCGGATCCTGCCCACCACGCCGACATGGGTTTTGGCCGGTACGTTCGTACTCGGCGCGGCGGCCGCGTTGGGCATGGCGCTTCTGGCACGAAGGATTGGCGGCGGGCGCGCCTGGATGGTTTGCGTCGCCGTTGCCGCAGACCTTACGAGTGACGGACTTATGGCCGGGGTCGGCGCGGCGGTGTCGAGCGGGCTCGGTCTTCTGATCGCCATCAGTCAGTCGGTAGCGAATATTCCCGGTGGGTTCGCAGCAACGGCAAGCCTCGAGCATGATGGCGTCTCCAGACGCGCGCGTCTCTGGGTGGCGGTGCTGCTCGCTACTCCCGCGGTCATCAGCTGTGGCCTTGGTTTTTGGTTGCTCAGAGATGCAAGCCCCGCGGTGCAGAACGCAGCGCTCATGGTCGTTGCCGGGCTCCTTCTGGTGGCAACAATTGAAGACGTTGTGCCGGAAGGAGACGCATCGCCAAGGCTGCCGCGCTGGGTTTCAACGGCAGCCTTTGCCACGGGGTTCGTTGGGCTCGCTGTCCTGTCGAAGTATTTCCGCTGATACGCGCTCGTATATCTGCGGGCGCAAATACCTGAAATACTCGATGAGTATGACGTGGCGCGTTTCGGCGACGCGAACTAGACACCCGATCCACCATCATTCAGCAAGTGTCCGAGCTCGTGGACCGGGAACAATCACGTCGATCCAGGGTTTTCATCCGACGCAGTAAATTGGGCTGGCGCCAATTGGCGCTAAGCGTCGCCGGGCTGCATTGCGACGCGCCTGAGTATCCTAGCCGGACTGGCTCTAAGCCCGGAGCATCTCGACTGCGGCGCTCGGCCCGCAGCAGAGCCGGTCAACCAGAACACCAAGGGAGAGCAATCGTGGACAAGGACGATGAACATATTGTTCGGAGCAAGACCGAAGCACGCCAAGGGCTGAGCACAGGAGTCATCTGGGTATTGGTGGGCTCACTGACCTTGGCGGTCATCGCAGCCGTCGTGCTCGGCAATTACTTCTAAGAGCCAGAACGCCAGTCAGGAGGAGTTATGACCGACAAGACCTACCCAAAGGAAACTGACGAGAAGTCCGAAGGCACGGAGGGTCATCTTGGACAGGTGAGGGCGCGCGAAGAAAAACAAAGCGAGGAAATGCTTAAGGAGCTGGGAGGCGCCGAGACCAAGAAGACTGGGAGAGACGAGCCGCCAAAGCTCGGTGACGACAAAGCCGAGCGCGAGAAGAGGAGCGACAAGAAGCTCAAGAACATGTGACGCGAGGTCTTCCCTAGGAGTGGGTGCATTCAGAGCAAGCGGTCGCCTGGCGCCAACGAATGGAGCAGGGCTATATGGAGTCAGTTAGCGAAGCAATTGCTGGTATAGACCAGCCAGGATTCGATCTCATCGACGTTGTGGCACGGCTCCTCGCGGCGGTCGGCGTCGGGATGGCGGTCGGACTCAACCGTGATTATGCCAACAAACCGATTGGCATGCGCACGCTTGGCCTCGTTTCGCTCGGCGCCGCGCTTGTAGCCATCACGACCGTTCACTTCAACAACTTGGTCGACCATCCTGATGCGTTGAGCCGTGTTGTTCAGGGCGTAATTCAGGGTGTCATGACCGGAATCGGCTTCATCGGCGCGGGTGTGATCATGAGGGATCCGAGCTCGCGCACGGTCGAGGGACTCACGACGGCGGCGACCGTCTGGGTTACGGCCGCGCTCGGTATCGCCTGCGGGCTTGCCTCCTGGCAGATCGTCGTTGTCTCCGTCGTGCTCGCCCTGCTTCTGCTCGTCGTCGTGGCTTGGCTCGAGGCGATTGTAGAGAAGATTCGGTGAGAAACGCTCGCGTGGATACTGCGCGCGCGAACAACTGAAAGGAAATCGACAATGGGCATTTGTGAACAATGCGGCAACGATTACGACAAGGCGTTTGCGGTCATTATGGGCGGCAAGACGCATCTCTTTGACAGTTTCGAATGTGCCATCGCGGCATTGGCGCCCGTTTGCGCTCAGTGCGGCGTGCGTGTGGTCGGTCATGGCGTGGAGCAAGAGGGTACGATCTTCTGCTGCGCTCATTGCGCAGAACGAGAAGGCGTTCACGGTCTTGTCGACCGTGGCTGAGCCGTGGAGCGGCCGAGAGTCGTCGGAGCCGAGGCGCTGCTATGAAGAAATATAGCGGCATTCTTTCTGAGCCTTTGAAACCGGATGATGGTCCGGAGGCATACTGGGAGCGAATCGAGGCGCTTGCCCGACACTATGAGATCGACTTGGACGACGATGCCGCATGGCTGCGGCTGATGTTTGAACTTTGTGCCGCGCACGTGCCTGGCTTCAAGATGAAGGAAGCAGACCTGCCGAGAGAAGGTACCGACGACCGCGATGCTGAAGTTTTGAGGGAGATGCTCTCGCGGATCAGAGAATACGGCTCGGTCCAGGAGGCGGCAACTGCCGTAGTACAGGCACGGCCGGATCTAGGATACGGCGATGCGAAGAGCTTGCGAGAGTGGTTTGGCGACTTCACAAACCCTGCAAACCGGCATTACGACAAGCGACGGGCTTTGGCGTTCATCATGGCGCGCTATGGGACTTAGTGCCGCAACGACACTCTGTTCGGCTCGCGTGGCGTATTTTCCGCTGGACCCTTGAGCATGGTCTCAGTCCCTATCCGGGGAGCCGTTAACGAGGCCAAAGACATTCCAAGAGAGAACTGCGCGCCAAGTTCTTACGGCTCGCGCGGCTTCTTCGTATCCAGCACCTGCTGAATCGTATCGGGAAGCGGCTCTTGTAGGACGTGTTGGCCCAGACCGCGCACGACGTCGTTGATGAGGACCATCCTCATGACTTTGTGCATGAGGTCCGGATCAGCTAGCAGGATCGCTGCAACAGCGGCACGGTCCTTCTGTGAGAGCCTCCCGTCAATGTAGGCGTTGATCTGTGCGTCCGTCAGACTCACGTCGGGTACCTTTGTCACTTCGAAACTGAGTATCGCAGCCGTCCATGATCTGGTGCAACCGCGTTCGGGCGCGAGACAACCGGGATTTTACCGTGCCGACGTTGACGCCCAGCCGCTCAGCCGTCTGCTCATATGTCATGCCTTGAATAGTAATCAGAGTCAGGACCTCTCGTTGTTCGGTCGATAGGGACATATAGGCAGCTTCAACAGTCTTAAGAATCATGCGCGACTCTTGTGGAGCATCTACCTGCTGCGAAGTTTGCAGCTTAAGAGCGCTGAACGACAAGCGTTCGCGCTTTTCGCGACGACGATCATTGTAGAAAACATTCCGTAGAATGACGATCAGCCAAGCTTGAAGATTTGTACCCGGTTGCCAGGAATCGATCTTTGCTATTGCGCGCGTCAGGCACTCCTGAACGAGATCCTCAGCTTCGGTGATGTTATGCGATAGCGAATGTGCATATCGTTTCAGCATAGGGATTTCCGACTCCAGGCCGGCTACGATCTTTTGTTGTGAAGGATCTAACATTGAACCTCTTCGTTGTCTGGTTGATGCATTGCGAGACGGCGATCGCGGTCTGTGCTAGGTCGCGTCTGTTTCCAAGCAATGCTTGATAGAGCCGGCACCTAAGAACTGCCAGAGCAGCTCGCCTAGTCCGGTACGCGTGCTCGACATGATTACGTTCCGTATCTTGGCACGCGCCCCTTGGGCCAGTTCTGTGGTGGCTCTCGCGTGACGGCTTCTTGACGTTGCCGGCGGCGAGCTTGGTGCGGGCGCGCATTCTGGAGCATTCTGTCGACAGCTCCATTGAGGCAGACAGCGATCTCCGCAGTCGGGCAAGCTACAATCTCTGCGGTAGCCTCGTGGGAAAACCCGATCGTTCTCACGAGAATAAGAATCTGCCGGAGCCTGACTGGCAGGGACAGTATTTCGCCGTGAAGCCCGTCTTCGACGGTCCACGAATTTCGTTTGGCGGCGTTCCGGCAGGCGGTGTTTACACTTCGATCAGCGTTGAACGCCTTGAACAGACAGATCGAGCATGAGCTGCCGGTCAGCTGGACGCCGTCAGACATAATGTTGTGCAATACCCGTTCGACAAGTGCGTCGCCCTCGTCTTGTCGGCCCACGATGCAAAACGCGTAGCGCCTAAGATTCGGGACCGCGTCTAACAAGTCGTCGCGATGATCGGTGACATACATGAGCAAGTTCCGTGTCTCGTAGCATTGCAGGGCCGCGCGCTACTCAGCGCAGAAACCTGTATGGCTTTGTGCCGTTTCCCGCGTGGCGGATTCGCTCGATCAGTCTTGCGACACGCAAATGGCGTGGGCCATCGTCCGATTCCTTGGCCTGCTCCCTATGCGTTTCCGCAGCATCGCTTAGGAGACCGTGGATCTCTTCCCTCCCTAGAACGCGCCGCTCTTCGAGGGAGATGAGCAGCGATTCCAGGATGGCGAACCCTGCGAGTGCGACGTCACGATCCAGCGTCACCAAGTGATCATTGTGGCCAAGGCCATCCTTGTTGGGCGTCTTCATGTTTGACCTCCGTTGCAAATGCTCGGTAACGCTCGTTCTTGGCTCTCATGCGCTCCACGCTAGAAGCCGGAACATTCCCGGAAGAAACTTGTTTCACTGCTTCCGATCAGTCTGATCTGCGCATGAGTCGTAGCGGCCACAGCCGCAGATCGCCCTGATCGAGGTTAGGATTGCCGTTGTTATTCTTCACCGAGTAGTGTCGGACCTGGCGAATTATTGCGCAGGATCAGCGCCGTACCGTTGGGTATTCACGGGAGGGATCGCATTGCGAAAATTGCCGCCGCTGGCAAAAATTATCCAGCGGCCCTCAAACAAGTTGGAACTATCAGTCGATCTGCATGAACTCTCGGACCGCTTGCTGCGAGGTGAGGGAACCGAAGCCCTTGCCGAAAGAATGCTCGATGCCCTCATGGAGTATCACGATGCCGACTTCGGCGACGTTCAGTTCCTGGCGCCAGATGGAAGTGGTCTCGAAATCGTCGCGCAGCGCGGTTTTGAGCGTGCCGCCTTATCGAAAATGCAGAACAGCGCGGGGAGGTCCCATAGTCAGGCCTTGAAGAACAAGTGTCCGGTCGTCAGCGAGGACATACAGAGCGATACCGATCTTGCGCAAAATGCGAATTCGCTAGCCAAGGCCGGCGTTCGCGCTTTGCAGTCCACGCCACTGCTCAAGTCCGACGGGCACGTCATTGGCGTCATATCGACGTACTTTCGAAAGCCCCATCGGCTTCCGGTTGGCACGATGCAGGTCACGGCCCTGTTCGCGCAGCAAGGCGCCAACCGTCTGGCCAATGAGCCGCCACATCGTGGGGGATCCGGAGCAGCACGCGTGCCGGGACGACGGGACGGAGCCGACGAGCACCACCATTCCTACGACGGAGAGTATGCGCCGTTCTTTCGTAAGGTCGCTCAGTTCTGTCAGCTGCGAGCCGATGAGATCCCCGTGTTGAGCGGGATGATCCGGGAGACCCGTGATTTTGATGCAGATACGGAGTTTGTCAGGGAAGGCGATTCGCAAGACGACTGTCTGATCGTGCTTGACGGATGGGGATGCAAGTACAAAACCCTGGAGGACGGCACACGGCAGATTATCCACTTTCCCATTCTCGGCGATTTTGTCGGCGTGCATGCGCGGCTTTTCAAAGCCGCAGATCATTCATTTGCGACCATTACGCCCAGCAAGCTCGGCGTCTTTTCGGCGGAGCGGCTGCAAGAAGTGATTCAGAGCCACCCCCGGCTCGGTCAGGCAATTTTGTGGAGTGCCGCACGCGACGAGGCAATCATGGTCGAGCACTTGGTCAACGTGGGGCGGCGCAATGCAATCCAGCGCTTGTCGCATTTTCTGCTCGAGATATGCAAAAGAATGGACTTCGCGGGGCTGGGTGCGGGTGGGGACTATAGGTGCCCTCTCACGCAGGAGCATCTTGCCGACGCGCTTGGTCTCACGAGCATCCATGTGAACCGGGTTCTCCGGCAACTGCGTGAAAGGAACTTGGTGTCGCTAGAAAAGGGCACGCTTCATATCAAGGATCTATCGAAGCTTTCAGAACTTGCAGCGTTCGACCCCGACTATCTCGACCAATCGAATTGACCAAGTGCTGCAAGGTCTGGGTGGACGTCGCGATTCCATGCCCCCATTGACTAGGCACCTGAATATGCGGCGAGGGTCTACGCGCTTTGCACTAGAGTTGCGTCACCGCTAGGTCGGCGATTACCGGCAGGTGATCGGAGAGACGGCGGGCGTTCCTGTCCGTGTACATGCCGTGGACGGCCTCGCGGGGCCGGCAGTAAATGCGGTCAAGGCGCAGCAACGGAAGGAAGCTGGGAAAAGTGCGAAACCGGCTGCGTCCTGGCAAGACTCTCGCGAGCGCCGACCGCACAGAACCGACAAAAAGCCAGTCATTAAAGTCGCCGAGTATTACCGTGGTCATGTCGGCCGCACCGATTAGCGTCAGCAACAACTGCGCCTGCTGGCGACGTTCGCCGATGCTGAGTCCAAGATGAGTGGCGACCACGCGCACTGGGCCGGCAGCAGTCTCCAACTCGGCTTGGATAGCGCGGCGGGGTTCGTGCTCAGGCGCGGAGATATCGTGAATCTCGCTCCTTATGACCGGGTAGGAGCTGATCAGAATCTGCCCGTAATGACCATCGGCAGTGACAATCGAATGCGCGGGAATACCATGTTGGCCCAGCGCACTCTGAAGGAGTGCAAAAGCGTCTTCGCCCTTTGGCGGACGGCGTGAATCGACTTCCTGCAGTGCGACAATATCTGGCTTCCAGCGGCCGATCAGGGCAATCACGCCGGCCAGGTCGAAGCCGGGATTGAACCCGAGTGTGCCGTTGATATTCCAGGTCATGAACCGGATGGTCTGCGACTTCCTGCTCACGAAGATTCACTTGAATATTTGGAGACAAGAGCCTGCAGACCAAAGGGCAGTGCTATCCACGCCGCCAATGCCAGTGTCAGCCACAAAAGCGATTTCAGGCTGGGCTCCATCAGAACCTCAAAAATCTGGTGGCCGACCGCAGCCAGTACGGCGATGCCGGGCAGCATGCCGACCGCTGTGCCAAGCACAAAGTCCAGAGCACGAATCTGGCTGGCGCCGGCGACCAGGTTTACGACGCCGAACGGGGCGATGGGTACTAGGCGGATCACCGCTACGGCTAGCACCCCTCTCTTACGCACACCGCGGCGAATGCGGTTGAGCCGCGGACCAAGCACGTCCGTCAGTGTCCGACTACCTATCAGGGCACCGATGCCGAACGAGATGAGTGCGCTGAGTAGCGATCCGGCCGCCGCATAGGCGAAGCCGAGCCAGGGGCCGACGGCAGCGGCTGTAGCTGCGATCAGCACAGTGACTGGAAAAAGCAGCACGCTGGCCACAACGAATACGGCGAGCACCACCAGCGGGCCCCAGGGCGTTGTGGCAATCCACTCCAGCGCATTGCGCACCGTCTCGGGCTGGGCAAGATCGGATAGCGGAGTGAGATGCCAGGCCATCACCAGGGCGAGCACTACGAGGCCAGCGAGGCAAACCTTGACAGTGCTCGACAGCCCGCGCTGCTGGACGCCTGTGTCTATAGCGCTGCCGGTGAATTCTTCGGCCCCAATCGGACGCTCGGGATCGGCGATGCGTTCCACATAGACGGCCCATTCGTTGCCGTCTGCTCGTCCATCATCGATCGGCCGAAGTCGGTGTCCGTTCGCGGCCAGTTGGTCGGTGAGGGCGACAAGTGAGGGGTTCTCGGCCAGCGCCGCCGCCACGGCCTTGGCTCGAGTGCCGCAGTGGTGGCCGATCAACTGGTTGCGGATCGCGGAGATCGCCTCGCGCTCATCGGCGTGCCGCGCCTCGAATACTATGTCGCATTCCGTATCCGTGCCCATCGAGCGGTTGTTGAGATTGGCAGAGCCAACGCGGAGCAGGCGATCATCGACTACCATTACTTTGGAATGGACCATGATGCGCATGGCGCGATTGCCGTCGCGCACCTCCGGGGCGACGACCCGTACGCGTTCCGCAATGTCATGCTGCATCAGTTCCCGCATGAAGCGGATGCGGCCGTTACGCATGCTGCTTGCCTCGAGCCAGGAGGTGTGGCTTGCCGGCGTGACAATGACCACCTCCAGCCGCGGCCGTTTGCGTAGCCTTTTGGCCAGCGCAGCGGCGAGCGGAATCGAACTGAGAAATTGGTTCTCGATGTAGATCGTGTTCTCCGCGGCGCCAATCGAGTCATAAAATAGCTGCTGCACTTCGTGCACTGCCTCCAGCTTTTCGAACGGTGGCTGTGTGCGTGCGATGCCGGCTTCGGCGTCGAAGAAGTCGGGTTCGACATGTTCGGGCCAGGGATCACCAGAGGCTTCGACCGGAGGAATTATTTCGCGCGCAGCGGACTCCCAGCGTGCTCGCGCGAGACCAGCAAGAGCGCCCGCCGCGTCACCATCGACGAGCATCTGTATGTCGTGGAAGGGACCGTAGGATTCACCGGCTGGGTCGCGTCGCAACGGCTGATCAATGCGATGTTCGGATGTGTCCCAGCGCCGCACGGTAATGTCGATGCCGCCGGAGAATGCGACTGCATCGTCAACCACGACCAGCTTTTGGTGGTGCGAAGAGCCGATCGGCACTGCGTCGTCGAGGCAAAGTGTAACCCGCCGGGGTGTATTCCAGCGCAGCGAGTAGACGGGAAACGGCTCCCTCTCTGCGGCATAGAGTAAGGCGAAGTCCCATAGGAGTAAGTTGATCTCGAGCTCTGGCTTGTTTTCGACGAGCGCTGACAGAAAGCCGCCTAAGTCCTCGGGGTAGCCGTCATCGGCGCGGCCAGCCGGACCTACGAGACGGGTGCGGCTATGGATGTCCCATCCGATGATGAAGACCCTGCGTTCGGCCTTCAGTAGGGCCGCACGCATGGCGCCGAAATAGTGTGCGGGGTCGATCAGGACGGCAGCCCGCGAGAAATGCTCGATGCGCCAGACATTCTCACGTGGGCGCAGAATCCGATTGTCCGAGAGCGTATCGATTCTACGAGCTTTCACGGCTGCCAAGAGTTCATTCCAGCTGCGCCTCTCAGCTAGGGCGCGCCATCCTCACCCACCGACGAGACTTGCCGGGCTACGTAGAGCTGATCGCCCATCAGGTTCATGAGATCAAACTGCTCTTCTACGAAATCAATGTGCTCTTCTTCCTGCCGAAGTATCCGCATGAAGAGATCGAAAGAGCCGAGATCTCCAGCTTTCTGGCACTCGTTCGCCGCCTTATCGTAGTACTCGCGCGCCTCGCATTCCATCCGGTGCTGGGTTTCGAATATCGAGCGAACACTTTCCGGCCGATCCACTGGGTCGATTGTCTGCATGTCAGGCTCGCCCTCGAGAAACAGCATTCGAGTGAGGAACAAGCTGGCGTGCTCCCGCTCCTCATTGGTTTCCTCGCGCATTCTCGCGGCGAGGCGGTCTATCCCCCAATCATCGAGCCTTCGCTCCTGATACAGGTACGTATTGATCGTTGTGAGTTCCATCGTCAGTGCGCGCTGAAGATGTTCTAGCGAAACGTCTGGACCTTTCATCGGCGAGTACTCCCTGTTTCGATGGTGAATTCCTACCAATCGAACGAAAACACTCAGAAACGGTCGATGTTCCGCGACTCTTTCGAAGCCTCAGTGGTGGTCAAACGTCGGGGAATCTAACCAGACGACGTCTTCCTCATTTCCGAGGGTGTGGACGTCTGAGTATGGGGGTAGAGTAGGCGCTGCTCTGCCCTATTCCTAGGGCTGCTCCGTGAAAGAAGCTGAAGTCGCTTTGCGAGTCTGTGTCGCTCTACCTGGGTTCCCGACGTGGATCGTCCTTGGGGTCGATATACGATATGTCCCATGGGCCAGTCGCAATAAGCAGGGCCACCGACTCCTCCTCATTCCAGAGGTAATGCGGATGATCGGCCGGCAGCATGAAGCTCGATCCGACGTCGAGCATCTGGCCGTTCTCGCGATCGAGCTTTTCGCCGAATCCATTCGCGACCTTTCCCTTGAGCACTGTCACGACCTCGGTGAACGGGTGTGTTTGGGCAGGGATGACGTACTCCGCGGGAAACTTAAGATAGGCGATGAACACCCCAGCCTTGCTCGGGTCGCCCACGACAAGCGCACTCTTGGCGCCCTTCGGGAGGATCGGCTCATCCTTCCAGTCAATCGCGCCTTCCTCGAATACCTGATGCGCATCGGCTACCATGCGGTCGATCTTCTGATCGTCCTGCGCAAAGGCCGGGCTAGCCAATGCCCATAGAGTTGCGGCTACGACTAGAAGCCTCATCGAGATCCTCCTTTTGTGATGTTGGCTAGATGGACCTTTATGCAATCACCAATGCGGCAATTTTCTCGCCCTCTACTCGGAAGGCATGCTCGAGCTCAACAGGGCTTCCTGGGAAATCGCCCCAAACGCGGCAAGTCACCACTGCGGTGTCCTCACTTTGGCTCAACGAGATAACGTCCTGCTGGAAGTTGATTGCACCGACGTTTTCGCGCCAAAGCAGGATTTCGTCCCGACCGCGATAGGTTCGTCGCTCGTCGGTGACGACTCCGTCCTCGGTAAAGCAGTCGGCGATCTGGAAAGGTGTGAGGGCAGCGAAATAATGAGCGATCGGTGTGGGGAGTGCATTTGTCATCGCGTGGGTCCATGTCATTTGCGATGGCGACTATCTGTGGGTAATCTAACCATATGACAAGTACGCACGAGAAAGTTGGGTACTTACCGCTCGGTAAGGTCGATGATGAGCGCTCGTAACTACACGCGCTTCTCGGCAGCCGAGGGGGTCGAGAATGCCTTGAAGATGCTGGAAGGGCGCTGGAAGCTGGTCATCCTGTTCCACCTGTTTGGCGGACGCGTCATGCGCTTTTCCGAGCTTGAGCGTGCGATCCCGGAAGTCTCGCAGAAAATGCTGATTCAGCAGCTGCGCCAGATGGAAGCCGATGGCATCGTCTACCGAACCGTTTATCCGGAAGTACCGCCGAAGGTCGAATACGGTCTGACAGAATGGGGGCAGGCTCTCTGCCCAGCGCTCGATGCGTTGCTAACCTGGGCAGAGACCCGTCCAGCGAGTTGATCGGAATCTCAGGATGCTGCGTTTTGAGCTTTGACGCTTGGCGTCCGTTTTGGGTCATTGGCGGATCAGCGCAACGCCACAAGAAATCGGTCAGCGGCGTTGCCCGCTCGTAGCACCCAGCTCGTCTAGGGGCACGTAATCTTGGGCCCGTTCGTTGCGGCCTAACTAGTATGTGGACCACGCATCGAGCTGATTGCGGCCTGGATGCGCCGCCAATCCTCGGCTTGCTTCTGGTCGCCCTGCTTCTCGAACTCGGTTGCCTTTCGCGCTGCTTCAGCCTCGGCCATTTCGCCATGCGTGCCCAAGAAGCGCCGCGCATAGTCGTGGATTTCGTTCATATTCATGGAGACACCTCCCCAATATGACCCATCGTCATTGTAGCACGTCATGCCGCGCCAGCCGCTTGAGCCGTGTCCAATGCATTCTTTTTCTGCCCCGCAAGCTAGGCCTGTCCGCTGTGGGTCAGAAGCGGACTCGGAGTTGCAAAGTTACTTATGCCCGCTTCGCTCGCTGAAGCGGACCTCAACCGCGACGTTCACGAACGCGAAGTCCCGGAAAAGGAATAGGACAGCTGAAAAGCTGGCCTATTCGGCCCTATACTGTTCCCGTCGCGAGTAATGAAGCCGCGTTCGGTAAAGGTGGCTTCGAGCCCCCGCAACCAATCCAACAACGTTCTAGTCCCGCAATAGCAGCCCCGGAAAATGGGAGCTGCAGGACATGACGTGGGTGATCGCCTCCCGGTCGTACTCGTCGCCCGAGCGGTATGTGTCGAAGTAATCGTTCAGCCGCCTCACGCGTTCGGGCATGGCCCCCACCGCCTGCAAGCCGACCGAGACGCCATAATTCGCAAAGGCGATGCGTACATGCGGCGCATAGGGTTCGCGGCAGAAATAGCCGTCCTCGATCCACATCCGATCCAACATCGCCCGCGACCGGCTGCGCTGGATCTGCGCCCATGGCTCCTCCGGAAAGAACTGGGTCATCCACAGCATCATCCCAAGCCCTAGGTCTTGGCTGATGACGAGGTCGCCGGCCACCGCGTCGATGAGTTCCTTCATCTCGGCGATTTCCGGCGCCAATTCCACGTCGTCGAGAAGCCGGTAGGCCACATAGCCGTCGAAGGCATCGAGTGCGCCAAAGCCGAAGCCCGGTTCGGGGCCGCTGAGGTCCTCTTTCATCTTCCAGAAGACACCGCGCTTCGGCACCACGAATGGCCCGTGGATTTCGCGCGCCAGCTTGATCCCCTCCGCCCGGTAGGCGGGATCGAAACGGCCCATCACGTGGAGCGCATAGAGCCACATGGCGAGGTAGTGGAAATACTGGCCGTGGCGGTCCGGCGCTTCGCCGATGCGAATGCCGCGGTCGCGTCCGAGAACGCGCCGGACGTCGCCAATGACCTGAGCGGCTTCGTCGAGATATTTCTGCTGCTGCAGCGCCTCGTACAGCGACGCGAGAAGGACGACGCCGAAGGCGTCCGTCCAAAGATAACGCAGGCCGTTCGGCCAGATGCGCTCAGCCCGCATCCATGCGAGCTTGTCCACGACGTAGTCGGTATCTTTGAGCCCCTGCATCGCACAACCTCGTCAGGGAGCGGTTTGCCGCCAACGCACGCGCGCCGGCCGGGCAGCTTCTATGTGGAGCCGATCCCGTCTTGGCGCCTTGATTGGCGTCAAGGGCGCCTGCTGGCATAGGATGATACCTAGCCGATATCGCCTGGACGTCTCCCATGGAAAACGACGCTTTCGACCCCGAGAGCCAAAAAAGACTGGCGCTCGATCAGCTCGTCGCGCTGGACGTACACAACTGTCTCGAAGGCGATGAGATGCGCCCTTTGCGTCTCGCGCTGGAGTTCATGAAGGCGGACCGTGCGCTGATCGACGAGGCGATTGCCTCGACGGTCGTCGTCTTCGGCAGTCACCTGATCGTTTCCCCCGAGACGGCCGATGCCGCCTTGAGCCGAGCCACGGACCCCGTCAGCCAGGCCCGTGCCGAGCAGCTGCGCACCATGTCGACTTGGTATGACGAGGCGCGTCATTTTGCGCGGATTGTCTCGGAACGCGGCGGTGCGCTCGCGTCGAGCGGTCCACGTCACAATGTCCTGGCGACCGGCGGCGGGCCTGGAATCATGGAGGCGGCCAACCGGGGGCCATGGACGCCGGTGCCCCGAGCATCGGCTTCAACATTGTCCTGCCGGAGGAACAGCACCCCAATCCCTACATCACGCCGGAGCTCAGCCTCTCTTTCCGGTACTTCGCCATCCGCAAGATGCACTTTGCGATGAGGGCCCGCGCGCTTGCGATCTTCCCGGGAGGCTTCGGGACCTTGGATGAGCTGTTCGAAATACTCACGCTGAAACAGACTCAGAAGATGGCGCCGATTCCGGTGATCCTGTTTTCGCGCGCCTATTGGACAAACCTGATCGATTTCGGCGCATTGGTGGAGCGGGGCACGATCCGGGAAGACGATGCGGGCTCGTTCGAAATGGTCGACAGCGCCGAAGAGGCGTGGGCTGTGCTGTCCTGTGCAGGTCTCTTGACCGAACCTCCGTTGCGAGAGCCGTAGGCCAGTTCGACTGCTCAGTCGGCGATCGGACGGCTCATCAGGCGACGACTTTGCGTTTCCGTGAGCGGGGCTCCTCGGCGACCGTGCCGAGGACATTCGCCTGTCCACCTTTCGAACCCGCAAGGTCGGCGATCGTGTGGAGATCCAGAACGCTGATGAAGGCTTCCAGCGCATCGCCCACGACTTGATTGATCGGCGTTCCGGCTCTCTTGGGCGCGGAGCGGGCGGTGCCCCCTTTGCGGGCCGACCTGATCCTGGCGGCTTCCGTAACCCGGACCACCTCGCCGATACTGATCTCATCGGCGGGCCTTGCGAGACCCAAGCCGCCGGAGCGCCCACGGACCGTCTCGACGAATCCCGCGCGCACCAAGCCCGGTACGATCTTGGCGACGTTGTACTCGGTAATCCGCTCCGCGCGCGCGATATCGGCTGCCCGAAGCCGCTTCGTACCGGCGCGGGCGCAACGCACGAGAATGCGTATGGCGTGATGGGTTTGTTTGCTCAGTTGCATAGGCGTCTCGGCACCATACATACCAAATCATCCTGGCCGAGTGGGATAATTTGGCAATGGCCCGGCAAGGCGGCGATTCGCCCAGGCAGGGCCGGATCGGATCGGAAAACTCTTTAGAAGTAGATTTCTACTCTACCACGAGTCGGGCAGCCCGACGATGTTCCCTCTCCAAGGCCCGTCGGAAAGTCCAACAATCGCTCGGGCAATTTGAGAAGCCGTCAGGAGCGGGCGTCGTGAAACTGGGCGCGATCTTCCCGCTGCACGGCACAACCGGCACACAGAAGGACGAGATCGCGCGCATAGGCATGGTCCTCTTGCCGGCCGGCACCTGGCGCGGTCAGAAACACCTCGATGCCGACATAGAGAAAACGCGGATTGCGCCAGACGATTTCGGGAATGTAGGTCCACACGACAGGACGTAATTCCTGGTCCGCCGGTGCACGAGACCCGTTTGTTTCGTGCGACACGATCTTGAGCCGCCGTATATCCGCATCCTGTGCCGCTGAACCATGCGCACGGTCTGCCAGCGCGTGGTCGAGGCAACTCAGGAAGTCTTCGCTGTGGCAATAGATATCGGCACACCGGCCGCTCTCGTTGAGACCCGTATGGATATCGATCACGGGCCCGGTTCGCCGGTGCAGTTGCTGGAGAACCTGCTGGTACATCTCGGCATGGCGAATGCGATATTGGAACTCATCGTCCGGCGTGGGATTGGCGTTCTCCAGACCCTTGTCCACGCGGAGCACGTCACAGCGGTCCCCGAGAAGCCCGGTCAGGCGGTCCCCGAAGGCGAGTTCGTCCCTATGAACGCCGATCAGGAGAAGCGGCTTTTCCATCGTCTCCATCGCCCAGCCACTCGTAGATCTCGAAAGACGTAGCGCAACAACTGCCGCAGGTGCCACCCGTCGAGCATTTGTTGCAGCTGCATCCGAACTCGAGACGCTTTACCTTGCCCTTGCGGATCCAATGATCGAGCATGCCCCGCAAAGCGTCCGGCTCTACATCGTAATGTGTCGAGAGGTCTCCGATGCTGGCGGGGCTATGGGTCTCGAGGTAGTTCTTCAGATCAAGAAGCAGCATCGGCGTTCGTTATCTTCCGTGCGGTTGGGTTTCGGCACGCGGGTTGGGCATCACGCGCCCCGGAGTGCGGGGAGCCGGTGATTTTCGTGGGTGCCGTAATAACGCATGCCAAGAAACGCCGCGACAAAGAGCGCGAGTATCCCGCCGATCCACCAAGCAGAAGACACTGGATCCTGCGAGAACGTCGCGGCCTGATAGAAAAGCACAGCGACACCGTATGCGAGCGCGGTCGTCCACACGCTGACGAATATGGCCCAGGCCGCGCCGATTTCACGATAGACGGCGGCGGTGGCCGCGACGCAGGGCATATAGAGCAAGATGAAGAGCAGATAGGCGAAGGCGCCAACCTGGCCATTGAAGAGGTTCGCCATCGATCCAAAGATACCGGCGCTTACTCCTTGCTCCTCCGCCGCGCTAGCCGGTGAGCTGACATCGCCGATGTCCATGCCAAGCGGATCCTGTGCCGTACCGAAGGCATCCCGAAGGTTCGGTCCGATGCTCTCGAATGCCGCCTGAAGGCCGCCCCAGAAGTTGAACGCGTCTTCGCCCTCCTCGGAGCCGGGCTCGGCGTCGTTCGCGGCCATGCTGGAGTAAAGCGTGTTGAGCGTGCCGACCACGACTTCCTTGGCGAGCAGGCCGGTGAAGATACCGACTGTCGCCGGCCAATTTTCCTCCTGGATGCCCATTGGTTCGAAGATGGGGACGAGTCCGCGGCCGATCTCGGACAGTACCGAATCCTCCGAATCCTCGTGGCCGAAACTTCCGTCGGTTCCCCATGAGTTGAGGAAGGCGATTACGACGACCATGGCGACGATCACCTTGCCCGCGCGCAGAATGAAACTCTGCAACCGGTCCCAGGTGCGCAGCATGATGCCTTTGAAGGTCGGCATGTGATAGGGCGGCAGCTCCATCACGAAGGGAGAGGTCTCACCGCGCAGCAGCGTGTGCTTGAGCATCAGCCCGGTGAACACCGCGGCGAGAATGCCGATCAGATACAGCGCGAAGACGAGGTTCTGCCCGCCGACCGGAAAGAACGCCGCCGCAAAGAGGGCATAGACCGGAAGCTTGGCGCCGCACGACATGAAGGGCGCCATCATGATGGTCATGGTGCGGTCGCGCTGATTTTCCAGCGTCCGGGCGGCCATGATCGCCGGCACGTTGCAGCCGAATCCGACAATCAGCGGAACGAAGGATTTGCCGGGCAGGCCGATCATGCGCATGAGCCGGTCCATGACGAACGCGGCGCGCGCCATGTAACCGGAGTCCTCTAAGAGCGAAAGGAAGAGGAATAGGCATGCGATGATCGGGATGAAAGTCGCGACGGTCTGAATGCCGCCGCCGACGCCCGTCGCGAGCAGGGTGACGACCCAGTCGGGGCTGCCGATGCTCTCAAGGAGATGGCCGAACCCGTCGACGAAGATGGTGCCTGCGGCAATGTCGAAGAAGTCGATGAACGCGCCGCCGATGTTGATGGTGAACATGAACATCGCGTACATGATGATGAGAAAGATCGGGATGCCCAGCGTCCGGTTGAGGATGACGCGGTCGATGCTGTCGGACACGGTTTTGTTCAATTGCGTGGTCCGGCGGACGGATTTCTGTGTCAGGCCGTTGACGAAGTCGTAGCGTCCGCTGGCGATGAGCGTGTCGGCATCGACCCCGAGGTCCGCCTCGATCTTGTCCCTTTGGCGCGCAGCGATCTTCTCCGCTTCCGAATCGAGGGTGCCCGACGCGCTTTCGTCGCCCTCCAGAAGCTTGACGGCGAGCCAGCGGGACGATCCGCTCGTTGCTGTCTCGGTGATGTGCGGGAGCAGTTCGGCGAGCGCCGCCTCGACCTCCGGCCCGTAGGTGGGCGTTTCCCGAACCGGTTGCGCCTCGCTCGCGGCACGGACGATCTCGGCCTTGAGGTCATCGACCCCCTTTTCGGCCGAAGCGACAATCGGGATGACCGGACAGCCTAGCCGCTTGGACAATTCATCGATATCGATCTCCAAGTGCCGCGACTTGGCGATGTCGACCATGTTGAGCGCCACCACGATTGGGGCGCCCATCTCCAGCAACTGGGTGGTGAGATAGAGATTCCGCTCGATGTTCGAGGCGTCGATGATGTTGACGATCAAGTTCGCGCCGCCCTCGACGACGTAGTCGCGCGCAACGCGTTCGTCGAGAGAGACGGATCCGCCTGCGCCGTCGAGCGAGTAGACGCCGGGCAAGTCGACGACCTCGATTCGCTGTCCGCGATAGGCAAAGCCCCCGACCTTCTTCTCGACGGTCACGCCCGGCCAGTTTCCGACGCGCTGTTGCGTGCCGGTCATCGCATTGAAGAGCGTGGTCTTGCCGCAGTTCGGATTGCCAACGATGGCAATGCTCACCTCATCCATTAAACGATCCTCTCGATCTTCAATGCGTCCGCTTCGTGCTTGCGCAGGCTGAGCGAGAAACCGCGCACCTTGATCTCGACGGGATCGCCGAGCGGGGCCACGCGGACAACGTTGATCTCGGTGCCGGGCGTGAGTCCCATGGCGAGTAGCTTCTGCCGGTAATGTTGTGCGCCCTCGTTGAAACCGATCACCGAAGCCCGGTCTCCGACCGACAGGCCGCGAAGCCCTTCATCCATTCCTTCACCTCGTTTCGACATCGCTGACAGGCACGACCAGGATTTTTCTCGTCACGTCGACTCCGAGAGCTAACCGAAGGTCTCCGAGGCCGACCACCATGCGCCCGTCAGTCTGGCGCTGGGTAACGGTCAGTTCCTTGCCGACCACAATTCCGAGATCGAACAATCGACGTTGATCATTCTGATCGCCCGACACGGCGACGACTTTGACCCGCTCATCAGTGGCGGCCATTGCCAGCGGTAGTCCCCCTGCACTCATAGTCTCGGCACCAAGCGATCCATCATCGTCCCAAGCATTGACACGCAACCGCCCCGCACGCCAGATTGTCGACAAAATAAGTCATATTTTTTGTCCCTATAAACTGATCCCGGTCAAGGCTCGGATGTTCAAGGGGACAATATCCTGCCAAAGAGGCGTGCCGTTGCACGGTAACAACAGCGAGTGAGTGATCGACGCATGAGTAACGAGACCGGTCCCGGCGCAGAGAACCGAATGGGCGGGCAACCAAGCGGTCAATTCGGAGGCGATGGCGGCGAATCCGATGAAAATGGGATGCATGCGGAAGGCGCGCTTCCGTTCGGTTGGTACTATTTCGGACCCGAGCCCCCAACCTTTCAGGCTCCCGGTAATCCCGGTTATGGACCTGGCAGCGCGCCGGGAGCGATGCATGGTGCGGCGTTTGGTCCCGCAGGCGATCCTTACGGTGCCGCACCTGGCGCGCACGGTGGCCAGGGATACGAGACGCACGACAAGACTGCCGCGTACATGGATGCGTTCGACCGGTTGTCGCGCGGACAGGTCGACGCGCAGACGATCCGCAAGCTTCTCTCGCTCGATGACCAAGAGTTCTGGAAGGGCGCGCTGATTGGTGCAGGCGCAGCGCTTCTTGCGACGAACTTGCCCGCTCTCAAGACCATGCTCGCCGGAGCCTTTGCAGGCGGCGGTGCGGCCAATGGTGGCGAGACCAAGGGTGGCGACACAGATGCTAAGAAGCATGCGTCCGAAGCGGACGCCCGCGGCGGATCACATGCCGACGACAAGGAGACGAAAGAGTGACCTATTCCAACAATATTCAAAGCTACGGCTACGCTGTACCAATGCTGCCGGCCGGTCCCTATTTGCTGCGCACGGGTGCTGCCGGTGCCATGATCGCAGGCGGTTGGGCCGCGGTGACGGATCTTCGCCGCATGCGCGAGGGTGAGATTTCCCGCGACGACGCCATCAAGCACACGGTCACCAACGCAGCAATCGGTGCCGGTGCGGGCGTGCTTGCCGGCACGGCGGCGCATCTTGCGCGGAACCATCCGCTGGCAGGTGTCGCCGTGGTGTTGGCTGCCGGCGCCGGAGCGCTCTACCTGGCTGGCCAGGAGAAGTCCGAAGAACCCACGGGCGAGACGGGCAACTAGCACCGTCGCCCCAGCACCAAATGCCCTTCGGCCCGAGACGGACTCGGGCCAGGACGCAGTCAATAAAGACGTAATCACAAGGAAGTCTCGATGAGTCCTCACCCCCACATGTATCAGATGTATCCCGGTAACCCGAACGGCGGGCCGCAAGGCGAAGCCCAGGGTTATGCTCAAGGCTATGGCAATGGTCCGCATTGGCATCAGCACGCGCACCCCTACGGTCCGGGCCACGCGGCAGGTTACGGCCCGGCGGCGCCCGGCCAAGCCCCGTCCCAGTTCCCGACTCCGGGGGCGCTCGGCCTGCTCAACAACCGGTTCGTCACCGGCATGCTCGTAGGCAGCGCGCTGACCTATGTTCTGACCAACGAGCACATTCAACGCGCGGCCATTCGCGGCATCACGCAGGTTTGGCTCGGCATCCAGGGCGGCCTCGAGGAGACGAAAGAGCGCTTCCGCGACGCGGAGTCCGAGATCAAGACCCATCACGGGGAATAGCGCGGTCGTCTGATGCCTCTTGAAGCTTCCGCATTGTCCAGCGGCGACAACGTACAGCCGCTTCACCAGCGGCGAAACACGGTCGTGGTTGCGCACGCGTCGCCCAAGAGACTGCGTCTCAAGCTGCCGTTGCTGCGGCAGCCGCGGCTGGATGTGGGCCATCTGACGAGCCACATCTCCGAGTTCGACGGCGTCGAGTCGGTCCGCATCAATGCGGCCGCCTCCTCCGTCGTCATCGGTCACGACGGAGAGGCAGCAACCCGGTCGGCCATCGTCCACCGGCTCGAGACGCTCTCGCATGACACGCTTCGATTCCTCAACGGTGACAGCGAACCGAGTATTACCCCGCTTGCGTTGCGCGCCGCGCTGCTTCTGGCTCTTCCCGTACTGCCGGCCACGCTCGGCAAGGCCCTTGTCTGGGGTGCAATCGCGCCGCGTGTCTTGCGGGGCGTCTGGTCGTTGTTCGCGAAGGGTGTGTCGGTCGAGGTGCTCGACGCCACGGCCATCTCGCTCGGCGCCGCGCAGGGCCGAACTGGCACGGCCCTTCTCACCGACGAACTCATGGCGACCGGTGACTATCTCGAGGAGACCACCGAGCGCCATTCCGAGGATCTGCTGTCACATCTGCTCTACCCGCATCCGGCGTCTGCTTGGATTGTACGGGACGAAGAGGTGGTGAAGGTTCCATTCTCCGACGTGCACACGGGCGACATCGTCGTGGTTGGGGCAGGGGAGCTGATCCCGGTCGACGGTGTGGTTCACGACGGCGTGGCGCAGGTCAACCAGGCCTCCGTGACGGGCGAAAGCGTCCCCGTCGGCAAGGAGACCGGCGATCAGGTCATCGCCGGCAGCGTCGTCGAGAGCGGACACATCAGGATCGAGGCGCACCATGTGGGCGACGAAACGACCACGGCGCGCATCGCCGCCTTCATTCATGAGTCCCTGACCGCGAAATCCGATACCGAGCGGGTCGCGGAGGACTTCGCTAACCAGCGTGTCCTGACGACACTCGGACTTGGCCTGGCGACGTTCCTGCTGACAGGGGACATCACGCGCGTGATGTCCGTCTTGCTGATCGACTATTCCTGCGCGGTCAAGCTGAGCGCGCCCGTGGCGATCCGATCGATGATGTCGGAGGCCGCAAACCGGGGCGTGCTGATCAAGGGCGGCCCGAGCATCGAAGCGCTGTCGAAGGTGGATACGGTGGTGTTCGACAAGACGGGGACGCTGACGCGCGGCGATCTCGCCATTACCGACATCGTCCCGCTGATGCCGGAGCTTCTGTCCGAGGAGCGGCTGCTGGCCATGGCCGCATCCATCGAAGAACATTCGCGCCATCCGGTGGCGGCAGCCATCGTGCAGGCGGCGCGCGAGCGCGGCACCGATCATGTCGCCCATGAGGATATCGACGTCGAGATCGCCCATGGGCTGAGGACGCGCGTGGACGGCCAGGAAGTGCTGATCGGCAGCCGGCATTTTCTGCAGGATCACGAGAACATCGATCTGCACGCGCATGAGGATGCCGCGCGGGCGCTCTCCGCCGAGGGCAAGATGCTGCTCTACGTCGCCTTCGGCGGCCAGGCTGTCGGGCTCATCGCGCTCCGTGACGAATTGAGAGCCGAGTCTGCCGACACGGTGAAGCGCTTGCGCGCGGCCGGCGTCGAGCGGCTGATCATGCTGACCGGCGACCGCAAGGAGCGTGCCGAGGCGCTTGCTGCTTCGCTCGGCCTTGACGGTGTCTTTGCCGAGCTCCAGCCCGAAGACAAGGCGGAGATCGTGCAGAAGCTCCGCGACGACGGACATCACACGGCCTTCGTGGGAGACGGCATCAACGACGCGCCTGCCTTGGCCACGGCCGATGTCGGCATCGCCATGCCGCGCGGCGCCGATATCGCGCGGGCGACCGCCGACATCGTGCTGCTTCAAGACTGCCTTGGCGGGGTGGCGGATGCGCGGGAAGCCTCGCAGACTGCCATGGACATCATCCGCAGCAATTTCCGCGCGGCGATCGGCGTCAATACGGGGCTCTACGTGGTGGCCTCGATTGGCTGGCTCGGTCCGGTCGCGGCTGCGACGCTGCATAACGGGACGACACTGGGCCTGCTGGCGCGTGCGCTGTCGGCCAGCCGTTTCCCTGAGAGTGCGGGCGAAGAGCCTCGGGACATAACGCCGGTGGACGAAGCGCCGCAGGACAAAGTGCTGGTGGACGAGACCTCCGAGGCCGTCGCCGGTGACAATCACAATGCCGCCCCGACGATCCACTAAGACGGGGCGTGCAAAGTCGTGACGAACCTGTCAATCTCGGTGGGTAGGATCGTACCTAGCCGCGGCGGGTGAGGAGGATCACATGGTCTATTGCGTTCATCACGTCCCCGGGCGTGCGCGCTTCAAGGTTCCGCGGATCAAGCAAGATCGTGCCTTCGCGGAGGAACTCGAGAGCAAGATTCTGAGCCTTGAGGGCGTTCATCGCGTCGAGGTCAATCCTTCGGCGCATTCGGTGATCGTGCACTACGACATTGTCGTCAATCCATTGGGTGACGCGGTTTCACACATGCATGGCGGCAAGCCGCCGATCGACATGACGGGCGGTGACCCGGGCGTCATTCCGCTCAGCGCCAAGCCGGGCGCGGGGCCGATCGACAAAAAGGCCCACGAGGACATATCGCGCGGTGTCGGCCAGATCGTCGGCCAGGCCGTGTTCGCCACGCTTGTGCAGCGGACGCTCGAGCGCAGCCTGCTGTCGCTGCTGACCGGTCTGCGCTAAGGCGCCGCATCAAGCGACGGCTTCGGCCATTTTCTTCGCGGGTGTCTTGTCCGGCAGATCCGTGGGAACGTGCTTCAACAGCTCGAAATCGATGAGCGCATAGTCGAACGTGCCGTCCCGCGCGACCAGTTCGATCCCGCTTCGGCGCGGACGCAGGATCAGATGGCGCGGCTTGTGATCCAGGACGACAAGGTCGTGGGCGCGCAGATCCATGTTGGACCGATGGTAGAGCGCCTGCAGGTCCTCTGCCGTCAGGAAGCCGTCGGTATAGAGCTGGACCGCATCGAGCCCTTTGACCCACTGAAAGAACAGGATGTAGTCGCGCTTCAGATGGAGTGTTACGGGCACGTCGGTGCCGTGCTTTTCCTGGTCCGCCTTTAGCCTTGCGACGTGCTGGGCGAACAGACCCTCTTTGCGGCCTAGCTGCCAGACCTTGTATTCGCGCGGCGGACTGTAGATGGCGAGCGGCCGCTTCGTCTTGATAGGCGGGCGGTCTGGGCAGAAAGGACCGCGACGCAGTTCCGTCAGCAACCCGAACTCCTCGAACGGATCGTTGAAACAGGCATTGTCGATGACCGAACGGGGGACAAGTTCCGCCACGGGTTTGTCCACGAAGATGGGAACGTCCTGTGCGACCCGCGAGAATTTGACGACGACGTCCTTCGTGGCGCCCACGGGAACGACGATCGGAACGCGGTACACGGTTCCGGTGCCATCGAGCTTCTGGCCCGTCTCTTGATAACGCTGATCGATGAACCAGGCCTTGGGCAGGGCACGCTTGGAAAGCCCCCAGCCGTAGCGGGTCAGGAATAGTTCGCCGCCACCAAGGAGGCAAAGACGCGCATAGTCGACGCCATAGGCGCGCGCCTTGTATTCTGGGGGCAGGTCGTCGAAGGCCACGTGAAGCAGTTGGCACGTGGCATCGTCTAGGAGAGGCATCGAAGGCAGTCCCTGGATCATATTCGGGCCGAAAGGGCGCCGCGCGGCAGTGCCCTAGCCAGCTGCGACACTCTAGCATGCCCGGGAATAGTCCGTGGAGGGCGCGTTTTCGCGATCAGCCGCGCAGTAGAATCTCGGCTGCCCGCTCCAAGCTCTGGGACCAGCCGCCATTGGCGAGCATGCGATAGTCGGCTGCAAGGCCTTGCTGTCGCAGGACGATCTCTGTCGTCTCGCCATCGCCTTCGAACGTGATGTCGACGTGGGAGGGGCCTGAGGGTTCGCGAACGTCGTCGGGCATGTCCGCGACACAGTGTTCGGCGACCTCGAAGGCAAGACGGTGGGGCCGCTCGACCTTTGTGTATGTGCCACTCATCGGACATGAAGCGCCGGACGGAGCCGTCATCTGGAAAAGGAACCGGCCGCCGACGACCGCGTCGAGCTCGATCACCCGGGTCCGGTAGCCGTGCGGTCCCCACCACGCTTCGACAAGCGCCGGCGTGGTCCAGGCATCGAACACCGCATCGGGCGAGGCATTGATGACGCGGCGGATTTCCAGCACGTCTTCAGCCGCAACGGTCATTGTTTCTTTCCCGCAATCGTTTGGTCGAGGCGCTCCAAGGAGTCATTCCAGAAGATGCGATAGGCCTCAAGCCAATCGCTGAGTTCGTGCAACGGCGCGGCCGACAACGAGCAGACCCGCCGCTGTCCCACACGCTTGCGCTTGATGAGACGCGCGTTCTCCAGAACGTCCAAATGGCGTGAAATCGCCGATTGGGTCAGCTCGAATTTTTCGACTACTTGTCCGACGGACATATCCTCATTCCGGAGATATCCGACGATCGCGCGTCTCGTGGGATCCGACAAAGCGGCAAATGTTGCATCCAGCATTTATCACCTATTGCTCATATGATTATATTTCTATAGCGTGCGCTCGGTGAATTCAAGAACGGATCGGGGGCCGCCCGATCGCGCAAGTATCGAGGGAGGCCGTCAATGACGGACACGAAATTCCGGGAAGACGGGCTCACGCTCGAAATTCAGTGCGATCTCGATGCGCCGCGGAGCGCTGTTTGGTGCTGCTGGACGGAGCCTGATCTGCTCAAGCAATGGTTCTGCCCGAAGCCATGGCAGGTTACCGAGGCCGACTTCGACCTTCGTCCCGGCGGCAGAATGAACACCGTCATGGTGGGACCGGACGGCACGCGAATGGACAACACGGGGATCTGGTTGGAGGTCGTTAGCGGAAAGCGCCTTACGTTTACCGATGCCTATTCCGAAGGATTCGTGCCCCGCGAGTCGTCCTTCATGACGGGCTATGTGGAATTGTCGGATGCGCCTGGCCAGCGGACGAAAATGGTCTGGGGCGCGCGGCACGGCAAAGCCGCCGACAAAGAGGCTCATCTCGAGATGGGCTTCCGGCAAGGCTGGTCTGCGGCGGCGGCACAACTCGAAGAGTTGGCGCGGTCTCTCGCAAACGGCGCCGGTACCACGTCTTCGCCGATGACGTTCAAATCTAAAGTTCGCACGTGTCTCTGGTTCGAGAGCGGCGGGCAGGAGGCGGCTGAATTCTACGTGTCGCTCCTGCCGGACAGCGGGATCGACGGCATCTATCCGCACGGGCAGCCGGACGATCCGATGGTCGTCGAGTTCACGCTCGCCGGCGCGCCGATGATGATCCTCACCGCCGGCCCATATCACAAGCTGTCGCCCGCGGCATCAATCAGTGTTCTGACGAAAGATCAGCGGGAAACCGACCGTTTGTGGTCGAAACTGATCGAAGGAGGTGGCGCGGAAAGCAGATGCGGCTGGCTGGTCGACCGGTTCGGCGTTTCCTGGCAGATCGTGCCCGAAGCGCTCCCACGCCTGCTCGGTCATCCGGATGTCGAGGCGGCAGGACGTGCCCAAGCGGCCATGATGCAGATGACCAAGATCGATGTCGCCGGGCTCGAAGCAGCGGCGGCAGGACAATAGGGAGAACTCCGATGCCGTATATTGTTGCGTATGTTGCCGCCGTTCCGTCCACGGAGAAGGACGCCTATGCCACCCATGTCGAGGAAGCCACGAGGATCTTCAAGAAGCACGGCGCAGTGCGCTGCGTGGAATGCTGGGGCGCGGATATTCCTCCGGGGAAGCTGACGTCCTTTCCGTTGGCCGTGAAATGCGAGCCGGATGAAACGGTCGTTTTTGGGTTCGCCGAGTGGGAGTCCAAGCCCGCTCACGATGAGGGAATGCCCAAGGTGATGAACGAAATGCGGGACGGCATGACGGCCGGCAGTCTTGCCGAACCGCCGTTCGACGGGAAACGGATGATCTTCGGCGGCTTTGACGTGCTCATGGATCTGTAGGCCTGGATCTGCAATCCGCGCCACCTGTTTGGTCGGTCGCTGCTGGGGAGTGCCCCCGCTGCCGGCGGCATCGTATGGGCGCTTCGCTTGGCCTCTTGCACCCTCCGTCCACGTGGCTAATTTCCATGCGGCCCCTGCGACAAATACAGGCATGGCGCGGCGCCCGAGTTTGCTATGGTGATCGCCGGCGAACCAAAAAAGAAGCGAACTCCCGCGGTTGCGGCGCCACGGAACTGGGCTGAATGGCGATACTCACGTCCCTCCATCACCTTACCTCCTATCAGTACGACCGGCCGGTAGGCCTTGGGCCCCAGGTGATCCGCCTGAGGCCCGCGGCGCACAGCCGGACGCAGATTCGCAGCTATTCGCTGTCCGTGACGCCGCGCCAGCACTTCATCAACTGGCAGCAGGATCCGCACGGTAACTGGCTGGCCCGGTTGGTTTTTCCGGAAAAGACCACGGAGTTCAGCGTCGAGGTCAACCTCACGGCGAACCTCTCGACCGTCAATCCGTTCGACTTCTTCGTGGAGTCCTATGCGGAGGCGTATCCGTTTGCCTATCCGCAAGAGTTGCGGATGGACCTCGCGGCCTATCTGTCCGACGCGGAGCCGGGACCCCGGGTCGCGGCCTTCCTCCGGGATCTGCCGAAAGAGGCCGAGCGCACCGTCTTTTTCCTCGTCGACCTCAACCACGAACTGCAGCGGCGCATCCGCTACGTCATCCGCATGGAAGCGGGCGTGCAGACGCCGGAAGAGACGCTGGCCCTGGGCTCGGGGTCCTGCCGGGATTCGGCCTGGCTGCTCGTGAACATCGCTCGCCATCTGGGGCTCGCGGCGCGCTTCGTGTCGGGCTATCTAATCCAGCTGAAAGCGGACGTGGACCCGATCGAGGGGCCGATGGGCACCGACAAGGATTTCTGCGATCTCCACGCCTGGGCCGAGATCTATATCCCGGGAGCGGGCTGGGTCGGTTTCGACGCGACGTCGGGACTGCTGTGCGGGGAAGGGCATATCCCGCTTGCCGCGGCGCCTCACTATCAGTCGGCGGCGCCCATCACCGGAACGGTCGACGCGGCGAGCACCGGTTTTGCCTTCGAGATGCGGGTGGACCGCATCCACGAAGCGCCGCGCGTGACGAAGCCCTTTTCCGACGAGTCCTGGGAGAAGCTCGACGCACTCGGCGAAGCGGTCGACCAGGATCTCGTGTCCAACGATGTCAGGCTGACCATGGGTGGCGAGCCGACCTTCGTCTCCGTCGATGATTTCGAAAGTGAGGAGTGGAACATCTCCGCCGTCGGCCCGACCAAGCGGGGGCTGGCGGACACGCTGGTCCGCAAGCTGCGCCAGCGCTTTGCGCCGACCGGCTTCCTGCATTTCGGTCAGGGCAAGTGGTATCCGGGCGAGAGTCTGCCCCGCTGGGCCTTCGCGCTCTATTGGCGGAAGGACGGCGAACCGATTTGGGGCGATGTCTCCCTGCTTGCTGGCGAGGAAGAGGAGCCGCACGCGACGATCGACCAGGCTGCGGCTTTGGCGGAGGATTTCGCCGAGCGTATCGGCGTGGGCGCGGATCATGCGCTGCCCGCCTACGAGGATCCCGTCTACTGGTCGCTCAAGGAAGCGGAGCTGCCGCAAAATGTCGACCCTTCCGATCCGAAGATCGACGATCCCGAGACCCGCTCCCGCATGGTACGGACCTTCGAGCGCGGCCTCTCGGCGCCGTCGGGGTTCGTGCTTCCCATTCAGCGCTGGCAGAGTAAGGCCGAGGACACGCGGTGGAGGAGCGAGCGCTGGAAGCTGCGCCGCGGCAAGCTGTTTCTGACGCCCGGGGACAGCCCGCTTGGCTACCGCCTGCCGCTGAGCTCGCTGCCGCACGTGCCGGAGCCCGAGTATCCGTACATCTATCCTCAGGACCCGAGCATTCCACGCGGGCCGCTGCCGACGCGGGCGCAGATGGCAGAGGTCCTCCCGGCCAGTGGGCCCAGCGAGTCGGAACAGCCCACGCGGGAAGAGCAGTCGAAGGAATTCCAGGTGAAATGCGTGGTTCGCACCGCTCTGTCGATCGAACCGCGCGACGGCATCATCCGGGTGTTCATGCCGCCGGTGGAACGTCTCGAGGACTATCTGGAGCTGCTTGTGGCGATCGAGGAGAGCGCCAAGGCCACGGGCTCCAAGGTCCAGATCGAAGGCTATCCGCCGCCGTCCGATCCGCGCCTGAACGTCATCAAGGTTACGCCTGACCCGGGTGTGATCGAGGTGAACGTGCATCCGGCCTCAAGCTGGCGGGAGGCGGTCGATATCACGACGAACCTCTATGAAGATGCGCGCCAGAGCCGGCTCGGCACGGACAAGTACATGATCGACGGCCGTCATGTGGGAACCGGCGGCGGCAACCATGTGGTGATCGGCGGTGCGACGACGGAGGATTCGCCGTTCTTGCGCCGTCCCGATTTGCTGCGGAGTCTAGTGCTGTATTGGCAGCGCCATCCTTCGTTGTCCTATCTTTTCTCGGGGCTCTTCATCGGCCCCACCAGCCAGGCGCCGCGCATGGACGAGGCGCGTCACGATGGGCTCTACGAACTCGAAATCGCGCTGGAGCTGATGCCCGACGGCGAGGCGCATATCCAGCCATGGCTGACCGACCGTCTGTTCCGCAACGTCCTGGCAGATGTCACCGGCAACACCCATCGTGCGGAAATCTGCATCGACAAGCTCTACTCGCCCGATAGCTCGACGGGCCGTCTCGGCCTCGTGGAGTTCCGCTCGTTCGAGATGCCACCCGATGCGCGCATGAGCCTCGCCCAGCAACTCCTCATCCGCGCATTGATATCGATGTTCTGGAAGGAGCCGCAGCGGGGCAAGTTCGTCCGGTGGGGCACGGCGCTTCATGACCGTTTCATGCTGCCGCACTATGTGTGGCAGGACTTTCTCGGTGTCCTGGGCGACCTTGAGCAGGCGGGCTACCATTTCGATCCGGAATGGTTCAAGGCGCAGTGGGAGTTCCGCTTTCCGTTTTACGGCCGTGTCGAGTATTCGGGGGTCGGTATCGAGCTCCGCCAAGCGCTCGAGCCTTGGCACGTTCTGGCCGAGGAGAGCACGCCCTTCGGGACAAGCCGCTTTGTCGATTCCTCGGTGGAGCGCCTTCAGGTCCAGGCCAGCCACTTTGTGCCCGAACGGCACGTGGTTACGTGCAACGGACGGCGCGTGCCCATGGCCGGGACAGGAGAAACGGGCGAGGCTGTGGGTGGGGTCCGCTTCAAGGCGTGGCAACCCATTTCCGGGCTGCACCCGACCATTCCGGTGCATGCGCCGCTGACCTTCGACATCGTCGATTCGTGGAATGGCCGGTCCCTTGGCGGTTGCGTCTATCACGTCGCCCATCCGGGTGGACGCAGCCACGATACGTTCCCTGTGAATTCGTACGAAGCCGAAGCGCGGCGGCTGGCGCGCTTCCAGGATCACGGTCATACTGCCGGCGTTGTGGACTTGCCCGCGGAAGAGCCGGCGGGCGAGTTTCCGTTGACGCTTGATCTGCGCCGGAGTGCGCGGCGTTCGTAATGACCGATGGACCAGACCTTACCTAAGACGGCGGAGGGCGAGTCGCCCCAGCAAGCCTGGTATGACGACTACGCGCCGCTTCCCGGCGTGCCGGACGAGCTGATCGGCCCGGACGGACAGCCGCGTGCGGCCTGGCTCAACTTCATCCGACAGTTGTCGGCGGACGAGCGGTCGCTTGCCGCCGTGGACCGGCACCTCCAAGACATCGGCGTTTCGTATCGCGTCTATGGTGAGGCGCGCGAACGCAACTGGCCCATGAGCCGGCTGCCGCTTCTCATCGAGGAAGAGGAGTGGACCGCGATTGCGGCCGGGATCACCCAGCGTGCGGGCCTGATCGAAACCATGCTCGAGGACGTCTACGGCCCGGCCGAGCTGGTTCGCGACGGTGTCGTTCCCGCGGCGCTGATTGCCGGCTCGAGCGAGTTCGTGCGGCCGCTGGCGGGCGTGTCGCCACCAGGTGGGCGCTGGCTCCGCTTCTATGCCGCCGATCTCGGCCGTGGACCCGACGGGCGCTGGTGGGTGCTGAGCGACCGTGCCCAGGCACCTTCGGGCCTCGGTTACGCGTTGGAGAACCGTCTCGTCATGTCGCGCGCGCTGCCGACAGGGTATCGCCGTATGAATGTGTGCCGTTTGGCGCCGTTCTTCAGCGACTTTCGTTCGTCGCTCGTCGACGCCGTCGAGGGGGCTGAGCCGCGCATCTGCCTGCTGACGCCGGGCCCCTACAGCCAGACCTATTTCGAGCAGGCCTATCTCGCGCGCTATCTAGGCTTCCTGCTCGTCGAAGGCGACGACCTCGTGGTCCACGACGCGATGACCCATGTGCGCACGATCGCGGGGCCCAAGCGCGCCGACGCCATCTGGCGCTTCGTCGACTCGAACTATGTGGATCCGATCGAGCTGAACGGGCAATCGCGGCTCGGCGTTCCGGGCTTGATGTCGGCGCTGCGCCACGGCGGCACGCTCGTGGCCAATATGCCGGGCTGCGGTATCGCGGAGTCGCGCGCCATGATGAGCATCATGCCGTCGCTTGCCTCCAAACTCATCGGTCAGGAGCTAACGCTTCCGAACATCGCCACGTGGTGGTGCGGCGATCCTCGCAGCAAACGTCACGTGCTCGATAATTTCGACGACATGGCCATCTCCGGCGCCTTGTTCGGCCAGATGTCGCTGCTGCAGGGCGAGCTGTCGACGGTGCCGGGCATGCTCGACGACGCAGATCGTGCCGAGCTGCGCGAAGCCGTCGAGCGGCGAGGCATGGACTATGTCGGTCAGGAAGTCGTCCAGTTGTCGACTACGCCCGTATGGGAGGGCGACAAGCTGGTCCCACGTCCCTTCGTGCTTCGTGTCTTTGCCGCGGCGACCGAAACCGGATGGGAGATCATGCCGGGCGGGTTCTGCCGCATCTCCGCCGATACGGACGCGCGGGCCATCAGCATGGGCGTCGGCGTGCAGTCTGCCGATGTGTGGGTGCTGTCATCCAAGCCGGTGGCGCCGGAGTCCTTGCTGTCGGTGGGCGACGACGTCCACATCCAGCGGGTTTTCAGCAATATCCCGAGCCGCGCGGCGGACAATCTGTATTGGTACGGCCGCTATCTCGAGCGTGCGGAAGCGACGCTCCGTGTCGTCCGGTGCCTGTGCGTTCGCAGCATCGATATGGACGTTCTGTCGGGCAACGTGCCGGAGACGATCGAGAAGCTCACCCACCTGCTCGTGGCCTGGGGCGCGATAGCCCCGGAGCAGGAGGACAGTTCGCCTCTTGAGGTTGTGCGGCACGCGCTCGCCGACGACAGTGCGTACGGGTCCGGACTTTCCGGCATCCGCCTTGCCCGGAATGCGAGTTCCGTCATCCGCGAGCGGATCTCAATCGACGCCACGCGACTGTCCCGTCAGATCGACACGCATTTCCCCAGTCTCGATGCGCTGCCGAGCGAAGCGGATGTGCTCGACGCCGCGGACAAGGCGCTCGATGGGCTTGCCGCACTTTCCGGCCTGACCCAGGAGAACATGAACCGCGATGCGGGCTGGCGCTTCCTCGACATCGGCCGGCGGATCGAGCGGGCCATTCTCACTTGCCGCATCGCGCGCACCTTCATCGACGATGAAGCCACGGCCGAGGATCTGGAAGTCATGCTCGATCTCGTGGATTCGCAGATCACCTACCGGTCGCGCTATATGACGGGCGTGGCGCTGGCGCCGGTGCGCGACATGGTGATGCTCGATCCCTACAATACGCGCTCCGTCAGCTTCCAGCTCTCGGCGATCAGCGAGCATTTGGCGCTTCTGCCGACGCTGCGGAACGACGGCGTTCCCGAAGAACCGCAAGGCATTGCCTCGATCTTGGCCACCGAATTGGAGATGGCCAAGGCCAACGAGATCGACAAGCAGGCCATCCTCGCGTTCGAACAAAGAATCCTGCAACTCGCCGAAGCGATCGCCGTCCGCTATTTCCCGCGGCGCCAGCGAGTTTCGGTCTCGGCAGAGACGAGCAGCCTGTCGTGATCTACGACATCGATCATCTCACGGCCTATGCCTACGACGAGCCCGTCATGTCGGCGACGCTCGCGCTTCGTTTGACGCCGCGAAACAGCCCGCTTCAACGAAAGCTGGGACATACGGTTCGGGTCGATCCGCCGCCCGACCAAATCGGCGTGCATGACGACTTCTTCGGCAACGCCGTCGATGTGGTCACCATCGATACAAAGCATACCGAGCTCATCATCAAATCGTCGGCGCGCGTGGAGTGCCTCGACCGGCCGGCTCTTATCGAAGAGAACCTTGCCTGGGAGCGGATAGCGCAAGAGGCGCTCTCCCGGCGTGATCTGTCCGGCAGCGGCCTCGCCAATTTCCTGTTTCCGAGCCCGCTGATCTCGCTTGAACGTGACGTGGCGGCGTACGCGCAGGAAAGCTTTCCCGAGGGGCGGGGCATATTTGATGCGTGCACGGACTTGATGACGCGCATCCGGAACGATTTCGAGTACGAGCCGACCACGACCGAGATTTCGACGACGGTCGCGCAAGCTTTCGCGCAGCGAAGCGGCGTGTGCCAGGACTTCGCGCAGATCATGATTTCAGGCCTGCGCGGTCTGGGGCTGCCGGCAGCCTATGTGAGCGGATATCTGCGGACCATTCCGCCGCCCGGTGAGGAGCGGCTGCAGGGCGCCGACGCGACCCATGCCTGGGTGTCCGTCTGGACCGGGGAGGTGGGCGGCTGGATCGGGTTCGATCCCACGAATGCGATCCACGCTTCGACCGATCACGTGGATTTGGCGGTCGGAAGGGACTTCTCCGACGTCTCGCCCGTGCATGGGGTGTTCGTGGGGTCCGGCGCGCATCAGCTTCGCGTCGAGGTCGACGTCGTACCCGTCCAGGGGAACGGGTAGGGTGTGCCGCCGGCGCCAACGACGAGCCACATGCTCAGATGCTAACACAATACTTGACTACTCAAGGAATAATACGGTATATTTCGTATATGAATGAGAGCGAAAGAGAGGATGCCGTGCTGGTCCTGTTGGATGTCGCCGCCCGTATCGAACGGCGGCTGGATAATGCGTTGTCGATGGCACGGGGGATTTCGTTCAGCGAATACAGAATTCTCAAGGCGCTTGCCGGCGCGGAGGGGCGCGGTGTCATGCGCGTCGACCTGGCAGAGGCCGTGGGGCTCACGGCGTCGGCGGTGACGCGCGCGTTGCGGCCTTTGGAGAAGATCGGCGTTGTCGCCACGGAGAAGCACGAGCGGGACGCGCGCTGCAGCCTCGCGAAGCTCACACCTGCGGGCTTGGAGCTGTTGAGCGATGCGGAGCAGGTCGTGGCCGACGGGCTCGATGCGATCCCGATGAAGGGCGTGTCGTTGGACAGGCTTGCGTCCTTGCAGGCAGAGCTCTCGAAGCCCCGGTGTGCGCCCAGCCGGCGCAGCACGATCCAGGCGACATGAGGATGACCGCAGGGATCTGATGCCAGGCCAAGAGGGGACGTCATGATCAAATCCTATACGGACCACGCCGCCAACGAGCGGACCTTTCTCGCTTGGATGCGGACCGGCGTCGCGATCATTGCGTTCGGGTTCTTGATCGACCGGTTCGACCTTTTCGTCATGACCATGGCGGATGCGGTGGGCATCAACCCCGAGCATCACGCACAACTCGACAAGATGTCCGGGGCCTTCGGTCTCAGCACGGGCGTTTGGTTCATCCTCGTGGGCGTGGCTTTCATCGTGGCGGCAACGATCCGCTTCGTACGCACGCGGTCGCTGCTGAAGGACGAGCAGATCCACACGACGGGTTTCGCGATGGAGTTTGCGCTAGCGATCGTTCTCGCGGTGCTGATTGTGGTCGCCAGCATCCCGCTTCTCGTCAGCGCCCTATAGGAAGGGCCAGAACGATGCGGCCTTTGGCTTCACCGGCGCCGTGACCTTCGCGCAGAGCCGAGGCTGGAAATAGCAGGTGCCGTTCGATTGGCCCGTGCGGGCGCCGACGCCCTCCTGAGCCAATTCGGACTTGGCGCCGAGGTTGAAGCGGTACTCGATGCCGGTATTGGGCGCCCACGCAGAACACGTGACCCGCACGACGCCTTTGTAAGTGTCGTTGCACTGGTTGCGGATGCGGAAGGTCTTGCCTTCCGGCGAAAGCTGGATCCGCAGGCAATGCGGGGGCACTTGCTCGCAAGACGCCTCGGTCTCGTCCGTACTGTCGGAACTCGATGCCAGGGCCGCCGTCCACTGTTTGCGGGCCTTGGCTGCACTGGCCAGATGCTCAAGCACTTCCGGGACGACGATATTTGGGGCGTCGAGCATCAGATTGTGGCCCGCGTTGAGCGTGCGCAGGCGATACGGACCGTCCATGTAATTTGCCGTCGCCACCGCAGAAGCGCGGCTGAAGGCGCCGTCTTCCTCGCCCCACAGGAACAAGGTCGGGGGGCGCACCTTGCCGGCAGGATCCAACGAGCGGAACTCGAAGGCGCGGTACCAATCCAGCGCCGCGTGGATCGCGCCGGGCTCGCCGAATACGCGGCGATATTCGGCCACTTGGTCTTTGGGATGCCGCGACCACTTCCAACGCGTGAGCAGCGCGGCTTGGTCGAAGCTCATGGCGAGTTCGGGAAGCACCGGCAGGCGATAGAACAGGACGTAGCTGCTGGCCGGCCATTGCGGGCTCGGATTCGACAGCGCCTCGGAGAGCGCCAGCGGATGCGGCATGGCCAGCGAGGTGAGGCTCAGCACGCGTTCGGGATAGCGATCGGCCAGCGTCCAGGCGATGGCTCCGCCGAAGTCGTGGCCGATAACGTGGAACTTCTCGAAGCCCGCCGCGTCCGCGACGGCCAGGACGTCGTTGGCGAGCTTGCCCTTGGTGTAGTCGTTCTCCAGCCGCGGACGTGCGCCGGGACTGTAGCCGCGCTGGTCGAAGGCGATGGCGCGGTAACCGGCCTTCTGGAGCGCCTCGAGCAGCGGCTCCCACATGATCGAGGTTTCGGGAAAGCCGTGCAGCAGGATCACGCCTTCGCCGTCGCGATTGCCGCTGCCGGCGACACGGGCCCGGAACGTCATGTTGTTGGCGCGGATGCGCACGAGACCGTTCTCGTCCCCGTCGAAGAGGGGGAGGGCCTCGGTCATCGCGGCGTGACAGTCGGGGCAAGACGGCGCCAGCACGAGCCTGTCGATCCCATAGGCCGCCGTGAAGGGAAGCAGCACCAAGGCAGCGATCAGCCAGACTTTCTTCAGGTAGGTCATAGCGCCCTTTGGCCCGCCGGTGCGGGCCAGACAAGGATTCAGTTTGGAAGATCAATGGCGAATCATCACCGAATTGTAAACGTGCACCGGTGTCCGCGCATCGGGGCCGGATTTGCTCCGCCGCACGCCGCCAATGACTCAGCCCCAAGGTCGGCGCCTTAAGCCGGGACCAGGGCGGGTTCCCCTTCGACCGTGATCTGGAAGTCCTGTCCCTCCCAGTTGCCGCTTTCGGGCCAGTAGAGGGTGAATTCGACCGTGTCGCCGGGGTTCAGCGCCTCGGTCGGCAGCTTCGCCACATGGACGCCGAGCAGGGTGTCTTCCGTCTCGACGTCGTGGATATTGTGCCACCCGTTGGTGCCGTAATGGACCAGGGCCGGCGCGGTCACGGCGATGTAGAGTGACCGACCCGAGCCGATCCGGGTCGGCTTGTAGCGCGGCCCCCAGATCTCATAGTCGATGCGGGGGCGGACGCCCTGATACCGCGCCCAGGCGGCCTGCGGCCGGTCGACTGGACGCCCCGCGGCCAGGCTGTGGCACAGCTTGGCGAACTCCGCGTGGGTCCAAACGAGCGGCATGGCCGAGCCGCTCGGCTTCCCCGGATAGAGGTCGTATTCGGGAATCGGGTCCGTGTCCCAGACCTGCTCGGGCATGAGGCCGACGTCGTTCGACATGGCCATCATCGCCTGCACGTACGGCATGACGTCCTCGCCGGCGCAGACCGCATAATGACCGCGCTCACCGGTCAGAAGCGGCCAGCCGCGACCATGCCCGGTGCCGTCGAAGCCTGTGCCGTCCGTGTGTTCGCCATAGCCGTCATTGTTGTAGCGATGCCAGACCGGCCCCTCGGGCGTATCGGTCTTCAGGAGATGGTCCATCGCCTTGATCGTATCGAGGATGAAAGGATTGTCCGCTTCGCGCAGCCCATAGCGCACGAGCTGCAGGCAGTCGGTCGACACCTGGCCGCTGGCCGGCAGGTTCGGATCCCGCGACAGGTTCTTGATGACCACCGGCGCGTTGGCCGCGCCCGGCGTGCCGAGGACATCCAGCGGGACGGTCCGAATGAAGTAGCCCTTGATGCCGAGCTGGTCGGCCAGCGGGGTCCCGCGCACGAAGGCCCAGTCCTCGAGCTTGGCGTTCCAAAAGTCCGCGACCCGGAGCACATGCGCCTTCGCAGCGCCATCGAGATAGCGGGAGGCCTCCACAAGCGCGGAGATGGCCACCGCGATGGTGAACATGTTGAGGCCGGAGTCCTCCTCCCAGCGGTCCTGGTCCGTGGTGGGGCCGGCGCGGCAGATGAAGCCCGCAGCACGGGCGATCATGGTGCGCACTGGGATATCGTCGAGGGCGCCGTGACTTTCGAGCGCCGCCGCCAGCAGGATGGGGAAGGCGGCCTCGTCGAGCTGAATGCCTTGCCAGAAGGGGTGGCCGCCGAGCCATTGGTTCTGGAACCAGTGCCCGTCCGTATGCTGCGTCGCCATCAAATAGCGCAGGACCTCGCGCGCGTCGCGGAACGAGCCCATGGCGACAAGCGCGCCGGCGGTCTCCACGAGGTCGCGGGGCCAGACGAGGTGGTAGCCGCCCCGGCTGGTGCTCGTGTCGCCCCACGGAATTGAGAGCGAGGCGATGGCCGCGCCGCGGAAGGTCTGGTCCTGGTGGACCTTGATGACTGTCGCACAGAGCGCGAGCCGCTCGTCGATCTTGCCGCCGAAGGTCGCCGGCCGCCGTTGGCGCAGCCAGTCCTGCCAGGCGAGCGTGTTCTCCCGGACCTCTTCGTCGAAATTGTCCATGATGGCCGACGCGGAGAGCGTGGCGGCGGCTTCTTTCGATGCACCGAAGCCAAGCGAGAGCCTGCCAGTGCGCGTCAGTTCGCCCATCAGCGACACGGCGCCGGGTCCGGCCTCGTCGTAGAGCCAGCCCATCTGGCCGTTGTGATTGAAATCCTGCCAGCCGTCGCTCACGCCGAGGCAGCCGACGGAGCGCTTGCCAAAGGCATCGGAGCCGTCGTCGCGGACAGCCGTCAGCGCAAGCGCGAACCGGTCCTGCTCCGCCCAAAGCACGTCGTGGCCGTCATGGTGGCCCGCATATGCCACGTTGTTCTCTGCGTTGTCGCCGAGCCGCGCCGCCAAGAGCACGTAAGGCTTCAGGGTCGGGTCGCCTTCGAGCTTATAGCGGATCAGCAGCACATCGCGCTGCTGCGAGGGGGACACCTCCATCGTGAAGGTGAAGCGCGGGTGGCGGTGGGTCACGGTCGCCGAGGGCACGCCCGGCGCCGCGAGCTCGACCGTGTAATCGCCGTTGCGGCGAAGCTCGACCCAGAAGCCGCTGCCGTCGGCGACGATGAAGCCGAGGTCCTTGATCTGGGGAATGTCGATGCGCGGGTAGTAGAGCTCCGTCACGATGCCTTGCGCGAGGGTGTACCAGAGCCGGGACGAGCCGAGGCTCCTGCCGACGATGTCCTTGCGGGCCGGGGCCCAGGTGGGACGGCAAGGGCCGTTTGGTGCTTTCATTGGGGTCTACCGCTTCTTGGGGGAATGTCCCGTGGCTGCATGGTGCCGGCGCGCATTCTGAAAAAACGCATGGTGATCGAAGGCGGCGATACTGGCAATCAAGTCCTTCGATAAGATGACACGAAATCGGGCATGCGCCGCCTTGCGCGGGTTAACGGCGGAGGATCGGGTAGGCTTGGGTGTGGAGGAAGTCCTGGCTCCGGACCGGCTCGTGGCAGCCGAGGCAGTCCTTGCGGTAGTCCGTCGTCACGGTCTTTTCGGTCTCCTCGCCCTCGAAGAAGGCCCAGCCCCAGCCATCGCCCCATAGCGGCGAGTTCTTGGCGTTCCGGTTGGTCGAGTCCCTGACCAGCACGAAGCGTCCTTTGAGGTGGTCCGCGTAGCTCACTGTGCCTGTGGTCATTTCTTCGGTCTTTGTCAGGAAGGAGTCCTTCACCAGGACCGTACCGTCGGGGAAGGTCCCGGTCTTCCGGTAGGCCTCGACGGCCTCCCTCGGCGCATAGACGTCGTGAAGGCCCTTGGCGCCATCGTCGGGATCGTCCGCCCGCAGCGAGAAGGCCCCCAGGAAGACCCATTCGAGCCTGTAGTCGACTTCGGGCACGCGCAACAGGCGCTCGAGCGATGCCGCGGTCAGGGGTTCGGCAGTAACGGGGCCGGTTGGGAACAGCGAAGCGGACAGAATCGGCGTCACGAACAACGCTGCGATGAGTAACCGTTTCATTGGCCTGTTCCTCTTACCTTGGAGGGAGTCCCAGCCGCTGCGGCCCTGAAAGCCTTCTGGTCCCAGAGTTCGAGTTCAGCACCGATCGATCAACAAAAGGTTGAAACGCGCGAGGATATATGGACCAATCAGTCTATAAAAAAAGATAATCGCTCCGGGGGAAGCGATGGGACGGCCAAGAGAATTCGACATCGACAAGGCGCTCGATCGCGCCATGGGGGTGTTCTGGCAGAAGGGCTACGAAGGCGCATCGCTGCAGGATCTGCTGAGAGCGATGAAGATTGCCCGCGGCAGCCTGTACAAGGCCTTCGACGACAAGCACAGCATCTATCTCGCGACGCTCGACCACTACGACAAGACGGAAGTGGAGACCGGGATCACGTTCTTGAGCGATCCGGCCGCGGGTGACGGGCTGGCCAAGATCCGGACCATGCTCGAGGGCGTGAAGTCCGACAAGGCGCGCCGTGGTTGCTTCATGTGTAACGCGGCTATCGATCGTGCGAGTCTCGACACCGACGTCGAGACCAAAGTCAGCGCCATGCTTCATCGGTTGCAGGAGGCAATCGCTACGGCGCTCAAGCAGAGCCGGCGCGGTTCGCGCTGGTCGGAAACGCGGCGGACGGCCACGGCGGCATCCGTCCTGAATGCGTATATGGGGCTCCGCGTTCTGGCCCGCGCCGGATATTCCGCTAAAGCCCTGCAAGCCATCATCGACAAGACACTCGACGCGATCTAGCTGCACGTAGGGCTGCATCTTGCGCTCACGGGGCGATCACGGATTAGTTATAGACCAATTGGTCTATAAACACGCGTATGTGAGTTGTTGTTAATTGAACGAACGGTCCCAAACCCAATATGACTGGACGTACCGAGACACCAACGGCTCGGAACCAACTCACGCGAAGGAGAATGACAATGCTGAAGACGATTCTGATTTCCCTGGCCCTGGTCACTGCGGGTGTTGCGCCTGTTGCGGCCGAAGGCTTCCCGAACCCCTACCAGACGAATTTCGACCGCTAGGACAAACCCGACACTGCCGCTCCTCCCAAGGCAGACCGTCAAACTACATCTCAAAGGAGAATGACAATGTTGAAGACGATCCTGATTTCCCTGGCTTTGGTCACTGCCGGCGTTGCGCCTGTCGCGGCCGAGGGCTTCCCGAACCCCTACCAGACCAACGTTGACCGGTAGGCAGGACAGAGAGGGTGATCGCTATTCCCTCCCGGCGATTACCCTCTTTCCTTTTGCGCCGGGCGCCCGTGGGTGTCCGCAGGCCTAATAGACCGAGTCGAAGAGGTCGTAATAGGAGAGGTCGAGATAGCCGGCGTAAATGCCCCGGTGCTTCTCGTTCCAGTTCGTGAACCAGTCGTATGTCTCCCAGAATCGCGGGCTGTTGCGCAAGATCCCGTAGCGGTCGCGCAGGCGATTCCAGTCCCTCAGAGTCTGAACGTCGCGCAAGCGGCGCAGGAAGTCGCCGGACTGGGCGAGATCCATTTCAAGAAAATAATTCGGGAAGCCGCCCACGATGGTCGGGTAGATGCTCATCGTATAGAGGTGCGGCAGCTTCTCGCCGTTCTGAAACAGGATCGTGTCCTGGGTTTCATAGACTCGATTAGCGATGAGCGAATAGACCCGCGCATGTCCTTCCGGATCGTTGAGCCGCAGGATGATCACGCTCGGCAGGAAACGCGGGAACTTGTAGGTGCGCGTTTGCGTGAGCAGCGATGCGGCGGCAACCCACTCGTCATAGCTCGTGATCGGATCGTCCAGCGAGACCTTCGGCTTCACGTGCGGATTCAAGAGGTCCGGCGGACCGCTGACCGTCTCACCCATATGCTCCTGAAGATCCTCGACGAGGCTGACTATGGGATCGCGGGCGGATGTCTTGACTTGCGTCGGCTGCTCCTCGCCGGCGAAAGGCTCGAGGGCGAGCGCCACTTGGCCGAGGCCTTGCGTCCACTCATCGCGGTACTTTTGGCGTTCTCCTTCCGGAAGCAGCAAAAGGAAGTTGTCCTCGAACTCCTGGCGCAAATAGTTGAAGAAGATGAGCGTCTCCAGCTTGGGAATGTCTCCCGACCAATATTCGAAGTTGGCGACCGTGTCGTAATAGATGCGCTCGAAGCCGCTGTAGTCCATCAGCCACAGCGTGCGCGGAATGCCGCCCTGCCGGCCCTTCATGACCGAGACGTTCGATTCGTGACGCAGGACGGTGAGCCAGGCGTTGTCGTTGGTCTTGTCGCCGTTCCAAACCGCGTCGATCGTGTATCCCTTGGGCCGAAGCTTTTCGAGCGCGGCCCCATAGGCCTGCTCATACGCGTCGTTTCCGAACAGGGACCGGTCCATGAAGGTGTCCCAGGTCTGAAGCCCAAGCTTTGGGTCGCGGACGGATACGTCGTATTTGGGATCGACGAAGAAGACCCAAAACTGGTCTTTCACGGCATAGGTCGCGGTTTGCCCGAGGCACACGGGGCCGTAGGTGATGCCCGATACGATCAGCTCCGAATTCTCCAGCAGAAAGCGATAGCGCGCTTCGACGGGGATCGCTTCGTAGACCTTGAAGGGATTGCCGAGATCCCAGGGCGCGTCGTGCTTCCCGTCGAGATGGATATGCTTGCCCCAGTCGTGAGCGAGGAACAGCTTCTGAAGGCGTTCGATATCCGCGTTGCTCAGCTTCCAGACGAAGTGGTTCTTCTGAACACGCGGGGTCGTGACTTTCTGTAGGCGATAGTAGAAGCGATCCACGCCCGCGTACTTGTAAGGGTTCGTGTAGGGAAAGGGCGTGTCGATGACGTCGACGTGCGCCGGCGGGTTCTGGCTCGCGTCCCCCGGCGGGGTCGTTGACCGTACAAGCCGGAAGTAGTCGCCGGGACTTTCTTCCAGGACGATCATCGACAGGTACAAATGGTCGAATATGTAGCGGGAGACAAGCTGAGACCGTTTATCGTCCGCGTTGAAGAAGTCCTCCCAGGCGCGCACCGCTTTCGGGTCGGCGACCATGTCTTCTTTGCGCTTCTCGGCATCCGTCGGGCCGGGCGCGTTCGCGGCGACCCAGTCCCGCAGCGTCTCAATGTCTTTGCCGGCAAGCGCCGTCAGTCCGAACGGCATGCCGATCGCGGGGTTCGTGTCGATTTGCTGCGACAGTGCCTCCGGCGTCGCGGGGCACCGATGCTCGTAGCGCTTGGCGTAAAGCGGCATCAGGGCCTTCCGGGAAAACCCCGGCGTGTTGTGTTTGGCGCCCGCCTCGATCACCTGAGTCAGCATAGACCGGGACAGGTTCTCTTCGCGGGAGCCGCCCCGGGACAGCACAGGAAAAAAGCCGCGCTTGCGCCACTCTTCCGTGGTCTTGACCACGTCCATGTCGGTACGTGCATACGCGTTGAGATGGTTGGAATAGGGGTTCTTGCCGAACCCACCGCGCTCGAGTCCGCGAAACGACGAGAGTTTCAGATTGCACGGGGAGCCGAGACAGCCATGGCAGGCCACGCACCTCTTGTTGAAGAGGGGCTGGATGTCGTGGATGTAGCTTGGAACGTTGGCTTCGGCGTCGGCCGTGGTAGGAGTGGCCTCCTCCGCGGCGCTTGCCGTGGCGAACAGCAATGCCAGGCTTAAGGCGATCAAGCGTCCGACTTCGCGCATGGTGAGTCTCCCGCCCGATAGATTGCTCGATGAGATTCGCGCCGACCCCTTCATGCTCGCTCCGTCTAGTGCGTTGCCCCTGCCTTGGTCGCGGTCTTCTTCGACGCCGCTTTATTTTCGGAATTGGTGCGCTGCTCGACCGGCCTGCCGTTACGTCCGAGATTACAGGCGCTGTTGACGAGCGCGAGATGCGAGAAGGCTTGAGGGAAGTTCCCGCATAGCCGTTTGGCGTCCGTGTCGTATTCCTCGCTCAAGAGCCCGAGATCGTTGGCGAGGCCGATGAGCCGCTCGAACAGCGCAATCGCGTCCTTCTCGCGCCCCATCATCAGATAGGCGTCAACAAGCCAGAAACTGCAGGCAAGGAACATGCCTTCGCCGGGCGGGAGCCCGTCATTGGCTTTCGAGGTGTCGTAGCGCTGAACGAGGCCGTCCTTCATCAGCGTCTTCTCGATCTGCTCGACCGTTCCGACTATGCGCGGGTCCGTCGCCGGCAGAAAACCCATGGCGGGAATGAGCAGCAGGCTGGCATCCACCTCTGTGGAGCCGTAGGAGCGCACGAAGCTGTTTAGGTCCGCGTTGTAGCCCTCTTCGCAAACCTGCTTGTGGATCGCCTCGCGAGTCTTGCGCCAGCGCTCGATGGGGCCGTCCAGCTTGAAGCGCTCGGCGCTGCGGATGGTGCGATCGAAGGCGACCCACGCCATGACTTTCGAATAGACGAATTGCTCGGGGCCGCTGCGGACTTCCCAAATGCCTTCATCGGGTTTGTGCCAGACGTCCTCCACCTGCTCGATGATCGCAAGCTGGAGGTCCCACCCGGATTGAAGAGGCGCCAGTCCACCCTTTCGGGCCTGATGCACGGCATCGAGCATTTCGCCGTACACGTCGAGTTGCACCTGATCGTGCGCGGCGTTGCCGATCCGCACGGGCGTCGAGTTCTCGTAGCCCTTGAGCCAAGGCAGCTCGACCTCGTACAGCCTCCGCTCGCCCGCGATGCCGTACATGATCTGCATCTGCTTCGGACTGCCCGCGACGGCGCGCAGAAGCCATTCGCGCCACGAGCGCGCCTCGTCGTAGTAGCCGGTGTTCATGAGGGCGAGCAGCGTCAGGGTCGCATCGCGAACCCAGCAGTAACGGTAGTCCCAATTGCGCGGGCCGCCGAAGTGCTCGGGCAGCGACGTGGTCGCCGCCGCCACGACGCCGCCAGTCGGCTCATAAGTCATTGCCTTGAGGGTGATGAGCGAGCGTTTGACGATGTCGGCGTAGGGGCCCTTCGTCGTGCACTTGGAGGTCCAATTCTTCCAGAACGCCTCCGTGCCATGGATCAAGGACTCGGCGTCGAACTCCACCGGCTCGGGGGTCCACGACTCCGTGTAAGTCAAGGCGAACGACTCCGTCTGGCCCTGCTTCACCTTGAACGTGCCTTTGGTCTTGAAGTTCTCACCGCGCAGTTCGACGGACGACTGCAACACGATCCGGCTTGGACCCGCGATCATCCGCAAACGGCCGTCGGGCATCGTGGTGACCCAGGGCACGGACTCGCCATAGCCGAAACGCACGATGAGTTCGCTATCGAGTTCGATCGTGCCTTTCTCGCCGACCACAAGCCGGATGACGTTGGGGTGCTTCTCGCACGGATACATGAAGTCGATGAGCGTCGCGGCGCCGGTCTTCGTCTCGAAGCGCGTCTCGAGAATCAGCGTGTCGGGACGGTAGCGGCGTGTGACCTTCGCATTCGGATCGGTTGCCGCGATCTGCCAGCGCCCGTTGTTTTCGTCGCCGAGCAGGCTCGCGAAGCAAGCTTCGGAATCAAAACGCGGCAGGCACAGCCAGTCGATGGACCCGTTCCTGCCGACGAGCGCGGCCGTCTCGCAATCCCCGATCAGGGCGTAGTCTTCGATGGGAAGAGCCATGGCGGTGCGACTCTAAAGCCCGGGACTCGACTGCATCAAGCCGCCATCGACGATCACAGAGGTGGCGGTCATATAGCTCGCGCCGTCGCCGGCCAGGAAGGAAACGACGGAGGCGATCTCCTCCGGCTTCGCCATGCGGCCGAGCGGGATCGCCGCGTCCAGCTTCTTGAGCTTCGCGGGATCGTCCATCGTGCTCGTGTTGATCGGTGTCTCGATCGCGCCGGGTCCGACCCCGACGATCAGGATATCGTGCGGTGCGAGCTCGACGCCCGCGGTTCGCGTGAGCATCCGCATGCCGCCCTTGGAAAGGCAGTAGGCCGTATTGCCCGGCATCGGCCAGTCCTCATGGACCGAGGTGATGTTGATGATCCGTCCGCCGTTGCCCTGGCTGATCATCTGTTTGGCGGCGAGTTGCGTTGCGAAGAACGCACTCTTGAGATTGATGTTCATGACGGCGTCGTATTGGTCTTCGGTGGTGTCCAGTACCGACGTCCGGGTCTCGATGCCGGCGTTGTTCACGAATATGTCGAGCTTGCCGAATTTGGCGACCGCGCCCCCGATCAATTTCTCCAAGTCGGGGACCTTGCTGACATCGGCGTCGATACCGATGCACTGGTCACCGAGCGCCGCGACCTTCTGTTCGAGCGCGTCCGTGGCTTCGGGGTGGGCGACGTAGTCGATCACGATGTTCACGCCATGCTTGGCGAGCTCGAGAACGATCGCCTTGCCGATGCCCGTATTTCCGCCAGTAACGATCGCGACCTTGTTCTTCAGGGGCATTTACAGTCTCCAATTCAGGGAAGGTTTTTCACATTCCACTAACGCTGTAACCGGAACGATATGAACGCGAGGTCAAATGGTCGGCATCCAAACTAGACATCGCGGATCGCATCGGCAACGGTGCTGACGCGTAAAAACCGCGCGAATCAACAAGTCCACCACCGGACTATCCGACTCACACGTTAAAGGAGTGCATCATGTCCGCCCAATATGACGTGATCGTAGTGGGGAGTGGTGCCGGGGGAGCGAGCGTCGCCTACAAGCTCACGCTCGCGGGCAAGCGGGTGCTCCTGCTGGAAAAGGGGCCGTATCTTCCGCGCAATTCCTCGACCCTGGACGTGCGCAGAGTCTTCATCGACGGTGTGTTCAAGAACCACGTGCCGTGGCTCGACAGCAAGGGGCGCGAATTCGTCCCGGGCGAGTTCTACAATGTGGGCGGTAAGACGAAATGGTATGGCGCGGCGCTGTTTCGCTTTCGCCCGGTGGAGTTCGAGGCGGAGCCGGATTTCGACTTGCTCGGCTGGCCGTTCGGCTACGAGGAGTTGGAACCCTATTACGACGAAGCGACCGAGTTCCTGCGGATCACCACGTTCAAGAACGAGCCGCAGCTTCAAGCTCTGCTCGACAAGATCACGACGGCGGATCCTGGATGGGAATTGCATCAGCTTCCGCTCGGTCTGTCGCACGACATCGTCAATCACCCGGAAGAAGAAAAACACTTCGACGGTTTCGCATCGCCTTCGGGATTGAAGTCGGATTCGGAACGCAACCTGATCGACCACATTCGCGACAAGCCGAACCTCAAACTGATCGCGGGCGATCCCGTGTCGGCGCTCGTGTCTGCGCCGGGCGATGCCCGCAAGATCATCGGTGTTCAGTGTGCGGACGGGTCGACCTACGAGGCCAACACCGTCGTGCTTGCAGCAGGCGCGATGAGCTCGCCACGGATCCTCCAGGACCATTTGCATGCCAACGGCTTCTCGCTCGAGTGCGGCGATCTCGTCGGCGCGAACTTCAAGATGCACATCAACTCCGCGCTGCTCGGCTTTTCGCCGTTCGTGGATCACGACATGCTGCGCAAGACGGCCGTTCTCTATAACGACCGCTTTCCTCACTCTTCGATGCAGTGTCTCGGCTGGATCGATGCCGAGCTGCTCGCGGCCCAGGTTCCTCCGAGGTTCCGAGTTTCGTGGACAAGCTGCTCGGCAAGAGGGCGATCGGCTTCTGGGCCACAACCGAGGATTCGTCGAGCCCGGAGAACCGGATCATTTCAGGAGGCCCCGGCGGTCGGTCCATCATGGACTACAGCCTCGACCGCATCCCGCATTCCGTGAAAGAGCACCACGCGTTGGTCGATGCCTGGATCGAGCGGCTCCTGGCGGCTGGGCTCGTCGGCTTCAACAAGTATATGGGCATGGCCGGCACGGCCCATGCGTTGGGCAGCATGGTGACTGGCAATGACCCGGCGCATTCGGTGGTCGATCCGCACGGCAAGGTGCACGGGATGGAGAATCTATATGTCGGCGATGGGAGCCCGCTGCCTCGCGCAAGCCGAGTGAACCCGTCTTTGACTATCTACGCGTGGGGTCTTCGCCTTGGCGCCCACCTGGCCGCGAAATAGGCGCCGCGCGCAAATTGCTACTTCCAGCCGCAGGTCTCGTGACGCTAATTTCAGGCCTCGACGGCTGATCGTGGGGGATGCTAAGGCACGGAACTACGATTGAGGGCTTTGAGTTGGGCTTGGGGGGAGGCCGATGCAGGACGCAGGGGTGAACGAGCACGACGCGGAGCCGACGGAACCGAGCTGGTATTTGAGCCGGGACGGCCAGCAGCATGGACCGCTTTCGGACCGTGAGTTGTCCTTGTTCGCCGAGGGCGGCAATTTTCAGCCCGGCGACCTTCTGTGGACGGCCGGTCTCGACGAATGGAAGCCTGCCGACGCGATCTTCGGGCTCGCCCCGACCGACGACGAGGCGCCGGTATCCGAGACTGCCGTCGAGGACACCGAGTTCCTCCCAGACGACGAACACGACATCTCGCCCGATTCACTCGTTGCCTCCGAAGCGCCTGCGGCAGCGGATGCCGCGGCGACTGAGTCCGGCGCTGAAGCAAGCCCGGCCGCGCCGCGCTATGACGGCTTCGACGACGATTCCCTCTTTGACGATCCGCTCGACGACCATGTTGGAGAGCTGGCCAAGGCCCTGCGGGGAGAGGCCGAGGCTCCCAAACTGTCGTTTCAGGAGCAACTCGTCGCCGACCTCAAGACCTTCGGCGGCTTCTGCGCTTATCTCTGGGCCGTGTTCGTCGTGCTGACGGTGCATGCCGTGGTCGGGAGCGCCGAATACGGTGTTGGGCTGAGCTTCTTCGTGCTCACCACCATCAACGCATTCGTGCTGATGCGATTGATGCCGCTGGCGGAGCGCCACAGCTTTTTCCAGAACCTCGCGCTCAAGCCGCTGGTCTATTCGATCGCCTACAAGACGCTCGTCTTCGTCACGGCCTTGGTCCTGGCCTATGCGGTGGAGATGGGGGTCTTGGGCTTTGCCGGCATCGGGGAGGGCTTCCTGAGCCTCGGCGGCGGGTTGGGCGGCATGCTCGCCTGGTGGCTCATTTTCTCCGTGGCCCTGTTCCCGTATTTCGCCTTCCGCGAAGTCGAGGCCGCGGTCGGCGCGGACATGATGCGCAAGCTCCTGTTGGGGCGGATGTAGGTCGGCGACCGGGTTGGCCTGAACAAGACTCTACGGGTGATAGAACCCGGAAAAGGAACGACGCATGCCGATAATTGTTCTTCTGCTGCTTGCCGCCATGGTGGCGACATTCGGGTTTTGGGGCACGCTCAAAGGCATTCTAGGCGCGATCGGGGTGGTCGTGCTGCTGTGCCTGCTCGTTCTTCTCGCCATATCCTTTACCGCCGCGTGGATCATGCGGCGGTAGCGGTCCGTTCGCGTCGATCGCCCGCGCCTAGTATTTGTACCGGGTCCCGGTGACCGCGAAGTAGGCCTCTTCGAATTGGTATTTCTGGAAGATGCTTGCCGTGGCGGTGATGGCGCGGCCGCAGGCGCCTCGCGCTTCCTCGATCTCCTCTGGAGTCAGTGTCTGCCCGTCGTCGACCTTTTCCGCGGCGGCGAGGCAAAGCTCGCCGTCGGCGGCGGATGCCAAGGCCGGCGCTAGGTGACCGGCACTTGCGCTTGCAAGAAGGACGATGGCGGCAAACGCTCCGGCGCGCACAGGTACCTTCATGGGCACCTTCGCGGCTACTCGGCCGCGAGCCTCACATACTGTCCGTTGGCCACCGGGCAGGCGGCCCATAGCTCACGAAGCGAGTCGACGAGATACGCCATCTGGGCATCGGTGTGCACGGGCGAGGGCGTGAGGCGCATGCGCTCGGTACCACGCGGAACCGTCGGGTAGTTGATCGGCTGCACGTAGATTCCGTACTGGGTGAGCAGCGTATCGGTGACCGCCTTGCAGTGGACAGGATCGCCGACCATCACGGGTACGATATGGCTCTGGTTGTCCATCACGGGCACCCCCACATCCGCCAGCATGGTTTTCAGCGTCTGCACGCGTTCGCGGTGGCGAGCACGCTCCAACTCCGACCGCTTCAGGTGGCGGATCGAGGCGAGGGCGCCGGCCGCCACGGCGGGCGCCAGGGAGGTCGTGAAGATGAAGCCCGGTGCGTAGGAGCGGATCGCATCGCAGCAGGCCTTGCTGGCGGCGATGTAGCCGCCCATGACGCCGAAGCCCTTGGCGAGGGTCCCGTTGATGATGTCGACACGGTCCATCACGCCTTCTAGCTCGGCGATGCCGCCGCCGCGCGGGCCATACAGGCCCACGGCGTGAACTTCATCGAGATAGGTCAGGGCGTTGTACTTGTCCGCCAGGTCGCACACCGTGCCGATCGGCGCGATATGACCGTCCATGGAGTAGACGCTCTCGAAGGCGATCAGCTTTGGCGTGTCCAGCGGGACCGACTTGAGCAAGTCCTCGAGATGATCGAGGTCATTATGCCGGAAGATATGTTTGGGGCCGCCGCCGTGCCGGATGCCTTCGATCATCGAGGCGTGGTTCTTCGCGTCGGAAAAGATCTGCAGGCCCGGTATGAGGCGCGTCAGCGTCGAGAGGGTCGCGTCGTTGGCGATGTAGGCGGAGGTGAAGAGAAGCGCCGCTTCCTTGTTGTGAAGGTCAGCCAGCTCGCTTTCCAGTTCCACGTGATAATGGGTCGTGCCGGAAATGTTGCGCGTGCCGCCTGAGCCGGCGCCGACCTGATCGATCGCCTCGTGCATCGCGTCGCGCACGGCCGGATGCTGGCTCATGCCCAGATAATCGTTGGAGCACCAGACCGTCACATCCCGCGTGCCGCTCTCGGTGTAGTGGTCGGCGACGGGATAGGCACCGCAGCGCCGCTTCAAATCTGCAAATACGCGATACCGGCCTTCTTGATGCAAAGACTCAAGATGCTGGCGGAACTGATTCTCGTAGTCCATGTGTCTCCGTTTCCCTAGACCCTTGGCGTTCGCCAACGCCACCCAGCAATTGGTCGAACGGAATGGAGAGCCTGAGCAGCACGGTTGGCACAAGTTCTTGTAGGGCTTGCGTAAAGTCCTAACCGGTACTGAAGCCTTCCTGCTAACTAGCCCAATCCCAGCGTCATCACAAGGACAACAGGCCGCTCAGGTGTCGACCCAATGTCGCATGGCTTTCACAATTGTGTTTGAGGCATCTCAATTTCCGCGAAGCCCGGCCGGGGCGGCGCTGGAGTCCGCGCCGATGGAGGGGCTGGCCGGGTCAGTCTTGCCGGATCGTGTCGCGAATGGCCTGAAGAAACACGCGGCGCGAGAATGGCTTCTGAAGCACACGGTGGTGCCCGTAACGGCCCGCGACGTCGCTCGGGTCGTAGCCGGTAGCGAAAACGTAAGGCAGCCCGCGCGCTTCCAGGGCATCGGCGACCGGGTAGACCAATTCGCCCGCAACGTTGAGGTCGAGGACCGCGGCGTCGACGGTATTGTCGCTCAGCAGCCTCAGCGCCTGTCCCACCCGGCTCGCGGGGCCGACGACCTCGCACTCGGATTCGACCAGCATGTCCTCCAACTGGAGTGCGATCGGGGCCTGATCCTCGACGACCAGTACGCGAAGTCCTTTCAAGGGCTCTGTTTTTTGAGAAGACATAGTCTGCGCCGCCCTGATTTCATCCTTGGAATGAATTGATTGATTTTTGGGCCCTGGCCGTCCGAACGCCAAGGCGACGGAACATAGGCGACTCAATACAGCCAGCCCGACCAAGACAACGCAATGAAACCAAGCCCCGAATGGGGCCTCCAACCGCGACGGGGCCGGGCCACGCACGTCCCGCCTCGGTTGCCCGAGCCGAGGCATGATTTCTAACCCAAACGGCACCCCATCGCGACCCAAAATGCGCCACCCGGAAGAGGTAACAGCTTGACCCATAGAGGCGAATCCGGAGTGCCCTGAAATGTATCCGGATCTGGACACGAATTGTGCACAGCCGGCTGACAGGCCGCTGAGCTGCAGCGCCAAGTCCGCTCGTCCGGCAGCAGCTGCGCAGACCGGGCGCGTCCCAGGTAACATGCTGATTTTCTTTCCGGATTCGTGTGTGCATGGACATCTCGGACCCTCGGAGACAGAGCGAATATCTCGTGGCCTAAATGTCACAACTGGGCCGAAAAGGGCCCCGCACGCTTTGTTAGCAATTTACCTTCGGAGGGGATCGCGTATAAGCAATATTAGAACTCTCTGCTGGCGGAAACTCGTCCATATTTTTGGCGACAGCAAAGCCGGTAAGGCGCTGAACCGCCGCAGAACGAGAGTTTTGGATTAGTCAATTTTGGCCAGGGAAGGTGGACATGGAGATGTTTGGGGGACTGACAAAAACATCCAGCCGCATTGCCATTGCAGCCGCGCTTGGGCTTGGGGTTTACGCTCTGAGCGCTGCGCCTGCGAGTGCGCAGGGTTATGGCGGCAATTGCTGCGCGGATCTTGAAGAGCGGGTAGCCGAGCTTGAAGCATCTGCAGTGCAGAAGGGGAACAAGAAGGTATCCGTGACGGTATCCGGCTGGGTCATCGAGTCGATGAACTGGTGGGATGACGGCGCTCTGACGGACAGCTGGGTTGGCACGAAGGACGCCGACCTTGGGTCCCGTTTTGCGATCACGGGTTCTGCGACGATCGCTCCGGGCTGGTCCGGCGGTTACAACTTGACGGTTACGACGCCTGGCGCTTGGGCCGGCAACCTCCTGAACGGCAACAACTTCGGTATCTTTTCGAACCAGTTTGCCCAGGACTCGCTCAGCCTCGGCAGCATCCAGACGCTGTACTCGTACATGTACATCAAGAGTGACGACTACGGCACGATCAACCTGGGCTATCTGAGCCCTGCGTCGGATAACGCGGCTGTTCTGGCCGACATCTCCGGCACGGTGATCGAATCGAACGCGGTGTTCTTCGAAGGCGGCGGCTTCCTGCTTCGTCCGAAGAACGCTGCCTCCGGGTTCAACGGCCTGTCCGGCATGACCTGGGGCAACTTCCTGAACTGTTCGCTCGTCGGCCCGATCGGCGGCGACTGCTACGGCGCTCCGCAGAGCGGTATCCGGTACGACTCGCCGACGTTTGGCGGCTTCCGGATCGAGGCGTCTTACACGGACGACTACTCGAACAGCTTCCGTCTTGCGCCGGTGAACGATGCTCCTGAGATCTGGGACCTGGCCGTGTTCTACACGGGCGACTGGGCCGACTTTAAGATTTCGGCAGCTTATTCGTACACGCAGTCGAACGGCAACCTGTTCAGCGTGAACCAGACGGGGTCGACCTCGATCCACCAGTTCGGTGGTACGGTCATGCACGCTCCGACCGGTCTTGGTCTCTATGGTTACTACAACTACGAAGAGATCGACGCGAACTACGTGAACTACAACGGCGTGCAGCAGGGTATCCCGAGCTGGGACTCCTGGTACTTGAAGGGCTTCCTGAAGCGGACGTGGAACCCGCTCGGCGCGACGGTCCTTTACGGCGAGTACGGCCAGTATAACGACGGCTTCAACGGCCTTGCGGGCACGAACACCTGTGCCAACTTCGTCGGGGTCGGCGGCACTGCCTCCAACTTCTGCGGAAACAACGCTGCGAACGGCCTGTACGTGACGGGTTCGGAAATCGAGCGCTGGGGTCTTGGCGCGGTCCAGGAGATCGACGCGGCAGCGATGCACGTGTTCGCTCGCTGGCAGCACCAGGCGGCCGATATCGACTTCATCGGCGTCAACGCAGCCGGCAACACGCAGGCTGTGAGCCAAGGCTTCGAAGACTACGATCTGTTCCAGGTTGGTGGGATCATCTTCTTCTAATCCACCAATCCAGACGACACTTACGGAAGCCGCCCCTCGGGGCGGCTTCTTTTTTGCCCGACACGATCCCGCCCGTTATCCCCAGCCGTGAGATCACGCCGACGAGAAGCCTTTGCCGTCTGTGCGTAGGAGACGCACAGGCATACGCTCGTATCCGGCGGGATGCTTGTGAAAGGCCGGGCCAGAGGCTATTTCTCATATGAGGAAACGAACGAGGAGCGAAGCCCGAACAGGAACCGCAAGAGTTCCGAGGGGATGGAGGAGCATGGCAGAATCAGTCTCCGGCGCTGCCGGAACTCCGGAGCCGGTGCTATCGGTTCAGAACGTGTCCTACTGGTACGGCGCAAAGCAGGCGTTGGATGACGTCAGTTTCGACGTCTATCCGGGACGGGTGACGGCTCTCTTGGGGCCGAACGGCGCCGGCAAGTCCACGCTCTTCTCGCTCATCACGCGTTTGTTCGACGCGCCAACCGGCCGAATCGAAATCGACGGGCGGGCGGCCGCCGAGTGGGGCTTCAAGATCTTGGCGCCGCTGGGGGTCGTCTTCCAGCAACCGACCCTTGATCTGGATTTGTCCGTGCGTCAGAACCTTCGCTACTTCGCCTCTCTGCGGGGATTGGGCCGCAAGGAAGCCGATGAGCGCATGGAGCGGGCCCTGGCCTCGCTCGACATGGCTGAACGCATTGGGGAAAAGGTGCGGGCGCTGAACGGTGGCCACCGGCGCCGCGTCGAGATCGCGCGAGCGCTGCTTCACAGTCCGAAACTGCTTCTGCTCGACGAGCCTACGATCGGACTCGACGACCCGACGCGTGACGCCATCGTGCGCCATATCCATAAGCTCGCCGTGTCGGACAATATCGGCGTTTTGTGGGCCACGCATTTGTTCGACGAGGTGGAGAGCGACGATGCTCTCGTCGTCATCAACAAGGGGCGCGTGGTGGCACTCGGGGACGTGGATGGCATCGAGAAAGAGACGGGATCCACGAGCCTGGCGGAGGCTTTCCGGCGCCTCACCGGGGATCGGGTGGAGGAGGTCGCCGTATGACACTGATGCACTACACCCGTGCCTTCGGCGGCATCGTTTGGCGTGAGCTCCTGCGGTTCCTACAGCAGCGGGAGCGGTTTCTCGCAGCGCTCGTCCGGCCCCTCATCTGGCTGATCATCTTTGCGGCGGGCTTCCGGGCGGCGCTCGGAATTTCGATCATTCCGCCTTATGAGACCTACATCACGTACGACGTGTACATCACGCCCGGTCTTCTGGCGATGATCCAGCTCTTCCAGGGGATGCAGAGTTCCCTGTCGATGGTGTACGACCGCGAGATGGGCTCGATGCGTGTGCTGTTGACCACGCCCTTGCCGCGCTGGTTCCTGCTTATCGCGCGGCTGTTCGCCGGCGTCCTGGTGTCCCTGTTCCAGGTCTACACGTTCTTGGCTGTCGCCTATCTGTTCGGCGTGGAGTTGCCGCCGTTAGGGTATCTGTTGGCACTCCCGGCCTTGATCCTCACTGGCATGATGTTCGGTGCGCTTGGCATGCTCTTGTCTTCGACCATCAAGCAGCTTGAGAACTTCGCCGGGATCATGAACTTCGTCATCTTCCCGATGTTCTTCGCCTCCTCGGCGCTCTATCCGCTCTGGAAGATGCAGGAGGGCAGCTGGATCCTCTACGAGATCTGCTACTACAACCCCTTCACCTGGGCCGTGGAACTGATCCGGTTCGCGTTCTATCAGAAGATGAACTGGGAGGCCCTGGCGGTGGTGGCAGTCTGCACGATCGTGTTCCTGGGGCTGTCGGTGTGGGCCTACGACCCCTCGCGCGGGATACAACAGCGCAAAGCGACGGCGCCGGCCGGAGGCTAGCTGCCGGCTCGACGCAAGTATCACCATCCCGGCGAGATCTACATTTCGGAGAAATTGGCCGGGAAGCGTTTGGAAAGATCGGCGAGCAGAGCCTCGATCATGGCCGGGTCGCGCTCGTCCCGCGGCACGTCAATTGTCTCGACCGCGAGCACATGAGTGGGCCGCGGCGCCATGACCACGAGCTTGTCGGCAAGCTGCAAAGCCTCGCGCGGGTTGTGGGTGACCATCACGGCCGTCGTGGGCCGGGCGGACCAAACCTCCAGCATCAGGCGGCGGAGCCGGTCAGCGGTCCGCTCATCGAGTGAGACGAACGGTTCGTCCAGCAAGAGCAGGTCCGGCTCGGTCGAAAAAGCCCGGGCGAGGGCCGCACGGCGGGCGAGGCCAAGCGAGAGTTCCTGCGGATAGCGGGACAGCATCTCCGCGACGCCCACGGCCTCGGCCAGATTCTCGAGATCCTTCGTGGTGAAACCGGGCGCGGCGACGAGCTCGATGTTCTGCCGCACGGTTCGCCACGGCAGCAGGCGCGGCTCCTGAAACATGAAGCCCAGCCGCGCGTGCGGTGGCATGTCGATTTCGCCTATGAACGCATCGTCGAGCCCGGCCACAATGCGCAGCAACGTGGTCTTGCCGCAGCCCGAGGGGCCCATGAGCACGGTCATGCTCTCGGGCTCCAGATCGAGCGACAAGTCGCTGATCGCCGTCAGCCGCGTGCCGTCAGCCCCGATATGGGTCTTTTCCTCGATGCGGATCTTAAACTGGCTTGTTCCGCCAGCGTGTCGTGTATCTTTCAAGGGGCTGTACCAGTAGATATTCGATCGCGAGCATGACGGCCACGAAGGCAAGCGTGTAGCCGAGGATGGCCGTCACGTTGAAAAGCTGAAAGTTCAGATGCAGCTCGAAGCCGACGCCGTTGGGGCGTCCCAGCAGTTCGACCACGAGAACGATCTTCCAAATGAGCGAGAGGCCCGTCCGGGAGGCGGTGGCGAAATAGGGCTGCAGCTGCGGCAGGGTCACGTTCCGGAACTTGCTCCATGGCGTCAGACGGTAGGCCCGGGCCATTTCATCGAGACCGGGGTCAAGGGCCCGCGCGCCTTCGCGCAGCGTCACGATGACGTTCGGGATCTTGTTCAGCGCGACCGCGCCAATGGCGGCCGCTTCGTTCAGGCCGAACCAGACATAGGCCAAGATGATGATCACAAGGGCCGGCAAATTGAGAAGCACGATCAGCCACGGATCGAGCACCCGGTTTACGGCGGGCAGTTCGCCCATGAGCAGGCCGATGATGCTACCAATGACCATGGCCACGACGAAGGCCGCGATCACGCGCCAAAGCGTGATGCCGAGCTGGAAGATGAGGTCGCCGTGCAGCGACTCCTCGATCACATAGTTCAGGACCTCGACCGGTCCCGGCAGCAGCCGGCTCTGGGCCACATGGGCGGCGATGAACCACACCAGTACGAAGGCGGCCACGGATAGGATCGACATCCATGGCCCGCGCATATACCAGGAGGCTTGGCGCACCCCGGGCTGTAGCTCCACCGTGGTCACTGCGTGGATCCGTGCCAGAAGGTTCCGGGAGCCAGTTCCGTCCCCTTGCCGACCAATTTAGTGCCGCCCAGCTCGCGCAGGAACTGATACAGGATCTTCGCGTCGGCCTCTTCCGAGGTGAGTTCCCGCTCGGGGATCCCTTCACGGAAACGGCGCCGCAGCGCTTCGAAAGTGGCCTCGTCGAAACTGGGGTCATTCGCGCTCATGACCGGCTTCAGACGCTCCCATTCCGCATCCGAGGTCGCGAGTAGCTCGTTGGCTTTCTCCGCGGCGCGAATGAATCCATCAATCGCCAACGGGTTCTGTTCGGCCCAATCGGCGTTGAACACATAGCCGAGCATGGCTACCTCGCCTTTGGCGCCGAGTTCCCGGACCACGTCCTCGAGACCGATGAGTTGGGTGAAGCCGACCGCTTCCAGGCGGGCGGCATAGGGCCAGAAGTTCAGCACGGCGTCGATCTGACCCTGTTTCGCCCGCGCGGCCAGAAGCGGCGGCGCGCCGAATTCCTGCGTGGTTTCGGTCCGAAGGTCGATATTGGCCGTCCGCAGTGCGTAGGCGACGATCAGGAGCCAGCTCTTGTCGAGCGGGCCGCCCGCGACACCCAGCGTCTTGCCCTTGAGGTCGGCCAGCGTCTTGATGGGCGAGTCCGGCGGGACCATGATCGCGCCGAGCGCCGTCGAGAACGGGACCAGGGTGAAGTCACCGCCACTGGTGCGCTCCCGGGAAACCCAGAGCCAATCAGTCACGACGACATCGAGCGAGCCGCCCTGAAGGCCGACGGCGGTCGCCTGTGTGCTGGCGAGCGGGACGACTTCGAGCTTGATCCCTTCGGCCTTGTCGAAGCCGTTGGCTTGGATCGTATCCATGACCCAATTAACGGTGCCGAATTTCAGGACACCGACTTTGATCGGGGCGGCGTTCTCCGCTCGAGCTGGGAGGCAGCTCACGAAGGCGAGGCACAATAAGGCTAGCAGGCGTAGGCGCAACGGGTCTCCTCCAAGTGTGGGTCTCCTCCAAGCGTCGGTCTGTTCCAGGTTCTCTTGAGAGGAGGCCAGGCGTTGCGCACCCTGGGCAACAGTCGCGGACAGGTACGCGGAGCCGAGACCTGCTGGTAAGGCCTGGAATCGTTATGGCGCGTCGTCGGCGAGTGGCGCGGCTTAATCTACAAGATGCGCCGCCCCGTGCAAGGTTCCATTGTCAGGCCGCCAGTAATGCCTAGGGAATTGCCAAAAGTCTTATAGATGTTGCCAATCAGACGGTGGGTGCCCGGTCCCTCACGAACCGGGTCCGTCAGCCCGCCGCCGGCGGCTTCAAGCGGTAGCCGTGGCCCCGCACGGTTTCGATCAGGGGGTCCCGGCCCTTGGTGTCGATCTTGCGCCGGAGCCGGGCGATGTACACGTCCACCACATTGGTCAAGGGGTCCTCGCTGTACCCCCACACCTGGTTGAGGATGCGCGTCCGCGAGAACACGCGCCCCGGTGAACTCATCAGTAGTTCGAGGATCGCCAGTTCCTTGGCGGTGAGCTTGATCGGTTCGCCGCCGCGCTTCACCTCCAGCAATTCGCGGTCGAGTTCCAAATCGCCAACCGTCAGCACGTTGGAACTCGGTTTAAAGGCGTGGGAGCGCCGCACCAGCGCTTCCATCCGGACCAGCAGCTCATCGAAGTCGAAGGGCTTGGTGAGATAGTCGTCGGCACCGAGCTTGATGCCTTTGATCTTGTCCTCGATGGCGTCCATCGCAGTCAGCATCAGGATGGGTGTGTGCTGACCTTCCTGGCGCAGTCGCTGGCACACGTCGTAACCGTGCATATCAGGGAGCATGAGATCGAGCACGATCACATCGAAGTCGCCGGTCTTCGCAAGGTCGATGCCGTCGCCGCCGTTCTCTGCGACGGTCACGCCATGGTTCTCCGCGCGCAGGCCCCGGTCGATGAAATCGGCGACGCGCGGTTCGTCTTCCACCAAGAGCACGTTCACGCTTGGCTCCCTCCCACCTTTTCCGGCAAGCTTACCAGAATAATCGTTCCTTCCCCGACCTTACTTTGGACCTCGATCGTTCCGCCATGGGCTTGCACAATGGCGCGGGCCACGGGCAGACCGAGCCCCAAGCCTTCTTCGTTGGCCTCGGCGGCGTTTCCCGCCCGCCGGAAGCGCTCGAAGATATTCTCCATGTCTTCTTGTGGAATGCCGACGCCTTGGTCGGCGACCTTGATAGTGACGGTGCCGTTCTCACGCGACAGTCCGACGTCCACCTTTCCCTTGGCATTGGAGTAGCGGACGGCGTTGTCGAGGACGATCAGCAGCAGCTGCCGCAGCCGCGCCGGATCGCCGTCGATCACCTCGTGAGGGGTATCGTTTGCGAACTCGATCCCCACGTCCTTGTTCATGGCGATGATCTTGGCGTCTCCCACAACGCTTTCGACAAGCTCCGTGAGGTCGACGGGTTTGATCTTCAGCTTGGCCGCGCCGGCGCCTTGCCGGGCGATGAACAGGAGGTCGCCCACCAGGACGGACAGATGCTTCGCCTGCTCCACGATACGCTCGATGGAATGCTTGTATTCCGGAATGCGCTTGTTGCGGCCGCGCAAGGCAATCTCGCCCTCACCGCGAATGACCGTCAGCGGGGTGCGCAGTTCATGGCTGATGTCGGCGAAAAAGGCGCGGCGCGTCTCGTCGATTTTCCGCAGCGAGTCGTTCGCAAAGCGCAGTTCTTCGGTCCGCTCCTCGACGATCGATTCCAGATTGTCGCGTGCATCCTGCAGCGCCTTCTGATGGTCTTGGAGATCGGCGGCCATGCTGTTGAAGCTACGCCCGAGCTCGGCGAACTCGTCCTTCCCCCGGACGGCGATGCGGTAGGAGAGGTCACCCTCGGCTAGTTTTCGCGTTCCGTCCAGGAGGGCGGCCAGAGGCGCGCGCAGACCGCGGATCAGTACGAAAGCAAGGGCCAGCGTGATGAGAACGGCAAGGATGGCGTGGATCGTGCTGATCCGTTCCAGCCGGGTCAGGAGCTGCGTCGCGGCTGCGTCGATTCTGAGGACCTCGGCCGTTTCGTCGGCCAAAGCGACCTCGATCAGCTCGTTGAGTTCGCGATCGATACCGCCCCGCAGGAGATCGACCAGATTTTGCCAAGCGATGTCGGGTCGTCCCCGGCTTCTCAGTTGCTCGACCTTGGAAAGCTGGTCCAACACGCGCCGGTACTCTTTACGGATCGCCTCCAGCCGGCGGACTTCGGCAAGCTCGGCCCGGTGTTCTTCGTCTTGCACGATCGCCAGTTCGCGGCGCGACAGGTCTTCGAGGGCCGACAGGTCGGATTCGATGACCTTTTTGAGATACGCCTCGCCTAGGGGGCGGTCGGACAGACCGGTGAGGAGTGTATCGGTCCAGGCCTTGAAGAGTTGCTGGCTGTGACGCGAAAGCTGGAGCTGCCTTTCCAGTTGCTCATGCGCGATGCGCGACCGGATCAGGTAGCGATGCGACTGCGTCACCCCCCAATAGGAGAACGCCGCTGCCGATAGCGACATGGCCAGCAAGAGACAGGCTGCGATGAGAAGCTTGGTGCGATAACGCATCAGATGCAAAGCGCTCCTTGGTAGCCGCGTCGAGGCGCTTCCGGGCGCACTTTTCGTCTGGGTCGCGGTCAACTCCCTCCGCCGAACGGGGCAGCCTGTTACCTATACTGCATTTTCGCATGATTGACGGGCAGTTCGACCGTCGTCTGCGACGCGTCCGCGTTCATGCCGCCCCTGCGGTAGATTTTGGCGCGATTGCCATACCTTCCCGTATCTATTGGCAAAAATGCACCTCTAGCATTGCCATGTGGCACATCTTTCGTGGATATTAAGCAAAAGGGCGGGCAAACCGTCAGAGGGATGTGTTGGGGGGTAGCACGTGTCGACGTCGGGATTTGCAGTGAACCCGTCCAGCCGGGGTGGGTCGGCTTTTGCCGTCGTCTGCGGTGGCATCGCGGCGAGCATCTTGCTCCCCGCCGCCGTTGCCTTCGCCGAATTCGAAATTCCGGAAGTGGATGCCGAGAAGGGGGCCTTCGAGGCCGAGTATCGCGGTGCCAAACATTGGGGCTTGCCGCCGAGCGATGATGACGACGACCGCGAAGCGCTCCGTCAGAGCCATGAGATCGAACTCCAATACGGGCTGACGGACTGGTGGATGCTGCGTCTCACCCCGAATGTCGAGCGCGTGCCCGGCAAGTCCGCCGAGTTCTCGTCCCTGGGTGTCGAGACACAGTTCGTGTTGGCGCCGCGCAACGATGGTTTCTTCGGCTTGGCGGTGATGGCCGGCTACGGCCCGTACTCGCTCTTCGTCGAAGACAATACGCCCGACGAATTCGAGTTCGGTCCGGTGATGGAGGTTGCTCCCGGACCTTGGCTTCTCACCCTCAACCCCCGGCTCACGACGGACGTCGGTAAAGATGCAGAGCACGACGGGCTTGGTTTCGAATACGCAGCGCAGCTTCGCTATCAATTCACGGAGCGTCTGGGTGCTGCGGTGCTCGGCTTCGGAGAGATCGAGGAGCTCGCTCACACAGGCCCGTTCGAGTCGCAGACGCACGTGCTTGGTCCGAGCCTCTACGTGTTTTCCGCGCCCGACGCGGAAAGGGAGTGGCTCCGCGGCGCCGGCATGCTGTTCGGCCTCACTGAAGCATCGGCCAAATCCGCCGTGCGCATAACCCTCGCGGTGGAGTTCTAATGGTCTCCTTCCCCACGCGCCACGTCGCTATCGCGGCGATCCTTGTCGGGTCGGTCGGGCCTGCGCTGGCAGAGTTCGAGATCCAAGAGTCCACCATCGATCCCGGCGAGACCCAGCTCCAATATCGTGGTGCGTGGCACACTGGTCTGCCGCCGGCCGGTGATGTCGAGGACATCAGCATCTTGCCGGATACCGAAGAAGCACCTCTGCGCCAAAGCCACGACTTCGAGATTCAATACAGCCCGACTACGTATTGGCTGGTGGCGCTAACTCAGGTCCTCGATGAGCCGATTGATGACAATGGCGCTGATCTCAATGCAATCGAGTTCGAAACCCAGTTCGAACTCATTACGCGTGAAGGCGATGGGCTTGGTCTGTCAATCCAGGGCGGGACAGAGCAACCCGTGTTCGAGGCGCGCGATGAAAACGATCCGGAGATCGCTTTCGGTCCGATCGTCGAGCTTTCGAAGTCGAACTATACGCTTGTGCTGAACCCGCTGTTCTTCCGCCTAATCGGTGACAAGAACGATCAGGAAGGTTTCGGGTTCGAATATGGCTGGCAAGCGCGCAAGGAGCTGTTCGGTGAGCGCCTATGGCTTGCGGTCGAGATGTTCGGGGAGATCGAGGACATGTCGAATGCGGGGCCGTTCAATGAGCAGCAGCACAGCATTGGGCCGGCCTTCTACTATACGTTCGGCAAGGAGGATGACTTCGTCGGCGACGACGACCTCTACGACGTCGACCGCAAAAGCAAGGAGTTCACGGTGAGCCTCGGCGCGCAGTTCGGGCTTACCGACGCAACATCCGATGTCGCCGTGAAAGTCTTCATCGGATACGAGTTCGACTGAGCGCGGGTCTGGACGACGTCAGCGGACGGTGAAGCGGAACGGTACCGACACCGAGATTGTCTCCTCGCCGACATCCGAGGGAATTGCCGGGAACGGCGCTGCGCTTGCGATCGACTCAAGCGCCGCGTTGTCGAGTTCCTTGTAGCCGGAGCTCTTGACGATCTTATGCGTCACGAGCTCGCCATCGGATTTGACGGTGAGGCGTACGACGGCCGTCCCGACACGCGTCGTACGCGGGTTGATTTTCGCATGTTCCAGATGCACCCGAAGTTTGCCGAGATAGACTCTGTGCGCGGTGGCGCTACCGCCGGTCTTTTCCTCGCCTGAGCTTTCACGCATCGCAATGACGGTCTGCTGCACGACGGTGGCCACCTGCTGGGGCAGGGGCTGTTCCTGGACTTCCGGCTCGGGCTCCTTCACCGGCTCCAGAATCTTTTCGACCGGCTCGCGTTCCGTTACCTCGGGCTCTTCCTGTAGGAGTTCCTCGGTCGGCTCGAGCAGTTCGCTTTCGGGGCCCGTCGGCGAGGCGAGCAAGGCATGCTGAACGGGCTGAACTTCCGGAATGTCCTCTACGGGCAGTTCTTCCTGTTGCTCGACAGCTTCCACCTGCTCCAACGGCTGTGCCGCGGCGCTCATCACGGGCGGCGCCTCGACGGCCTGAACCGAAACCGCATCTTCACCGAGCTTGGCGAAGCCCTCGATCGCAATGCCCTGCTCGACGACCATGACGTCGCCGCCGGTGCCTTCTTCGAAGGCGGCGCCCCCGGATTCGGGAAGCAGGATGGCGAGCAGAAAGGCGGCGTGAACGCCGATAGACACCAACCATGCAATGACATTGAGCGGCATGAACTGCTCCGCTTGGTGCCCTAATGGCCCGCTGTTTCGGCGGCCTTCGGCTGGGACAGCAGCGAGACGCGCGAATAACCACTTGAGCCGACGCGGCCGAGGATTTCCATCACCTCGCCATAGGGACGGTTCTTGTCACCGCGCACGTAAACCACGGTGTCGCCCTCGGTCGCCCGAAGCGCCTCGAGCCGTGGCACCAGCGTGTCGACGGTGACCTGGTCCTCGCGGATGTAGACAAGACCATCCGCATCCAGGGAGACGATCATCGGCTTCTTCGGCTGGCTGACCTTCGCGGCGGATGTCTTCGGCAGCTCAACCGGCACCCCGGCGACCAGCAGCGGCGCGGTGATCATGAAGATGATCAGGAGCACCAGCATCACGTCGACCATGGGCGTGATGTTGATTTCCGAGATCGGGCGGTACCCGCCTTCCTCGGCTCCCCCACCATTGCCGACGGACATACCCATTACGAAGGCTTCCCTGCGCGGAGCGGTTCAACGTTATCACCGCGCGCGCGTTGCGCCTGAGCTTCGCCTTCATCCTCGGTCAAGTCGCGGGCAATCTCGATGATCGCGTCGTTGCCCTTGGCGAACGCGCGGCCGAGTGCGACGGAGATCTGGTTGTAGGCGACGACCGCGGGAATGGCGGCGGCGAGACCGATCGCCGTCACGATGAGGGCTTCGGCGATGCCGGGCGCCACCACCGCGAGGCTGGTGTCCTTCTGCGTGGCGATGGCGGTGAAGCTGTTGACGATGCCCCAAACGGTGCCGAACAGGCCGACGAACGGTGCGGCCGAGCCTACGGTCGCCAAGAACGGCAGGCCGACTTCCACCTTCTGAATTTCCGATTTGAGAGCGTGCCGAAGGGCGTTCTCCACCCGAAACCGGCGTTCAATCGGCGTATCGTCGAAATCCGCCGCAAGTTCGGCTTCACCGGCCTCGAGCACCTTGCGGGAGAACCCGCCGCGATCGGCGCTCGACCGGCTCTTGGCAAGGCGGCGGATGCCGCCTTTAAGCCAGTTCACCCGTACGATCTTCTCGAAGATGATTGCCCAGCACGCCACGGAAGCGAGGACGAGAAGCAGGATCACGCCCTTGACCACCGGGTCCGCCTGCATGAGCAGCCCCAGACACTGTAGTCGTGACTGGCAGCAGCAGTTACGATTTCCTGTTCCACTTCCACGGTGCCCGGTCCTATTTGTTAAGTGCGTTGTCGGTCCTGCTCGAAACGGCAAGATCCTCGAGGCAGTCGGCCACATCTTCCGATCCGGCTTTGCACTCCATCACATCGTTGATCAAGAAACTTCCAACGTCGTCGCAGGACGTATTGGCCACGTCGAAGAGCTTCACGGTCCGCTTCTTCCCCTTGAGCGGGGCGAGTTCGACTGCGAAACGCTGGTCGATGATGCCGTCTGGACGGAAGAGGATGAGATCGAGTTTGAGCGCCTCGTAGGTCTTGTCGCCCTTGTTGTCGATGACGAAATAGGCGCGGCAATCGGAGCCTTTCGGCTCGAGCTTGTTCAGCTCGATGGCGACGCTGCCTCCGTCGCCTTGCTCGGCCGCAGCGACGGCGTCTTCCTCAGCCGCAACGACGGGCGGCCGTACGAGCACGACGGCGGCGACAGCCAAGGCCGCCACGAAGACTCTTTGGATGAAACCGGCGCCGTGCCGGCTCTCGCGATTCGAAAAAAGCACAAATACCTCCCATACCGAGCCTGCTATAAGGATCAGGTTTCGGTCGCCTAAAGGCGTTCCGACGGCGTTCGCCGCTCCCTTTTATGTTCCTCGATTTTGGCTGAGGGTACGCGCGAGGCCGCCAGCAAGTTCTGGGGCGTTCCGACACTTGGACCGACATCCAAACCAAAGACTAGTTAGTAGGTCCTCCGAGAGTACCAGAATTTATTTACCGTGGCGGCCCAGGGCATTCAAGCGTGTTACCTGCGGAGGATTTGGCAAGTGCATTGCCAGGTTTTCCATACCTTGATGCCAACATGCTTAAAGGCTTTCGGGTAGATCGGCCTAGCCCTCAATGCTAAATTTTCCTTAATGGAAAATGGAACCTAGGCAACTAGGAACGCCTGTGGGGGGCTTTGAATATGAGGACGAGGGTGTGCGGGGGCGCACTGGCGCTTGGAATCTGTGTAGTTGCGCCAGCTGAAGCAATTAGTCAAACCGCTGAAAATGAAGCTGTTTCCGAACAAGCCGCGCCGTCGGTAACGACGCCGGCCGCTGGTGGAGAGCCCCCGGCGCCGGATGGGATTGAGGGTGACGTCCCGGCCGTCGAGATCATTCAACCAGCGGCGGAACCCGCGCAGCCGCCGGAACCGGTGCAGGCCGAAGCCGAGCCCGAACCACGGCCCCGTCCGGTTTCTCGTCCGGCACCTCAGCCGGTTGTGACCGCGCCAGAGCCGGTCGCGTACGAGCCGCCGCCTGCCGAAGCCTTCGAGCCCATCGAGCCGGAACTGTTCTTCCCATCGCTGATCACGCAGCAGCAGCCGGGCTATTACGGACCGGTCGGCGGCGAGGCCAGCTTCGAGCGCTCTTGGAACGGGGTTCAGTCGCCGATCAATCCGAACAATGGGATCGCGCCCGGGAACCTGCAGGACTTTTCGGAAGCCGGCAGCCGTGTGACGCGCCAGCAGATCAACGAGCAGGATCCGCTCAGCACCAACGACATCCTGCAGCGCGTGCCTGGTCTTACGATCGTCAACGATGACGGTATCGGTAACCAAGGCGGTATTGGCATCCGCGGGTCCAATCCGCGGCGGTCACGTAAGGTCCTCGTCATGGAGGATGGCCAGTCCATCAACATGAGCCTCTACATCGATCCGTCCGTGCACTACGTGCCGCCGCCGGATCGCATCGAGGCCGTCGAAGTGATCAAAGGCTCGATCATCTACGCCCCGAACAACAACTTCGGCGCCGTCAACTTCCGCAATTTGCAGCCCTTCGGGCCGGATGAGTTCGTCCTGTCGGGTGAAGGCGGCGCGGTCGCGTTGGAAGGAGCCGGCGGCGATGGTGGCGCGGGCAAGTGGCACGTACACAACCGAAAGACCTGGGGGAACTGGGGAACGGTTGTGTCCTATACGGGCGCCGATGTTCAAGGCTCCTGGGATACGGAGCGTCTAAGCTACAACGACTTCTATGCCGCCGTGGGCTGGAAGGACACCAACGCGGACTTCGTGTTCTCCGGTTCCTACATGCGCCAGCGCGATAAGTACGACGAAGCGAATCTGGAATTTGAAGAAGAAGAGGACGGCGAGGAAGAAGGCGATCTGGCGGAGGACGAGGAACTCGAGGAAGAAGAGGAGACCGTGTTCCGGTCCGACACGGTCGAGCAAGCCTTCTTCCGGGAGATCAAGCACTGCAAGACCTGCTTCAACCCCGGCTCGCGCTTCAGTACCTACAATGCCGACCCGTTCCGGCTTCAGGGCACGCTGAATTACTATTTCGACGACGATACGAGCTCAAACACGCGAGTCTATTACTACCACCATCGGCGTGACCGGTATCAGAACTTCGAGGGCGCCGATCCCTCGCGGGCCGAGGACGATTTCAGCCCGCTCTTCTTCGGCGACGAGGCGATCATTCCCGAAGGCGTGATGCTTGGCCGCTTGCGGACATATCAGCATGTCGGCGGCGAGCAGCGCTTCGAACTGGCCAACCGCGAGTTCATTTCCGGGCTCAGCCAAGATCTGCAGATGGGCGCGCGCTTCGAGCACCACACCTTCGCTAACCGCAACTTCTTCGGCGACCAGGGCGAGATCCTCACCGATGGCGACAAGAAGGGCCTCACGGTCTTCGATAGCGAGCACGAGGCCGATGCGGTGTCGGCCTACCTCCAGACGGTGATCCACGCGACGCCGGCCATCGACATCGTCCCGGGCATTCGCTTCGAGCATATCTCGTCGAAAGTGCATCAGACCGCCTCCAGTGAAGAGGAAGGCGAGGGCGAAGGCGAGCTCGATGAATGCGAATACGCGGGCCGCGAGTTCTTCGACGGCGAGGAGTGCGTGATCTTCGCGCTCAATCGGGACACGCAGAACTTCAGCTACGACAAGACGTACTGGCTGCCCGGCATCTCCTTCTCCTGGGGGCTGTTCGGAAAACAAGTCGTCCCGGCATCCGCCGACAAGTCTCTTCAGGAACTGGAGACCGTCTATCACACCACCATGTATGGCGGTTACAACCGCGGCGTGACGATCCCCGTTCAGCGCGAGGGACCCTTCCCGCCGAAGGACGAGCTCGGTGACAACTTCCAGCTCGGTGTCCGTTCCACGGGCGTCAAGGGCGTGACGCTCGACATGGCCGGGTTCTTCAAGTCCATCGAGAACTTCCAGGTCCGCGGCTCCGCGACGACCACGTCCGGACTCAACGTCTATACGAATATCGACCAGGTCGAGATCAGCGGTTTCGAGATGTATGGCCGCCTCGACTCGCGGCCCTTCACGGGATGGAACCTCAATCCGTACGCCGAAGCGACGTTCACTTATTCGCACGGTGAGATCACCGAAGGCATTCTGCCGGACGGTGAGAGCATCGTCGGCAACCGCATTCCTTTCGCGCCGCGTGAGGTCGCCTATCTGACGACGGGCATCGAGAGCACGGCCGGGTGGAACGCAAGCGTCAGCTTCATCTATCGGGGCGAGTTCTATACCGACGAGCAAAACACGCCCTATGGCGGCGATCCGAGCGGCGAGGACGGCTTGGTGCCGAGTGTCTGGCTGCTCAGCGCGCGGGCCAACTACACGGTCCCGCAGAACGTGATGCCGAACGCCGATATGGTGCTGTTCGTCTCCGGTGAGAACCTGACGAACGAGTTGTACATCACCGACCGTGAGGACGGCATCAAACCCGGTCTCGGGCGCTCGCTCATGGCGGGCGCAAGGCTGAAGTGGTAGGTCGCCCGAGCGACAAACCCAAAAGCCTCAGTAGGAACAAGGCGGCGCCAAGTGCGCCGCCTTTCTTCTTGCAGGTACGGCGCGGCGCATGTGTGATTTTCGCCACAAGCGCACAAATATGAGGCGCAGTCGGGAGTCGCTCAAATGCCTAACATCCAGGCCTATTTGGGATTACTTCCCAGAAGGCCAGGAAGAAATCCAATACGTATTGGCAACTGTTGAGGGGCTAAGTCCCTGAATTTTGCAGAAGCGCGCCAATATCGCGCGGGGCGGCCCCGTTGATTGCCCGCACTGCCGTCTGGCGCCCGGGAAGAACTTCCCGCCTGTTTTTGGATAGCCCCGTTAAGCGTCCTCTTACACAGTTTTGACGGGGCGAAATCAGGGCATGGGGGATTCGCACGGGGACTTCTGGACGATCGACCGCCACGTTTCCACGATGGGGTCGAGGTTTCGTGGCATCCGTAGCTTCCCACAGTCCAAACACAAAATGCCCCGTCAGGGAGAATGCAGTCTTCGCCTCGCGGAGACTCACGATAGAGGACTGGGGGAAAGAATGCCTTCACGCGTGTTTTGGGGTGCACTTGCAGTGGGCAGTGCGGCCTTCCTGCCATACGAGGCAGTAGGTCAGACTGCTGAAAACGAGCCCGTTTCGGAACAGGCCGCGCCGTCCGCAACGACGCCGTCGGCTGGTGGGGAGCCCCCAACGGGCCAAGAGACCGAGGGTGACGTGCCGGCCGTCGAGGTCATTCAGCCCCAGGCCGAACCCGAGCAGCCTCCCGTGCAGGCCGAACGCGAGCCGGCGCCACGGCCCCGTCCCGTTTCACGTCCGGCGCCGCAGCCGGTGGTGACCGCGCCGGAGCCGGTGGCGTATGAGCCGCCCCCGGAGCCTGCGTTCCAGCCCATCGAGCCCGAGGCCGTTCTGCCGAACCTGGTTACGCAACCCGCACCGGAATACTACGGACCGCCTGGAGGGCTGGGGAGCTTTGAGCGTTCCGTGAACTCCGCGCAATCGCCGATCGTGCCGACGCAAGGCATCATCCCGGGCAATCTGCAGGATTTCTCGAGCGCTGCCAGCCGTGTGACCCGCGAGAAGATCAACGAGCAGGATCCGCTGACGACTAACGAGATCCTGTCGACCGTTCCCGGCGTGGCGATCATCAACGATGACGGCATGGGCCGGCATGGCGGCATCAGCATTCGCGGCACCCCCGCACGCCGTTCGCGCAAAGTGCTGGTCATGGAAGACGGACGGTCGATCAATCAGAGCCTTTGGCTCGATCCTTCGACGCATTACACGCCGCCCACGGAACGTCTCGAATCCGTCGAGGTGTTGCGCGGCACGGTCCTCACCTACGGCCCGAACAACAACTCGGGCGTGGTGAACTTCCGCAACCTTCAGCCCTTCGGCGCGAACGAGTCCCAGGTTTCGTTCCAAACCGGCGGGGTGTCGGTGGAAGGTCCCGGCGTCGACAATGGCGATGCGAGCAAGTGGCATGCGCATACCCGGCACTCGACCGACGATTGGGGCATCGTGCTGTCCTACACCGGTGCCAGCGGTCAGGGTGCATGGAACACCGAGCGGCTGAGCTACAACGACTTCTATGGTGCAATCGGCTGGAAGGGTGAGAATTCCGACTTCACGTTCTCGACCGTCTACTTCGCCCAGCGCGACCAGTACGACGAGTCGAACCTGGAAGGAGAGGACGAGGATCCGCCCGGACAGGTGGAGAGCCTCCTCCTGAATAACTACAAGCACTGTAAGACGTGCTTTAATCCAGCCTCCGGGCTCAACGAGTACAATGCCGACCTGTGGCTGTTCCAGGGTATCTACAATTACTATCTGGACCAGGACACGACCATTTCGGCACGCGCCTACGGGCAGCTCCTCAAGCGGTATCGCTATTTCAACGTTGAGGGCGAGAACCCGCTTGCAGCGGAGACCAGCTTCAATCCCTTCATCGATGGAGACGAAGTCTTCATTCCCGAAGGGGTGATGGAGGGACGTCTGCGCGAGTACGACAATTTCGGCACCGAGCTGCGTACCGAACTCGCAAACCGGCCGTTCCTATTCGGCATGGCGCAAAACCTGCAGATGGGTGTCCGGTACGAATACAATAGCTTCACCGACCAGAACATTCTCGGTCAGCAGGGGCGCATTCTGGATGGTTTCGATACGAACGGCCTGACGTTCTTCCATCGGAAGCACGAAGCCAACGCGGTGTCGGCCTTCGTTCAGACCGATATTTCCGTGAACGACAATCTGAACATCGTTCCGGGTGCACGGCTCGATCATTATCGCATCACGCGTAAGACCCTTGCGCTGCCAGGCGAGGACGACGAGGAGTTCGACGAGTGTCCGGGTGGCGCGTTCGGTGGCGAGGAATGCGTCGTCATCGAGGACTTCAGCGGCAACCAGTACACCGAGTCGTTCGACAAGACCCATGTCCTTCCCGGCATCGCCTTCGCCTACGGGTTTGGCCGGCAGGACGCTCCGATGACTCTCGGTTCGAAGTCGCTCGGTCCCGTCACGATGGAGAAGCCGACATTCGCCAACACTCTGTATGGTGGCTACCATCGCGGTCTGACCATGGGCGTGCTGCGCGAAGCCGCGTTCCCGCCAGGGGACGAGATCGGCAACAACTTCCAGCTTGGTGTGCGGTCGACGGCGGTGAAGGGCATCACCTTCGACGTCGCCGGGTTCCATCAGAACATCCAGGATTATCAAATCAAGGGTTCCACGACCGACGTGGCCGGCAACAACGTCTACTCGCTCATCAACGAGGTGCACGTTAACGGCTTCGAAGCTTATGGACGGCTCGACACGCGGCCTTACACCGGCTGGACGTTGAATCCTTATCTGGAAGGCAGCTTCACGCTCGCCGACAACAAGATCCAGGATGGATACAACGAGGACGGCGAGTCGGTTGCGGGCAATTACGTGCCGGAAGTGCCTCGCGAGTTCGCGTACCTGACGGTCGGTATCGAAAGCCTCAAAGGCTGGAATGCGAGCGTCAGCTGGACCTATCGCGGCTCGTTCTACACCGATGAGAACAACACGCCGTTCGGCGGGGATCCCGAGGGTGAGAACGGCGAAGTTCCCAGCGTCTGGCTGCTCTCAGCCCGTGCGAACTACACGATCCCGAAAACCAATATGGCGGTGTTCGTGTCGGGTCAGAACCTTACGGACGAACTGTACATCACCGACCGCGAGGACGGCGTCAAACCCGGCATCGGCCGTACGCTCATGGCTGGCGCACGGTTGAAGTGGTAACCGCACGGCGATAAGCGCAATCGATGAATGGCGGCTCGCGGAAATTCCGCGGGCCGCCATTTTCTTTGGAGTCTCGTCACCTCTTGAACGGTCCCAGCGGCGATCTCAAATAGCGGTGACACGCTTGTGGCCGCGAAATTAGGCGCAGGGCATCGGCGAACGGTTGGATAATCGATCCGGCCCATGCGAAACTCGAACCTGCGGCCGCGACCCTTTCTTGCTTTCGGGCGGACCCGCTGGAAGACGTCGATATGGTGGCTTTCGAGACGCCTCTGCCTCAGATCCTAAAACTGCTGTCTTCTGTGATGGCGTTTGCACTCGCTGTGTTGATCTATGCGCCGAGCGAGGCAACTGCGGCGAGCGCTGCCGCGAAGCGGCCCGCAAGCATCTACGCCGCGCCGAACACCAGTTCGAAGGTGCTCGGCCTGATCGGCATCTCGCAAGTCGTCGACGCCAAATCCTGCAAGAGCGGGTGGTGCCGCGTGGGACCCGGCTATGTGCAGGCGAGTTCCTTACGCTTCTTCCAGGAGCGTGAAGGATATGAGAGCGCCTACGACTACAATGCGCCGTTGCCGCCGCCGAACTACGGCTACACCCCGGGATTTTGGGGCTTTGGTGGCCGACGTCACTACGATCGCTCCGGCAACTATACCAAATACGGCGTTCCCGGTTATCGCGGTCCTGTCGGTCGTCTCGAAGGGACCGTCGAGACGCGGCGCGGCCTGTTCGGCCGGCGCTAGTCGTCCGGATAAGCTCTCTTGTTCGGACGCCGGTCGTCGGCGCCTGCGACATCTCGACAGGCCAGTCATCGTACATCCGCGCAGGCGATGGCAGCACTATTTCCTAGGCGGCTTTGCCAAATCTTCCCGTCTGTTTTGCCTCACGTTGGCAAGTTGGACCTTGTAACTTCCAACGCAGGAAACGCCGAGACAGGCAAAACGACGCGACAGATGTCGCGGACCAAACGCAAGCTAGTATGAAAGGCTGACTCATATGAAGAAGTTCATGATCGCTGCCGCTGCTCTCGCTTTTGTGGCAACGCCCGCTTTCGCCGACGACGATCCGACCGACGAAGAAGTTGCGAAGATCAAGGAAGTCATCGCGGCTTGGGGCTGTGAAGGCGGCTCCTACGAGAAGGAAACCGAGGCCACTGGTGTGTTCGAGGCCGAGGACGTGAAGTGCAAGGGCGGTCAGTACGACTTCCGCATGGACAAGGACTTCAAGGTCTTTGCGATCACGGTGGACTAACACTGGTCCCCTCGTGGCGCGGATGGGCAAAAAAATGCTAAGGCCCGGCGCGGTTATCAGGGACATGAAAGGGGCGTGGACTTCGGGCCGCGCCCCTTTTTGCTGTCCTAATCGAGGCGAACGCCGCGTTTTCCATTAGCGCTGCGGAAGTTCTTCGTCGTTACAGATGAAGATCAAGAATGGACTTGACGGGCGACACCCGCAGACGCCATGCATGCGCTGCTATGCTCATCAAAGTTATCGGCGCTGGTGCAGGCGGCGGCCTGCCGCAATGGAACTGCAACGGCCGGAATTCGGCCGATGCGCGGTCGGGTCTTCCGACGGTCAAACCCCGCACGCAGGCCTCCGTGGCCGTCAGTGCGGACGGTAAGCAATGGGTCCTGTTGAACGCGGCGCCGGATTTGCGCCAGCAGATCAACGAGACGCCCGAACTTCAGCCCGATCCGAACGGTCCGCCGCGCAACAGCCCCATCAAGGCTGTCGTGTTGACGAATGGAGACGTGGACGCGGTCGCGGGTCTGTTGTGTCTGCGCGAGAGCCAGCCGCTGACGGTTTACGGCAGCGCGCGCGTACTCGATGTGCTGGCCAGCAACAGCATCTTCGATGTTCTCAATCCTGATCTCGTCGCGCGGAAGACCATGGAACTGGGCTCATCGTTCGCGGTCGAAGGGCCGGACGGCCCCGTGGGGCTGACGGTCGAAGCCTTTACGGTACCGGGAAAGATCCCGCTCTATCTCGAGGACGAGGAGAAGGGCACGGGCGGCAGCTTCGGCACGGAGGAGGGCGACACGCTCGGCCTCAAGGTGACCGAGAATGCGAGCGGCAAGTCGTTCTTTTTTATCCCGGGCTGCTCGGGTATCGACGATACGTTGCGGTCGCGGCTTCAGGGCGCGGCACTGCTGTTCTTCGACGGGACGCTCTACACGAACAACGAGATGATCGACCAAGGTCTCATGCAGAAGACGGGCGACCGCATCGGACATATGAATATGTCGGGTCCGAACGGAACGCTGGCGTTGATGGAGCCCCTGGGGATCGACCGCAAGATCTTCATCCACGTGAACAATTCCAACCCGGTCCTCCGGGAGGATTCGCCCGAGCGTGCTGCCGTGGAAGCGGCGGGCTGGACCGTCTCCTATGACGGTATGGAAGTCTCGCTCTAGGCCGGTTGTATGGCGCGAAACGCGTCGGCTTGGCGGGTCACATCCCGACGCATGTTCCGTAGAGGCCGCCGACGGCCAGGCACGTCCCGCCGATCCCGCAATCGCTGTCTTCGGAACAGAGGTTCTTTTCGGGTGCGTCGAGGCTCAACGGCTCGCGGAGACCGCTGTCGTAGTTCCCGCACTGCCCTGCCTTCTGGCCCGGTTGTTTCATGCATCGCTCCGACAGGGGACACTCCGCATCGAAGGTGCAGGCGAGGGCGGGTTCCGCCACGATGACAAGCGCGGCCGTCAGTAGGACTCTCATGGATCCGTCTCCTTGCGCGAACTCGACGGAAGCAGTGTATCGCGAACTTGCGACACGCCGATAAGTCCGGGCGCTAGCTCTGTCCGCCGAATTTCGTCTGGTTCTTCAGGTCCGGCCTCGCGTCGTTGATCGCGATGACGTTATCGTCCTGGTGGGCTGGCGCAACCGGCTTCAGGGCCCCGACTGCGGCTGTGGTCCAATAGGCATGGATGCGGCCGGCAAAGGGCGCCGGCTTCTCGACGAAGAGCCGTTCGCCCCGGATCTTTGCGTCCTTGCGCAGCTCCTTCAGACGGATTTTGCACCGTTTCAGGAAGCCCGAAATGTCCTCGGGACTTCCGAACGCCATGGCCGGCGTCGTCGCCAGATGCATCAGATTGGCGATGTCGTGGTCGTCACCCAGCGTCTGCGACAGGCCGCGAGCGGCCTCGGTCCGCGCGCCGAGTTCGGACGGCCAGCACGGGGTGAGCAGTTGCATGTGACGCCAGTGGCGCTGAACGCTCTTGCGCCAATCGTGGAGGATTTCCGGGTCTTTCGATCGGAAAGCCGACTTGAACTGCTCCCGGGCGCGGTAATAGCTGAGCTGCAGCCCCTTCGAGATGGGCGTGAAATCGTCGGGGTAGACGACGAGGCTGGCGAAGCGGGGCCGGAGCTCCAGCAGCATCTCCAGCGACTGAGAAGCCGAGCTTTGCTCCAAATTTTTCTCCGCCGCCTTGCGGCGTTCCCGCAGCCAGCTGCGCATCGCCTCGATCGGACCATCGCCGAGCCCCGGCTCGGTATTGCGCTCCAGCGCATTCAGAGCATCGAAGAGGGCGTGCGCGTCGCGCGCGGCCGCCAGCCCTTTGCCGATGCGGGCGACACGTGAATTCAGACTGGCGAAGAGAGGATCGGGCAGGCCGGGGCGGGCGAGGACAAGCAGCGACCGCAGCCGTTTGAAGCACTTCCGGGCGCTATGAACCCCTTTGTGGCGATCCGGCGGCGCCGCGAGCGATGTGTGAGCAAGGTCGAGCTCGCCGAGCGCAACGGAACGCAGGGCCTCGCTGATGGGCAAGGCAGGATCAAGCTCGTAACTCATCGATTCCCCGCACGTATGAAACTTCGGTGACAATTTTTCCGGTGACCTCACCAAAGGTCAAGGCTTATTGCCTACCTGTCCGTGTGTGCGGCGATAGGCGCCGCCTCCAGGGGTCCGTGATCGCGACCCAGGTCTGCGCCCGCTCCTCGGGCTGCTCGTGCGTCACGATATCGGTGATCACCGCCAGAGTGTCCGCGCCTGCCTCGAAGACCCCGGCCGCGCGATCGGGGGTGAGGCCGCCGATGGCCACGAGCGGACAGGGGACTTGCGCCTTCCAGGCGGTCACGCGTTCGAGCCCTTGCGGCGCCCAGGGCATTTTCTTCAGGAGCGTTGGGTAGACGGGCCCGAGCGCCACGTAGTCCGGATTGGCGTCGAGCGCGATTCCGAGTTCCTCGTCGCTATGGGTGCTGATGCCGAGCTTGAGCCCCGCGTCCCGGATCGCGCCGAGATCGGCGCCCGCAAGGTCTTCCTGGCCGAGATGGACGAAGTCGGCACCGGCCTCGATGGCCTCGCGCCAATAGTCGTTCACGACGAGCTGGCAGCCCGCGTCTGCGCAAAGCCTGAGCGACTCGCCGATCTCGGCCCGCACGATTTTGGCCGGCGCGTCCTTGATGCGGAGCTGGACCAGCTTCAGCCCCGCAGGCAGCAGCCGCTTGAGCCAGGCTGTGTCCGGCACGATCGGATAGAAAGGGTCGAGTTGGATCACGCTGCGATCAGGACGCGTTGTCGATCTTGAAAAAAGGCGTTCCGGCGATGGGCGTCGACGGCGTCGCCATGTCGCGCGGCTCCACGATCCCCGCCTCGTAGGCAAGGCGTCCGCCTTCGATCGCGCTAGCGAAGCCGCGCGCCATGGTCACCGGGTCGCCGGCCTTCGCGACGGCGGTGTTCAGGAGAACGCCGTCGTAGCCCATTTCCATGACTTCGGCGGCATGGGACGGCGCGCCGAGGCCCGCGTCGACGATCAAAGGCGTGTCGGGAAAATACGCGCGTAGTGTCTTGAGCGCGGTCTTGTTGGCGAGCCCGCGGGCCGACCCGATGGGCGAGCCCCACGGCATCAGCACCTCGCAGCCCGCCGCGGCCAGGCGTTCGGCAACGCTTAAGTCCTCGGTGGTGTAGGGCAGCACGTCGAAGCCGTCGGCGTTGAGTTCTGCGGCCGCCTCCACGAGACCGAAGACCTCCGGCTGCAGCGTGTCGTCGTTGGCGATGACTTCGAGCTTGATCCAGTTCGTTCCGAACAACTCGCGCGCCATCTGCGCGGTGGTGATCGCCTCCTTTGCCGTGCGGCAGCCGGCCGTGTTGGGAAGGACTTGGCGCCCCAGTTCTTCGATCAGCCCCCAGAAGCCTTTGCCGGTCTTCGCGCGCGCGGACTCCCGGCGCAGAGAGACGGTGACGATCTCGGCGCCCGAAGCTTCGACCGCCTGGCGCAACAGATCGGGCGAGGCATAGCCCGCCGTGCCGAGCAGCATGCGCGAGGAAAACTCTGTGCCGTAAAGTTCAAGCATCAGCGATTATGCCTTTAGCGAGCTCTCTTGGTCGCCCTGTCTCACCCACCCTGCCTCGGCGCGACGATCTCGATCTCGTCGGCCTCGGTGAGCCGGGTGCGCGCACGGGCGGTGGCGGCGACGAAGCTGCCGTTGACCGCGGTCGCTATTTTCGCGTCGGCGAAACCGAGCGTCTTGCAAAGTTCGTCGAGGCTGTTTGCGTCGGTCGTGAAATGCTCACCGTTGACCAAAATCTGCAATGAAGACCTCCGGGTGGGTGACGCCGGTTTCCAAATAGTGCGCCACCATTTCGGCCATGACCGGCGCGAGCAAAAAGCCGTGCCGGTACAGCCCATTCACAAAGATATAGCCCGAACTGGTGATAATCCTAGGCCGGTTGTCCGGAAATGCGGGCCGCACGCCTGCGCCGAGGCTGAGAATCTCGGCCTCCCCGAAGGCCGGATCGAGCACATAGGCGGCGCTGAGAAGCTCCAAGGCCGACCGCAGGGTCACGGGCCCGCCGTCTTCGCGTTCGATCGACGTCGCGCCGAGCATGAACCTGTTCGCGCCGGTCTCGTCTTCGCCCCAGGGCACGAGGTAGAGCGGAAAACGAGGGTGAAGCAGGCGGATGGACCGCTCGAAGGCGATGTCGGGAGAACGCACCACGATCCGCTCACCGCGCACCCCCCGGAGGGTCGGCAGCATGTCCTGCGCGCCGAGGCCCCGGCAGTCGACGATAAAGTCCGCCCCTTCCGGAGTTTCGCTCGTGTCGAACTGAACGACCGCGCCCGCGCTCCGAACCTCATCCAGAAGGAAGTCCAATGCGGCGCCAGGATTGAGATGGGCCTCGTCCGAATAGAACAAGGCCGTGTCGAATCGGGGAACGAGGTCCGGCTCCAGTTCTTCCAGTTGTGCAGCGTCGAGACGGTTCCCCCCTTCGGTCATGCGCTCGAAACGATCGAGAAGCGTGCGGTCGCGTGCCGGCGCCAGCACGAGACTGCCGGCGGATGTGAGGTCAGGATAGGTGGCCTGCCACAGTTGCAGGCCCCGCATGCCCAGTTCGCGGATCACGGGCTCGGCGCTCTCCTCTTCGCAGCGCGGCGCCAGCATCGCGCCGGCCCACGGACTGCAGGCATCGGTGAACGGTTCGGCGGACTGTTCCACCACGATGATGCTGTGTCCCCGTCGCGCAAGCGTCAGCGCTTGCCAAAGTCCAGTGACTCCGGCGCCGCGGATCGCGATTTTGTAAGGACCAGTCATTGTCTTCGAATTGCCTGCTCTTGCGTGCGGACAGAGCCATAGCCGTCACGCACGCCGATACCAAGTGTTCAATCGCCGAGTGCGACACCATCGCGGCGCGGATCGGCGCCGCCTTCTAGGCCGTCGGGTCTGACCGCGATGATGTGCAGTCCGCTGGTCATGGGAATACGCTTCACCGAGTGGCCCTTTGCGGTGAGCGCGCTGGCGAGGTCGTCCCACTCGGCGCCGGTCTCGAGGAGAACGCCTCGTGGCGTCCCGCCGAAGTTGACGAGCGCGGCCGCTTCAGCCGGATCCAGCCCCCAATCCATCATGGCGATGATCGCCTTCAGGTTGAATAGAATGATGCCCGGACCGCCGGGCGATCCCAGCACATAATCGAGATCACCGTCTGGACCGAAGATCATGGTCGGGTCCATGGAACTGCGCGGCCGCTTTTCGGGTTCCACGCGGTTGGCGATGTCGTTGCCGTCCTCGTCCTTCGGCAGAAAAGAAAAGTCCGTCAGCTGATTGTTCAATAGAAAGCCGTGCACCATGCTGCGGGCACCGAAGGCGGTCTCGATCGTCGTGGTCATGGAAAACGCATCGCCGCTGTCGTCGACCACGGACACATGGCTCGTGCCGCCTTTCTCCTTGGTAGCGTCGCGTCCGAAAGCGCTGGAGAGATTCGGCGGGGTTCCATGGGTGACGCTTTCAGCGGCGCGTTCGGGGTCGATCAGCTTGCGCCGCTCCGCCAAGTATTCCTTGTCGAGCAGCCCCTCGACAGGCACGTCCACAAAGCCGGGATCTGCCAGGTAGCGCGCCCGGTCGGCGAAGGCGAGCCGTTCCGCTTCCAGGATCGCATGAGTGGCGTTCGCTTCCATGGGAGTGGCGCCTAGATCGAAGGGCTCGATCAGTTGAAGCGTTTGCCCCACCGCGACGGCGCCCGAGGACGGCGGACCCATGCCGCAGACGGACGAGCCGCGATAGGGCACACAGACGGGCTCGCGCTTCTTGGGCCGATAGCTCGCGAAGTCGCTTTCGCTCAAGGTCCCCGCGCCGCGCCGGTCGTTTTGCACGGTCTTGGCGATATCCGCCGCGATCGGGCCTTTGTAGAACGCGTCGATCCCCTCATTGGCGATGGTCTCGAGGGTCTGAGCCAGCGCTTCGTTCTTGAGGATGGTTCCGGGCGGGTGAGGTTTGCCGTTCTTGTCGAAGAAATAGGCGCGCGCGGCCGCATCGAACGTGTTGAGGTCGGCACCGCCAAGCAGCGTCGAGAGCCGCGCGGAGACCGGGAAGCCGTCGCGGGCAAGCTTGATGGCGGGCTGGAATAATTCGGCCCAAGGCAGCTTGCCGTATTCGTCGTGCACGAGCTTGAGGACCGCCAGCGCACCGGGAACGCCGACGGAACGCCCGCTATGCATGGCGACGCGGCGCGGCAGGGGCTGGCCGACCGCATCAAGAAACAGCTCCGGCGTGGCCCCGGCGGGCGCCGTCTCGCGGCCGTCGAAGCTCGTCAGCGTTTCCTGGGCGGCATCCCAATAGAGGATGAAGGCGCCGCCGCCGATACCGGATGATTGCGGTTCGACCAGAGTCAGCACCATTTGCGTCGCGATGCCGGCGTCGATGGCCGCGCCGCCTTTGCGCAGCATCTCGAGCCCGGCCTCTGCGGCGAGGGGATGCGCCGCGACGATCATGTGTTTCTTGGTTTTGACGACCGGCTTCTGCGCCAGACCGCTCGCGCCCTCGGGCAGGTCGAGGGCGTGGGCCGGAAATGTGAGGAGGGAGAAGACCGCGAGGACGGCGAGTACGCGATACGAGAGTCTTTTCGGGTGCAGCATGGGGCGCAGCATATCGACTTTCGCGGCGCTCGCTAGTCACGCGTCCGTTAGCCTCCTTCTCAGTGAAAGTCGCGGGATTTGGGAATGATACGGGCATCACGGGGGTGACAGCGCGGATGCCAACGCGGGTGCCGGTCTTCGCCCTTGCGGCGCGGCTCGCTGGTCTCGGGGCGTTTGACGTGATCGGCGGCGGCGAGCGGCGGCATGAGGCCGGGCTTGGGCTGCGATGAGCGCCAGGAGCCCGGATCGGGGCGGCGCACTTCGTCCGCGTTGGCCAACGCGGCTTCAAGCTCGTCGTCTTCGGACAGGCTATCCAGCCAGTCGTTTTTGTCTTCGAGCCGCTCCGCGACGACATGAATAATGTCTTCGTGCCGCTGGATACGGCCATGGATCACTACGAGCCGCGCGCCCATGACCACTTTGCGCATGCGCTCCAGCACCGAGGGCCAAATCACCGCGTTGGCGACGCCGGTCTCGTCCTCGATGGTCATGAACACTACGCCGGAGGCGGAGCCGGGACGCTGGCGCACCAGGATCACGCCGCCGACGCTGACCCGTGCGCCGTCCCTCATTCCTTTGACCGCGCCGCATGAGACGATGCGGGCGGCGCTGACTTGCGCGCGCAGGAACGACATCGGGTGGGCTTTGAGCGAGAGCCGGAGCGTCCGGTAGTCGTTCACCACATGCTCGGGCAGCTTCATGGCCGGGAGCGCCACATCCGGCTCGCGGCCCATTTCCGTGGCCTGCGCATGTTCGAACAGCGGCAGGGCAATCTCTTTGGGGAGCCCGCGCACGGCCCAAAGCGCCTGCCGCCGGTCGAGCCCGAGCGAGCGGAACGCATCGGCGGATGCGAGCCGCTCGATGCCGGCGCGGCCGAGACCGCTGCGGCGCCATAGGTCCTGAATGTCGGCATAGGGGCGGTCGCGCCGGGTTACGGCCTGATCGGCGTCGGCCTCGCGAAAGCCATCGATCTGCCTCAGGCCCAGCCGCAGAGCGCATTTTATTTGCCCTACCGCGCTTCGCGCTACTTGAGGGCTTGTTCCTTTTCCTACTGGCTCTTCGCCTATTTGAGGGACTGTGGGCAGCTTCTCCAGCGTGCAGTCCCAATGGCTGTGATTGATGTCGGGCGCGCGCGCCTCGACACCATGTTCGCGGGCACAGCGCACGATCTGGGCCGGCGCATAGAAGCCCATGGGTTGGGAATTCAGCAGCGCGCAGGCGAACACGTCCGGGTAATGGCATTTGAGCCAGGACGACACATAGACGAGATGGGCAAAGCTCGCCGCGTGGCTTTCAGGAAAGCCGTAATCGCCAAACCCCTTGATCTGGTTGAAACAGCGTTCGGCGAAATCTTGCGGATAGCCGCGCGCGGTCATGCGGCCGACCATCTTGTCCTGAAGCGTGCCGATCGTGCCGCGCCGCCGGAACGTCGCCATGGCGCGGCGCAGCTCATTCGCTTCGTCGCCGGTGAATTTCGCGGCCACCATGGCAAGGCGCATGGCCTGTTCCTGGAACAACGGCACGCCCATGGTCTTGCCGAGCACTTGATGCAGCTCGTCCGGCGGTCCGTGATCGGAATGGGGCGAAGGAAACGCGACCTTCTCCTCGCCGGAGCGACGGCGCAGATAAGGATGCACCATGTCTCCCTGGATCGGGCCGGGCCGCACGATGGCGACTTCGATAACGAGATCATAGAAACAGAGCGGCTTCAGGCGCGGCAGCATGTTCATCTGCGCGCGGCTCTCTACCTGGAACACGCCGATGGAATCGGCGCGGCAGAGCATGTCGTACACGGCTGGGTCTTCGCGCGGCACGGTGCCGAGCGTGAGATCTATGTCGTAGTGCTCCTGCAGAAGCGCGAAGGCCTTGCGGATGCAGGTGAGCATGCCGAGGCCGAGCACATCGACCTTTAGAAGTCCGAGCGCGTCGAGATCGTCCTTGTCCCATTCGATGACGGTGCGGTCTTCCATGGCCGCATTGCCGATGGGCACAAGCTCGGACAGAGGCCCGCGCGTCAGCACGAAGCCGCCCACATGCTGCGACAGATGCCGGGGGAAGCCGATCAGCTCATGGGCCAGGGTCAGACAGCGCGCAAGGCGCGGGTCGGACGGGTCGAGCCCCGCTTCGCGCACATATTTCTCCGGCAGCCCCTTATTGCTGAGACCCCAGATCGTGCCGGCAAGTGCGGCGACGGTGTCCTCGGAAAGCCCGAGCACCTTGCCCACCTCGCGCACGGCCGAGCGGCCTCTATAAGAAATGACGGTCGCCGCAAGGCCCGCGCGGTCGCGGCCGTAGCGGGCATAGATATATTGAATCACCTCCTCGCGGCGCTCGTGCTCGAAGTCCACGTCGATGTCGGGCGGCTCGCGGCGTTCGGGCGAGACGAAGCGTTCGAACAGAAGGTCGATCTCGGTGGGGTCGACATTGGTGATGGCCAGGCAATAGCACACGGCGGAATTGGCGGCCGAGCCGCGTCCTTGGCACAGAATGCCGAGGCTGCGCGCGTGATGCACGATGTCGTAGACGGTCAGAAAATAAGGCGCGTAGTTGAGTTCCTCGATGAGCACGAGCTCCTTCTCGATCGTGTCGCGGACTTTGTCCGGGATGCCGTCCGGGAAGCGCCAGGCGGCGCCCTCCCAGGCGAGTTCCTCCAGGTGTCCTTGCGGGGTCTTGCCTTCGGGAACCGGTTCGTCCGGATATTCGTATTTCAATTCGTCGAGGGAGAAGCGGCACGCTTGTGCGATCTCGACCGTGCGCTCCAGCGCTTTTTCGTAGCCTTTGAACAGCCGCGCCATCTCGGCGGGCGCTTTCAAATGCCGCTCCGCGTTTGCTTCGAGATGGAAGCCTGCTTCGCCAAGCGAACATTTTTCTCGAATGCAGGTGAGCACGTCCTGGAGCGGTCGGCGCTCCGGCGCGTGATACAGCACGGCTCCGGTGGCGATGAGCGGGATGCGCGTGCGGCGGGCCAGGCTTGCAGCTCTTTCGATCCGTATACGGTCATCACCGCGGTAGCCGTGATGGGCGGCGAGATAGAGCGGGGCCGCCAGCGCTTTTTTGAGGCGCAAGAGTTCTTTTTCAAAACGCTCATCGTCCGTGTCCGCGGCTTCCCGCAGTGCGATGAAGATCAGTCCGTCCGCGTGTTCCGCCACGTCGTCGAGCATGAGACGGCACGCGCCCTTCTCGGCGCGGCGCTGCCCGCGTGTCAGCAGGCGGCATAGCCTGCCATAGGCCGCGCGGGACGTGGGATAGGCGAGAAGCGACGGAGCATCCCGCAAGATCAATCGCGCCCCGACGATGAATTGGATGCCGGCCTCCTTCGCCGCGATATGCGCCCGCACGACGCCGGCGAGCGTATTGGCGTCCGCGACCGCGATGGCCGCATGGCCGAGCGCGGCGGCTTGCTTCACGAGTTCCTCGCCATGGGAGCCGCCACGCAGAAACGTAAAGTTCGTGGTGACGTCGAGTTCGGCATAGCGGGGTTCGGCGGGAGTCATCATGGAATGACTAGTCATGGGAATACCCCATGCAGGAACCAGCGCGGGGGATCGCCATCGCGCACCTCGTCCCGTTCCTGATAGAGCCCCTCGCGGAAGACCCAGTAGCGGCACCCGTCCTCGTCCTCGATGCGGTAGTAATCGCGCGTGCGCTGCGGAGGGCTGCCGTCAAAGACGCGCCACCATTCGGGCGCGATGCGCTCAGGCCCTTCCGCCTTGACGACGCGGCGGTTGACGCGCCGCCAGGTGAAGCGGAGCGGCGGCCCTTCGGGGATCTCCGCCATCACGGTCACGCTTTCCGGTGTCGCGAGCAGAAGGGGCGGTCGCGGCGGTTTCTCCAAAGGAGTGTTGGTGGCCTCGTCGTTCCAGGCCGGCAGTTTCGCAAAGGCGCTACGCGTCGTTTGCGCAAGCTCGGGGATGTGGCTCTGTTGCGGAAACAGGCGGCGCACGGTTCGCGCGCCCAAGCGACTGGCAAGCGCGTCGATGAGTTTTTCCGGGCCCGGCTTGCGGGCCGCCGCGCTGAGGGCGGTTTGCTCCGGGGACAGATCATCGACGGCGAGCGCCGCGAAGGTCATGAGGTCGACGCCGAACCCCATGTCGATCGTGTCGAGCTTCTCCTTGAGAAGGCGCACCAGATGGGCCGCCGTCGCCGATGGCGCGCTCAAGCCGGCTTCGAGTGCGACGGAGGAGCCGTCCGCGCGCGCGGCCCACAGCACCACACGCCGGGCGCCGGCGCGTGCGCGCGCGAGCATGCCGCAAAGCTCGCCGGCGAGATGTTCAAGACCGGCAAGCACTCCGTCGTGGGAGATGAGTGGTTCGGTAAAAGAGAGGCGTGCCACGAAATCCGGCGCGGGCAGAAGCGGCGCATGTGTTTCGTTCCTTCGTCCCAGCGCTTCGTCGAGGCGGCGCAGGACGCTTTCGGCGGCGTCCCTTGAATGAAAGCGCCGTTCGAGGCTGGCGCGCGGCAGGCCGTAAAGCTGGCCGATGCGTTTCAGCCCCAGCCGCCGCAAGAGGAGAATTGTATTAGGCTCGAGGCGCAGGGCCTCGATGGGGTAAGGTGCGAGCGTGTCCGGCAGAGTGTCGGGCGCAGCGATGGCAGGACTGCGCCGTGCGAAATGCGCCAACGCCGAGGCGCCCCCGAGCGTACCGGCGCAGCCAAGCCGAGCGCGGAAACCGAGCCTGGCAAGACGGTCTTTGAGATCAGCCAGCAGTTCGGGCTCGCCGCCGAAAAGATGCGCGACCCCGGTCACGTCGAGCCAGAGGCCATCCGCGCCGTCCACATTGAGGGACGGGCTGTAGCGCGAGGTCCAGCGGGCGAGGGATTCCAGAAAGGCCGCGTCCTTCCTGGGCGCGTTGGGCTCGGTGAGGAGCGCGGGGCAGATTGCGCGGGCATCGGCCAGCCGCATGCCGGGGCTCAGCCCCTCCTGCCGGCAGGGGATGTTGAGGGCCGTGAGAGTGAGCCCGTGCGTATCGCTGCCCACAAGCGCGAAGGGTGCTTTAGCCGGTGGCGGTGCGTGGCCCGCGCGCAAGCGCTCCTGCGTCAGCCGCTCGATCGGAAGATGCGGGAACCACACGCAGACCATCCGTCTCAGGCGGGCCGTCATGACCGGCCTGCACATGAAAGCGTGCGCCTTCTCTTATTGTCTGCCCTACCGCGCCTTGCGCTGCTTGAGGGCTTGATGTTTGCGCTACCGGCCTCTCTTCTTGTGCTACCGCGCTTTGCGCTACTTGAGCACAGCCTACTTGAGGGCTTGCCGCCCCAACCCGGCTGCGTTCGAGGGAGAGGCGCCAGCAGGCGGGGCCGGGTGTCCCTTCGCCGAAATGGGCGCCCTCGCCGAAGCCGGCGCCCGTGTCGAAAGGGATATGGGCGCTGGCCTCCGTGGCGATCCGCCAGCGTGTGAGCGTGCCGGGGATCTTCGCCTCGCCATGACCGGTGAGGAGGAAGCACGGCGTGCCGGCGGCGCGGGCGGCGAGCCCCAAGCGCCGGGCTATGAGCTGCGTCTTGATCTCGGTTTGGGCCAGGCCTGCGATCAGCGCGGCGCTCTTCAGCCCTTCTTCCAGGGCCCAGGCGGCTTCGTCCGCGGTGCGCGTTTCGACGATGAGGACGCGCGCCGGGTCGAGCCCCGCTTTGAAGAGGCCGGGGCCGTAGGGGCGTCCCCATTCCTGGGCGTGCCGCTGCGTCATGCACCACAGTACCGCTCCCGGGCCTTGGCGTTGGATGTCGGCGATCACGGACAGGGCAAGGCCAAGCCCCGCCGGCGTGTCGCGATAGGCATGCGGTTTGATCTCGTGCAGCCCCGCTTGGTGCAGCGTGCTCAAAGGATTGTGCGAGGAGGGGGCGTTCGCGGTGCCCGGGGTGGGAGAGGAAGGCGTCAAAGAGCAGGCGGGACGGGAAGGGGCCGCACCCGGCGCGGGGGGGATGGCTAGGGAGACGGGAACCTGCTCGAGCGCCCGGATGGATGCCCGTAGCCGCTCGATCAAGACCCTCCCCGTGAGACCGCCTGCTCTTTCTTCAACGTCAGCCGGCGGAACGAGGGCACTAAGATCGCCGTCTGGAACGTTGTTACGCATTACTGACACTCCACTCTCGTTCCTGTTTTGTTCTTACTCCCGAGTCGGGGATGAGTCAAGAAAGGACGTCCGGCAGGGCCCTCCAATTTGGGTCCAGGCGGCGCAAATGCCGCGCTTGCGTCCCCGTGTCCGGGCGGTCATCTAAGTACCGCATCGATAAGAGAAGGAAGAATTTGCCCATGACCCAGTCTCAGAGCCAGAACCATCCCCAGCCCCTGGCACAGAATGTTTCGGCGGATGATTGGGCCCATGAACGCGGGCAAAAATGGTGCGATCAGCTCACCGCCATGGAAGCCACGCTCGATCCGGTCGATGCGCCGCTGATCGATGCGCTTCAGCTGGACGGTCCGCTCCGGATTGCGGAGATCGGCTGCGGCGGCGGGGCACCACGCTCAAAGTTCTTCGCCAGGCGCCTGCGGGGAGCAGCGTGCACGGGCTGGATATTTCACCCGCCCTTGTCGACAAGGCGCGGACACGCGCCGCGGCCGAAACGGGCGACATCGCCATTCATATCGCCAATGCGCAGAACGCAGCCGCGCCCGCCGGCTCCTATGACCGGCTGTTCTCGCGCTTCGGCATCATGTTCTTCGACGACCCTGAGGCCGCCTTTTCCAACCTCGCGTCCTGGCTCGCACCCGGCGGCCGGATCGCCTTCGCCGTCTGGGGCCCGCCGCGCCAAAACCCCTGGATGACCAGCCTTCGCGATGCGGTCGCCGAAGTCATGGATGTGCCGAAGCCCGATCCCGACGCGCCGGGACCGTTTCGCTACGCAGGCGGCGAAAAGCTGTTGGGCATTCTGAAGGCCGCCGGGCTCGGCGATCTCGAGGTCCGCGATTGGCGCGGCACGATCCCTCTTGGAGGCGGGGTCCCGCCGGAGGCGGCCGTGGATTTCGCGCTGTCGGCCTTCTCTCTCGGCGATTTGCTTGCCGAGGCCGACGCGGCCGTCAATGCCGACGTCCGCCAACGCCTGACCCAGCGCTACGCCCAGCACGAACGCGACGGGGCCGTCCACATGGACGCCCACGTTCACATCGTCACCGGCGTCCGCCCAGCCTGACCGTCCGAGCACTTTCCCGCCCCAGGACGCCCGTTTGGATTTCGCTAACCAGAATCACCGCACGTTTCATGCAAAGAAGCGTAACGAGGTTTTGTCATGCGTATCCTCGGATTTCCGGCCGCCGCAGGGCTTGCGGCGGCGCTCGCCGCGTTGCCGGCACCCCAAGTCTCGGCGGGTCTGTTCGATTCGGCCTTATCTTCTCAGCCACAACGGCCCCAAGTGGTGGGACGTCATCTGGTGTCCGTGCCGCCCGGCTATAAGCCCGGCACGATCTTCGTCCAATTTGGGCGGGCCCGGCTCTATTACATCCTGCCGGGCGGGAGAGCCATCAGCTACCCGATCGCGGCTCCCAAGGGCGAAGCGCGATGGTCCGGCGAAACCTATGTCAGCGAGAAGCGCGTGAACCCCGGATGGACGCCGACGGCTGAAATGCGGCGGGAGAACCCCGATCTACCGGCCTATGTGCCGGGCGGGCATCCGCGCAATCCGCTGGGGGTCCGGGCGATGTATCTCGGCAAGAGCCTTTACCGCATTCACGGCACCGATGCGCCCTGGTCCATTGGCCAGTCGGTGTCTCATGGCTGCATCCGCATGTTCAATCAAGATGTGGCCGATCTCTATCAGCGGGTTTCGATAGGAACGGCCGTCAGCGTCACATGGTAAATCCCAAGTAAATAGGAAGTAAGTCCCAGGTTAACGGCCAGAACAAAACCGCAGATTTGCGTGATTTTGCGGATTTTGCGTTAAGGGATTTTTTACCTTAGCGCTCCCGACTTTAGCGGATCGATTTAACCTATGTCTAACGGCTGGCTGCTAGCTTCCACATCAGGTTCCACGGGCCAAACGGAGTGCGTACGGGGCCGATGTTGAGAGTTCTAAGTGTAATGGGAGAGTCCAGATGACTTCTATCAAGCGTTTTGTAAAAGACGAGTCCGGCGCAACCGCTATTGAGTATGGCCTGATTGCTGCTGGCATCGCCGTTGCCATCATCACCATCGTGAGCGCGGTCGGTGGCACCCTGACGGGTATCTTCACGAACGTGAACACGGAGCTGCAGAAGCTTCCGGGCGGCGGTTCGTAAGAACCGAACGCAAGTTTCGGCGGGCCCGGTCTCCGGGCCCGCCATTTTCTTTTCTTCTTTCTTTCACGATCCTGGACACATCCTCTTTCGGAGCGCTTCCCTAAAGCCTCAGAGGATGTCATTTCGTTCCAGCCCCCAATCCTCCATAATTCAGGCCTAATCCACGCGCTTCGAATCAAAGGAGCGGAGCCTTGCCATATTGGAGCGGGCGCGCGATGCGCGCGGCCCTATGCGTGGCGCTTTTGGGAGCGACTGTTACCGGCTTCGCGGCCTCCGTGGAGGCTCACCCCCATGTCTGGGCGACCGTGCGCTCCGAAGTCGTCTTCGGTCCGGACAAGGAAATCACCGGCGTAAAACAAGCCTGGACCTTCGACGAGTTCTACAGCGCCATGGCGGTGCAGGGGCTCGATACCAATGGCGATGGCACTTACGCGCGGGACGAACTCGAACCGCTTGCCAAGGTGAACGTCGAATCCCTGAAGGACTTCGACTATTTCACGTTCATCCGGCAGGAAGGCGAAGAGCAGTTTCTGCCGCTGAAAGGACCGCAGGACTATTGGGTCGAGTATGACGGCACGGCGCTGACGCTCCATTTCACACTGCCGCTGGAGTCGCCTCTCGCTCCGGGCCCCAAGGGCGTCACGCTGGATGTCTACGATCCATCGTTCTTCGTTGCGTTCGGTTTCGCCGACAAGGATCCCGTCAAGATTGACGGATCTGCGCCCGGTTGCGTGGTCAAGGTCGTGGCATCCGATCCGGAGGCGGCCGAAGACGCCAAGGCACTGACCGAATCTTTCTTCAGCCAGCTCGGGCCGGACTCCAATTACGGGTCGCAGTTCGCGCAGACCGTGACGGTGACATGCGGCGGGCAATAGCAAGAACCGTTCTGGGATGTTTGGCTCTGCTTGTTCTGGCGATCATGCCGTTCGGGCAGGCGCAGGCGCAGGCGCAGGCGCCGCAATCGCCGCCCTCGGCGTTCGGGGCGCCGGCCAAGCCTCAAGCGCCACCGTCGGCGTTCGGTGCACCGAACAGTGCGCCCGGGCCGCAGGCCGCACCTGTCCAATCTGCGCCCCTCACCGCGCAGGGGACGTTCGGCAGGTTGCAGACGTGGATTATTCAGACACAGCAAAAACTGCTGCGGCCGCTCGCGGCGACGATCAAAAAACTCAAGGAGGGGAATGCCTGGCGCGCCGGGCTTTGGCTTGCGGGGCTCAGCTTCGTCTACGGCATCGTCCATGCAGCGGGGCCGGGCCATGGCAAGGCGATCATCTCGTCCTATGTGCTTGCCAACAGAGAAACGGTGCGCCGCGGCATCCTCATCTCGTTCCTCGCGGCGGCGGTTCAAGGCTTGATGGCGGTCGCGTTGGTCGGTGTTCTGATCGTTGCGCTTAAGGGCACGGGCATCGAGGTCAACAGCTGGGTCAAGCAATTGGAGAGCGCCAGCTACGCGCTGGTTTTCCTGGTCGGTCTTTCGCTCCTCGTATCGACGCTCTGGAGAGTCTGGCGCCGCCGGGGTGCAGCGGAAGCCGGCGAGGGGCATGATCACCACGATCACAGTCATCACCACGACGATGGCGATCACGCCCACGCCCATGATCATGAGCACGGTCACCATCATCACGATCACGACCATGAGTCGTGCGAGGTTTGCGGTCATATCGTCGACGTGCGTGAGATTGCCCAGCCGATGACGTGGCGCAAGATTTGGGCTGTGGTTCTATCGGTCGGCATTCGGCCGTGTTCCGGCGCAGTCCTCGTTCTCGTCTTCGCGCTGGCGCAAGGGCTGTTCTGGGCGGGAGTCGCCTCGACCTTCGCCATGGCGCTCGGCACGGCGATCACGGTCGCGGTTCTCGCCTCCTTGGCGATCGGCTCGCGCAATCTCGCCCTTGCGATCGGCGGTGAGAATACGCGGTGGGCGGAGGCAGTGTGGACGGTTTGCGCGATCGGCGGCGCCCTGTTTGTGATGACGATCGGGCTTCTGCTATTCCTCGCCTCGCTCGGACCGGCGCGGCCGTTCTAGCGGTTCGCCGAGGTCCTAGTTCCAGTGGTGGCGTGTCTCACGGTTGTGGCGGACTTGATCTGATGGGCTTTCCGAAAACACCAGCACTCACCGTCGATTGCGTGGTCTTCGATCCGCGCGGGCGGGTCCTCCTTATTCGCCGGGGGCATGAGCCCTTCAAGGGTTGCTACGCGCTGCCGGGGGGCTTTTTGGATGTCGGCGAGACGGTCGAGGACGGGTGCCGCCGGGAGCTGCGTGAAGAGACCGGGCTCACGGTCGGCGATCTCCTGCTCGTCGGCGTGTATTCGGACCCGGAACGCGATCCCGAGGCCATACGGTGAGCACCGTTTTCCTCGCGCGCTTGCCGGTGTCGGCGATTCCGGTCGCCGGCGACGATGCCGCGGCCGCCGAGTGGGTCGATGACTGGCGGGCCGAGCGTCTCGCCTTCGACCACGCGCAAATCCTCGAAGATGCGGAGAAATTTCGCGCTGCAGTCTGACGAGACTAGGCTTGGCCGGTACGATATTCTATCTACGGGCATGCCTTGAGAGGCCAGCACGAGGAGTGCGCCGATGAATGAGAGCCCGCCAGCGAACGCCTTTTCCGAGCCCTTCGATTGCCGTTCCCAGCCTTTCGGCAAGATCGGCGTGCTTTTGGTCAATTTGGGCACGCCGACGACACCGACTACTGGTCGATGCGGCGCTATCTCAAGGAGTTTCTATCCGATCGCCGGGTGATCGAGGTCAATCCGCTGATCTGGTGGCCGATCCTCAACGGCATCGTGTTGACCACGCGCCCGTCCAAGAGCGGCGAAGCGTATCGCTCGATCTGGAACGAGGAACTGAATGAGTCGCCCTTGCGGACCATCACCCGGTCCCAGGCCGAGAAGATTGCCGACGGGCTCGGTCATCGGGAAGAGGTGATCGTCGACTGGGCCATGCGCTACGGCAATCCGGCTATCGTTGACCGGGTGCAGGCGCTCGTCGAACAAGGCTGCGCCAGACTGCTTGTGTTTCCGCTCTACCCGCAATATGCCGCGGCCACGACGGCGACGGTCAACGATATGGTCTTCGACAAGCTCAAGTCGATGCGTTGGCAGCCGGCTCTGCGCACGGTGCCGCCTTATCCGTCCGATCCCATCTACATCGAGGCGCTTGCGGATTCGATCCGGGACCATCTGGCGACACTCGAGTTCGAGCCTGAGGTGATCCTCGCCTCCTATCACGGCCTCCCCAAGGAGTACGTGGAGAAGGGCGACCCGTATCAGTGCCAGTGCATGGACACGAGCGACGCGCTGCGGCGGGCACTCGGGCCGCTCGGAGACAAGTTGATGACGACGTTTCAATCCCGCTTCGGCCGGGCGGAGTGGCTGCAGCCCTATACGGACAAGACGGTTGAGGCGCTCGCCCGCGAGGGCGTCAAGCGGATGGCCATCCTCACGCCGGGCTTCGCCGCGGATTGCGTCGAGACCTTGGAAGAGATCAACGGCGAGGCCCGTGAGATCTTTCTCGAGCACGGCGGCGAAAAGTTCAGCTTTGTCCCTTGCCTGAATGACTCCGAGGGCGGTATCCGCGTCTTGCTTCATCTCGTTGAGCGCGAGCTGAAGGGTTGGGTCGACTAGAGAGGGGTCGGAAGTCGATGTTTCGTTTTGCGTTCTTGGGGATCGCCTTCGCGCTGCTTGCAAGCGCGGCCGCGATGGCCCAATCCGCGGGTGCGGACGAGGAGCGGTGGGCCTTCATCGATGTCGTCGGTGCGCCGGGCGACGGGAAAGAGGCGCTCGAGAACGCGCTGTCGAACCAACTCCTCAATCGCGGGTTCACCGTCACGGGCACGCCCGCCGCGCAAGCCTATGAGATTCAAGGCATGGTGCGCTTGTTCCCGGCAGGCCGCGGCGAACAAACGATCCGGATCGATTGGACGGTGTTCGGCCCCGAAGGCTTGCGCCTCGGGAATGTGACGCAGACCAATGTGATTCCGAAAGGATCGCTCGACCGGCGCTGGGGCGATGCAGCCGAGGCGGCGGCATCAGCGGCGGCGCAAGACATCATGCAGTATATCGCCCAGTAACCAGGCCGCCGGTTGCGCACCGTCACCGGTGGCTATCTTCCCGCAAAACCCCTTAAATACCGCCCTGGCCACCCCATCTATGGAAAGATCGTGGGCTCGGATCGTGGCCGGTCACGCTGATTTGGCGCCGGCTGGGCGACGCCCGGACGCTTTGGGGAGGATGCCGAATGTTCGGTTTCGATATTTTTGCGATTGCGCTGCTGGTCCTGTTCGTCGTGACCGTGATGTCGGCGGTCAAGATCGTGCCGCAAGGCTACAATTACACCGTCGAACGTTTCGGACGGTACACGCGCACCCTGACGCCGGGCCTCGGCCTGATCATTCCCTTCATCGACCGCATCGGCCGCAAGCTCAACATGATGGAGCAGGTGGTCAACGTGCCGAGCCAGGAGGTGATTACCGGGACAATGCCATGGTGCGGGTCGACGGCGTGGCCTTCTTCCAGGTGCTCGATGCGCCTCGGGCCAGCTACGAGGTGACCGACCTCGAAAGCGCCATTCTCAATCTCACCATGACGAATATCCGTACGGTGATGGGCTCGATGGATTTGGACAAGCTCTTGTCCGAGCGCGACGAGATCAATCACCGTTTGCTGACGGTGGTCGATGACGCGACGCACTCCTGGGGCGTCAAGGTCACCCGTATCGAAATAAAGGATATCGAGCCGCCGCGCGATCTGGTCGACGCCATGGCGCGCCAGATGAAGGCCGAGCGAGACAAGCGCGCGGCGATCCTGACCGCGGAAGGCGAGCGGCAGGCGGCCATCCTGGAGGCCGAGGGCACAAAGCAAGCACAGATTCTGGCGGCCGAGGGCCGGCGCGAAGCAGCCTACCGCGATGCCGAGGCGCGTGAACGCGAAGCCGAGGCCGAAGCGCGGGCGACGGCGATGGTGAGCGAGGCGATCGCGTCGGGAAACGTCCAGGCGATCAATTACTTCGTCGCCAACAACTATGTGGACGCGCTGAAGGCGTTGGCCGCGGCGCCAAATCAGAAGGTCATGCTTATGCCGCTCGAAGCCTCCTCCGTGATCGGTTCGGTAGCGGGCGTCGCCGAGATTGCGCGGGAAGCTTTCGCCAGAGACTCGTCCGAAGCCACGCCGTCACCCAACAGCCCGCGGCCGCCGCGCGGCGGTTCGGTGCCCAGGGTCTAGGGACAAGGCGCTAGGGACGCTCCACGATGATGGAAACAATTGTCACTCTCGGTCCTTGGATTTGGTTGATCCTGGCGGCTGCGCTGCTTGTGTTCGAAATGCTCGCGCCAGGAATTTTCTTCATGTGGTTCGGGCTCGCCGCGCTCGTGACCGGGGTCATTGCCTTGCGCTACGAGGTGGCGTGGCAGTGGCAGCTCATCTGGTTTTGCGGCCTGTCTCTCGTCACAGTGATTCTGGTCAACCGATACTTACGGAAGAACCCGACCGAGACGGATGCGCCCCTTCTCAATCAGCGTGCGGCGCAACTCATCGGTGAGACCCACGAACTGGTGGACCCGATCGCAAACGGCCGCGGCAGCGTGCGCGTGGGCGACACGATCTGGCGCGTCGAGGGACCTGCCTTGCCCAAGGGCGCGCAGGTCACGGTGGTCGGCGCGGACGGGTCCATATTGAAAGTGGAGCCGGCGAAAACCGGCGCCTAAGCCGCAAGCGTCTAGGCCAGCGCCGAAATCTCTGAAATTTCGTCCGGGATCGGACCTGTGACGGTGTCTTTGTCCCAGAGCGCGGTAGCGATCCGGGTGCTGCCCGAACCGGTGACATGCACATCGCTGAAGCCAGCCTCGATCAGATGGCCCGCGACCATCTCGTTGGAGGCGAAGCTCTGGAGCAATCCAAGTGTAATCGTCGCGCGGTAGCGCTTGCCCTTCTCGACCGTAAACTCAGACATCAATCCCCCGAAGCTGCATGGCACGCATGGCCAGATTCCAGGTCATGTCCTAGTTCGTGGCGACGCGGGCATCAACTGCCTGGGGTGGGGCGAGGGCACGAAACGCTTAGATTTCGATTGGGTTCTGGATCCTGCTCGGCAACGGGACGGTCATTGTATCGTTCGACCACGTCGCCTTGCCGATCCGTGTTCCGCCCGAGCCCGTGACCTCCACATCCGAGAAGCCGACCTTCTCGACTTCGGTCGCGACCCGGTCGTTGGAGGCCCATTTTTCGAAGAACTTGAGCTTGATCTCGGCCCTGTAGCGTTTGCCCTGTTCCAGCCTGAAGTTGGGCATGGTCCCCCCGGCGCTAGAGTGTGGTGCGACACCTCACTTTAGTTGTACAAGAACCATTCTTCAACCTTATCGTGTGATGGCTGGTCCAGAGACAGCTCCAGCTTGGTGCGGCGCCAGAGGAAGTCTTCGGCCGTGCTTGCGTCCTCAACTGTCGCAACATGCTCCAACTCCACCCGCGGGACGCCCGGAGCGATTTCTTCGGCAACGGCCGGGTCCTTTTCAAGCGCCGCGTACAGATCGTCGATCTTATCGCCATAGGTGAAGGCCCAGCGCTGACGCGTTTGCGGTGCAATCGCCGCCGGACCTTCTTCCGCGCGGGTACGCAGCGCGTCTCGATCCAGCGTCCCGCCATATTGAGGCACGCCCTTGGTCCAGGGCGGCCCCATGTCCAACCCCATCGATTGAAGCTTGGCCAGCACCCGCTCGGCCGTGGCGCGGTGGGTGGTGAGCTTGCCGCCCACCAGCGACAGAAACCCTCCGTTCCCTTGGGGCGCCGTCTCCAGCGTTACCTCCCGGGTTATGCGGCTGGGATCTTCGTCCGGGCGCCCGTGCAGCGTTCGCAAGCCTGCCCAATCGAAAACGATATCGCTTTCGGTTGCCGGCCCACCGGTCCGGGCGAAATAGCGGTTGTACGCGTCAAGCAGGTATTTCTTCTCGTCGGGGGAGCAGGCGGCATGGCCGGGCGCGCCGCCCTGGGGAATGTCGGTGGTGCCGATCATGAGGAACTTCCCCGCGAGCCAGGGAATGGAGAAGATGATGCGTTCGCCCTCGTCCTGGAGTGTGTAGGCGCACGTCTCCGGCGGGTCCGGCATGGGCAGCACGACATGGCTGCCCCGCACGAAACGGACGTCCTGAGGTGAGGGGCCGTCGGTGATCATGGCATCCACCTCGCCGACGAAGGGCCCCGCCGTGTTGACGATGAAGCGGGCGTCGATCTCTTTGGTCTGCCCACCCTCGCTGATCGTGACCCCGTAGCCGCTCTCGCGGGGCGCGATCGCCGTCACCGCGCGGCGATTGGCGACGTCGGCGCCGCGCGCCCGCGCGTCGAGGGCCGCGCTCAGGGTCAGCCTCGCGTCATCCGCATGGGCATCGTGATAATGCAGCACGGCCTTGAGATGGTCCTGGCGCAAATGCGGCAGGGCCTCGACGTCGCTTTGCGATAGACGGCCACTTCCCGGCATTTCGCCGCCGAGCGAGAGCAGGTCGTAGAGCGCCAGGCCCGTATGGACGAACCAGGCGCTGCGCTTCTGCCAGTCGAAAATGGGCAGGAGGAACTTCAGGGGCGAGACCAAATGCGGCGCGGTCTTCAATAGGCCGGCGCGTTCGCTTAAGGACTCGCGCACGAGTCCGAACTCCATGTGCTCCAGGTAGCGCAAGCCGCCATGCGCCAGCTTCGAGGAGGCCGAGGACGTGAAACTGGCATAATCCTCGCGTTCCGCCAGCATGACCTTGAGGCCGCGGCCTGCTGCGTCGCGCGCGATCGCAGCGCCATGAATTCCGCCACCAACAATCACAATATCGACGGAACTTGAGGGCATTATCCCTGAGCCTTGATTTGGGTCAGCGCGCCGGCCGAAAATCGGTTATGGTCGCCCGGAACAGTCTAGGGGGGCGACTGTTGTTTCCCCGTATCACTAGACCAGTATCAAGTAGAAGAGAGAATCGCTCGCATTAGAAGGACATCATGGCCGATATCGTCATCGTCAATCCGCGCTTCGACATCTCTTTCTGGGGGTTCGAGCACTGTATGCCGCTCTTTGGCAAGAAGGCCAATTTGCCGGTCGCCTGCCTGGCACTGCTGGCCGCTCTTGTGCCCGACCACCATGACGTGACGCTGGTGGACGAGAATGTCGAGGACATCGACTTCGACCGTCTGGCGCGTGCCGACCTCGTCTGTTTGACCGGCATGAGCATCCAAGGGACCCGGCTCCTCGAGATTCTCGAAGAAGTTCGCGCTCGCGGCGTGATGACGGTCGTCGGCGGCCCCATGGCCACGGTCGAGCCCGAAGCCCTGGAAGGACTGACGGATGTGATCTTTTTGGGCGAAGCGGACGAGACTTGGCCGGCGTTCCTTGAGGCGTGGGAAAAAGGCGAGCACAAGTCCCGCTACGAACAGCCCGAAAAAACCAAACTCGAAACGCTGCCCTTGCCGCGCGCCGATCTACTCAAAGCGGAGCGCTATATGTTCGGCAGCATGCAGATCTCGCGGGGCTGTCCGTTTACGTGTGAATTCTGCGACATCATCGTGACCTTCGGCCGCCGCCCGCGTCTTAAGACGAGCGAGCAAGTCATCGCCGAGCTTGAATCGTTTCTTGAGGTCGGCTTGAAGATCGTCTTCGTGGTGGATGACAACCTCATCGGCAACAAGAAGGCCATCAAGCCCATTCTGCGCGACATCATCGAGTGGCAGCAGGCGCGCGCCTATCCGTTGACGCTCTTCACGGAGGCCTCGCTCGATCTCGCCGAGGACGACGAGCTCATGGAGCTCATGGGCCTTGCGGGCTTCCAGAACGTCTTTATCGGTATCGAGACGCCGAACGAGGAGTCGCTCAAGGAGACGAAGAAGCTGCAAAACGTGCGGCCCAACGCGGGTTCGTTGATCGACCGCGTACATCGCATCCAGGACAATGGCATCGATGTGTGGTGCGGCATGATCGTCGGCTTCGATCACGACGACACGACCATTTTTCCCGCCGTGCCGGAGTTTCTGTCCCGTGCCCGAATTTCGACCGCTCTCGTGGGGATGCTGCACGCAATCCCGACCACGCCGCTCTTCAAGCGTCTTAAGGAGGAAGGACGCCTGAACAACGACGAGGACGCCGACCTATACGGCACGAATGTCGTGCCGCTGGGCATGTCGTCGACGGAACTGCGGGACGGCTTCATCGAGGTGATGCAGGAGACCTATTCAGCGGACGCCTATTTCAGCCGCCTCGATTCACAGTTCTTCGATCAAGACTTCAAGTTCACGGTGCACCAACTCCCGTACTGGGACGACTGGCGCTGGGCGTGGGCCAAGCGCGCCTCCTACAATTATGTGCGCTTTGGTGTGATCGCTTCGCGTCTCCTGAGCGCCGTGAAGGATCCGGATCTTCGTGCCCGCTACCGTCAGCAATTAACGCAGGTGGTGAAGAAGCGCTGGCGCGAGCCCCATATCCTGTTCATCTACGCCTTGAAGGTGGCGACGCACTATCACTATGCGGAGCTCGTTCGCTCCATCGCCGATGTCGATCCCGAGACAGGTGCGATGTCGAATGCCGGCCGCTCGTTCTCGCGTGTGCGTAAGGACGAAGCGGTGGCGGACAAAAAGGACAAGGAAGCGATCGCTGCTTAGGCGGTTCTTGTCCTGCCCTTCGCTTTTGTGAGGCGACGCTCGTCCTAGGCCACGCCCGCGCGCAGAAGATCATGGATGTGGACGATGCCGACGGGCCGTCCGTCCTCCACGACGAACAGCGCCGTGATGGCCGAGGCATTGATGATCTCCAGCGCCGCGCTCGCCATGATGTCGCGCGTCACGGTCTTCGGCGCAGGCGTCATGATTTCTACCGCACGCCGATCCAGCAGGCCGTTGCCCATATGCCGGCGCAGATCGCCGTCGGTGATGATGCCCTGCAGTTCGCCGTTTTGATTGACGACGCCAAGGCAGCCAAGCGCCTTTTCGGTCATGACAACGATGGCTTCGGACATCACCGTGTCGGCGTCGGTCAGCGGAAGATCGGTCTCCCCGTGCATCAGATCGGCCACGAACTTCAGCCGGGCCCCGAGCTGGCCGCCGGGATGCAGTACGCCGAAGTCGAGCGCCGTGAAGCCCTTGCTTTCCAGCAGCGCGATGGCGATGCAGTCGCCCAGAGCGAGCTGCATCATGGTGGACGTGGTCGGGGCGAGCCCGTGCGGACAGGCCTCCTTCGTGCGAGGGAGAGCCAGAACCACTTCCGCAGCTTTTGCGAGCGTGGATTCGGCGTTGGACGTAATCGCCACCAGCGGTACGGCGAAACGGCGCGAATAGGAGAGGATATTCTCGAGTTCGACCGTCTCTCCCGACCAGGAAAATGCCAAAATCGCATCATCCGGGGTGATCATGCCGAGGTCGCCATGGCTCGCCTCGCTCGGGTGCACGAAATAGGCGGGTGTCCCCGTAGAGGCCAGGGTGGCGGAGACCTTCAGGCCCACATGGCCGCTCTTGCCCATGCCGGTCACGATGACGCGGCCGCGGCAGCCCCGCAAAATGCCGAGCGCGGCGGCAAAGTTCGCCGAAAGTTCGCCGGAGAGCGCTTCCTGAAGGGCGCTCAGACCTTGGGCTTCGAGCTGCAGCGTTCGCGTGGCCGAGGCGACGGCCTCGCTGTGGTCTTCGGCTGTAACTAGATCCTGTTTCAAACCAACGGACATCGGCTCGTATTCCCCCTCTGCGGCGCGCAATTCTAGCATGGAATAAGGCATTGAAACGTCAAGCCAAGCCTCTTTCCCAAACCCAGTGCCCAGGACCGTTTTGGGACGCCGATAAACGCCTCGTTAACCCTGTTTCCCCTAGGCTCGATAGGTCAACGGGTCCAGGTGCGGAACTCTCGCTGCCGAGAGCTCTTTGCACAAGCCCAAGTCCGATCGAGGTGCGTCCTTGCCGCGTCGCCAAACGTCCAGCGCAGCGGGCGTGCTCGCTGCCACTATGCTTGCCGCCTCTCTTGCGCCGGCTGTGGCGCAGGACACGCCAGGCTTGCGCGGCAGCATCGGCACGCCTTCGTCGGGCATTTCCACCGGTACAGGGACGGCCGCGCCGACGGCTCGCTCGCTCGGGCTTCCGCTGAGGGGCGGCCTCGTCGAGGATTCGGCCGGGGACGGTTTGGGCGACGACGGCTCAACGACCGGTCTCGGCACAGATGCTGAGGACACCGACCCTCTCGGCGGACTCGGTGACGACGCCACTTCGGGCGGGACGGCGCAAGCCCCCGATGTCACCGTCAGCCGTCAGCTCAGACCCTCGACGGTGGATCCCGGCCTTCGGGGTACGGTCGTGGCGGACGAGGCGGTTCCGGGCTTCGGCATCGACGAGGGCAGGGCGGAAGCGCCGGGCGAAGTCGATCCCTTCGGCGATCCCGTGGAAACGCCGCTGCGGGATGACATCGTGGATATCGACCCGGCCGACGATCCGCTTGGACTGCGCGTGCGCCAGCTCGATCCCTACGAACCGCTCGGCACCCGCCTCGGCAGCTTTTTGCTCTTCGCCGAGGCTGATGTCGGCATGATCTTCACGGACAACGTGCTGGGCACGCCGAACGGAAACTCGGCCTACGCCTTCGAGTTCGCACCGGAAGTCCGCCTTGAATCGGATTGGGAGCGGCACGCCTTCGAGGCCGAGTTTACTGCCGACCGAAGCTGGTTCAACCGGTTCTCCGTGGAGGACGACAAGATCTACGCGGCGCTGCTGCGCGGCCGGCTCGACGTCGGCGCGCGGACCAATGTGCAGCTCGAACTGGGCAAGGCCCAAACTCAGGACGGCCGCAACGCGGTCGACATCACCAACATCGCCGGGTTCCAGACGAATGTGCAGGAGGAGCAGATCTCACTGTCGGCCGAGCACAATTTCAATCGGCTGACGGTCGAGGTCGAGGGCAGCATCTCGACGTTCGACTACCAAGACCTGACCGGCGTGCAGCAGGCGCTGGCGGAGACCGTCACGGGACAGTTCATCCCGCTCGTCGATGTCCGGGACTATCGCGAGAACGAACTCACCCTGCGCGGTACCTACGAGTTCAACCCGGGTCTGTCCCTCTATCTGGAAGGGGAGATCAGCGAGGACGTGTACAAGCAGCCGGTCACGGTCTCGGGCCTCACGCGGGATTCGAACGGGTTCGCGACGCTCGCCGGCATGACGTTCTCAGTCAGCAACGCCTTCTATGGCGACATTAGTCTCGGCTGGGGCGAGCAAAGCTCGATCGCCGACGATACCGCACCGGTCGAAGGGTTCTTGTTGAACGCGGACGTCGTTTGGATGCCGACCCCAATGACGCTTGTCGAGTTCCTCGCCAACTCGCAGATCGCGACCGCCAATACGGTTGATTCGCTCGGCGCCGTCTCGCGGAGCTACCGCCTGTCGCTGCAGCACGCGTTTTGGCGCTATCTCGTGGTGGGCGGCTATCTGAGCTACGAAACGGCGGACTATGCGGACAATCCGCTCGTCGACGAGCGGCTGCGCGAGGGCCTCACCATGGAGTACTTCTTCAACCCGAACATGTCCGTGTACACCCAATATGAGCATACGGACTTCATGTCGACGGATCGTTTCAACGAATATGCCGAAAACGAGATCCGCGTCGGCCTCCGTATCCGCAACTAGGCGGTCGCGGACGCGCCCCGTCGATCTGCGTTGGCGATCAGAGCAGCTTCTTGATCTCGACAACGACATCGTCACGCAAGTCGGGCCGTTCGAGCGCGTAGGCGACATTGGCCGCGAGGAAGCCGGACTTCGATCCGCAATCGAAGGCGCGGCCTTCATATTCGACCGCATAGAAGGGCTGCGTGGTCAGGAGCTTCAGCATGGAATCCGTAAGCTGGATCTCGCCGCCCGAGCCGGCCCCCTGTTCGGACAAGAGATCGAAGATTTCGGGCTGCAGGATGTAGCGGCCGAGGATGGTTAGATTGGAGGGCGCGGTGCCGGGCGCGGGCTTCTCGACCATGCCAGTGACGGGAAAGACATTTCCTTCCGCATCGCCTGTCGCGACCACGCCGTAGTTCTTCGTTTGGTCATCGGGGACAGGTTCGACCGCGAGAATATTGCCGCCATGCTTGTTGTAGACGTCGAGCATCTGCGCAAGGCATCCCTTGCCCGGCGCCTGCACCAGAACGTCCGGCAGGATCACGGCGAAGGGCTCGTGGCCGACGATCTCACGGGCGCACCAGACCGCGTGGCCCAGTCCCAAGGGCGCCTGCTGGCGGACGAAGCTCGCCTCGCCGGCGTCGGGCAGGCAATCGGCGAGGATCTCGAGCGCTTCGGTCTTGCCGCGCGCGGCTAGCGTCTCCTCGAGTTCCGGCTGTCGGTCGAAATGGTCTTCGATGGCGCCCTTGTTGCGTCCGGTGACGAAGATCAAATGCTCGATGCCGGCTTCGCGCGCCTCGTCTACAACGTGTTGGATCAACGGCCGATCCACCACGGTGAGCATTTCTTTGGGCATTGCTTTGGTAGCGGGTAGAAATCGTGTGCCGAGTCCTGCGACGGGAAATACGGCTTTGCGAATGCGGGCAGGCATCAAATCCTCTCTCAGAGCTGCGGGCTGGGCCCGGAGGCGAAACGGGCACAGGGATAACGAGCCAGACAGACCAAACGATGGCGTTTAGCAGTCTCTAAACCACCTCTGCGATAGCACAAATACAGCGCTTGACGTGCGGATTTTCGGGAAACGATCCAATGAGTGTACTTGTCACGGGTGGGGCCGGTTATATCGGCAGCCATATGGTCTTGGAGCTGTTGGCCGCCGGCAACGACGTCATCGTTCTCGACGATCTGTCGACGGGATTCCGATCTGCCGTGCCGGAAGCAGCCCGGTTCGTGGAGGGCAATGTCGGCGACATGGAGCTGGTCGGACAGCTTCTGCGCGATTACCCCATCGACACGATCATGCATTTCGCCGCGTGGGTCGTTGTGCCGGACTCGGTCGTCGATCCGTTGGGCTATTACGGCAACAACACCTCTAATTCCCGAAATCTGTTGGCGTGCGCGGTTGATGCCGGTGTGCCGCATTTCGTCTTTTCGTCCTCGGCAGCCGTTTACGGTGAACCCGAGCACTCGCCGGTCGACGAGGATGCACCGCTGCACCCCATTTCGCCGTACGGCAGCTCGAAGCTCATGACGGAGACAATGCTCGCCGACACGGCGCGGGCGCATCCGCTGCGTTACGTGGCCTTGCGGTACTTCAACGTGGCCGGGGCGGATCCTCAATGCAGGATCGGACAATCCACGCCTCGGGCCACGCATCTCATCAAGGTCGCGTGCGAGGCGGCGATGGGAGTCCGGCCTAAGATCGACGTGTACGGAACGGATTATCCGACTCCGGATGGAACATGCGTGCGCGACTACATCCACGTCAGTGATTTGGTTCGGGCACATCTCGACGCTCTGCGTTACCTGCGGGCCGGCGGCGAGAGTGTGGTCCTGAATTGTGGCTACGGCCGGGGCTTCTCGGTCCTGGACGTCGTGGAGACCGTCAAACGGCTTTCGGGCGTCGACTTTCCTGTCCAAATGGCCGATCGCCGTCCCGGTGACCCGCCCGCGCTCGTCGCAGGCGCAGACCGCATCCACAAGGTGCTCGGCTGGGAACCGCAGCTCAACGATCTCGATGCCATCGTCGGTCATGCCCTTGCCTGGGAACGGCATCTCAAGGACCAGGGCGGACCGGCCTAGCGTCCGTTCTGGCAGCGCGATGTCCATCACGCCTTTTCAAGGTCATAGAGGCCCGCCACACTCTGCGTCGGGATTCGTTTGGAAGCTTGAAGGATCGTCTATGGCGGCCGCACAGCTCACTCGGACGTGCTTGGCGTTCGCATTGTTGTTCGCACTCGCGCTCACTTCACGGCCCGGAGCCGGCGTTGCCGACCCCGCGTCCGACTACAAGCGGGCAGTCGAAACCAGTTTCGCGCAGTGGCTCGAAGGCTTGTGGCCGGAGGCGGAAGCTGCCGGCGTTTCGCGCGCGACCTTCGATAAGCAGCTTAAAGGGCTCAAGCTCGATTGGTCGCTGCCGCAACTGACGCCGCCCGACCCCGCCTATCCCGGCGGCCCGGCCTTGCCCGCCTCCATGAAGCCGAAGCCCAAGCCGCAGGCCGAGTTCGGCGTGCCCCAGAACTATTTCAAAGCCAGCAGCCTGAATGCACTCGCCGGCAGCGGCAGGGCCAAGTACCGGCAACTCGCCCCGACCCTGAAGGCTATCGAGGAGCAGTACGGCGTCCCGGCCAGCATCGTGCTCGCCATCTGGGGGCGCGAAACCGGATTTGGCCGCGCGGCGCTGCCTTACGATGCGGTCACGGCGATCGCATCGCAGGCCTTCATGGGCCGGCGTGCCGACGAATTCCGTCCGCAATTGATCGGTGCGCTTCAGATCATCGAACTCGGTCATGCGACCCGTCAGATGATGAAGAGCTCCTGGGCCGGCGCGATGGGGCATGTTCAATTTCTACCGGGCGACTTCGAGGAACATGCCGTGGATTTCGACGGCGACGGGCGGCGTGACATCTGGGCGTCGGTTCCGGACGCCCTGGCCAGTGCCGGCAACGCGCTGCGAAGCCAGGGATGGGACGGGAACCAGCCCTGGGCCTACGAGGTGACGCTCCCCAAGAATTTCGACTGCACACTGCAGGGGCCGGATCAATCGCTGCCCATCAAGGAATGGATCGATCTCGGGGTCCGGCGCGTCAACGGCCGCGAATTCCCGCAAGACCGGCTCGGAGACTGGACCTTCCTCGTGCTCCCCGCCGGGATGAAGGGGCCGGCCTTCCTCGCCACGACCAATTTCTCGGTCCTGAAGCTCTACAACAACTCGGACGTCTACGCGATTTTCGTCGGACACGTGGCCGACATGATCGCCTACAACACGCCCGTCCAGTTTGTCGGCACATGGCAGCCGGTGGAGCGCTTCACCCGCGACCGCATTCTGAAGTTCCAGGAAGTGCTTGTTTCCCAAGGCCATGACGTCGGGAAGGTCGACGGGCTGGTCGGCTTCAAGACCCGGCAGACGATCGGCAAGGAGGAAAAGGCGCGGGGGCTGCCTCTGACCTGCTACCCGAGCCACGCGTTGATTAACCAGGTGCTAAAGTAGGGTCTGTCATTCTAGGCAAATGGGTAACGGCGGGTTTGCCACGGTTTTGCCCGCCCCATTTGTTATTTTCCCGGGATGAGATCCATGAACTGTCCTAAGATATTGATATCGTCTGCCTTTTCGGCTGGTCTGGCCTGCGTCTCCGTCGCGGCCATTCCAAGCGTGGCGTACGCGGACAAGTTTCAGACCTGCGTCAAGAGCTTCTGGCCCGCCGCGAAGCGTAGCGGCGTCAGCTGGGAGACGTTCGAGAGGGCGACCGCTGGCATCTCGCACGACCAAGAAGTGATCGAGTCCGCCAAGTACCAACCCGAATACAAGAAGCCGATGGGCGAGTACGTGGAACGTGCGATCTCACCGAAGCGGCTGACGATGGGGCAGCAGATGCTCATCGAGTATGGGCCGCTGCTCCAGCAGGTCGAGGCCAAGTACGGCGTCGACAAACACATCGTTCTGGCCATCTGGGGCGTGGAATCGAACTACGGCACCAACAAGGGCGACAAGCAGGTCATCCAGTCGCTCATGACCTTGGCCTGTTCGGGGGTCAAATCCAAGTTCGCCCGCGGGCAGATCGTTTCGGCACTGAAGATCCTGCAGCACGGCGATACGGACCCGGCGCATTTCAACGGGTCCTGGGCCGGCGCCATGGGCCACACGCAGTTCATTCCCACCACCTATTCGGCCTATGCGGTCGATTTCGACGGTGATGGGCGCCGCGATATTTGGGACACGATCCCCGATGCTCTTGGCTCGACGGCTGCCTATTTGAGGAAGTCGAAATGGATTCCGGGGCAGACCTGGGGTTACGAGGTCAAACTGCCCTCGAGTTACACCGCCAAGAGCTACAAGCGCGGGACCTACCGGACGCTTGCGAGCTGGCAGGCCGCGGGCATCACCCGCGCCAACGGTAAGCCTTTCCCGCGGCCCGGCGACAAGGCGCAGCTTTTGTCGCCTGACGGACGCAATGGGCCGTCCTTTCTGGTCCTGAACAATTTCCGCTCGATCCTGCGCTACAACAACGCCGATTCCTACGCGCTTGCCGTCGGACATCTGGCGGACCGGCTCGCAGGCTACGGACCCTTCATCCAGTCCTGGCCCACGAGCGAGAACCGGCTGTCCATGGATCAGCGCATGGAGCTGCAGCGCCATCTGATTGCGCTTGGGCATCTGGAAGGCGAGGTGGACGGCATCATCGGCAGCGGCACGCTCGAGGGCGTGCGGTCCTATCAACGCGCCAAGGGTATGGCCGTCGACGGCTACCCGACGCAGACGATTTTGAAGAAGCTGAGAGCAGAGGCGCCTGCGCTGCCGCCGGCAGTGCCCGAATCGACGGCGTCCATTCCGGGGGCCCAACCGGCTCCGGGACAGGCGGCGCAGCCTCAGAACGGCATGCAGCCTCAATATGTGCCGCAGCAAGCGGTCGCCCCGGCTCAGCCCGGCGCGGCGAATAGCGTGCAGCCGCAATACATCCATCCTCAAGGGGCAGTCCCACAAGCCAACAGCCAGCAGCTTCTAGCTCCGGCGCAGCCCCCGATGGCTCAGCCGCAAGCGGCTCAGCCTCAAGCCGTGCCGTCTCAGCCTGTGCAGCCGCAAGCCGCTCAGCAGCAGCAGGTAGCCGCCGAATATTCGCCGCCGGGCCAGATGAATGCTTACGCGATCATTCCAATCCACCCGCAGCCTGCGCAACAGGCGCAGCCGGCCCAGGCTTTGCCCTGGCAGTCCGGGCAGGCAGGTGCGTCGTCCTATTCGCGCAGCGCTTCCGACGTGCCTCCTGCACAGGCGAATTAGTGCTATGATGGGTGCCAGATGTCCCGCCTAAGGAATATTTGCACCCGCATGCCTCGTTTGATCGGCTCGATCGTGCTGCTGCTGGCAGCGCTTCTCGTGTCCACGGCCTCGACGCCCGTGGCCGCGCAAGATGCGCTCGCGCACCGCAGCTACATCACACCGTTCCCCAATGGCGACCGCTACCGCGTGGTGGTGCTCGGCGACGGGGATGCGGACGGGCTCTGGAGTGGGCTCTACCGCACTTTCGAAGAAGATCTCACCGTAGACGTCCTGAACCAGTCCAAGAAGTGGACCGGCTTCACGGATCCCACGCGCTACGACTGGAACGGCAAGATCGACCAGATCCTGAACGATGGGACCTATCACGTCGCCGTCGTTCAGTTCGGCCTTGGCGAGCACAAGGCGATCCGGGAGAACGGCAAGGTGCTCAATGTAGGCACCGAAGAATGGCGCCAGGCCTATGGTGCCCGCGTCGAGACGTTCATTCGGAAATTGCGAGCCGCGGGGCTCGGCGTTTACTGGGTCGGGCTGCCGGTGATGCGCTCGGCCGGCCAACGGGCCGCCGCCGAACGTCTCAACGACGTGTTTCGCGAGAAAGCCTTCGTGAACGGCGCCAAGTTCATCGATACATGGAGCGAGTTCGCCGACGAGAACGGCCAATACACGCTGGTGGGTACCGACGAGGACGGGCGGAAGCAACACATGCGCAGTGGCGACGGTTTCACGTCGCGCGGCGATCTGAAACTGGCCCAGCTCGTGAACAAGGAACTGCGCCAGGACATCGAACTTGCGAAGAAGGAACGCGACATTCCGCTCGCCGGCGATCCCGAGGAGCAGGAAAAGGTGGCGACGGGACTGACATCGCCTGAGCCTGCCACCCGGACAGCTGTCGCGGGCGATACGGCGGACGGCGAGGGAGGCGATGCCCTGCGGGAGGATCAGGTCGGAGATGTCAGCGTGGTGCGCCCGAATCGCGGCGCGGCTGCGCCGATCAACGATCCCGATGGAGACACGGGGTCCGGCGGGGCGCCCGATCCGCAGGTCATCACGTCCAATCTGCCCGGCGGCTATACGGCGATTTCTTCGATTTCGGCGGTGTCCGACGTGACGCTGTCCTCGTCGCGGCCGCAGCTCCCGCTCGCGCAACGGCCCTACTACCGGGTGCTAGTACGTGGCGAGCAGCTCGAGCCGAAATCCGGGCGCGCCGACGACTTCGCCTGGCCGCCCAGCTAAGAGCGGCTTGAGCTAAGAACCCCGCCGCTTAGCGCGGCAGCGTGGTCGATCCCATCAGGAATTTGTCGATTGAGTGGGCGGCTTGCCGTCCTTCGCGGATGGCCCAGACCACGAGCGACTGGCCACGGCGCATGTCGCCCGCGACGAAGATCTTGCTCCGCGAGGTCTGGTAGTCGACGTCGTTCGCTTTGACGTTGCCGCGCTGGTCGAGCTCGACCTTGAGGTCCGCGATCATGCCCTCGTGCACCGGGTGCAGGAAGCCCATGGCGAGGAAGACGAGATCAGCCGGGATCGTGAATTCGCTCCCCTCGATCGGCTTCATCTGCTCGTCGAGGCGCACGCACTCCAGCTTCTCGACCTTGCCGTCGCCGAGGAATCGGTTCGTGGCCACACTGAAGTCGCGGACGGCGCCTTCGGCCTGGCTCGATGAGGTGCGGAACTTGAGCGGCCAGTGCGGCCAGGTCAGCGCCTTGTTCTCCTGCTCGGGCGGCTCCGGCATGATCTCAAGCTGCGTCACGGCGGTCGCGCCCTGCCGGAACGACGTGCCGATGCAGTCCGAGCCCGTATCGCCGCCACCGATCACGACCACGCGCTTGCCTTCGGCCGTGATGGAGTCGACATCGCCCAACGGCTCTCCCGACACACGGCGGTTCTGCTGCGGCAAGAAGGTCATCGCGAAGTGAACGCCGTCGAGATCGCGCCCCGGCACGGCGAGGTCGCGCGGATGCTCCGATCCGCCGGCCAGCAGAACGGCGTCGTGCTTGCGCTCCAGGTCACGGATGTCGACATCCTTGCCCACTTCCACATTGCAGTGGAACGTGACGCCCTCGGCCTCCATCTGCGTCACGCGACGCTCGATGATGAACTTCTCCATCTTGAAGTCGGGAATGCCGTAGCGGAGCAGCCCGCCGGGATGGGCGTGCTTTTCGTACACATGCACGTCGTGGCCGGCGCGGGCCAGTTGCTGGGCGGCCGCAAGCCCCGCGGGCCCCGATCCGACAACGGCGACGCTCTTGCCGGTCTTCTTCTCGGGCGGCTGCGGCACGATCCAGCCTTGGTCAAAGGCGCGGTCCGCGATGGCGCGCTCGATGGATTTGATCGTCACCGGCTCGTCGATGATGTTCAGCGTACACGCCGCCTCGCAGGGCGCCGGACAGATGCGACCCGTCACTTCCGGGAAGTTGTTCGTGGAGTGCAGGTTCAGCGCGGCGTCCTGCCAATCGTCGTGATAGACGAGGTCGTTCCAGTCGGGGATCTGGTTGTTGATTGGGCAGCCCGTGTGACAATAGGGGATGCCGCAATCCATGCAGCGCGCAGCCTGTTTCGTGATGTCCGCTTCACTCGGATCGATCACGAACTCCTTGAAATGGCGCACGCGGTCGGCGGCCGGCTGATAGGACCGGTCTTCCCGCTCGATTTCCAGAAACCCTGTAACTTTGCCCATTCGATTAGGATCTCCGCCCTAACTCATCTCATCCGTGCCAGTGCCTCGGCAGTACCGAAGCCCGGCTCTCATGCCCGCATTGTGGCTTATTTGCCCGTCTCGCGCAGGCCGATTTCGATCGTGCCGAGCCCATCCGGATCGGCAGCCTGTTGACGCGCCATTTCCTGCAGCGCGCGGCGATACTCCACCGGCATGACCTTGACGAATTTCGGCAGGTAGGTGGCCCAATTGTCCAAGATCTCTCGGGCGCGGGCCGAGCCGGTATAGTGCAGATGGTTTTCGATCAGCTTGCGCAGGCGCAACGCGTCGTGGCGCGTCATGTCCGTGAGATCCACGAGGCCGTGGGTCTCCAGGTCGCCGCCCTCATGGAGATATTTCTCCATGGCTTGGTCCTCGCTCGGGATCGGCTCGAGCTCAACCATGGCCATGTTGCAGCGTTGCTCGAAATCGCCGGACTCGTCGAGCACATAGGCGATGCCGCCCGACATGCCCGCCGCGAAGTTGCGGCCCGTGGGGCCGATCACGACGACCACGCCGCCGGTCATGTACTCGCAGCCGTGATCGCCGGTGCCTTCAATCACCGCCGTGGCGCCGGAGTTGCGCACGCCGAAGCGTTCGCCGCCGACGCCGTGGAAGTAGCACTCGCCGGAAATGGCGCCGTACAGGACCGTGTTGCCGACGATGATCGACTTCTCGGGGATGATCTTCGATTCCTCCGGCGGACGGACGATGATGCGGCCGCCTGACAGGCCCTTGCCAACATAGTCGTTGCCTTCGCCGACGAGGTCGAAGGTCACGCCGTGGGCCAGCCAGGCGCCGAAGCTTTGGCCGGCGGATCCGTTAAAGCGGACCCAGATCGTGTCGTCCAGAAGACCGGCATGGCCGTAGCGCTTGGCGATCTCGCCGGACAGCATTGCGCCGGTCGAACGGTCGACATTCTTGATCGGCAGGTCGATCTTGACCGGCGCCTTCTCATCGATGGCCGCGCGGGCAAGTTCGATCAGCTTGGTGTCGAGAACGGTCTCCAGTCCATGGTCCTGCAGCTCGGTATGCCGGATCGGGTGCGTGTCGGCGTTGTCGGGCTTATGGAACAGCTTGGTGAAGTCGAGCCCGCGCGCCTTCCAGTGGTCAATGGCGACTTCCTTGTCCAACACCTCGGTGCGGCCGATCATCTCTTCGAACTTCCGGAAGCCGAGCGCGGCCATGTACTCGCGCACTTCCTCGGCGACATAGAAGAAGAAGTTGATCACGTGTTCCGGCGCGCCGGTGAACCGCGCTCTCAGGACCGGGTCCTGGGTGGCGATGCCCACGGGGCAGGTATTCAGATGGCATTTGCGCATCATGATGCAGCCAGCCGCGATCAACGGAGCCGTCGAAAAACCAAACTCGTCCGCCCCGAGCAGCGCGCCGACGATCACGTCGCGGCCGGTGCGCAAGCCGCCATCGACCTGCACGGCGATGCGTCCGCGCAGCCGGTTCAGCACCAGAGTCTGCTGCGTTTCCGCAAGTCCGATTTCCCAGGGCGATCCGGCATGCTTGAGCGAGGTCAGGGGCGAGGCGCCCGTGCCGCCCTCGAAGCCCGAGATCGTCACGTGATCGGACATGGCCTTGGCCACGCCCGCGGCGACCGTGCCGACGCCCACTTCCGACACGAGCTTCACGGAGATGTCGGCCTTCGGATTGACGTTCTTGAGATCGTAGATCAGCTGCTTGAGATCCTCGATCGAGTAGATGTCATGGTGCGGGGGCGGGGAGATGAGGCCGACGCCCGGCGTCGAGTGCCGGACCTTGGCGATCGTCCCATCGACCTTGTGGCCCGGCAGCTGGCCGCCTTCGCCGGGCTTCGCACCCTGCGCGACCTTAATCTGGATCATGTCCGCGTTGGAGAGATACTCCGTGGTTACACCAAAACGGCCCGAGGCAACCTGCTTGATCGCCGACCGCATGGAATCGCCATTGGGCAGCGGCGTGAAGCGATCGACTTCCTCGCCGCCTTCGCCCGTGTTCGACTTGCCGCCGATGCGGTTCATGGCAATCGCCAGGGTCGTGTGAGCCTCGCGGCTGATCGAGCCGAACGACATGGCGCCCGTCGCGAAGCGCTTCACGATCTCGCTGGCCGGCTCCACCTCGTCGAGCGGGACCGGCTTCTGGCCGAGTTCGTCGGCATCCTTGATGCGGAACATGCCGCGCAGGGTCAGGAGTTCCTTGTCCTGCTGGTTTATGGCCTCGGCATAGCTGCGGTACTTCTCGGGCAAGTTGCCACGGACCGCATGCTGGAGATCCGCCACGACCTGCGGCCGCCACGAATGAGCCTCGCCGCGCACCCGGAAGGCATACTCGCCGCCGACGTCGAGCGCGTTCCGCAAGACAGGAGCGTCGCCGAAAGCGGCCTTATGCCGTTCGACGGTCTCCTTTGCGATCTCTGCAAGGCCCACGCCTTCGACCTGGCTGTTGGTGCCGGTGAAGTACTTGGCCACGAAGTCGGACTTCAGACCGACCGCGTCGAAAATCTGCGCGCCGCAATAGGACTGATAGGTCGAGATGCCCATCTTGGACATGACCTTCAGCATGCCCTTGCTGACGGCCTTGATGTAGCGGGTGATCGCCTCGTCGAGAGTGATGTCCTCGTCGAGGTCCGGCAGCAGGGTCTCGAGCGTCTCGAAAGCGAGATAGGGGTTGATGGCTTCCGCGCCATAGCCTGCCAGCGTGCAGAACTGGTTCACTTCGCAGGCTTCGCCAGTCTCGACCACGAGACCCACGGACGTGCGCAGCCCGCACCGGATCAGGTGATGATGCACCGCGCTCGTCGCCAGAAGCGAGGGCAGAGGAATGCGGTCGCTGTCCGTCGCCCGGTCCGACAGGATGATGATGTTGTCGCCTTCCAGGACAGCGGCTTCCGCCTTTTTGCAGAGCTGGTCGAGCGCGCCCGCCATGCCCTTTTCGCCGTCCTTGGCGGGATAGGTCATGTCGAGCGTGACCGTCAGGAACTGATTGTCGGCGACCGCGCCGATGGCCCGGATGCGCTCCAGATTCTCATTTGAGAGAATGGGTTGGGCCGCTTCCAGGCGCTTGTCCTTCGACGTGCCTTCGAGGTCGAGCAGGTTCGGCCGCGGGCCGATGAACGTCACCAGTGACATCACGAGTTCCTCGCGGATCGGATCGATCGGCGGGTTCGTCACTTGCGCGAAGTTCTGCTTGAAATAGGTGTGCAGCAGCTTCGGCCGGTTCGACAGAGCCGAGATGGGCGTGTCGGTTCCCATGGACCCGATGGCCTCCTGGCCGGTCTGGGCCATGGGCAGCATCAGGAACTTCAGGCTCTCTTGCGAATAGCCGAAGGCTTGCTGGCGATCCAACAGGCTGACATTGGGGCGCGTCGGCGCCACGTTCGCGCCCGGCAGCTCATGCACCTGGATCTGCGTCCGGTCGAGCCACTCCTGATAAGGATGCGAGTCGGTCATCTCCGCTTTGACCTCTTCGTCGGAGATGATGCAGCCCTTTTCGAGATCGATGAGCAGCATCCTGCCGGGCTGGAGCCGCCACTTCTCGACGATCTTGTCTTCCGGGAAGGGCAGGACGCCGGTCTCCGACGCCATCACGACGAGGCCGTCGTCCGTGACGAAGTACCGGGCCGGACGCAATCCGTTCCGGTCGAGCGTCGCGCCGATCTGCCGTCCATCGGTGAAGGCCATGGCGGCCGGGCCGTCCCACGGCTCCATCAGGCACGCATGATATTCGTAGAAGGCGCGGCGCTTGGCATCCATAAGCGGGTTGCCCGCCCACGCTTCGGGAATGAGCATCATCGCCGCATGGGCGAGGCTGTAGCCGCCTTGCACCAGGAACTCGAGGGCGTTGTCGAAGCAGGCCGTGTCGGACTGTCCCTCGTACGAAATTGGCCACAGCTTCGAAATGTTGTCGCCGAACAGGGGCGACGACACGCTCGCCTGGCGTGCGGCCATCCAGTTCACATTGCCCCGCAGCGTGTTGATCTCGCCGTTATGCGCAACCATGCGGAAGGGATGCGACAGCTTCCAAGACGGGAAGGTGTTCGTCGAAAACCTCTGATGGACGAGCGCCAACGCCGAGCTGAATTTCGGGTGGTGGAGATCCTGGTAGTAGGCGCCCAGCTGATAGGCCAGGAACATGCCTTTGTAGATCACCGTGCGGCAGGACATGGACACGATGTAGAAGCCGATGTCGTGGCCGCCGGTCTCGCCGTTGATCGTGTTGGAGATCACTTTGCGCAGGAGATAGAGCTTACGCTCGAAGTCGGTCTCGTCCTTGATGCCGGGACCGCGTCCGATGAAGACTTGCCTGTGAACCGGCTCGGTCTCGATGACCTCCGGCGACAGCGTCGAATTGTCGGTCGGCACGGTGCGCCAGCCCAGCAGCGTCAGGCCTTCGGATTCGACCACGCGCTCGATCGCGGATTCGCAATAGATGCGCTGCGCCTGATTGGAGGGCATGAAAATCTGGCCGACGGCATACTCGCCCGGCTCCGGCAGCGTGAACCCGAGCGGGGCGCAGACCTCTACGAAGAAGTCGTGCGGAATCTGAATGAGCATGCCCGCGCCGTCGCCGTCGCGCGGGTCCGCACCCGCCGCGCCGCGATGGGTCAGGTTCACCAAGATCTCGAGGCCATGCTCAATGATCTTGTGGCTCTTGTTGCCTTTCAGGTCCGCGATAAAGCCGACGCCACAGGCATCGTGTTCGTTGGCCGGATCGTAGAGTCCTTCCGCGCGCGGCATGCCAGTCGCAGCCGCGTTGAAAGGTCCAGGTATGAGCGCACGGGGTGCCATCTTCTGCATGAATTCTCGGCCTCGCCGCCTGGGCGAGCATGTTGGGGTTGGGCCAAAAGCCCTCTACCTCACCAATGTGACCGTTAAGGCAATAGTGAAGATCGGGCCCTGGTAGGCTAGCGTGCCTCTACGCTAGCGTACGCGGCGATTTATGGCAGCAGACCACCTCAAGTAAGGCGGTGTGAAGAGCTCCGCGCCGCAGACTCTAGTACAAAGGTCAGCAAGCCTGTCCTATTTCGCCCCAAAATGCCAGATTTCCGAGGCGTACACAAGCGCAAGATTCACGGTCCGGCGCGCCGCCACAGGGCGTGCATCCGGGGGTTGTTGCAGTGGATACAGGCCTTCCGATAGGCGGTCGCCGGATCACAAAAGGCTGGCGGAGGCGTGATTTGACCGGAGCGGAAAATCGCGGCCCACTTGGCGCCGCAAATCCGGCGGCGGGTGAGCGTTTCGCCGGCCGTCACGACCAGGAACCACTTGAACCCCTGATCCACTTGAGCCCTTAGAAGGACCCAATATGACCCATCACTCCAAGTCACTCTCCGGCGTCGCCGTGGCCAGCGCCTTTGCTGCCGCGCTTGGCATGGCCGCAACCACCACGCCGGCTGCCGCCGAGGATGAGCAAGAGAAATGTTTCGGCGTCGCCAAGGCCGGCGAGAACGACTGTGCCGCGGGCGCCGGCACGACCTGCGCCGGCACGGCGACGATCGATTATCAGGGGAATGCCTGGAAGCTCGTACCCAAGGGGACTTGCACCACCATGAAACTGCCGGGCGACCGCGAGGGCAGCCTTACGGCGCTCGAGCGCGACATGCCGCCTGCGTAAGGCGATGGCGCATCCGGCGAATTTTGGCACAAGCCCGATTCCGCGAAAAGGCGGGGTCGGGCTCAAGCCTGAGCATTATCGCGACATTCTCGACGGCGCTCCCAAGATCGGCTGGTTCGAAATCCACGCCGAGAACTACATGGGCGCGGGCGGGCCGCCTCATGCCTATTTGACGGCGATCCGGGAGCGCTATCCCCTGTCGCTGCACGGTGTGGGGCTTTCCATTGGCGGCGCGGGGCCGCTCGATGCGGATCATCTTGCGCGCCTGCGCGCACTTGCCGACCGTTACCAGCCCGCTCTGTTTTCCGAGCATCTGGCTTGGTCCAGCCACGACACGGTCTATCTGAACGATCTCCTGCCGTTGCCGTATACGCAGGAAACGCTTGCGCGGGTCTGCGACCACATCGATCAAGTGCAAAACGCCATGAACCGGCAGATGCTGCTCGAGAACCCGTCCACCTATGTCGCCTATGCCGAGACGACGATGCGCGAGGTCGACTTCCTGCGCGAAGTTGTACGGCGGACCGGCTGCGGGCTCTTGCTCGATGTGAACAACGTCTTTGTGCAGGCGGCCAATCACGGCTTTAAGCCCGCCGACTATCTCGACATTTTTCCGATGGAGCATGTAGGCGAGATTCATCTCGGCGGGCACGCGGAGGATGCGGACGAGGACGGTTCGCTTCTGCTCATCGACGATCACGGCCGCGAGGTGGCCGACCCCGTCTGGACGCTTTACGCGCGGGCGCTCGCGCGCACGGGGCCGGTGCCGACGCTGATCGAATGGGACAACGACGTTCCCGACTGGCCCGTGCTGTTTGCCGAGGCCAAGCGAGCCGATGATCTGCTGGCGTCGTGCACGGTGTCCGCCGCTCCCGAGCTCGCGGCCGTCACATGACGACGGACGCGGCCCAGCGCCAGGGAGCCTTTGCGAAGGCGCTTCTGGATCAGGACGCGGGTGTCCCGGATGCGGTGAAGGGGCGCGACGGCAGCGGCCCCGCGCGGCGCTTTGCAGTCTACCGGAACAATGTTTACGCCAGCCTCATCGACGCGCTTGCAGGCCGCTTCCCGGCAACGGCGAAGCTCGTGGGAGAAGAGTTCTTCCGGGCGATGGCGCGGGACTACGTGGAGAAGGCGCCACCGCGGTCGGCCGTTCTGCTGCAGTATGGCGGTGACTTCCCCGATTTCATCGGCGCATTTCCGCCCGCCTCGGCGGTTCCGTATCTCGCCGACGTGGCGCGGCTCGAATGGGCCTGGCACCAGGCCTATCACGCCGCCGATGCCGAGCCGTTGTCGCAAGAGGCGCTGACGGCGCTCGGTGAACGCGCCGAGGATATCGGCTTCGTGTTCCATCCCTCGGCGAGTGTCGTCCGATCCGAATATCCGGTGATCACCATCTGGGAGCTCACGCTGCGGGACGGCGAAGACGAACCGGGACGCCTGCCTGCCGGCGGGGAGGATGCGCTCGTGCTGCGTCCCGCGCTTCAAGTGACTGTTCGCCGATTGCCGGCTGGAGGCGCAGCCTTCGCCGAGGCGCTCATGGCGGGGGAGAAGTTACCAGCTGCGGCAGGCATCGCGTCGGACCTGGAACCAGCTTTCGACCTTGCGGCCAACCTCGGGGGCCTCATGCGAAGCGGCGCATTTGTCGGAACGCGGTAAACCTACTTTAAGTTGTTATTGGTGTAGACTACGCACTTCGCAAGGCTCCCGCGCCACGACTCTCCCAACCGGCGTGATCGAGTGCGAAACAGGGAAGGGCGCCCCTCATAAAAGGAGCGCCCTTCTTTGCTTTCGTCTGCTCTAGCGGGACCGATAGCGGCCCCGTGTCGGGCTTACGCCGCCTGGCTGTCGATCGTCTTGTCGTCGATCGTCTTCGGGGCGTCCGACTTGGTCGTGATCTCGATGGTGCGCGGCTTCATGGCCTCGGGCAGCACACGCTCGAGATCCACATGCAGAAGGCCGTTCTCGAGGCTCGCACCCTTCACGACTACGTGGTCGGCGAGCTGGAAGCGGCGCTCGAAGCTGCGGGCGGCGATGCCGCGATGCAGGTAGGTCGAGTTCTCCTGCTCGACGCGCTTCTCACCGCGAACGGACAGCGTGTGCTCCTTGACCTCGATCTCGAGATCGGCGTCGCTGAAGCCGGCGACGGCCATGCTGATGCGATAGTCGTTCTCGCTCACCCGCTCGATGTTGTAGGGCGGGTAGGCCGGGGCGTCGCCTTCGTACGTGTTCAACGTATCGAGCAACGAGCCGAGCCGGTCGAAACCGACAGTGGAGCGATAAAGGGGGGTCAAATCGAAATGCCTCATGTCACATCCTCCTGATGAAGCGATATGGTGGGTGACCCGCTCCTCATGCGGAGCCGGGCTCTGAGACGCAAAGCCCGAAGGCCTTTGCGCAAAATCGCATATAGGATTGGCTCCGGGGCGCTTCAAGAGCTGTAGGGCGCTGAATTCAAACAGTAAATTCAGTAACCTGTCAGGGCTGCGTCCCTCTTGCGGCGCCCGCGAAGTTGCATGTTCTGTTGTCGGCGGCGCCATAGCGGCTGTAAGAAAGAGCGGCGGACCAATCCTCCCGCGTTGCGGGATTGCGGAATATCCTGAATCTCGATGACTCTCGTTTCGACACCCAAGAACCCTGTCCCTCTCGGCGCCAACGCGGGCTATCTCGATGTGCGTAAGGGGGTCAAAGTCCGCTATGCGAGCTGGCAGTCGGCCTTGCAGCAGCGCGGCGGCACCGTCTGCATCTTTCCGGGCCGGAACGAGTACATCGAGAAATACTTCGAGGTGGTCGGCGAATTACGCCGCCGCGGTTTCGCCGTCGCGATTATCGATTGGCGCGGGCAGGGCGGGTCGACACGGTTGGTGCGCGGCTCCTCGCGCGGACACATCCGCAGCTTCATCGACTACGAGCAGGACATCTATCATTTCATGAAGGGCGTGGTGCTTCCCGACTGCCCCATGCCGTATTACGCGCTGGCCCATTCCATGTCCGCGCCGATCCTCTTCAATGCCGCGACTAAGCGCGGGTGTTGGTTCCACCGCCTGATCACGACCTCGCCGATGGTTGCGCTCGCCGGGCTGCCGGTGCCACAGGACGTTTGCGCCGGGCTCGCGACCGGACTGTCTTGGATGGGGCTCGGCAAGCAGGCCGTGCCCGGTGATCAGTCCGTGTGGTCGAGCGATGTCTTCGAGGGCAATCCGCTCACCTCGGACCGGGAACGCTTCTACCGGAACGTCGAAGTGCTGAACGCCGCGCCGGGCCTTGCGGCGGGCCCCCGACCATCGGCTGGCTGCATGCGGCCTTCGACGCCATGTCGCGCTTGGAAGGCGAGAAATACGCGCCGAAGATTCGCGTGCCCTCGCTGCTGGTCGTTGCCGGCGACGACAAGATCGTCTCCAACAAGGCGATCGAGGCGTTGTCGTCGCGGTTGCGCGCGGGCACGCAGATCGTGCTGCGCGGTGCGCGGCACGAAATCCTGCAAGAACGGGATTCGATCCGCGAGCAGTTCTGGGCGGCGTTCGATGCCTTCGCGCCCGGCGTTGCGGTGCGCAAGACGGCTTAACGGCAAGACACCCTAAGCGGAGAGGATCTCCAAAGCGGCGGCGTGTACGGCGCGATCGCCGGCGGCCACGATGCGTCCGCCTTGGCTCGGGTCGCCGCCCTCCCACGTCGTCACGACGCCGCCGGCGCGTTCGATGATCGGCACGAGCGGCATGATGTCGAACGGCTTGAGCCCCGCCTCAACCACGAGGTCGATCTGACCCATCGCGAGCAGGCAATAGTTGTAGCAATCGCCGCCGAAGCGCCGCAGGCGCACCGCGCGTGACAAGGCCTCGAACCGGATGATTTCGGACGCGTCGAAAAGTTCCGGCGCGGTGCTTGCCAAAATTGCGTTGTCGAGCACGGGGCATGGCCGAACGCGGATGGGCCGCGTCTCGCCGGCGCGTGTGAAATAGCTTTCCGTTTCGCCGCACCAGAAGCGTTCGCCGGTATAAGGCTGGTTCATCATGCGAGCACGGGTGCGCCGTGTGCGGTCAGGCCGATGAGCGTGCCCCAGAGAGGCTGGCCCATGATGAAGGCGCGTGTGCCGTCGATCGGGTCGATGATCCAGCAAATGTCGGCGTCGGGTTGGGTGTCGTCGAATTCCTCGCCCACGATGCCGTGCCCGGGATGGGTCTGCGACAAGATCTTGCGAATGGCGGCTTCCGCGTCCCGGTCCGCCGCGGTGACGGGATCGAAGCCGGAGCCGCCCTTGTCGTCGACGGCCAAGACGTTACGGAAATGCGGCAATATGACCTCGCCAGCCCTCTCGGCGAGAGCGTGCGCTGTCGCTATATAGCTCTGGAAATCGAGTTGAACGGTTTTGGTCACGGTACAAGGCTTGGCGGTGTTTGCCGTTGAGAGTCAAGGCTTCCGAGCCTTAAGGACGAGGGTTACTCCCTGGTCCCGGGCCTGTCCGGCGTATGCGGGTATGGCGGACAACGCCCGGTAGCGTGACTTTGCGGCACCACTGTTTCAGTTCTGTCGTCAATTTCCGGCTACACCTTGATTTTTGTGCATTGCAATGACATATTGTTGCAATGCGATATGGCTCTCCAGGCCATATCGCTGCCCTCCTTGGGCGTTTCCTCCCTAGACTTGGGCCGTTCGTTCAATCGGACGGCCCCTTTTTTTGGATCGGCGGGGCCTATTCGGCCGCGGCGCGGGGGACGATGAGATCGGAAATGCCGGGCATCAGTCCCCGGATCACCGTCTCCAGCTTTTCCCTCAAGATGTCGAAACGCTCGGTTCGTTCGAACGTCGTCTCGTCCATATACAGCGCCCGGTTGATCTCCATCTGCAGGACATGCTGTGCCTTGTGCGGGCGTCCATAATGCTCGGTGATGTAACCGCCCGCATAAGGCTTGTTGAGCGCGACGCCAAAGCCCAGCGCCTCGAGGGATCTCGCGGCCATGCGCGTCAGCTCGCTGCTGCAGGAGGTTCCGAAGCGGTCGCCCAGCACGAAGTCGGCGCGGGTTGACTGTTTGTCGGCACTCGGGCTCGAGGGCATGGAATGGCAGTCGATCAGCACGGCGAAGCCGAATTCCCTCTTCGCTTCCATCAGCAGAGCCGCGAGGGTCTCGTGGTAGGGAATGTAGAGGCGGTTGATCCGTTCCAGCGCCGTCTCGACCGAAAGAGGCTCCCGGTAGATCTCCTCGGACTCCGACACGATCCGCGCGATCGTTCCGAGGCCGCCGACGACCCTGACCGATTGGGTGTTGGCATAATGGGGTAGCCCGTCGCGAAACAGGATCGGGTCCAGCTCATAGGGCTCGCGGTTCACGTCGAGATAGGCGCGCGGGAAGTGGGCATGAAGCAGCGGGGCCCCGAGCGCGGCGGCGAAGCTGAAAAGCTCATCCACATAGGCATCTTCCGACCGCCGCAAGGTGAGCGCGTCGAGCTTCGAGGCGGCCAGGAATGTGCTGGGATAGACCCGGCCCGAGTGGGGCGAGTTGAAGACGAGGGGAAGCGCCAGTTTCGCGGGCCGCACCACGGTGAAGGGCGGTGACAGTTCCCGCTCGATCGCCTCAGCCTCTTGTTGCTTCATACGCCAAACCTGGGTTCTGCGGTTCCGGGAGCGGCGCCTGCCGGGCGGCGGCGCACCGGCGTTAACTCTGCCAACGACCGGAGGCACTGTCCAGGCGTGTTCCGGCTTGTGCCGTGGCTCAATAGCGGCAATGATTGCAGGGCCTACCCGATGGGGCCGCGCCAAACGTTCAAGAATAAGGCAAGCGGTCGTTTACCATATTCGTGTAGGCGATACAGGGTGAGTGTTGAGGGGGACGAGGATTATGGAGGCGAACGACCCGCGCGTGCGCAGCGTTCAGCGTATTCTTCTTGCCGAAGACGATGACGATATGCGCCGTTTCCTGGTGAAGGCGCTGGAGAAGGCCGGTTACGACGTGGTTTCGTTCGGCAACGGCATGGAGGCTTATGAACGGCTTCAGGAAGAGCCCTTCATGCTGCTCCTGACCGATATTGTGATGCCCGAGATGGACGGAATCGAACTGGCGCGCAAAGCCGCCGAACTCGATCCGGACCTCCGGATCATGTTCATCACCGGTTTCGCGGCCGTGGCGCTCAATCCGGACAACAACGCGCCGAAAGATGCCAAGATTCTGTCGAAGCCCTTCCACCTGCGCGATTTGGTCGATCAGGTGGAGCGCATGCTGGCGGCTTGAGGAAAAGCACCGGAATCCGCCGCTTGCCTTCTGGCGCCGCCACCCATATAGAAGGCGCCTTGCCACACAGACCGGGCGGCTAGCTCAGCGGTAGAGCACTACGTTGACATCGTAGGGGTCACTGGTTCGATCCCAGTGCCGCCCACCATTCCAAGCGACTTGAATGTACCCGGGGTCCGGGACCTAACGAATCGCCTTTTGGGGCAGGCTCCCGCGTGCGAACGGGCTCGCCTTGGGGCCTAGTCGTAGAGTTCCTGACAGCTCAAATATTGGCGGAATACCCAGCGGTTCTTCGCCGAGCCCGGTGGCGTGATCCGCGCCCAGAGCTTGCCCTGCACACTGTGGATTGCCCACGCATTCACCGGCGTGCCGTTCTTTAGCGTGCCCACGATGCGCCCGTTCGGCTTACTGCGCACATTCAGAGGCGTGCCGGTCGGGTCATTGACCGTACATTTCATTTGCGCCGCCGCCGCGCCCGTCATGGCGAGGAGAATGATTGCGGCTGTGAGGGGTGTTCGGACTTGCATGCACGTGTCCATAGGCGCTGCCGCCCATAGCCTCATTGATACGCGTCAAAGCTGGAACTTCCTACATCGCGGGCGGTTTGTCCGATGGCGGGCCAAGCGGCTCTGGGCCGGGTTCGCGGGATGGTCAAATCCGCCCCAACCCGTTACGATTCAAACGAGAGTCCGGATCGGCGATCACGCCGGCACCGGACGGGACAGGGCGCCCTTCCGCCCGTGTTTGCGCGCTTCTGACAGCCGGTGGGACCTTGGTGCGAACGGATCATGACGTTGCGGTGATTGGTGCGGGTCCGATCGGATGTGCCGCGGCGATCGCGTTTGCCCAGCGCGGGGAGACCGTCCTGCTGCTCGAGGCCAATCCGCGCGCCGCTGAGCGGTTCGCGGGCGAGTGGATTCACCCGTCCGGTGTCAAGATCCTCGAGAAGCTTGGATTGGGCGGCCTTGCGGCGTTTACGGAGAACGGCCCGCGGCGGGGTTTCGTCGCCCATCCCGGCGACGGCGCCGACCCGATCGTCTTGTCCTATCCGGACGGCATGACGGGCGTCAGCTTCGAGCATCACAAGCTCGTCGACGAGCTGCGCCGCCGGGCCGTCTCAATGCCCGAGATCGACTATGTCGCGCCGGCGAAGCTGAGCAAGCTCGAGCCGGTGCCGGTCTATATGGATGGAGATACGGGCGCCGAGGTCGCGATCAACGCGAAGCGGATCGTGGCGGCCGATGGGCGCCGGTCGGGAACGCGCCGTCTTCTCGGTCTGCCTGACGGCTCGGTCGGTATCTCCTTCATGGCCGGCATTGTCCTCGCCGACGTGGAACTGCCCGTTGAAGGCTACGGCCATGTGTTGAGCGGTCTGGCCGGCCCCATCCTGTCGTACCGGATCGGTGCCGACCAGGTGCGCCTGTGTCTCGACGTGCCCGCGTCGGCCACGGAGCTGCGGCGAGACACGGATGCCCTCTACGCGGCGGTCGCCCCGGCTCTACCGGCACCGATGGCGAAGGCGCTTGCTGTCTCCTTGAAGACCCGCAAGCCCGCCTGGATGGAGACGCGGTTCCAGACCCGAACCGCCTACGGGCGCGGCAACGTCGCCTTGGTGGGCGATGCGGTCGGCTGCACGCATCCGCTTACGGCTGTCGGCATCTCGCTGGGACTGAAGGACGTGGAGGCCCTGCTCGACATTACCGACGCTGCGGACTACGCACGCCGGCAGAAGGCGCGCGCGCGGGTGCCCGAGATGCTTTCGAACGCGCTCTATCAGGTCTTTTCCGATCCCCGCTACGATGCCCGCGCCATCCGGCAGTCGATGTTCGATACGTGGCGTACGAGTGCCGCGGAGCGGCGCCGCACGATGGCGCTGCTCGCCGCGACGGACGTGCGCGGGAGCACGTTCGCGACGTCGTTCTTCCGCATCGGATTCCGTGCCGCGCGAAAGACCGTCGGCGCGGAAATGCGCGAGGGACACTGGAGCCGGACGCGGCAAACGTTGGCGCGGTTCGCGTCGTGGAGCACCTGGCCGATCGCCGGTCTTCTTCCCGGCTACCGGAAGATACCGGCCCATCTCAAGGCCGCGGGACATTGAACCATTGGGCAGCGCAGAAGGACCTGTCGCAGGCTGTCGATCTGGCGCTGCGGCACGTGCGGGACACGCAGGCGCCTGACGGAAGCTGGCACGGCGACTACGGCGGTCCCGTTTTTCTGCTGCCGACCCTGATCGTCGCGACGCACATTGTCGGTGCGCCCTTCGATTCCGAGACCGAGCAGGACTTCATTCGCTTCTTCAAGCATCACCAGAACGAAGATGGCGGCTGGCCGCTCCATATCCAAGGCGAGAGCTACGCCTATGCCACGGCGCTTTGCTACGTGGCTCAGCGGCTGCTGGGAGTGCCGGCGGACGATCCCGATCTGCAGCGGGGGCGGGCTTGGCTGCTCGAACGCGGAGGTGCAGCCAATCTGCCGCCGTGGGGCAAGTTTCTGCTCGCACTCCTCAATTTGTACGACTACGACGGCGTCATGCCTGTCCCGCCGGAACTCTGGCTACTCCCGACGTCGCTACCGGCCCATCCGTCCCGCTTCTGGTGCCACAGCCGCATGATCTTCCTGCCCATGAGTTATCTCTATGGGATCAGGGCGCAGGCGCCGTTGACGCCGGTCGTGCGCGCGTTGCGCGACGAGATCTTCTGCGAGCCCTATGAAGCGTTGGACTTCCGCGCCAGCCAGATGCAGTGCGCGCCCGATGATATCTACGCGCCGCTGTCGCGGGGCTACCGGTTCCTGAACGGTCTTCTGAACGGCTACGAATCCATTGCCGGCAAGAGCTTGCGTGCCCGCGCGACCGCGTTCGTGTTGGATCAAGTGCGCCGGGAGGACGAGAACACGAACAACATCTGCATCGGGCCCATCAACAAGGTGCTCAACATGCTGTGCTGGCACTATGCCGAACCTGACGGAGAACGCGTCGCCGCGCATCGGCGGCAGTTGCCTGAGTATCTGTGGAAGGGCGAGCACGGCACGCATATGCAGGGCTACAATTCCTCGCGGCTTTGGGACACGGCGTTCGCCGTCCAGGCGATTGCCGCGTCCGGCCGTGCAGGAAAAGCAAAGCCGATGTTGGAGTCGGCCCACGCCTATATCGAAGCCAACCAGGTGCTCGAAGACACGCCGGAGCGGGAGCGCTATTTCCGCGACCCCTCCAAAGGCGGTTGGCCGTTCTCGAACAGGAAGCACGGCTGGCCGATTTCGGACTGCACCGCGGAGGGTTTGAAAAGCGCGATCGCGTTGCGCGCCGTTGTCGACGAGCCCATTTCCGACGAGCGTCTCGACGACGCGGCCGAACTGATCCTCGGTTGGCAGAACGCCGACGGCGGCTGGCCAACTTACGAGAAGGCGCGGACGCCGGCCTGGATGGAGGCCCTTAATCCGTCGCTCGTGTTCGCCGACATCATGGTGGACCACTCTTATGTGGAATGCACATCGGCCTGCGTCCAGGCGCTGATCCGCTATCGTGCGCAGGGCGTCGATCCGGCGCGGGTCCGGCGCATCGACAAGGCGATCGAGGGCGGCCGCGATTTTCTGTTGGCTCGGCAACGCGCCGACGGCGCCTGGATGGGCGCCTGGGGTATCTGCTTCACCTACGGGACTTGGTTCGCGGTCTCGGCCCTCCGGGCCGCTGGGCTTTCCGCCGACAGCGCCCCCGTTCGCCGCGCGGCTGCGTTTCTCGTCTCCCATCAACTTCCCGATGGCGGCTGGGGCGAAACCATCGAGAGCTGCCGGCGCGGGACCTATGCGAGCACCCCGGAGGGCCAGGTGGTGATGACGTCCTGGGCCGTGCTCAGCCTGCTTCAGAGCGACATGGCCGACAGCGAGCCGGTACGTGCCGGGCTGCGCTTCCTGCAGGACCGGCAACGCGCGGATGGCAGCTGGCCCGAGGAAACCATCGCCGGCGTGTTCAACCGGACCTGCGCGATCACCTACGACAATTACCGCAAGATTTTCGGACTGTGGGCGCTGGCGGCGGCGGAGGCGGGCCTCGACGCGGATGCAGATGTCCAAGGATTGGCGCAATGACGGCGGGGTTCGGCCTCGAAAAGCTGGGACTGCTGGCGCAGCGTTTCCCGCGGATCACCCTGCTGATCATCGCAGCACTGACCATTCCGCTGGCGTTTGCCGCGGCGAAAGTCGAGTTCTCCAGCGACATTCGTGAGATTTTCCGCTCCGGGACGGAGGACTTCCGCAATCTCCAAATGGTGGAGAAGCAGTACCCGCAGACCGGCGAGGACGTGCTGTTGCTGGTGCAGGCGCCGGATCTCTTCAGCCGCGAAAATCTCGAACACTTACGCGATCTGCATCTGAACCTCCATTTCGTCGAGGGCGTGAAGCACGTCACGTCGATGTTCTCGGCCCACGACGCGCCGGATGCCTCCGGCAATGCTGAGGCCGTGTTCCCGATGGAACTCGAGGGTGTGGATATTCCCGGCTTGCGCGACACCATGCTGGCGCACCCCTTTGTCTCAGAAAAACTCTTGTCGGCGGACGCCACGACCGCGCTGTTCGTCGTCGCGATCGAGCCGCGGCCGAAGATCGACGATCTTCGCGTCGTCGCGGATGATTTGCGGCAGGTGACGGACGAAGCGCTGGCGGGCACGGACATGCAAGCCGAACTCAGCGGCGTGGCGTTCTTCCGGCTCGAGATCGTCGGCGCCTTGATCCGCGATCAGCGCCTCCTGATCGGGGCGGGCTTCACAGTATCGCTGATCATCTGCCTGCTGTTCTTCCGCAGCCCTATTTACGCCCTGCTTGCCGGTGTGCCGGCGGGGATTGCGGTGCTGTGGACCTTAGGGATCACAGAGTTGCGCGGGCAGGAGATCACCGTCCTCACCGGCGTGGTGCCGGGGCTGGTCACGGTGCTGGTGTTCGCAAGCTCGCTGCATCTGATGTTCGGCATCAAGCGCAAAGTGGTCGCGGGGGAGGGCGCGCGCGAGGCGGTCGTGTCGTCGGTGCGGGACATCGGCCCCGCTTGCGTGCTCGCGGCCATGACGACCGCGATCGCGCTGCTGTCGCTCACGCTCGTGCCTCACACGCTTGTGTCCGGGTTCGGACTCACAGCTGCCATCGGCACGGCTGTCGCCTTTCTGGCGACGATCACGGTTCTGCCGGCGCTGGGGACGCTGCTGCTGGGGCGGCGTGGCCGAAAGGAAAACGCGGACCACACCCTCGACCGCATCTTCACCGCCACGAGCACTGCCTGCCGGCGGCTGGGCCGCGCCATCCTCGGCAATCCCACGGCTTTTCTTGCCGCCGGGCTCATCGTCGCGATCGGTGCCGGCATTCTCTACGCCACGATCAGCCCAAGCTATCAGTATAGGGACTATCTGCCGGCGAACAGTCAGTCCTCACGGGTCATGGACGTGGTCGACAAGGAGTTCGGCGGCACCGAGGCTATCCTCCTCCATATCCAATGGCCGAAAGACAAGCCGCTCGATTCTGCCGAGGTCCTCACCGTGGTCGGGGACGCGCACAAGACCCTGGAGACGCTGCCGCTCGTGACGCGCGCGGTGTCCCTGCACAGCATCGAGACCTGGATGCTGGAGGGCGGGCTCAAGCAGGCGCAAGTCTTGGACTTCCTGGAGGAGTCCAAGTCGCCTTTCCTCGAGCGCATGATGTCGGTGGACGATCATTCGGCGCTCGTGTCCGGCTACTTCCCCGCGGTGGACGCCTCCGAGTTGGTGCCCGTGCTGGACGCGCTCGAAACGGACATCGAAGCCCTGCGCGCGGCGCATCCGGGTGTGCGTTTCATCGCGACCGGAATCGCGCCCCATTCCGCCCGGGCGAGTTACGACATGATCATCGAGCTCAACCGCAGCCTGTTGATCGCAATCGGGCTCAACATTCTGCTGATCGGCCTGGTCTTCTGGTCGTTGAGAGCCGGGCTCTACAGCATGGTGACCAACGTTCTGCCGATCGCCGTGGCGGGCGCGATCCTCCATCTTACGGGCGCAGGACTGCAATTCACCTGCGTGGTTGCCTTCACCATCGGGTTTGGCATCGCGGTGGACAATGCTATTCACATCCTGAACTACTATCGTTTGATGCGGTCCAACGGCGAAGCTGTAAAGCCGGCCCTCGAGGAGACGATCGCCACCATCGGCCCGGCGCTCGCCGTCGGGTGTCTGGTGCTGATCGTCGGGTTCGGGGCACAATACTCAGCGAGCTTCCCAGCCTGCGTCTGTTTGGAGAAGTCGTGATAATGCTCTTGGCAACGGCGCTGCTGGCGAACCTTTTGGTGCTGCCGGCGTTGATCGCGTTTGTTGAAGGGCGGGCCTGGCGGACGGACGTGCCGCGGCCACCGGTCAAAGGCAGCTAGGCAAGGCGCTGCCAGGGAGGATCTCTATGAGAAGCCTGATTTCGCTATGCGCCGTCCTGTTCGTGGCGATGATCTCGCCGCTTCAGGCGGAACCACTAGCGCTTGAAGGGACGTGGAACGGCAGCGGCACGATGCAGGCCATGGACAACCCGCCCCAAAAGCTGACCTGCCGCATCAAGTACAAGCGCGAGACCGAGAAGGTGTTCAAACTCGCCGCGAAATGCGTGACCATCTCGACCGCCATCAACCAGACGGGGCAGCTCCTGAAAGTCAATCCAGGGGTGTATGTCGGGGAATTTCACGTCGCGTCCTACGACATCTCCGGACGGGTGCGGGTCGTGATCGACGGAGACGTCCAAACCATGTCGTTCAAGAGTTCCCGGGCCAATGGGAGCGTTACCCTGACAAAGTCGTGAACCGGCTGGGTGGCCTGTGTGTTAGGATGAGGCGGCGTCCGGAAGCTCGTGGCTTTGTGGACGTGATCTGAGGGATTTCAGACCCGCTATCGGCTGCTTCCAGGCGTTTTGCGCGGGCTTTCTGTGCATGAAATCGGGCAGCAGCCATAATCGGCCAGGGATTGGCGGCTATGCTGTCGATGGCGCCGCGTGATTCCTCGTTTGGCGCCTAAGACTTAGGGTGGCGATCCTGGGTCGAGCAGATCGGATGACCGATCTTCTGTGTTGCGCGCCAAACGCGCCAAAACTGTGGGGGCTAAGAGCAAGATCGTGTTGGATAGGACCGTCGGCAACGAAGAGCTTCCGCTACTGCTGGTGCCCCAGCTGTCGCGCACCTTCGCGCTGACCATTCCAAGGCTGCCGTCCGACCTGCGGTCAACGGTGGGTACGGCCTACCTGCTGTGCCGCGCCGCGGACACGATCGAGGATTCGCAACTCCCGGATCGCGACAGGAAGATCGCTCAACTCGACATGTTCCTTGCCGGGGTCGACCGGACGGAGTCTTGGGATGAGGTTTCCAGGCGTCTTGCGGCCGAGCTGTCGGGAGAAATCGGCCCGGAGGAGCTCGAGCTCATCGATAGTTTGCCGGGCCTGATCGATATCTTGAATACCCGTCCTGTAAGACAGCAGGAGGCGGTCCGCACCTGTCTCAAGAAAATGGCATCGGGCATGAAGTCCTTCGTCAACCGTCCGACGGGATTGGCCGACATGGCCGAGCTCGACAACTATTGCTACGTGGTGGCGGGCGTCGTCGGCGAGATGCTCACCGAGCTTTTCTGCGACCATGCCGCGGATATCGACGAGCACCGAGAAAAGCTCGAGAAGCTTTCGGCAAGTTTCGGCCAGGGCCTGCAGATGACGAACATTCTGAAGGATATCTGGGACGACCGGCGGCAAGGGCGCTGCTACCTGCCGCAAAGTCTCTTCTGTTCCGCGAGCCTCGATCTGCGCGATCTCGACGGCGCCGCCCAGGAGCCCGCTTTCCGTCCGACGATCCACCGGCTCGCACGGATTGCGTTGGGTCATTTGGGCAATGCCGTCGAGTACACGCTGACGATCCCGCGCCGGCACACCGGCATTCGGCAATTCTGCTTGCTCGCGATCGGCATGGCCTACGCCACCCTCAATCGGGTCGTGCAGGTGTCGCAGTTCTCCTCGGACTATCGGCCGAAAATCTCACGCTCGACGGTCAAGAGCGTGATGCTCGCGGCACCGGTGATCTGCCGAAGCGATTCGCTGACGCGCTGGACCATGTCCGGCATGGCGAGTCTTTGCGAGGCCAACGCCATTCGTCAGCCCTGACGGATCGGAGGCGGCCGCGCCGTCGATGTCTCGGGCCCTTGACAGTGCTAGAGCAAATCAAGAGTTTTGCGCCATGCAGACTTTGGAGAAAGTCATTCTCGTCGACGATTGCGATCGCGAGATCGGCACCGGCGAGAAGCACGAGGTGCACAGACAGGGCTCTCTGCATCGCGCATTCTCGGTGATCATCTGGGACGATGCGGACCGGATGCTGCTGCAGCAGCGGAGTTCCGGGAAGTACCATTCCGGCGGTCTTTGGACGAATGCCTGTTGTGGGCACCCGCGCCCGGGGGAGGCGTGCGATGCGGCGGCGCGGCGCCGGTTGCAGCAGGAAATGGGCTTTGTCTGCCCGTTGGACGGGCTGGGTACGATCCGCTACCGGGCGGAACTCGACCACGACATGATCGAGCACGAGATTGTCCACGTTTTTCACGGCGTTCATGACGGCGCGATTGTGCCGAACCCAGACGAGGCGCAGGCCTATCGCTGGGCGGCCGTGGAAGATGTCCAGGCCGATGCGCTGGAAGCGCCCGAGCGATACACCGCCTGGTTCCGCAAATATCTGAAGGCGGAATGGCCCGTCAGGCGCGCCGTGCCGGAGAATTCCGGCTGAGCGGCGCCGTCCGGCATCGGACGGGACCGGCGCTTGAACAGAGTGTCCTTAACCAAGCTCACGGCCTCGTCACTTGACGCAAAGGGCGCCCGGGACGAAATTCAGGTGCATATGGCCAAGCTCAGAACCATCGTTACGGCTCTCATCGTTTGCGCGCTCGCGGTATTGCCGGCGGCAAGCGCCAGCGCGGCCATGCATATGGCAGGCACAATGGGCTCGGCGGTTTCCGCCGAACATGGCGGGGGCGAGCCGGTTTCGATGCATGGCGACTGCGAGAACCATGCGACGATGGCAGCCGCCGAAAAGGATACCGCATCCGCGCCGTCCTCCCGCGATCATGGGCCATGTCACGGCGGCAGTTGCGGCAAATGCCCGTGCATGGGGCTTGCCGTGACGGGCGTGCTGGCCATGGGGCCCGCCACGCCGACTTTTGTCTTTACGGCCATCCCCACAGGCTGGGCAACGCCGAGCCTGCAGGCGCCGTCCATTCGGCTGCCGTCTCCGCCTCCACGCGTCTAACTCTCCACAGAACTAACTGCACACCCGCTCCGCGCTCGGAATCCGCTTGCGCGTGAGCCCGTGCACTGAGGTCTCTCGCGATTGAACCGCGGGGACGACGCAACGATCATTGGAGAGGCGCATCATGACGCGTCTGACGAGCGCCGCGATGCTTGCGGCGGGACTTTTGGCGGGAGCCGGGAGCGCCTATTGGTACTTCCACGCAACGGTCGGAGAGCACGCCGCGCCGGGCGAGATGGCGATGTCCGCCGACGCGGGCAAGAGCGCCGAGCGCAAAGTGCTCTACTACCGCAACCCGATGGGTCTTCCCGACACCTCGCCGGTGCCGAAGAAGGACTCCATGGGCATGGACTACATTCCGGTCTATGCGGATGAAGACGCCGACGACGGCACCGTCTCGATCAGCCCGGGAAAGGTCCAGCGAAGCGGCGTGCGCACGGCAAGAGCGGAAAAGCGCGTCGTCTCGCGCGACGTTCGCTCCGCCGGAACCGTGGAGCATGACGAGTCTCTGCTCACCATCGTGACCGTCCGGTCGGACGGCTACATCGAAGATCTTTTCGTCGACAAGACGGGCCAAGAGGTGACGAAGGGCGAACCTCTCTTCCGCTTCTACAGCTCGCAAATTCAGCTCGCCCAGGCGGACCTTCTCGTAGCCTTGCGTGCGCAAGGACGTGGCCGCCGCGATCTCGACGGCGCGATCCAGAAAATGCGCAATCTCGGCGTGCCCCAGAGCCGCATCGACGAGGTGCAACAGACGAAGGAAAATCCGCGCACCCTGGATTGGCCCTCGCCTACGACCGGCGACGTGACCTCCAAGAGCGCCATCAACGGCCAGTTCGTCGAGGCGGGTGAGGAGTTGTTCCGCATCGCCGATCACACACGCATGTGGGTGATCGCGGAGGTCGCGGAAGCAGATATCGGCGACATCGCGGTCGGGACTCCGGTCACCGTCACCTTGCGCGCCTTTCCCAACGAGCCCATCGAGGCGGAAGTGGGCTTCATCTATCCGGAGATGCGGAAGCTCGAGACCCGCACGATTCCCGTTCGCATCGTCTTGCCCAACGAAGACGGCCGCATCAGGCCCGGCATGTACGCCGACGTGGTGTTTCACCCCGGCGAGAAGACGGGTCCCGTCACGGCCGTTCCCACAAGCGCCGTCATCGACAGCGGCACCAGAAAGACGGTCCTCATTGCCAAGGGCGACGGGAAATTCGAGCCGCGCGCAGTGAAGCTCGGGCGCCGCGGTGACGGCTATGTGGAGGTGCTCGACGGCGTCGCCGACGGCGACGAAGTGGTTACGTCCGCGACCTTCCTGATCGACTCCGAGAGCAATCTCAAAGCCGCGCTCCGGAACCTCGAACCTCAGGAGGCGGGACAATGATCGCGCGCATCATCCGCTGGTCGGCGCGGAACGTCGTCCTGGTGAGCATCGCCACGGTGTTCGTGACGCTGCTGGGACTCTACGCGGTTCAGAAGGTGCCGCTGGATGCGATCCCCGACCTGTCCGACGTGCAGGTCATCGTCTACACCGAGTATCCGGGACAGGCGCCGCAGGTCGTCGAGGATCAAGTCACCTATCCGCTGACCACCGCCATGTTGACCGTGCCAAAGGCGCGCACCGTGCGCGGCTTCTCGTTCTTCGGCGTGTCGTTCGTCTATGTGATCTTCGACGACGGCACGGACGTCTATTGGGCGCGCTCGCGCGTAATGGAATCGTTGAGCGCGGCCGCCGGCGATCTCCCCACCGAGGTGACGCCGGAACTGGGGCCCGACGCGACGGGCGTCGGCTGGGTATACCAATATGTCTTGAAAGGCGGCGATCAAAGTCTCGCCGACCTGCGCACGCTGCAGGATTGGTATGTGCGCTATGGCCTGTCTCAGGCGCCCGGCGTCGCCGAGGTTGCGAGCGTCGGCGGCTTCGTGAAGCAATACAGCGTCGTGGTCGACCCGCGCCGGCTGCAGGCCCTCGGTATTCCGCTGTCCAAGGTCACGAGCGCCATCCGCGACAGCAACACGGATGTCGGTGGGCGCACGCTCGAACTGTCCGAGCGCGAATACATGGTGCGCGGCCGCGGCTACATCACGAACCTCGAGGATATCGAATCCATCGTGCTCAAGAACGATACGGGCGTGCCCGTCCTGCTCAAGGACGTCGCCCGCGTCGAACTGGTTCCGGACGAACGCCGGGGACTCTCGGAAGTGAACGGCAACGGGGAAGCCGTCTCGGGGATTGTTCTGCAGCGCTACGGCGAGAACGCACTCTCCGTTATCGACAGTGTGAAGGAACGCCTTGCGGAGATCGCCCCCAGCCTGCCGGAAGGTGTGACCGTCGAGACCGTTTATGACCGGTCGGCGCTGATCTATCGGGCCATCGATACGCTGAAGCGCACGCTCATCGAGGAGAGCCTCATCGTGGCCGTGGTCTGCGTGATCTTCCTCATGCATGCGCGGAGCGCGCTCGTCGCGATCATCACGCTGCCGCTGGGCGTGCTCATCGCCTATATCTGCATGTGGGCCTTGGGTCTGTCGTCGAACATCATGAGCCTTGGCGGCATCGCCATCGCCATCGGCGCCATGGTGGACGCCTCGATCGTCATGATCGAGAACGCGCACAAGCGGCTCGAGCACGCGCCGCCCGGAAAGTCTCGCACTGAGACCATCGTCGAGGCGGCGGTCGAGGTCGGGCCTGCGCTGTTCTTCAGTCTACTGATCATAACCGTGTCGTTTCTGCCGATCTTCGCGCTGGAGGCGCAAGAAGGGCGCTTGTTCAAGCCGCTGGCCTATACGAAGACGTTCTCCATGGCGGCGGCCGCACTTCTGTCCATCTTCGTGGTACCGGCGCTGATGATCTTGTTCGTGCGCGGCCGGATTCTGCCCGAGCACAAGAACCCGCTGAACCGAGCGCTGACTTGGATCTATCGGCCTGTCATCGAGTTCGTCCTGCGCTTCCGGGTCTCTACGGTCCTGGTTGCTGTCGCGGTGTTCGGCGCCACGCTTTGGCCCGCGTCGAAGATCGGCAGCGAGTTCATGCCGGCCCTCAACGAGGGCACGTTGTTCTACATGCCGACGACGTTGCCGGGCGTGTCCGTCACGGAGGCGAGCAAGTTGCTGCAGACCCAGAACAAGATCATCAAGAGCTTTCCGGAAGTGGAGTCCGTGTGGGGCAAGGCAGGGCGCGCCGCAACGGCCACCGACCCCGCGCCGATGAGCATGTTCGAGACGGTCATCAATCTGAAGCCGGAAAGCGAATGGCGGGACGGCATGACCATCGATGCGCTGACGGCGGAGATGGACAAGGCTCTGCAGTTTCCGGGCGTCTCGAATTCGTGGACCATGCCGATCAAGGCGCGCACCGACATGCTCTCGACCGGCATCCGCACGCCGGTCGGCATTAAGGTAATCGGGCGCGATCTCGGCGAGATGGAGAACCTCGCTCGCAAGATCGAGGCGGCAGTGCGGGACGTACCGGGCACGACGAGCGCCTATGCGGAACGCGCGACTGGTGGCTACTACATCAACATTGACCCCGACCGTGCGCGTCTTGCGCGCTACGGACTCATGGTCGGCGACGTGCAGGCGGTGATCGCGACGGCGCTCGGCGCGAACGCGGTCACCACCACGGTGGAGGGGCGCGAGCGCTACAAGGTCGCTGTCCGCTATCCGCGCGACTATCGCAACGATCCGCAAGCCATTGCGAACGAGGTGCTGATCCCGACACCGGCAGGCGGCACGGTACCCTTGAGCGAGGTGGCGACGGTTACGGTCGCGCAAGGCCCCTCGATGATCCGCACGGAGAACGCGCAGCTTGCGCTGTACATCTTCGTTGACTTTCGCGACCGCGATATCGGCAGCTATGTCGCGGACGCGCAGAAGGCCGTGGCTGAGAGCGTGGACTTCCCGCCGGGTTATTACGTCACCTGGAGCGGTCAGTTCGAGTATCTGCAGCGCGCCGAGATGCGCCTGCAAATCGTCGTGCCGCTCACCGCGCTCGTCATCTTCGTGCTGCTCTATCTCAATTTCGGGCGTCTGACCGAGACACTTATCGTGATGTTGTCCGTACCGTTCGCCCTGGTCGGCGGCGTTTGGTTCATGTGGTGGCTCGATTTCAATTTCTCGGTGGCAGCCGTCACGGGCTTCATTGCTCTGGCGGGCGTCGCCGCCGAGACGGGTGTCGTGATGCTCATCTATCTCGACAACGCGTTGAAGGAGCGAATCGCGGCGTCCGCGCAAGAAGGCCGCACGCTGAAGCCCAGCGATCTTCATGCGGCGATTGTTTCCGGTGCGGCGGGCCGCGTGCGTCCCAAGATCATGACCGTGGCTGCGATCATGGCCGGTCTGCTCCCCATACTCTGGGCGCATGGTGCCGGCAGCGAAGTCATGCAGCGCATTGCCGTGCCGATGATCGGCGGCATGGCCTCGTCGACGCTTCTCACCTTGGTGGTGATTCCGGCCATCTACAGCCTGGTCAAGAGCTTCGAGTTGCGACGAACGGTAATGCGCACAAAGTCACACCATTCCGAGGTTGCACCGCACGGGGTGTAGGCGGCATGGTGTCGGGCGTTGTGTGAGGTCCCGCCAAGCCTATTGGCGCATTGTTCCCCTCGCAGCGATTTGGGGCCAACGAGGGAGTATGCCGGTGCGGAAGGTCTTGGGAATCTTGGCGCTCGTCTTGGGCGTTGCGGCGCTGTGTTGGTTTGGCGCTAAGCATCATGCCAAGCGAATCGAGCAGACCGTAGCGGATGGTGCCAACGGCGCCGTCGCCGCTGCAGTGCATGGCCTCAAGACGTCCGTCGGGGGCCGCGACATCGAGGTGAGCGGTCTCGCCGATAGCAACGCGGAACGCAAACACATTCTCGAGACGCTCGATATTGTTCAAGGGCGTCGCGTCGTTCGCGACAAGATGAAGGTGTTGGAGTCGGTTGCTCCCTACACATTCTCGGCGGTGAAAACCGACAAAGGCATCACGGTTTCCGGCCACGTGCCGACCGAGGCCGCGCGCGCAGGTATCGCCGTCATTCTCGACCACGATGCGTCCTCGCTTAAGCTGGCGTCGGGCGCACCGGGGGGCTGGACGATGGTCGCTCAGGACGGCCTCAGCGCTCTCGCCAAGCTCAACAAGGGCAAACTCACCATGTCGGACAAGTCGCTGACCCTTTCGGGTGAGGCGACGACGCCGACCGCCGGGGAGGCGGCGCTGGCCGAACTCAAGGACGTGCCGCCAGGCTACATGGTGGACACGTCGCTCACTTATCTCGACGACGGCAAGCCAGCTGCATTCGAGCTCGTCTATTCCGCTTCAGATGGCGCTTCGGCGAGCGGCAAGCTTCCGGCTGGAATGACGACCCACGAAATCGCCAGCGCGCTCGGCCTCGACTGGGTCTCCGGTGAACCCGCCAATTCAGTGTCGGGAGACTCCGGCCCTTCGCTCGGCATCATTAGGAAGCTTGGCTCCTGGCTGCCGGAATTCGAGACGCTGAAACTGGCGTTCGGCGGCGACAACGATTTCGAGCTGAACGGCAACGCCTCCCCGGGGGCGGATATTGAGCTTCTGGAGACGGGGCTGTCCAATGATCTCGGCGACACGGTCGCCGTGAGCGTCGAGGCGGCGACGGAGTTGCCGCCCGACGGCACCAGCCGCAAGAACGTGGCGACGGGCGAGACCGAGGTGATGACGGCCGGATATTGGCTGCCGCAGATGGACTTCGTGGCGAGCCGCGATCAGTGCAGCGACAAGGCCAACGCTCTCCTGTCCAAGCGGGACGTGAATTTTGTGACCGGCTCGGCGCGGCTCGATGCGCGCTCCTTGCAGGTCATCAACGCGATGACGGCGCTTGTTATGAAATGTGTCCAGTCCGGCGATCTACGCGTGGAGGTTGGCGGCCATACGGACAGCCAGGGCGACAGCGGCTTCAACATGGACCTGAGCCAGAAGCGGGCCGATGCGGTGGTCGACGCCCTCAAGAAGCGCGGTATCCCGGCGGATGCGATCACGGCGGCGGGCTACGGCGACACGGAACCGCTGGCCGACAACGACACGGAAGAGGGCCGGGCGGCGAACCGACGCGTGACCTTGGCGTTCACTCAGTAACTGGCCCAGACGGCACACAAAGGGGATTGTTCGATGTTCAAGAATTGGGGCTTCCTGCTCGGAGAAATCTGGTTCCTGATCCTGCTCGCTGCGCTTCTGGGACTGTTCGTGGGATGGCTCATTTGGGGCGGCCGCCGCAAGACCGTCTACAAGACGTCGGGCGAAGAGCTCGGGACATTGCGCACGCAGCTCGAAGACTGCCGGGCAAGCTGCAGGGAAAAGGACGATTTAATCGGGCGCCTCGAGGGTCGGCTCGAAGGCCGCGGGGAAGCCAAGGAGGCCCGGCCCGCGACGCCGGCGACAGCCGCGGCGCCTGCCAATCTTGCCGCCGTGAGCGCACCGGTTGTCGAGAGCGCCAACGAGGGCATCAAACCCAAGACGCTCGATGCGCCTCTCGAGGGAAAGCCCGACAACCTCAAGAAAATCAAAGGTGTCGGGCCGAAACTCGAGCAGCTCTGCAACCGGCTGGGCTTTTGGCATTTCGACCAGATCGCCAATTGGTCCGATGCCGAGGTGGCCTGGGTCGACGCCAATCTCGAAGGCTTCAAGGGACGGGTCACGCGCGACGACTGGGTGGCGCAGGCCAAGCTGTTGGCGGAAGGCCGCACGACCGAGTTTTCCAAGCGTGTCGAGGCCGGCGAAGTCTACGAAAAGGACAAAGACTAGGCGCCAGCCGCATCACCGAGGATTATTCGGCGGCGGAGAACTTCTCCGCCGCCGTTTATGTTTCGATCCGCGCGTTGCACGCAACTCCTCCGCCGTTTCCTCCTGCAGCACGAAACTTCAAGTTGACCGTCGCCCCGCTCTGCTAAAGATTCGTGCCGCGCCGAAAAAAACGCCGGCAAAGGCTGGCGCGGAGACCGGGACAAAGAACGGCACACGGGAGGGAAACCATGGCGACGGAAGAAGACCAATCGATACCCAATCCGGACGAGTTCTACTCGCCGCAACAGCGCGCGTTGCAAGACGAGCTGCAGACGCGGCCGCTCGCCAACGCCGTGGTCTTTGCGGTGGTTCGCGACGAGCTCGACCCCGAGATGGCGGGTTTCATCGCCAGCCGCGACTACTTCTTTCTGTCCACGGTGAACGACGAGGGCGAGCCCACGGTGTCCTACAAGGGCGGCAATGTGGGCGTCGCGCATGTGGCGGACAACAAGACCATCGTGTTCCCGAGCTACAACGGCAACGGCATGTATTTCTCGGCGGGCAATATCTCCGCCACGGGGAAGGTCGGTATGCTGTTCATCGACATGTGCACGCCCCATCGTGTTCGGGTGCAAGGCACCGCGGCCCTGTCTCAGAACGAAGAACACATGAAGCTCTTCCCCGGCGCCGAGTTCGTGATCGAGGTCACGGTCGACAAGGCCTTCATCAATTGCGCCCGCTACATCCACAAGCATGAGCGGGTCGAGACCACGAACCGATACGTGCCGGATGCGAACGGCGAGGCGCCGCTGCCGGCTTGGAAGCGGATCGACATGATTCAGGAGGCCCTCCCTGACGCCGATGCCGGCCGGGTCGCCGAGAGTGGCGGCACGATCACCGAGGACGAGTACAAGCGAAAGGTGATGGACGGGACGTCCTAGGCCTGTCTCCTCACCCCAAATTGACTTGCGGCCACGATCCATGCCCAAACCGGGTGCGGACGATTTCTGCGGTGGCCCGAAAACGCTTCGCGGCACTTGAGCGAAAGGCGGTCGCGCAACATGCTTGAGCCCGACGAAGGCGGGGCCGGACGCAAGCTGCACCAACTGGTGGGCCTTGTTCTCGGACCGGCGGCTTCTGCTGCGTGTGTCCTCAGCTCGGCGCCGGAAGGTTTGTCGGCCACGGGCTGGTCCGTAGCGGCTCTCGCAATATGGATGGCCATATGGTGGGCGACGGAGGCGGTCCCGCTCTTCGTCACGGCTCTGCTGCCGCTCGCGGTCTTGCCGCTTCTCGGCGTCGAGGGCATTGACGGCGCCGCCGCGCCGTTCGCCCATCCCGTCGTGTTCCTGCTGCTGGGCGGGTTTCTCATCGGGCTCGCGCTCGAAAAATGGAATCTCCACCGGCGGATCGCCTTCCACATCATCCTGGCCGTCGGCAGCCGTCCACTCAGTCTCATCGCGGGCAAGATGCTGGCGACCGCGTTCCTGAGCATGTGGATCACGAACACGGCGACGACCATCATGGTGCTCCCGATCGCGATGTCGCTCATTGCCGTCGTCACGCCGGACAGGAAGCGCGGTCATGGCGAAGCGGCTAATTTCGGCACGGCCATGATGCTCGGCATCGCCTATGCGGCCTCTATCGGCGGGATGGCCTCGCTCGTCGGGTCGCCGACAAACTTGCTGGCGGCGAGCTATCTGGAAGAAGTCTTCGGCATCGAGATGACGTTCCTCGACTGGATGCTGTTCGCCCTGCCGATCTCCGCCATGCTGCTGGGCTGCGCCTATCTCATCCTGACCCGGATCGCATTTCCCGTGTCCAACAAGCTCGGCAAGGTCGACCCGGGCCTTGTCGAAGGGATGCTGCGTGAGATGGGTCCGATGACGGGCCCTGAAAAGCGCGTCTGCGCCGTGTTCACCGCGGTTGCGCTGTGCTGGATCTTTTCGCCGTTGGTGGAAGACCGTCTCGGCTTCGACATCTCCGACACCGGCATCGCGCTCATCGGCGCCATCGCCCTCTTCGCCATTCCGGCGCACTGGCCGGACCGCACCTTCCTGTTGGATGTGACGGCGGTACGCCGGATTCCCTGGGAGGTTCTGATCCTGTTCGGTGGCGGGTTGAGCCTCGCCAAGGCGATCGACATAACCGGTCTCGCCGTCTGGATCGGCAACGGCCTGTCGTTCTTGAATGCAATGCCGTTGCTTGTGGTGATCTTCGGCGTGACGCTGCTCGTGGTCCTGCTGACGGAGTTGATGAGCAATACGGCCACGGTCGCCGCCTTTCTTCCCATCGCCGGCAGTCTTGCGCTCGGGACGGACGTGGCGCCGCTTCTGTTCGTGATGCCGATCGCGCTCGCGGCATCGTCGGCCTTCATGCTGCCGGTCGCCACGCCGCCGAACACGCTTGTCTTCGGCACGGGCTACGTGACCCTGCCGCAGATGATGCGCGCAGGTGCGCTGCTGAATTTGTTTGGAACGGCCATCATCGCGGTCGCCGTGACGCTGGCCGCGCGTTTCTTGTAGTCGCGCGAGTGTAGCATCACACCAAATACGAGCTAAGAAAAGTGACTCGACTCATGGTTGAAACGTCAATAGCGTCCGATCTCCCAGCAAAGAATGGGGAGATCAATTGTGCGAAAATCATTTTTGATAGCTTTGGGAGTTACCGTGCTGCTGGCCAGCGCGGCTTCAGCCTACATAGCCGGTGAGCGTGAACCCGTCGTCTTCTATGCAGGCCACACACATATCAACGACACGACGCAGGGAGCGCCGTCACACAGTGGCGGTCTGGACCGCAACGGTTGCCACAACGGTTCGGTCCCATATCACTGCCACTAGAGCGCGCTTCTGATCATCGCACTCTTGTTTCAGGCGTTAAGTGGCCCGGCCAGGAGCCCATTCCTGTCCGGGCCGAAACGCCTTTATTTGTTAACTTCCCGTTCGGTTTTGAGCCCTAAAACGCTAGCCTCCCAATTCTTAACGAGGTGTTAACGCCGAGCGTTCGTCCACGGCATTCGTCCGGACGGTAAATTGCCGGCGGGCTACCCCGCTGATGCTGGCCTTCGGTTTTGCGCGTGTGTGGCATTGGGTTAGGCTCGCGGCACTTCAACCGTGGCAGCTTGTTTCCCCATGAGCCTTCAATCGTTTCTTCGGACGATCCTCCAAGTCGGCTTCGTTTTGCTTCTGATCCTCGCTGTTCCGGTGGCGGGACTTTTGCTGATTTCAGCTGGACCGTTCGAAGAGGTGCGGCGGAAGGCGGCCGAGCATTTCCTCAGCGAGGCCATCGACGTGCCGGTCGAGATCAAAGGGCCCGTCGAGATCGGCTTTAGCCTCGAACCCGAAGTCACCATGCAAGACATCGTGGCGGTGGAAAGCCGACTCCCGTCCGACATGACGGATTTGTCGGTCAAGTCCGTCGCTGTGGAAATTCCATTGCTGCCGCTGCTGACGGGCCATTTGGATCTCAATGGCTTGAAGATCGACGGGCTCGAGGTTGCGATCAATATTCCGCCCGGCCGGGATACCGAATACGAGGGCGTCGCAGCCATTGCCGGTTTCGTCGGCAATGTGGTGCACTCGGCCGTCTCGAGCAATTTCGAGCTTGAGAACACGAGCTTCAATCTCACGGATCAGGAAAGCGGCTTCACGCTGCGCTACGGCTTCGACGCCGTGGTCAGCAAGGCCAAGGCCGACGGGTCGATCCGGGTGGACGCCAAGGGGGATCTCAATGACGAACCTTGGCAGTTCGCCGGCGATGTGAAACCGCGCGACGCCGACAACAAACGAACGTTCGATTTCACGATCGAACATGCGGGCGTATCGGCGGCGTTCGCTGGAGACTATGCGTTCGGTTCTGTCGGGGATGTGGTTGATTTCAAGCTGACGGCCAGTTCTCCGTCCTTGGAGAAGATCCTCACGATCTACGAGATCAAGGGAGAGCTGGACGGCACGGGCGATCTCTCCGCTCAGATCTCCGGGCCGCTGGAAGCGCTGAAACTGTCCGATCTCATGTTCAAGCTGTCGTTCGTATCGGGCGATGTCTATACGCTGTCCGGCGGCATCGATGATCTCACGGCCGGGACGGGGCTCAACCTCGGCCTAGACGGCAAGATCAAGCCGCGTGAGACCCCTGACGACCAGGTCTGGCCGTTTCTGAGGGTCGGTATTGCCGGCTTCTCCGGCAAGCTCAAAGGCTCGCACGACCGGGTTGTGGTGCGCGACCTCAGCATCGACACCACGGCTATCGATACTACTCTGAGCACGCTCGGTCCGATCACGGCAGAACGCTTGTACAAGGACAAGGAGGGCCGTCTCGGCATCTACGACCTCGTTGTCTTGGCGGGTGACGCGGAGCATCCGGGTCTGCGCATCACCGGGGACGTGAAGGACGTCATCGACTTCAAAGGCGTGGACTTGAAGGGCGTGATCGATATTCCGACCACAGAGTTCTTGGATCTCGCTGTGAAGAAGGAGGTGGCCGGGCTCGGCCACTTCAGCGGAGACTTTGCGGTGTCCGATGCTGATGGATCGCTCGGGCTCGAGGCCCTTACGGCAAAAGTGACGGACAGCAAGCTGCTGGCATTGTCGCTCAACCTTTCGTTCGACGACGTGAAGGCGGGCGACGACTTCAAGCTCGCCACGCAACTCGACATCCCGAGCTTTGAAGCCTTGGCGGCCGCGCTCGGCTCGACGGTGGCCGATGTGGGCCAGGTCAAGTTCGACGGTACCGTGTCGGGCGGCAAGAACCGACTCGATCTCACCGGGACGGCGCTGGCAGGCGACACCACGATCAAAGGCGTGCTCAGCGGCGTCGTCACGGATGGAAAGCCGTCGCTGTCAGGCAGTCTGTCCTCGCCGCTGCTGCACCTGGCGGACATGGAGAAGCTTCATGCGGTCGGCACGACCTATCTGCAGAAGGTCGACGACAAGGACCTCGACGTCGTCGACTACAGCGACATGTGGAACGACCTGCCGGTCGACGTCGAGATCGATGTCGCCAAGATCGCGGGCGGCGGAACCGATGCGAGCAACATCAAGGGCCAAGTGACGTATCTTGCGGGTGTCGTGGGGCTCGACCCGCTGGCTCTCACCTATCTTGGCGGCCGGGCGACGGCGTCGGGCAAGATCGACACGGCCAAGAAGCCGACCAGCTTTGCGCTGAAGGGCAACGTGGACAGCTTGGCGATCGGCACGATCCTGAAAGAGATGAAGGTGAACTTCCCGGTCCGCGGCACGCTCTTCGTCGACTACGACCTAACAGGCGCGGGCGATAGCGTCGCCGAGATTCCCCGCACACTCGGCGGATCGGTGAGTTCGTCCCTGCGCGACGGCTGGGTGGGAACGGACCTGATCAATCTGACGGGGATGAGCATTCCGGCCTGGCTTCTGTCGCGGGGGCACGACGGCGGCGGTGCCGAGCTCGTTTGCGTTGTGGCTCCCTTTGCCTTCAACGAGGGGCGCGGCACCACCCGCGGCCTTGTCTTCGAAACGCGCGAGGTTCAGATCGCCGGCGTCGGTTACGTGAACCTCCGGCGCGAGACCATCGATCTGCGTTTCAAGCCCCAGCCCTTGCGGCAGGAACTCATCAAGGTCACCCAGCCTTTCGCCATCCAGGGCAACCTCTATCATCCCACGCTCCATCTCGAAGGCGCGCCGGTGCTGAACGCGCTGGCCGGATCGCTCGCCTTTCCGTTTAATGCACTCGACCACATCATCCAGCCGAAGCTCGGGGAGGTGCGCCACCGGCCTTGCCAGGTGATTCATACGGCGATGCCCGAAGAGCGCGGGAGGGAGCAGCGCGAAGGCGCCCGCGGCCCGCTAGGACTGGGAATATTCGGACGCGAAGGGGAGGCGGGGCGTGCGCGCGAAGAGAGCCGCGAACGGCCTCCCGCCCGCGAGGGTCTCTTCGGCCGAGAGAGGCGCTAGATCAATTCCTGCGGCGGTAGTGCGCCGTCATGACCTCGATACTCTCCAGCGCCGTACCAAAAAGTATTCGCGCTATGCCGGAACACAGCGCTGCCAATTACGTTAATGCAGACATGTTGTTCGGGAAATATTCAGCGTTGTTTTAGGAAAGACTTCTACAACTGAGGTGCAAACCCCATATTGGGGACTGGCCAAAAGGAGGAACGACCTATGCGAATTTTGATTACGGCATTTGCTTTGATGTTTGCCATGACGACGACATCGTTCGCTGCCGACGAGGCGCTCACTGAGGAACAGATCGAGGGCGTCGAGATGGCGATCAAGGCGATGGGATGTACCGTCGAAGATACGAATATCGAGATGGAGAACGATGGCTACGAGGCCGACGATGTCATCTGCGAGGACGACAAGCAGTTCGACGTCTACCTCGACAAGGACTTCAAGGTCACGAAGAAGGTCGCGGAGTAATATCCGGACCCGTTTTGAAGCAGATGCCCCGGCGACACGTGCGCCGGGGTTTTCTGTGTCTCGGTCCAAGCGCGCCGGCAAGTTGACAGCAGGACGGTGTCTTCTTATGGTCCGGCTCAAATTTCGGGCGGCTCTTATCCAAGGGCCGCCCGGACTGTTTTTTCAGCCGAAATGGATGGCGTGAGATGAAAATCAAGAATTCTTTGAAGGCCCTGGTCAAGCGCCACCGGGACAACCGGGTGGTTCGCCGCCGTGGCCGGCTCTATGTTATCAACAAGACCAACCGCCGCTTCAAGGCGCGCCAAGGCTAGCCTTCGGCTAACCCCAGGCTGCGTCCTCCATGGATTTGCGCCCTTTCCTGACGGTTTGGGGGCGCCGATGCGGAAAAGCTTTGACGGGGCCCTATCGGGCCCCGTAATTTTTTGCCTATGAGACTTCCGGGCCAAAAACTAGGTCTATGTTTGCTGGGCGTGGCGTTGCTCGTGCCGGCGCCGGTTCTCGCCGGTCCGCCCACCGTGCTCGCGCAGTTCTTCGAGGAATTCGACGACGAGGCGGGGGTTCCGCCCGCGGAGGATCCGGGGCTCGGGGGCCTTGATTTCGAGGACATGGAGGAGAACGACCTCGGCGCCGGGCCGGAACGCGTCCCGGGCTGGGCGTCGGGTGAAGCGCCGGGTGACGGCGAAGGAGCCCTCGCGGGCGCCGTCCCGCCCGCGTTCGATCCCGCCGAGCGGCCGGTATTGCTGGAAGGCCTTTATGAGCGCCTCGCGCAGGCCAAGAGCCCGACGGAGGCCGCGCCGATCACCGAGGCGATCGAGGAGCTGTGGTCCATGAGCGGCAGCGACACGGTCGATCTTCTGATGAGCCGCGCCACACTATTCGCCAACGAGTCGGATGTGGATCTATCGCTCGCGGTTCTGGACGCCGTCGTGGACATCGCGCCGGAGGAGGCGGAAGCCTGGTATCTGCGCGCCAAGGTCAACGTCCTCGCGGGCAAGCCGGAGCGGGCGCTGGCCGATCTGCGGCAGGCCCTGAATCTGGACGACAAGCACTACCGGGCGATCACGGATCTCGGGTTGGTCTTGGAGCAGCTCGGGGCGAAGAAGGAAGCGCTGAAGGCCTACCGACAGGCGCTAGCGGTCAATCCCTATATGGACGACGCCCAGGCCGGGGTCGACGCGCTCTCCCGCGAAGTCGAAGGCCAGGATATCTGACGAGATGTCCAGCCACGTCCACTAGACGAGCTCTCTAGCCAGCAAGCGGTCCTACGGGATCTCGATATCGTCGGTGGGATCGACCTCGGCGATGCGCAAGAGATTCGTCGCGCCCGACTTCCCAAGCGGGACGCCAGCGGTGACGATCACTTGCTCGCCGGCTTTGGCGAAGCCTTCCTGATACGCAATGCGGCAGGCCTTGGCGACCATGTCGTCGAGACTGATCGGGTCGTCGGCGAGAACGCAGTGCTGGCCCCACACAATGGTCAGCTTCCGCGCTGTCCGAGGGATCGGCGTCAAGGCCAGGATCGGCTGTTGCGGCCGCTCGCGCGCGGCGCGTAGCGCCGTGGCGCCCGTGGCGGTGTAACAAACGATGGCCGCGAGATTGAGGGTCTCGGCGACGGTCCGGGCGGCCGCTGAAATCGCGTCCGCGCCCGTCGCTTTCGGGTCGATACGTTGCGCATGGATGATCGCTGCATGAAGCGGATCGTGTTCCACCTCGATGGCGATCCTGTTCATGGTGGCCACGGCATCGACCGGGTATTTGCCGACAGCCGATTCCGCCGACAGCATCACGGCGTCGGCGCCTTCGAACACAGCGGTCGCGACATCGGAGACTTCGGCCCGCGTCGGAACGGGGGCGTAGATCATCGATTCCAGCATTTGCGTTGCGACCACCACCGGCTTGCCCGCGTTGCGCGCGGCCCGGCTGATCTGCTTCTGGAGACCGGGGACCTTCTCGACGGGCATCTCAACACCGAGATCGCCGCGCGCCACCATGATCCCGTCGGCCAGATCGACGATTTCCTTCAGGTAGTGGATCGCCGTGGGCTTCTCGATCTTCGCCATGATGGCGGTACGTCCGCGGCTCAGCGTGCGCGCTTCTTCGATGTCGGCGGGGCGCTGCACGAACGAAAGTGCGAGCCAGGAGACGCCAATGGAATTGGCGCATTCGATGTCGGACCGGTCCTTGTCGGTCAGCGCGCCGAACGGCAGGACCGTATCGGGCATGCTGATGCCCTTGCGGCTACCGAGAAGACCCGAGTTCAAGACCTCGGCGTCGATGCGGACGTCGGACGCTTCCACCACGCGCAGCCTGAGCTTGCCGTCGTCGAGCAGCATCGTGTGGCCGGCTTCGACGGATTCGAAGATCTCCGGATGGGGCAGATGAATGCGGCCCAGACCGCCAACATCCTCGCGGCGGACGAAGCTCACGACATCGCCTTTGGTCAGGCGCATCGTCCCGGATTCGATCTTGCCGATGCGAAGCTTCGGACCCTGAAGATCGACGAGAATGCCGATAGGACGCGAGAACTCCGATTCCAGCTTGCGGACAATCCCGTGGACTTCGCGCAAGCCGTCGTGGGTCGCGTGGCTCATGTTCACGCGAAAGACATCGGCGCCCGCTTCGAACAGGCGCCGCATCGTATCTTCGTTGGTGGATGCAGGACCGAGCGTGGCGACGATCTTGACTCGTCGGTTGCGCCTCATTGGTTCTTTGCTTCGCCTTCTGGGTCCGTCAGACGCACTGTCCAATCCCTCTCTTCGCCCGTGTCGACCTCGAAGAAGCCGGTGCGCTTATGCCCGCGCTTTTCGCAGTCCGTTGTATTGCGGATGGTGAAGGACTTGTCGTCCGTGCACATGTAGAGGCCGCCCGCCCATTCACCGCCCCGGTCATAGTCCACCGCGTGGATGTAGTAGTAGCGGCCTATCAGCACACCCTTGAGCAAAGTCTCGCAGGTATGGGAGGCGATGTTCCACCAGCCCTCGCTGGCCCAGCCCTCGGTATCCTTGTAACCGATCGCGACGCCGACACGGCTGGCGGTCGTGTTGCACAACTTCAGGTCCGCGTTCGCGGGCGAAACGCCGGTCCCCGTCAAGATGCCGAGCGCCGTGAGGCCGGCCGCCATCGTGGCCGCGGCGGACCAGCGGCGTAGGGTGGCCCAAACGGGCATGGCGTTTCGGATCACGTTAGAGGTAAACATCAAAATCTCGGGGTCTGAAGTGGCGTTTGACCAACGCCGGACAGTAGCGTCGAATAGGTTGCATTTCTCTGACTGGCAGGGCTCGATTATAAAGCTGAGGCCTCGCCCATAAAACACCGCCCAACTTTGAGGTAAATGTGTCGCGGCCCTGTCGTCGTGTGGTTGGGCCCTACCGCTTTCAGGAGTTCAGTCTGGATACTTTGATACAAGAAGATTTGAGCGAGAAGCCATACCGGACCATCGAAGGGGATGTAAAGCTTGGTCTTTTGCTCCTTTGTGATCATGCCCAGAATCGCGTGCCCGAGGACTTACACACCCTTGGACTAAAGCCCGAGGACCTCCACCGGCATATCGCCTTCGACCTTGGCGCGGAGGGCGTCACCCGCTTCCTGGCCGAGATGCTGGGGGCCCCTGCGGTCATCAGCCAGTTCTCCCGGCTCCTCATAGATCCGAACCGTGGTCTCGACGATCCGACGCTCATCATGGAGGTCGCCGACGGGCTCGTGGTGCCCGGCAATGTGAGGCTGAGCGCGGAGGCGCGCGAAGAGCGGCTCGACCGCTTCTACCGCCCCTACGACGCCGCCATCGGGCGGGCCGTCGACGCCGGGATCGAGGCGGGCAAGCCGCCGGTCATCCTGTCGATCCATAGTTTCACCCAGGCCTGGAAAGGGCACCCGAGGCCCTGGCACGCCTCCGTGCTGTGGGACAAGGATCCGCGGGTACCGCTGCCGCTGCTCGAGAAGCTGGGGACCATCCCCGACGCGGTCATCGGCGACAACGAGCCGTATTCCGGACAGCTCAAGGGCGACACGCTCTACCGGCATGCCACCTCCCGGGGGCTTGCTCATGCACTGATCGAAGTTCGCCAGGACCTGATCCTCGGCGAAGAGGGGCAGGCGGAGTGGGCGGCGCATCTTGCGCGCGCGGTTTCGGACGTGCTCCAGTCCGCGGAGGGGCTGCATCGGATCGAAACCCACGGCTCCCACACAGGCGACTGAGAGGCAGGTGCGCGATGGACGAGAAGACGAAAACAGAAATCGAGGCCGCAGCCTTCCGGCGGCTGGTGGAGCACCTGCAGGAGCGGACCGATGTCCAGAACATCGATCTGATGAACCTTGCGGGCTTTTGCCGGAACTGCGTGTCCGGCTGGTATCTGGAGGCGGCTGACGAGCGGGGTGTGCCGGTCAGTAAGGACGAAGCCCGGGAGATGGTCTACGGCATGCCGTATGACGAGTGGAAGGCGAAATACCAGACCTAGCGCCTCCCGTCTGCGCCGGAATCAACAGCAAGATTAATGGCTTAGCCCGCCGCGTCGCGCACGGCTTTGGATAAGCGGGAAAAGCCGCGTCTTCTGCCTTGCCGCTCATTCCGATTCGGCCCCAAGCTCGCGACTTCATCGAACCATCATAAAAGCCTTGAGGAACAAACCGTGCAGCTTCAGACATCGGCCAAAGATCAGCTTCGTGCCTTCGTATCCCGTATCGAGCGGCTGGAGGAAGAAAAGGCGGCGCTGTCCGCGGATCTGAAAGAGGTCTACGCGGAGGCCAAGGGCAATGGATTCGACGTCAAGGCGTTGCGCAAGCTCATCAGCATCAGGAAGCAGGATGATAATAAGCGCCGCGAAGAGGAAATGATCCTTACGACCTATCTCCATGCGCTCGGCATGGATGACGAGGAGTCCGAGGCGGCTTAAATCCCGCACGTAACGGGCTGGCGTGCGTCAGCCCTTCATGCGGCCTTCGACTAGCGGGAGGCGAGGCGCGTGGGGCCTTCCTTCGGGGCGGCGGCATAGAGGCGCGGCACGGCCGGTCCCGTCAGAGTCCGAATGCTGGCGAGGCCGAGATAGCCTGAGCTGGGGCGCAGCCCGAAGCGGCTGGAGCCTTCCATGTCGCGGAACATGTAGTTGATATCGCCCTGTTCCGGATGGGACATCGGGGCGACCTCGCGGTCGTGCGCCATCGAGGGGACGGCCATCAGTCGCGCGGTCTCGACCGCGACATAGGTCAGCTCGTCCGGATGGTCGTCGTCGAACGCGGGGGCATCGACGGGCTTGGCTTCCTGATAGCTCGGCACCTTTGCCCGGGCCGTGGTGGAGGCGGCGTCCGGCTGCTGGCTCTGAGGCGGGATGGGCCGGCTGGCTTCGGCCGAACGGGAGGTCTCGCGAGCCCAGGGCAGGGTGCCGCCAAGGCTTGCCAGCACGACGCCGTTAGACGGCTTGTCTTGATCGGGAATCTCCGCATCCGCCGGTGCGAGCGCCATCGGCTTGAATTGGGTGTCCGACGCGGAGGCGACCACCGGCATGGCCGCCGGCGGTTCGGAAAGCTGCGCCATGACCCGGACCGGGTTCGGTGTGGGCGGTGGCGTGAAGGAGGCGACCGCCGTGCCGGTCAGCCCTTGCGCCTGCGCGATCAGGACGTGGTCGACCATGCCCTTGGACTCGGCGCGGTCATAGTCTGCCTTGGTGATCCGCCGTCCGTCGGACGGCACGTAATCGGTCTTGCCGTCCGGAAACAGAGCTGCGAGTTCGAGGCGCGGCATGCGCGGCCACATGCGGACGTTGCCGACGTCCACATGGACGAATGGAATGCCGGACTTCGGGTAATAGCCCACGCCACCGATCTCTTGGATGAGGGCGGAAGCCCGAAGCTTCGCCACCGGAATATCCGGGAAATGAATGTCGGAGGCCTTGCCGAGCGTGTGCTGGCTGCGCCGTGCCTGGCCGCCACCGGCGCGGCGGAGCTTTTCGTTGGTCTTCGAGCTGCGATAGGCCGAAATCAGGTGGATGGGCTCTTTGGAGCCTAGTCTCGTGTGCAGGGTCCAGATCAGATCGATCAGTTCCCGGTCCATCGTCGTGGGCTCTTTGGCGCGCCAATCGCGCATGAACCAGTTGAGCTTCTTGAGCGCTTCTTCGTCCCACACGCCATCGCGCTTGTACGTGACGGTGATCGTCTCGTGGGTATGGATCTCATACATGGAAAGAGTACGGTCTTCGGCGGAGGCAACCGTCGCGTGACCGATGAGGCCTGCGGCGCCCATCGTCGCGATTGCAGCGCGCAGCATGGCGCGGCGTACAAGACTCCCCCGAAAACGCATCCCCGTCTTTCCGTATACCCTCGCCGGCGTTGTCAGCCGACTTTCCCCAGTGACACCAAGCCCTTAAGGCCATCCTGTGCCAGGGTCGCGTGTGCCCCACTGCGACCTATAAGCAACAGTAAACAAATAAAATGAGCGAAAAACAAGGCAAAGCCCTTAACCGTAAACACGCACTTCCGAGCGTAGTTAACGATTTCTGATCGGCCAAATAGCGCGGTTTTTCGGAAGGTTGCGTGGCCGCCGGTGCTGGCGGCCAGGCGTGCTCCGCCCCGATGGGCGAAGAGAGTCTTAAAGGTCAGGCGCGATTGGTCAGAAGCCGGTCCGCGCGAAGCGCGTGCCGGCGCGTCTCGGCGCCATCTCCGCCTGCTGCTCTTTCTTGGCCGCTGCGGCAGGGCGCTTCACCGCGGCGTAGTCCCGGCCGTTCTTGAGCAGGGCCGTGCGCATGCGGCGGTCGTGCCCATACAGGTCGCCATAGGTCTTGATAGACCCATCCTCGTTCACCCACAGCGTGAAGTAGGTGATGTAGACGGGGATCGCGTTGTTCAGCGGCACGTGCTTGTCGTAGCCGGTGTTGAAGGCGTCTCTCGTCTTCTCGGCGCTCCAGTTGCGGTCGTACTTCAAGAGCACGGCGGCGAACTCGTCCGGGTTCTGCACGCGCATGCAGCCATGGCTCTCGGCGCGGACGGTCTTGTTGAAGAAGTGCTTCTCCTGCGTGTCGTGCATGTAGACGTCATGCTTGTTGGGGAACACGAACTTCACGCGACCCAGCACGTTCTTGGGGCTCGGCGGCTGGTAGAAGTGCAGCTTGCGGATGTCCACGCGACTCCAGTCGATGGTCTGCGGGTCGATTTCCTGACCGTTGTACTTGATGCGCAGTTCGTGCTGCGCCAGCACGCGGGTGTCCCAGCGGCGCCCATACCAGCCTCCGCCATAGGGGCGGATATAGGGACGGATCTCGCCGGTCTTGATGGAGTTCGGCACATTCCAATAGGGACCGAACACCACCGACTTCATGTCGTTGGAGAAGACCGGCGTCGGCGTCTTGGTTTTGCCGACCACGACGCGGGTCGTGTAGACGGCCTCGTCGTCCTTCACCACGCGCAGCATGAACTCCGGCACGTTTACGGTGACGTAGAACCGGCCCTGGTCCTGGGGCAGCCAGCGCCAGCGCTCCATGTTCAGAAGGATCTTCTCGATGTCCGCCGGGTTGCCGGCGTTGCGCAGATGCGGCTTGTTCAAGAGCAGCCGCGTGCCCGGGCCGACCACGCCGTCGGCCGCGGTGTTGTGCGCCGTCTGGAAGCGCTTCACCGCCTCGCCGACCGTCTCGTCATAGAGCTCGGGGTCGCTTCCTTGGGGCACGCCGAGCCGCGTCCGCAGCAGAGCGACTTGAGGGTCGGCGTCGCCGAACCGGAGCAGCGGCCCGCTCGGGATCTGAATTTCGGGTTCCTTGGCAGCCGTATCGGTATTGCCGCCGCGCAGGTCGATGAGCTTCCGGCGCAAGGCTTCGAATTGCGGATGCTGCGGCTGGAAGCTACGCAAATACGCGCCTGCATCCGACCGGTAGGCGATCGACTGGATGACCTCGGCGGGCTTCGGCAACGCAAGGGTCGGATCGAGATTGCGCGAGATACGCCGGGGGTCGACGCGGCCGCCGCGTGCGTCGCGCGCGTAAGCGAGCACGGCATGGCTGATCTGAATTTCCGCCACCGCGAGTGCGTCCGGTGAGGTCTTATCGAGTTCGCTCAGGCGCGGCAGCTTGTAGTCCACCGCGTCCAGGCCGTAGTCGTCCGCGCGTTGGATCTCGGCCATCGCGGACTTGCCGCGAGCGGTCAGCCCGCGTCCGTTGACCCACAGCAGCGGAAGGTCCGGATCGGCGTAGTAGTCCACGAGCGCGGTCTTCTCGTCGGCTCTGAGGTTGTCCGTGGCCGCACCGCCTTCTGACAGCTGTGCCTGTACCGCCTTGCGAAGAGGATCGGCGGGCTTGGTCGGTTCGGCGCGCTGGACCGTATCGACGGCAGGCGCGTCCATCACGGTGTCGGGCGTGACGGTGCTCTCGCTCGAGTCGAACATCTGTATACGGAGGAACTCGGTGCTGCGCGGATCGGCGCCCAGCATCGCAGTGCTGGTCGTCCCGTCTTCCGCGGCAGCTGCGGGCAGACCCGGCAGAGTCGCGCAAAGAAGCGTCAGTGCGGTTGCGTAAGTAGCCTTCATGGCGCTTGTCCCCCTTTCCGTCCTAGTTCGGCCGCGCTTCGAGTCCGATCTCCCGCATCTTGCGGTAGAGCGTGGACCGTCCGATGCCGAGCCTCTTGGCGATCTCCGTCATGCGGCCGCGATAGCGTCCGAAGGCCAGCCGGATCATGTCCGCCTCCACGTCCTCGAGCGATCGGATGTCGCCGTTGGCGCTGAGGGCCGGGATGCCGACCGAGTCCTTGCCGTTGCGCGTCGGGACATGGATCGTCTTCGGCGTGTCGGCGGACTGGCCGAGCACGACCGGCCCGTCGATGTGAGGCGTCAGGTCCTTCGGGGCCGGCGCCGGCGGCACGGTCACCGCATAGCCTTCCACGTGCGCGGCGATCTGAGGGAATTCGCTGACCGTCAGCGTGGGCGAGTCCGCGAGCACCACGGCGCGGAACACCGCGTTCTCGAGCTGGCGGATATTGCCGGGCCAGCTGTAGCGCTGGAGCATGGCTTCGGCCTCGGCATCAGGTCCGTCGATGCGTTTTCCTTCCTCGGCGGCGAATCGCGCCGTGAAGTGACGAATGAGCTCGGGGACGTCATCCAGCCGCTCGCGCAAGGGCGGCACCCAGATGGGAAAGACGTTCAGGCGGTAATAGAGGTCCTCGCGGAAGCGGCCCTCTTGCACCAGCTTGATCAGGTTCTGATTGGTGGCCGAGATCAGCCGGATGTCGACTTTCACGGATTGCTTGCCGCCGACGGGATCGATCTCGCCGTCCTGAAGGGCGCGCAGCAGTTTCACCTGCGCATCGAGGGGCAGTTCGCCGATCTCGTCGAGGAACAGGGTGCCGCCGTCCGCCTCGACGAATTTGCCGACCCGCTTGTCGGTGGCGCCGGTGAACGCCCCGCGCTCGTGGCCGAAGAGGATGCTTTCGACGAGGTTCTCCGGAATGGCGCCGCAGTTCACGGTGACGAACGGCTTTGTCTTCCGGGCGCTTTCGCCCTGGATCGCACGGGCGATCAGTTCCTTGCCGACGCCCGACTCGCCTTCGATCAGGACCGGGATGTTCGATGAGGCGGCGCGCTGTCCGATCTCGATGACACGCTCCATGGTCTCGCTTCCGGCGATCAGATCGGAAAAACCGAGCTTGCCGTCGGCGGAGGCCTTCATGCGATTGATCTCGCCGGCCAGAGCCTCGATCTTGAGCGCGTTCTTGATGGAAACTTCGAGCCGCTCCGGGCTCACGGGCTTGACGACGAAGTCGACCGCGCCGGCGCGCATGGCCGCGATCGCGGCGTCGATGCTGCCATTGGCCGTCTGCACGATGACCGGCGGTTTTTTCGGGAGGGAGCGCATGGCGCTCAGGACGGCCATACCGTCCGTTCCGGGCATGACCAGGTCGAGAAGGACCAGGGAGATATCGCCGGCATTGCCGGCCTGCAGTGCAGCGAGTGCGGCCTCGCCGCCATCGGCGGATTGAACCTCGTAGCCGAACCGCCTCGTAATCTCTTCAAGAATACGACGATGGGTAGGGTCGTCATCGACGACCAAGACGCACTTGGGCATGACGCAAAACTCACTGGTTACGCAAACAACTACTGGAGCAGGCGCCAATGAGGCCGATACACTTGAGGCAACGTGACCCCTGCTGTGCCAAAACAGTGCACTCGAAGGGTAAACATGTTCTTTATCGCAGTTCGATTTTGGGGAAACTGTTGCGAATGCGTAAGTTTGCGTCCCACAACAAAGCGTTCTTAAGCCCTTGCGGGCGGCGCGGACGCTACCCAAACTAGGCGTAAGGAATCGACGCATTCGGGTGATAGCGAATCGCCTCCGGCACCACTCGCACCCCGCCAAAGAGGATTTTCAAGACTGATGCTGCCCCCCTGCTTTGCCCCTGGCCTGTTTCCCCATTTCTCAGCAACGTTCTCGCCCAAGGCGCTCGAAAAAGCCGGCGCCAAGCCGGGCGAGGGCGCCGCGCTCGGCGACCTGCCGGAATGGAACCTCGGCGATCTCTACGATGCCCCCGAGGCCCCCGCGCTCAAGGCCGATCTGGAAAAGGCCCGGCACGACGCCGAGGCCATGCACGAGCGCTATGCGGGCAAGCTCGAAGGGCTCCTCGACGGCGGCGCGGGCGGTGAGGCGCTTGCCGAGGCCGTGCGCAGCTTCGAGGCTCTGAACGACGTGCTTGGACGGGTGGCCTCCTATGCGAGCCTGCTCTACGCCGCCGACACCACCGATCCGCGGCGCCAGAAGTTCTACGGCGACATTCAGGAAACGATCACGGCGATCTCCTCGCAGCTTCTGTTCTTCCCCTTGGAGCTGAACCGCCTCGACGATGCGGCGATCGAAAAGGCGCTCGCCACGCCGTCTTTCGGCCACTACCGGCCCTGGGTGGAGGACTTGCGGAAAGAAAAGCCCTACCAGCTCGAGGACAAGCTGGAGCAGCTGTTCCACGAAAAGGCGGTGAGCGGGCGCGGGGCGTGGGACCGGCTTTTCAACGAGACCATGGCTAATCTGCGCTTCGACGTGGACGGTCAGGACCTGAGCCTGGAGCCGACCCTCAACCTGCTTCTCGATCCGAAAGAGAAGAACCGCAAGCACGCCGCCAAGGCGCTCGCGAAGGTGTTCAAGGACAACATCCGGCTGTTCACGCTGATCACCAACACACTCGCCAAGGACAAGGAGATCTCGGATCGCTGGCGCGGCTTCGAGGACGTGGCCGACAGCCGCCACCTGTCCAACCGCGTGGAGCGCGACGTGGTCGATGCGCTGGTGGCCGCCGTACGCGATGCGTACCCGAAGCTGTCGCATCGCTACTACGCCATGAAAGCCAAGTGGCTCGGCATGGACACCCTGAAATACTGGGACCGCAACGCGCCGCTGCCCGAAGAGCCCAAGCAGATCATCGGCTGGAACGATGCACGGGAGACGGTGCTCACAGCCTATGGCGATTTCTCGCCGCGCATGGCGGAGATCGCCGGGCGCTTCTTCGCCGATGGCTGGATCGACGCGCCGGTCCGCGAGGGCAAGCAGCAGGGTGCCTTCTCGCATCCGACCGTGCCGAGCGCGCATCCTTACGTTCTGCTCAACTACCAGGGCAAGCCGCGGGACGTGATGACGCTGGCCCACGAGCTGGGCCATGGCGTGCACCAGGTGCTGGCGGGCAAGCAGGGCGCGCTGATGGCGCCGACGCCGCTGACGCTCGCGGAAACCGCAAGCGTGTTCGGCGAAATGCTGACCTTCCGGAAGCTGCTCGACCAGGCGCCGAGCCCCCGCGAGCGCAAGGCACTGCTCGCCGCGAAGGTCGAGGACATGCTCAACACGGTCGTGCGGCAGATCGCGTTCTACAGCTTCGAGCGGCAGGTCCATACGGAGCGCCGCGAGGGCGAACTGACGAGCGACCGCCTCGGCGAGATCTGGATGGACGTGCAGCGCGAGAGCCTGGGCCCGGCTATCGAGCTCAAGCCGGAATACGAGACCTTCTGGTCCTACATCCCGCACTTCATTCACGCGCCGTTCTACGTCTACGCCTATGCGTTCGGCGATTGCTTAGTGAATTCGCTCTACGCCGTGTACGAAAAAGCCGATGCGGGCTTCGCGGAGCGGTATCTCGAGATGCTTTCCGCGGGCGGCACGAAGCATCACAGGGAACTTTTGAAGCCTTTCGGTCTTGATGCATCGGAGCCCCATTTCTGGTCCATGGGTCTCAAGGTGATTGAGGGCTTTATCGACGAGCTCGAAGAGATGGACCGGGCGGTGGTCGCGGAGGCCTAGAAGACATGAGTCAGGTTGCGCTGGTTCCCCTTCTTGCTTGGGTTGCCGCGTTAGCCTGTTGGGGTATCGCGTTGTGGCGCGCTCCCCGGCCCCTGCTGCGCTGGTTCGTACTGGACCGGGCTCTGCGCTACGTCTTCATCTTTCCGCTCGGGCTGCTCGGGATTTGGGCGTTCATTGGTCACGTCATGTTTCCCGCCCAGTCCGCCGCCGCAATCGGCTGGCCGCCGAGCCCGTTCCAGTTCGAGGTGGGCTACGCGAATCTCGGGCTCGGCCTTGCGAGCCTCTATGCGGCCTTCACGACGTTCTATGCGCGGGTCGCCGTGGCGATTGCCGCTTCCTGCTTCCTGGTCGGCGCGGGCATCGGCCATGTGCACGACATCATGGCGTACAACAACCTAACACCGGGCAACGCGGGGCCGATCCTCGTAACGGATTTTCTGACGCCGATGGCGGTGCTGGCCCTGTTGATCGCGTCCGCGCGGCGGCCGAAGCAGCGGCCTCGTTCGCCGGACTCCGCGGCGCTGGAAGCCGAGATAGAAGTGGCGCGCGACGCCATGCGCTCCTATCGCGAAGCGCTCGACAGATTCGTCAAAAGCTAGGGCCTAAGGCCGAGCGCAGCAGGCGATCAGTGCTGCGCGAAGACTTCCGTGCTGCCGTCCTTCTTCACGAGAAGAACCTCATAGGGATCCGTCTTGCCGTCCGGCTGCTCCATGCCGGGGGAACCGAGCGGCATGTCGGGCACGGCGAGGCCGATGGCGTCGGGGCGCTCCTCGAGAAGCCGCTTGATATCGCCGGCGGGGACGTGACCTTCGATCGTATAGCCGTCGATTTGCGCCGTGTGGCATGAGGCGAGTTTCGGTCCGATGCCGGCCTGGGCTTTGATGCGATTGAGCATGCCCTGGGTCGTGTTCTTCGTCGAAACCGTGAACCCGTTCTCGGTGAGATAGTCGGCCCATTTCTGACAACAGCCGCAGGTCGGCGATTTCCAGACCTCGATCGCGGGGCTCGCTTCCGATGACGCATGGGCGGGCAGGGCGGCGGCAAGCGCGCTTACGAACAGTGTGGCGGCAATGATGAGAGGACGTGTCAAAATCATCACGGGCTCCTTGAGCAGAAACGGGGCCAAGCGGCCCGCATCCTAGTCCACGAAAGCGATATCGGCGACCACGGGCAGGTGGTCGGATTCGAGCCGGTTCGCAACCGTCAGATCGATCTTCGACAGTTGCGGGGAGACGAAGACATTGTCGATGGGCAGCACCGGCACGAGGGGCAGCGCCTTCCAACGCGCGGGCCATGTGGGCACGAACGTGTTGAACCTGCCCAATCCCGTCGCGGCGGAGAACTTGTGGGCCTTGTGTGTCCACGGCGCGGCGTTGAAGTCGCCTGCGACGATGACGGGGCCGGTAAGGCTCTGCACGAACTTGGTCAGGTGCTCGTAATCGTTCTTCTGCTGCGACGCATAGAACGGCCGCGACATGTGTGCGCCGACGATGTTGACCTCGCGGCCTTCCACGTCGAGCTTCGCCCAGGCCACGATCAGCGATTGCCAATAGGGTTGGTCCGGACGATCCAGGCGGCTCTTTTCCACGATGGGATATTTGGACAGGATCACAAGGCCGTGCTTGCCCGCCTGGTGGGGGTAGGTCTCTTGCATGTCCCGAAGGAAGCCCTCGTGCTTCCAGCGGATTTCTTCCAGCACCACGACGTCCGGCTCAGTCTCGGCCAGAAACGCTTCGACCTTTTGCAGGTGAAGATCACCCTTGCCCCACATGTTGAACGTCGCCACGCGCAAGAACCGTTCGGCATTCTCCGGCGCGTTTGCAGCCGCCCCGGAAAGGTTCGGGATCAACGTGGCGAGTGCGATCGCCAGAAGCGCGCCGGTCGTGACAATCAGCATGCGGCTGCGCAAGGCGAGGCTCAGGAGAAGGAGCACGGCGAGGCCGACCGCAAGCAGAAGCAGGCCGTTGTTCACGATGTCGAGCGCCGGATAGGTCTCCGCCAGCCCGCCGATAACGAGGGCCGCTGCCGCGAACAGGCAGCCGGCAATGATGGCGGCTTTGAGCATTTTCGAGTACGGCATGAAAAGTTTGTTCTGGACGTGACGATGTGAGGATCGGCTATCGTGTGGCCGGATTCGCGATCCTATATGTGGTGTATCCCATTGATAGGGGAAGGGTTACGGAATTCATGAACGATTTGTCCGACCGTTCGGGTGGTGCGCCGAAGGACGATCCGGAGGCCACGGATCGCGAAAAGAACCGCTTCAGCGCGCGGGCCCTGCGCTACGGCCGGGTCGGCGCGAATGTGGGTGGCGTTGCCGCGCGCATGGCAGGGCGGCGCTTGTTCGGGCTCGACTCGGAGACCGAGAAGGAAGCCGCGGCGCTCGCGATGGCGCTGGGCGGGCTCAAGGGCCCCATCATGAAGGTGGCGCAGCTCCTCGCGACCATTCCCGATGCGCTGCCGCCAGAATACGCCGAGGCCCTCGGCAAGCTGCAGAGCCACGCACCGCCCATGGGCCGCGGGTTCGTCAAGCGGCGGATGGCCGCCGAGCTCGGCCCGGGATGGGAAAGCAAGTTCGCCAGCTTCGAGTATGAGGCCGCGGCGTCGGCCTCTCTCGGCCAGGTTCATCGGGCGGTTGCTCACGACGGACGGGACCTCGCGGTCAAGCTGCAGTACCCGGACATGCGCTCCGCCGTCGAAGCGGACCTGGTGCAGCTCGGCATGCTGTTCTCCGTGCACCGGCGCATGCGGCCCGCGGTCGAGACGTCCGAAGTGCTGAAGGAACTGTCGGAGCGTTTGCGCGAGGAACTCGATTATCGGCGCGAGGCCGGGATGACCCGCCTCTATGGCGAGATTTTCTCGAGCGACGCCCGCGTGCGGGTGCCGGAGGTATTGCCGGCGCTATCAACGGACCGTGTGCTGACGATGACGTGGCTCGAGGGGAGAAAGCTCCTCGACTACAAAGACAGCTCGCTCGAAGACCGCAATGCCATCGCACAGGCCATGTTCCGCGCTTGGTGGTATCCGTTCAGCCATTACGGTGTCATTCACGGCGATCCGCATCTCGGCAATTACACGGTGTTCGAGGACGGTGCGGGCCGGGCTGCCGGGATCAACCTGCTCGACTATGGCTGTATGCGGACTTTCGCGCCCAAGTTCATCCAGGGTGTGATCGATCTCTACAACGGGCTGCTACGCGACGACCGGACCTTGGTCGTGCATGCCTACGAGACATGGGGTTTCGCCGGCCTGTCGAACGAGCTCATCGATATTTTGAACATCTGGGCCCGGTTCATCTACGGCCCGATGCTGGACGATCGTGTGCGCACGATCGCGGACGACGTAGATCCGGGCATGTACGGGCGGAGAGAAGCCTTTCAGGTGCATCAGGCGCTACGCGACAAGGGGCCCGTCACCATTCCCCGCGAGTTCGTGTTCATGGATCGCGCCGCGATCGGACTCGGCGGCGTGTTCCTGCATCTGAATGCGGCGCTGAATTTCCACGACCTCTTCGACGAAGCCATTGCGGGCGTCGATGTGGGTACCGTTACGCAGCGCCAGTCGGAGGCCTTCTCGTTGGCGGGCGTGCCGCTTCCCGGCGCCGATGCGTCTGAGACAGTTTCCTGACAAATACGCGACAAGGGTTGTGATTGCACGCCACATGCCCGAGGATTCGCCAACGACCCGACATTCACCGGAACCGATGTTCATCGGAAGGAGGGGCTGGCGATGGAGTGGCTGATCAACGATGCGCTGCCGGTGCTGGCGCGCATCTTCATTGTCTGGATTTTTCCATTCAGTTTCATCGATAAGATCATCAATCACGAGGCGGCGGTGAAGCAGGCGTCCTCGAGCTGGCTTCCGGGCGGGGCGGCGCTGCTCTATCCGGCCATGGCTGTCGAGCTGCTGACGCCGCCGATGATCGTGTTCGGCTTCTACGACGGCATCGCCGCGTTTGTTCTGGCCGGTTACTGCGCCATCACCGCGCTCCTGTTCCACAACTTCTGGAGCTACCCGCGCTTCTGGTCGTCGGACAGCGAGGGCTATCCCCATGTCTGGGACTTCTTCAAGAATTTCGGTCTCGTCGGCGGACTGATCTTCGTGATGCTCGCGAGCGGGTTCTTCCAGGGTGCGGAAAAGGAAATCGAGGAGGTCACGATGCTGACACCGGAGATTTCAACCGTTGCTGGGGCGCCGGAGGCCCGTTGACTCCATGAAGGCGCCGACACTCTCCTATTGGCACGTTTGGACGGGCGACGATGGGGGTACCCGTCAGACTCGATGCGCGCTCACGAATTTCGCTATGCAGAGCATGGGCGGGAACGCCGCGCCGCAATGGAACGCGGAGATCTGCGAGTCGAAGGCCAACGTGATGGTGTGCGTACTGCCGGTCGGATGGGTGGGCGATTGGCACGAGAACCCCAAACCGCAATGGATCATTCCGCTGTCGGGGACGTGGTACGTGGAAACCATGGATGGCACGCGCGTCGAGATGGGGCCGGGCGAGATTTCCTTCGGCGCCGATCAGCATACGAAGCCCGATGCGGACGGGCATTTCGGTCACAAGTCGGGCACCGTAGGCAAGGAGCCCGCGACGCTCATGCTCGTGCAGCTGGACGATCCCCGTTTCGTGGCTGCCCGTCCGGGAATTTTTGGATAAGGACGTTGCCGCATGCCTGTCACGCAGCTTGTCCATGTCGACATCACGGTCGCCGATCTCGACCGGGCGGTAGGCTTCTTCCGTGACGGGCTCGGGCTGGAACCGGGTCCGGTCCAGAGCTCTCAGGACATGCAGTGGAATGCGCTTCTGGGACTTGAGCCCGGAACGCACATGCGGACAGCCGATATTTGCTTCGACCGCGAAACGCTGAGGCTCACGGCGTTCGATCCGTCCGGGGTGCCGTATCCGACCCCGCGCGCCTCGAATGATCCATGGTTCGAGCACGTGGCCTTGGTCGCCGGCAATATTGAGGCCGTGTGGACCCGGCTCGAGGAACAGAAGCCGGAAGCCGTCACAGCGGGGGCGCCCGTGCTGTTGCCGCCGAATACCGGCAGCGTGACCGCGTTCAAGTTCCGCGATCCGGAGGGACATCCGCTTGAGTTGATCTCGTTTCCGCAAGGGGTCGGTGATCCCCGCTGGCAGACGGGCGGCGCCGGCATTCGCGGCTTTGACCACACCGCGATCGTCGTGACCGACCTCGACCGCAGCCTCGCATTCTACACCGGGCTGTTCGGGATGAAGATCGGCGGGCGTTCCCTCAATCAGGGGCCCTGTCAGGATCTCCTCGACGGACTTCCCGGTTGCCTCGTCGACGTGGTGGCGCTCCAGCCCCAAGATCAGCCGACGCCCCATGTGGAGCTGCTGCACTACCGGGAGCCGCCGGGACCCGCACCTCTGCCGCCGCCGCAAGCGAACGACGTGGCTTCGATCCGGCAGGTCCACCGGGTGGAGGGGCTGGACGCGCTCGTACAGGCCCTGAAATCAGCCGGTGTGACCTTCCTTTCGGACGGTCTCGTCAGGCTCGCGGATGGTGGAAACGGGGCCACCGTCCGGGACCCGGATGGGCACATGATCGTACTATTGGACTAGCTCCGGACGCTTCCTGCTCACCTGAGGATTATTGCGGCAGGCCCCTTAGTCTGCTATTTCCGGATGATGCGACGATGTCGCGACGTGGGCGCGAAACAGTCGCCAAGCAAAGACAAAGATCTAGGGGGATAACCGGATGCACATTGATCCCAAAGAGGGCCACCCGGAAATGGATTACGCCGAGCATCTCGGCACGTACAAGCTCTTCTGCGGCCTGTTCCTTTGGGGCACGCTTGCCTGCGTGGCGATTGTCGCGGGCATGGGCTTCTTCCTCACCTAGGCTGAAGGCCTACCACGGATGGGAGGTGCCTGACCTCCCGCTCTTCTAGAACCCGACAGCGCTCGGCGCACCGTCAATAGTGGATGGGTGCGCCCGCAGCAAAGGGAGCCAAGATGATTGCAATTGGCGTACCCGCGGAAGGCTCCGAGGAGCCTCGGATCGGCCTTACCCCCGAGACCGTCAAGAAGCTGGTGAAAGCCGGCGCCAAGGTCACGGTGCGGTCTGGCGCGGGGCTTCGATCCCATTTCAGCGACGAGGATTACAAAGAGGCCGGCGCGTCGATCGCCAAGTCCGACGAGGACGCGGTATCCGGTGCGGATGTGGTTTTCACCGTCCGGCGTCCGTCCGTCGACCTTGCCAAGGCGATGAAGAAGGGCGCTTCCCTGATCGGCATGCTGGATCCGTTCTCGGACAAGGCCGGTCTCGAGGCCCTTGCCAAGACCGGCGTGTCGCTGTTCGCCATGGAGTTCATGCCGCGCATCACGCGCGCCCAAAGTATGGACGTCCTGTCCTCGCAATCGAACCTCGCGGGCTACAAGGCGGTGGTCAATGCAGCCGCCGCGTTCGAGCGGGCCTTGCCGATGATGATGACCGCGGCGGGTACGGTCCCGGCCGCACGCGTCTTCGTCATGGGTGTCGGCGTGGCTGGGCTCCAGGCGATCGCCACCGCGCGCCGCCTCGGCGCTATCGTGACCGCGACCGATGTGCGGCCTGCCGTGAAGGAGCAGGTGGCTTCGCTCGGCGCGAAGTTCATCGCGGTCGAGGACGAGGAATTCAAGCAGGCCGAGACGTCCGGCGGCTACGCCAAGGAAATGTCTGACGAGTACAAGAAGAAGCAGGCCGAGCTCGTCGCCGAGCACGTCAAGAACCAGGACATCGTCATCACGACCGCGCTCATCCCGGGGCGTCCGGCGCCGAAGCTGATCTCGACCGCGATGATCGAAAGCATGAAGCCGGGCTCCATCATCGTGGATCTTGCGGCGGAGCGCGGCGGGAACGCGGAACTGACCAAGCCCGGCGAGACCGCCGAGCACAAGGGTGTGCGCATTTTCGGCCAGCTGAACCTGCCCGGTCAGGTGCCGGTCAACGCCTCCAGCCTCTATGCGCGGAACCTTCAGGCGTTCATCGAGCCGTTCATCGACAAGGAAACCAAAGAGCTCGCCATCGATTGGGAAGACGAATTGGCTATCGGCACGGCGATTGCCCGTGACGGTGCGATCGTCAACGAGCGGGTTGCCGGAGGGAAGACATCATGACGAAAAGGACCCTTCTAACGGGGATCATCGTTGCTCTCGTAGCGCTTGCCTCCGATGCGTTTCTGGCGGGCGCGGCTCTTGCGGCAGAGGCCGCGGAAGGCGGTGGCCACGATTTCATGTCGCAATTCTCGATCTTCGTGCTGGCGGTGTTCGTCGGCTACTACGTGGTTTGGAGCGTCACGCCGGCGCTGCATACGCCGCTGATGTCGGTGACCAACGCGGTGTCCTCCGTGATCGTCGTGGGCGCGCTGCTCGCGGTCGCCGTCGAGGCGGGAGACGCGGTCGCGTCCTCCGGTCATTGGCTGGCGAAGATCCTGGGCTTCGCCGCCCTGATCCTGGCCTCGGTCAATATCTTCGGCGGGTTTCTCGTGACGCAACGCATGCTCGCCATGTACCGGCGTAAAGACCGCTAGGGGGATCTAAAGAACATGTCCTCCGAACTCGTCGCACTGCTCTATCTCGTTTCGGGCGTCCTCTTCATCCTCGCGCTGCGGGGACTGTCGTCGCCGGAGACCTCGCGCCAGGGCAACTACATGGGCATGGCCGGTATGGCCATCGCCGTGGCCACCACGCTCGCCGTGGCGCGCCCGGACTCCGGTCTGTCCTGGGGCATGATCATTGCCGGTATCGCCATCGGCGGGACCATCGGCGCCGTCATCGCGCGCCGTATTCCCATGACGGCGATGCCCGAACTCGTCGCCGCCTTCCACTCGCTGGTGGGTATGGCGGCCGTGCTCGTGGCGGCCGCGGCCTACTATGCGCCCGAAGCGTTCGGTATTGGGTCGCCCGGCAACATCCGCGTGGCGAGCCTCGTGGAAATGTCCTTGGGCGCGGCCATCGGTGCGGTCACCTTCACCGGGTCGGTCATCGCCTTTGCGAAGCTCTCGGGCCGCATGTCGGGTGCGCCGATCATTCTGCCGGCGCGGCATTTCATCAACATTGCGCTCGGAATCGCGCTGATCGCCTGCATCGTGCTGTTCTGCCAGCAGCAGACGCCGCTCCTCTTCTGGGCGATCGTGGCGCTGTCGCTGCTCCTCGGCATTCTCATCATCGTGCCCATCGGCGGCGCGGACATGCCGGTCGTGATCTCGATGCTGAACTCGTACTCGGGTTGGGCGGCCGCCGGTATCGGCTTCACGCTGGGTAATACGGCGCTGATCGTCACCGGCGCGCTGGTCGGCTCCTCGGGCGCGATCCTGTCCTACATCATGTGTAAGGGCATGAACCGCTCCTTCATCAGCGTCATTCTCGGTGGCTTCGGCGGCGAGACCGCAGGCCCCGCCGGCGACGGCGAGCAGAAGCCGGTCAAGCTCGGCTCGGCCGAGGATGCGGCCTTCCTGATGAAGAACGCGGAGAAAGTCATCATCGTCCCCGGTTACGGCATGGCCGTCGCTCAGGCGCAGCATGCGCTGCGGGAAATGACCGACGAACTCAAAGAGGCCGGGGTCGAGGTCAAGTTCGCCATCCACCCGGTCGCGGGCCGCATGCCGGGGCACATGAACGTGCTGTTGGCCGAGGCCAACGTGCCCTACGACGAGGTGTTCGAACTCGAGGACATCAACTCGGAATTCGCGCAGACGGACGTGGTCTACATCATCGGCGCCAACGACGTGGTCAATCCGGCCGCAGAAGACGATCCCACATCCCCGATCTACGGCATGCCCGTGCTGCAGGTGTGGAAGTCCGGGACTGTGCTCTTCAACAAGCGCTCGCTCGCATCCGGCTATGCCGGCATCGACAACCCGGTGTTCTACAAAGACAACACGATGATGGTGCTGGGCGACGCCAAGAAGATGACCGAAGAGATCGCCAAAGCGATATAACAAGGCGATCTAGGCCGATGGCCGCGCGGCCATCGGCGCCTTATTGGTCGAGTTTGACCCAGAGGCCTTCGAGGGAAATGCGCCGGTTGAGCGCGCCGGGGTCGGTCAATACCAGCGCTCCGCGCGTCTTTTCGACGAGCGCGTCTTTCTCCAGCGCGCGCAGGGCGCGGGAGACCACCTCACGGCGCGAGCCGATACGTTCGGCGAGGTCCTGCTGGTTGGGCGGGGGCGAGATGCTCCGCTGGCCGTCATGGCCCGGGCGCGGGCGCGACAGGCGCAAGAGTTCGGCGTAGAGCCGCTCGGAAGCCGTCAGGTAGGCGTGCTCGTAAAGCTGCAGGTTGAGGGAGCGGATGCGCCCCACCAGCATGTTGAGCACTGTGCGGCACACCTCCGGTTCGTGCGCCAAAACGTCCATGAATGCCGCCGCCTTCATGGAGCCGATGAGGGATGTCTGCATCGTGGTGACGCTTGCAGAGCGGGGGATCCCGTCGATGGCCGCCATTTCCCCGAACATGGAGCCGGGTCCCAGTTCGCCGAGGATGACCTGCTTCCCATCGTCGGCGCGGTGGATGACGCGCACCGAGCCGTTGACGACGAAAAGCACGTCGTTCGACGCGTCGTCCATATCGATGACCAGCTCGTTCGCCGGGTAGGTGCGCCAAGTGACCGCCGGGGCGAAGCGCTTGGCATTTTCCTCGCCGAGCGAGGCGAAGAGTTCTATGTCGCCGATCTCGCCCATGAATTCGGATGATACCAGGGGTCCCGTCCCGGTCCACTCCAGAGGCGGGACGTGACACCAGACATGACAAAGGCCCGGAGGGGGGAACTCCGGACCTTTGCTGGTGAAACGGCTTTTGCGCTACGGGGGGCGAAGCGCGAGGCCGTTCGAATGTCTTTAGCGGCCGCTGCCCAAGTCGAGGCCGGAGACGCCCAAGATGCCACCGCCGAATTTCGGGCCGGCATTTGCCTTCGTTGGGGAAACGGTGATTGTCGCGCAGATCAGCGCAGCGAACAGCGCGCCGAGGATCAGGTGGCTCTTGAGTGCGATCATCTTTCGTCTCCCGTGTTCCATGATCCTAAGATAGGGGCTTGCCCGCGAAAGCGCTGTGCATTCCGTCACAGCGCGGCAGACCATCGCCTCGCCACCGTCTCGTCTCGACCGCCGCGATACGGTTAACCGTCTCGAATTCAACGAAGAACTGCCAAGGTGCGGCCGGGATTCGCCCATTTTGCGGCTTCAATCGTCCCTTACCCACCTGCGCCTTGGCGGCTGTGCGGTGCGGCGTGTGACTTTTGTCCATTGATTCCCCCACCGTCCGGACCATCTAGCATGAGATCGAGGCGCCCCTTATCCAAAGGTTAAAGGGAGCTCCAGAGATCGAAAGACGCCATTAGGCAAGCATAAACTCTGGTATTGGGAACTCGGTACAGAGTTCGATCGGATGAATGACCCGTTCAGGCGCCATTCATACATGGTCCGTATTTTGCGGGCCGACCAATAATAAAGATAAGAGAGGCGCAGACAGGGTCATGTTGAACCTTATTCTAGCTCTTTTCGTGATTTTCGCGCTGTTTTGCATCGTCGCGCGGCTGCTTCATCGCTATTTCCTCTATGTGCCGGACCGCACGCGCATCAACCCGCGCGAAGCCGGTCTGACGGGCGTCGAGGAGATCGTCTTCAAAGCGGCCGACGGCAAGAAGCTGATCGCCTGGTACCGCCCGGCTGCGCAGGGCAAGCGCACCCTCCTGTACTTCCCCGGCAACAGCGGCAATGTCGCCGCCCGGGCAGGCAAGATCCAAGCCATCGCCGCAGACGGCTACGGCGTCTTCATCGTCAACTATCGCGGTTTCGGCGGATCGTCCGGCCGTCCTTCCGAGAAACGTATCGTGCGGGACGCGGTGAGCGCCTACGACGCCTTGCGCGGGCTCGGCGTGCCGCCTCGTGACATCGTGCTCTATGGCGAGTCGCTCGGCACCGGCGTCGCGACCCAGGTTTGTCAGCAGCGCGAGGCCGAGGCCGTGGTGCTGGAATCGCCATTCACGTCGGTCGTGGACGTGGGCAAGCTGGCCTGGCCGCTTCTGCCGCTGCAGCAGATCATGGTCGATCAGTATCGCACCATCGACCGCATCGGCTCCGTGGACGTGCCGCTCTTCATCGTCCATGGCGGCCGTGATGCGGTCATCCCTCTCGATATGGCGCGCCGCGTTTTTCATGCGGCCAGCGATCCGAAGACCCTCACGGTCGTGCCGCGCGCCGGACACAACGATCTGTTCGAGCAGGGTGCCTGGGCCCGGGTGCGCGACTTCCTGGCCGGTCTCGGTACCGAAGCCGTGCCCGCGGTCGAAACGCAGAACGCGGCCCGCGCCGGACGGCCTGTGGAGATCCCGGCCGCAGCCGCGGCAGAGCGCTAGCGCTCGTTTCTCATCACCCCTCGTGGGCTCCATGGCCGGCACGGACCTCCGCGCCGGCCATTTTTGTGCGCGGGTTTCCGGCCGAGGACTGCGGCGCCTGAGGGACGTCTGGCGTCCAATTTGCAAGGCTCATCGATGAAGCACGCAACAGCCGTCAGAGATGAGGATTTCGCGATGACCGAGATAGCGCCGACCCAACCGCTCGTTCCCTATGTCGTATGCGGGCTCAACGAGATCCCGAGCAAACGCGCCAAGGACTTTCGGCTGGGACGTATCGAAAACGGCGAGGTGAAGCACTGGTCGGTCGTCATCTACCGCCTGGGCCAGCAGGTCTACGGCTACGAAAACCAGTGCCCCCATGAGGGCGTCGGCCTCGATTTCGGCGGCGAGCGCTTCGTCAACGACAACGGCAGCCTCCTGATGTGCGGCAAGCACGGCGCGTTGTTCAACCCCGGCACTGGCGAGTGCATTGACGGTCCTTGTGTTGGGCTGTCGTTGAAGCCGGTGAACCTCGTCGTTCTCGATGACGATGTGTGCATCGTCGGCGTCGAACTGGCCGGCGACGACATCGACGAAGACGACGAGGTGTCACTCTGTGAGGACGCGGGCGTCTAGAGGACCGGGCAGAGACCGCCTGGGGCTAGACGGGGCGGTTCTCGTTGCGGTTCTTGACCGGCTCCATCTCCTCGACGCCCTTTTCGAAGCTGATTTCCTCGAACGTGTCGTCGAATTTGAGGGCGGCGTCCAAGACATAGGCCGTCTTGTCCACGGTGCTCATCTTCTTGACGTCGTTCTTTTCGATCCTGAGCAGTTCGAGCATTTCCTTCCAAACCGACGATTCATCGCACGGGAAGACGTAGAAGCTCTTGCCGTCCACGGTGACCGAGAACGTCTTGCTGAGGTCCACGTTGTTGCAGAACATGAAGTACTTGCCGTCGGGGCCTAGGAGGTCGCCCATGACGTCGACCACGTCCTGCAGATATTCGAAGTTGTGGAGGTAACCCGCCATGACCGGTATGTGGTCATCGCCCTTGCTGGAGAGGGTCAGGATCTGCTCCATGCAGAACTCCGGCGGCCGCGCCTCGTCGGCGAGTTTTTCCTGGAACTTCAGAGCGAAATCGCCGCGATAGGCGAAGCGGTCCCCGTCGGTGGTGGGGGCTTTCAAGACCGCATTGAAGAGGCGGCCTTCGTTCTCCAAACGGCCGTAAGGCGTCTGATCAATCGTCGTCATGGTGGTGTCCCGGTTTGTTGGTTTTCCGACGCAAAAAGCGCCCAGGCGGGACAGATGCAAATGCCCTGCCGGTTTGGGGCCGGCACATTATCTTGGCGCTACCGCGCTTCGCGCTACTTGAGCGCGTGTTCTTCGGCGGTATCGTGCAACTCAAGGCGCGCAGATACGACAAAGCCGGGAAGGATCTTCCCGGCTCTTGGCAGCGCTGTAGTTCTGAAGAGTGGTCTTAGCGGCGGCCGCGGGGGCGTCCGCCAACGCCAGACTCACGCTGGGCCTTCTTACGGGCCAGCTTCCGCGCCCGGCGGATGGCCTCGGCCTTCTCGCGGGCACGCTTCTCGGAGGGCTTCTCGTAATAGTTACGGAGCTTCATCTCGCGGAAGATGCCTTCGCGCTGCATTTTCTTCTTCAGCGCCCGGAGGGCCTGATCGACATTGTTATCGCGAACGACGACTTGCACGCGTCTCTAATCTCCGAATTAGCGTTGGTTTTGGGATTGGAGCGAAGCCACAGCAACCCATTTGCGGATCACCTGAATCACGCATCCAGGGGGTGCTCTAGCAAACCTGCGGCGGGTTGTCCAGACCGCGAGAGTGTCATCGGCGTCTATGTTTTAGGGGAAATTCGGTTGATATGGCCCATCTTGCGCCCCGGCCGGGCTTCCGCCTTACCGTAGAGATGCACTGCGGTGCCGGGTTCGGCGGCGTATTGGCGCCAGCTGTCCGCGTCGCTGCCGATCAGATTGGTCATCACGGCGTCGCTGTGGCGGGCCACGTCGCCAAGAGGCCAGCCGCAAATGGCCCGGACGTGGTTCTCGAACTGGCTGACGAGGCAGGCATCTTGGGTCCAGTGCCCCGAATTATGGACGCGGGGGGCGATCTCGTTCACGGCAAGGGCAGGGCTCTCACCGCCGGTCTGGAACATCTCCACGGTGAGGACGCCCACATGGCCGAGCGCCTCGGCGATCTTGCCGGCGATTGCTTGCGCCTCCCTCTCGAGCGCAGCCGGGATGTTCGCCGGGACCGTGCTGGTGTCGAGGATGCCGTCCTTGTGGACGTTCTCGACCACATCGTAGAAGCGCAAGGCTCCATCCCGCCCACGCACCGTCACGACCGAGAGCTCGCGCTCGAACGGGACCATGCCCTCCAGGATCGCCGGCGCCTCGCCGATGGACTCCCAGGCGCTCTCGGCCTCGCGAGGCGTATGGATCCAGGCCTGGCCCTTGCCGTCATAGCCGAAGCGGCGGGTCTTGAGCAGGGCCCGCGGCGGGATCCGCAGGATCGACTCTTTCAGGTCAGCCAGCGTGTCGATGGCGGCGTAAGGCGCGACGGCGATGCCGAGACCGCTCACAAAGTCCTTCTCGACCAGCCGGTCTTGGGCGACTTCGAACGATTTCACGGGCGGGAAGACCTGGGCCTGCGCGCTGGCCGCCTCCAGGGCTGCCGCGGGCACGTTCTCGAATTCGCACGTCACCACATCCACTTGCTTGGCGAAGCGGGCGACCGCGTCCAGGTCGTCATAGTCCCCAACGCTTCCCTTGGCCGCGACGTGGAAGGCCGGGGCGTCCGGGGTGTCGTTGTAGATATGTGTCTTGAGGCCGAGCCGGCTGGCGGCAGCGGACAGCATGCGGCCGAGCTGGCCGCCGCCCAGAATGCCGATCGTGCTGCCGGGTGGCAGCGGCGCGTCAGTCATTATCCTCGACGGTCTCGGCGACCGCGTCGGACTGGGCGCTGCGCCAGGCCTCCAGACGCGACGCCAAGCCGGCGTCCGACACGGCCAGAATGCTGGCCGCGAGAAGCCCCGCATTGGTGGCGCCCGCCTTGCCGATGGCAAGCGTGCCGACCGGGACGCCGCCCGGCATTTGGGCGATGGACAGGAGGCTGTCGAGCCCTTTCAGGGATTTGCTTTCGACCGGCACGCCGAGCACAGGCAGGGTCGTCATGGAGGCGGCCATGCCGGGCAGATGCGCGGCCCCGCCGGCGCCGGCGATGATGACCTTCAGGCCCCGCCCGCGCGCGCCCGTGGCGTAATCGTAGAGGCGCTGCGGGGTGCGGTGGGCCGAGACGACCTTCGTCTCGTACGGCACCATGAGCGCGTCCAGGATTTTTGCGGCTGCTTTCAGGGTGGGCCAGTCCGACCGGCTTCCCATGATGATGCCGACGGAGGGGGTTGCCTCGCTCATGCTTTCGCCCATCAAAAAAACCGCCCGAAGGCGGATCGCGGAAAGCGCGCGATTATAGGCGGGCCAGGGGGGTTGGCAAGGCGGGTTTCGGCTGGTTCTGGCATCAGGCTTAAAGGCCTTCGCGCCGGCAACATTGGCCGGAGCAGAAACAAGCAAGCCAAGCGCCGGAAAAGGCGGCATGATTGGGATCTGCGATTCCAATCCGGAGCGAGAGAGCCGAATGTCCGACGCCGTCGTTGTGCCCAAAGTCGACAAGCTGATGCGGCTGTTCCTGCTGGGGTCGGCGCTTCTGATCGTGCCGATCGCGCTCAATTACGGGCTCGCGCCGGCGAAGACGCTGCCGATGTTTCTGACCATGCCGGAGCTCGGGACGGACCAGACCCATATCTACCGGGGCGTCATGTGCCTCTATCTTGGCGTGGGGCTGTTTTGGGCCGTCTCGGCCTTCAGGCCCGAATGGCAGCGCGTCGCCATGATCACGGTGATCGGCTTCGCCTGGTCCATCGCGGCCGGGCGGCTGATCAGCCTCGTGGTCGATGGACGACCGAGCCTGCTGCTGCTGATCTATCTGGGTATCGAGATTTTCGCGGGGCTGCTGGGCCTTGCCGTCCTGGCGGCGGCCGACCGGAAGCTTAAGCGATAATATCGGGAAGCAGTTCGTCTTCGATCCGGATGATCTCGTCTTTCAGAAAGAGCTTCTTCTTTTTTAGTCGCTTGAGCTGCAATGCGTCCGCGCGGCCCGACTCCTCCAGCGCGTTGATCGCACTGTCCAGGTCGCGGTGCTCTTGTTTGAGCTTCCCCAGTACAGCCCGAAGCTCGCGGATCTCCTCGCTCTCCATCGGGCGCTCCTTGTTCATGTGGCCGGGAGTATCTTTCCGAACCTCAATTGGCGCAAGAGGCCGTCCGCCGGATCGCCGGTCCCGACGGTCCAATTCTTAAAGGTTGCGTCGAAACGACCGCCCAATCAGCCGTGATTAGACAAGGCCCGGTCTCTTTGTCAGAATAGTTACATCGACAATTCAATTCGGAGGTCCGGTATGGCGTTAGAAGCGCATCTCGATGAATTGGCAGAGAAACACCGCGCTTTGGATCGGAAGATCGATGAAGAACAAGGAAGGCCCACGGCGGACGCCTTCAAAATCGCCGAACTGAAGCGCCGGAAGCTCTACCTCAAAGACGAGATGGAACGCCTGAGACACAGTTAGCCTCACGAGGTCTCGAGGCTTTTCAGCCCCAAGGCCATCGGCCTCCGTCCCCGGAGGCCTGATCGAGAGAATTGCATTATTGCCGTGCCCGGCCTGTGGAAAACTCGCAGTGCTCCGCGCGGACCGGAGTTGTTGTTGCCACGCCCTTTTAGCCCCGCGCTACGGCGTGGCTTTTTATTGTCCGGGCCTATTTATTGTCTGGCGTGTGGAACCGCGGGCCCGTCTTGACGTATCTCAGTGGTGCCCGCGCAATCTGCGCTATAGCTATGCCGGGCTCGAATCAAACTTGAGGCGGAGGCCATGCGGCTGGGACTGGGCGGCTTTTTCGAACGCGGCGTGCTGACGGCGCTGCTGGTTTTCACAACCCTGCCAGCGCTCGGCGCTGACGAAGACCCGACGGCCAAGGGCGAGGCGATGGCCAAGGGCGAGGCGATCGTGAGCGAGCATTGCGGCCGCTGCCATGCGATCGGGGTGGCCGGCGAGAGCCCGAACAAGGAAGCGCCGCCGTTCCGCGTTCTTTCCGAAAACTATCCCGTCGACGATCTGGCAGAGTCGCTGGCCGAAGGCATCATGTCCGGGCATCCGGACATGCCCGTCTTCGTCTTCCAGCCCGACGAGGTGGATGCGATCATCGCCTATCTGCAGTCCATCCAGGTCACGCCGGAGCCGGCGGACGCCCAAGGGTAGATGCGAAGGAACAGGCGTCAAAGGGTAGGCGCTGTGCCTGTTCCTCAGACGTCGGCGGCGCCTTCCGGCCACATCAGCCAGTCGCGGGCTTCGGCGATCTGGTCCGGGGCGAAATGCTCGACCTCGCAGGTGATGAAGGGCGCCACGAAGCTGGACCACAGATTGCGGATATGCGGGTCGCAGACGATGGCGATGCGGTTGAAATCCTTGAGGTGACGGAGGCTGAACTTCACGTCGTGCCACAGAGCGGCGGCATCCATGCCCTCGAAGTCGGAGATCTGTTCCAAGACGCGGACCTGACCATGGCGCGCAATGAAGGCTTCCAGCTTGTCCGCGACGCGGTCGAACTCCTCGGTCGACACCTTGCCGCCTATGTGGATTTCGACGGCCTGGGCATTGTCATGTTCGACATATGACAACATCTACGGAGTGTACCTCTTGATTGGCGGCAGTTGCCAAGACGGAACGGTCGCCTGTCATGGATCGTGTGAGCGTGAGGGGCGTTGGAACGGGCATGGACGTCATCGCAAATAAGACTATAGCGCCGGCGGGTGTGTTTTCGATGCAAGAACCGCTCGGACACCATCCAGAAGTAGGTGCTGCGGCTCCGTGCCGCTTCACGGAATTTTAGGGTTAACGAAGGCAGAATACTGGCCTAAGACACGCAATTGCCGCCTTTTCTCAGCCAAATGCGGTTGAAGAGGGGAGTTACGACCATCAAGAAGCTACTGTTCTTCACGGCTAGCATGAGCATCATCGCGCTGGGCGCGGTTTGGATGATGCTGTTCAACGAGCCGATCGCCGACACGATGACGAAGGCGCCCCCGCCCAAGAAGCGGGCGCTGGCCTATGAGCAGGCGCTCGCGGCCAAGATCGAAGAGGAGGCCGAGGCCTCCAAGACCAAGTCGCAGCCCAAGGCCAAAGACGCAGCCAAGTCCGACGGGGGCGCCGAGAAGGCGGCTGCGCCCAAGGACACGGGCGGAAATGCGCCGGCGCAGCCGGCGCCTGACCAGCAGGCCGCGGCCGTGCCGCAGCCGGGTCAGGACCAGCAGGCGCCGCAGCAATTGCCCTGGCTGAACGAGCAAGGCGAGAGCGTCGTCGAGGCACCGGGACCCGGAGCCGGGCCCAACGGTCCGCCGCAGGATTTCTTCAACGCGCCGCAACAAGATCCCAATGCTCAGGGCCAGGCTTACGGCCAGAACCAGCCTTATGGTCAGAGCGAGCCCTACGGGCAGCAACAGCAGCCCTATGGTCAGGGGCAGCCCTATGACCGGACCGCGTCGGTCAATCCGAATATGAATGGCGGGCAAGACCCGTACGGATCCGGCGGCTACGGCGGCCAGCAGCAGGCTTATCCGGCCTATCCGGGGCAGGCTCAGCCGGGCGCCCAAGGCCAGTATCCCCAGGCCCAATATCCTCAGGGCCAGTATCCGCAACAGGGTCAGCCTCCGCAGGGTCAGTACCCGCAGCAACAGGGACAGTACCCGCAAGGACAGTACCCTCAAGGTCAGATCCCGCCGGGGCAGTACCAGCAGGGCCAGTATCCTCAAGGTCAGTATCCCCAAGGCCAGTCTGCTCAGGGTCAGTATCCTCAAGGCCAGAACCCGCAACAGGGTCAGCAGCCCGGCTATGGCGCGGACCCCTACGCTCAGCCGCAAGAGGAGTGGGCGAAGATCATCGTGTCCGGTTCGGGCATGCGCCTGACGGCGTCCGAGGACTCGCCCGTGCTGTTCGCTTTTCCCTATGGGCGTGACTTGAAGGTTGTTTCCCGCAACGGGGAATGGGTCGAGGTGACCGATCCCAACAGCAACGCCAAGGGCTGGATCCAGGCCTACGCGCTGGGCCCGTCTGCCGGTCCGCAGCAATATGGTCAGGCGGGCGGCTACTACGAGGAGCAACCGCAGCAACAGACGCGCCGTCCCCTCGGCCGCGGCGGCTTTGCGGACATCATCAACCGCGCCTTCGGCAACTGATCTAGGCTTCGCGCTTCACGCCGAGTGAGACGGTCAGCAACCGGCATGGGGATTCATGCGGGTTGCGCCATGCGTGGCGCTGCCCGTTCAGCACCACGGCGTCGCCGGTGCCAACCGCGACGGGTTCGCCCCCATCGAGGGTGAGCAGGCAGGCCCCTTCCGTCACATAGATCAGATCGATCGTGTCGGTCCGGTGCATGCCGGGTTTCTGCGGGTCCATGGTTTGGATGAGGCCGGGCAGCCGGGCTTCAGTCTCTCTCAATGCCTGCTTCATGTCCTGTGGCGGCGCTGCGTTCTCATTTTCCGGCGGTAGCTCGATGAGCTCGAAGCGGAAGCCGCCCGCAGGCGGAAACCAGGTGCGGAAGGGCGGCTCGCCTCCGTTGTTGGGCAGCGCGGGGAGCACATCCGCGCCCCACAAGCTGAAAAACTTCGCGCCCGGCATCAGCGGCGTCTCGATCGCGGCAACATCGCCGTCGCTCGCGACCACGGGGCTTCCGTCGTTCCCGTCTCCCGTCACGATGCGCCTGACCGATGCAGGCGATTGCGGGGCGGCATTTTTCGGATCGGCCATGGTCAGCGTGCCGGTTTGCGCTTGATGTGCCACAGGCTCGGCCAGGTCTTGCCGGTTATGGCCAGGTTGCCCCGCTCCTTGTCGTACGCGATGCCATTCAGAACGTACGGATAGGTGAGCCTCTGCGGGTCGGGATCGAGCCCGTTGCAGTCGAGCCATCCCGTCACCTTGCCGGTCTTCGCCGAGAAGCGAACGATATAGTTCGTCTTCCAGACATTGGCGTAGATCTCACCGTCGACATATTCGATCTCGTTCAGAAAGCCGACTTCGCTGAAGCCATCGGTGACGACGATGTAGCGTTCGACGGCGAGCGTCTTGGGATGCACGAACAGTACGGCCGCCGATCCGTTGCTCATGATGAGACTGCTGCCGTCGGTCGTCAGCCCCCAGCCCTGGCACGGGTAGCGAAACGTCCCGGTGAATTCCAGCGTGTCGTCATCATGGATGAAGCCGAGCGTCGATAGATAGGTGAGGCGGTAGATCCGGTCCTCGAAGGCGACGGCGCCCTCGCCGAAATAGCGCTTGTCGAGCTGGCTTTCGCACAGGCACTCGCGGCTCCGGCGATCGAACTTCTTTATCTTCGAGCGGCCGAACTCTCCTGTGGCTTCGTAGAGAAAGCCCTTATGAAAAAAGAGGCCCTCGTGTAGTCGTCCGTACCGTGCGGATGGGTCTCGACGATCTCATAGGTTTCAACGGGCACAGCCGTTTGATCGTAGACGCGCGCGTGGCTTACGTCGGGCGCTTGGCCACTGGGCAGTGCGGCCAGGGATTTCTCGATCGCTGCCGCGCTGTCGAGGGTCTCTACGTGTGTCATGACGTTCGAACTTTCGCTGCTTTTCGCGACGGTTTCTTGCCCGTCGCCTTCTTGCGTGCCGGCTTCTTCGCCGCGCAGGCAATCGAAAAGGCCGCGCGGGCCCACGTGGTGAGTTCGTCCGGGTCTTCCAGCAGGCGCGGCGGCACCTCCCAATAGGACATGGAGATCGGTTTTCCGCCCTTGGCCGTGTAGGTGAAGGCTTGCATGCCCTCGGCCTCGAAGGCGGGCGCGGTCGTGCCGTCGGCTTTCAGATAGAGCGTGTCGTCGGCGATGAGCCCGAACATCACGTTGTCCGCATACACGCCGGCCCCGCCGAACATGCGGCGAATGGCGACGGGTCCGAAGCCCGCCAGCTGATCCTTGAGAAATTCCTGGAAGCCTTCGGACGCGCTCATCCGATCATCCGGCGTTCTTTAGGCCGCCGGCGCTTTCTCGCCTGCGGAGCTGCTCTCATTGGCTGCGTCCGGCGCGGTGAAGGTCTTGCTCGGCTTCATGGTCAGTTTCGGCTGACCCTTGCCGTTGCTCTTCGCGGCGCCGTTGGCCTTGGCGGCGCCGTTGGCCTGAATGGTGGCCTTGTTCGCAACGCGCAACTCACGCTGCACGGCGACCCGGGCGGCCTCGTTCTGATTGTAGAGGCCCATATGCTCGGAATCTTCCTCGGCCACCGCGGTCAGCGCCTGGTCCTTGTAGTCGGCGGCATGCGGGTCCGCCTCGATCATCTTGACGATGCGCTTAAGCTCCCACCAGCTCCTGCCGAGCAGGGTGGCTTTGCGCGCGATCTCCGCGGCGTATTTGGCGTAGAACGTGATCGGGTTCTCGATGGGCAGGCCCGAGCGCCGGTCCTTGCGGTGCTTGATGCGGAAGATGCCCCATTGCAGCGGGTGCAGCCCCTCGACCGGCACGGCGTTCTTGAACCAGAACAGCACGGGCATCAGCGAACGGATATTGACCCCGCTGGCATAGGCGCGGCGCAGGACCGTCTCCAGGTGTTCCCGGGTGTAGAAGATCTTCCAGGCCGACTGATAGGCGCCCTGCCACTCGTCCTTGGTCATCTTCTCGTGGCCCGTGACCACGTGCTCCAGCTCGTACTTGTTCATGTCGGGGTCCATCCAGACCCCCTTCTTCGAGAGCACTTGGTGATCCTCGGAGCCGGGCAGCGGCGTGAGGATGAAGAACTCGAGCATGTCGAGCGGTAGCTCTCTCTTGATGATCTCGAGGTCCTGCTCGATGGATTCAGGCGTGTCGTTCGGGAAGCCGAGAATGTAGCCGGCGAACGTCATGATGCCGACGGCCTTCCATTCGAGCAGCATCTTCCGGTACTCGGTGATCTTGTTCTGGCGTTTCTTAGCCGCGATCAAGTTCGCCGGATTGATGTTCTCAAGCCCGAGGAAGACGCGGGTGACGCCGGCGCGCTTCGACTTCTCGATGAAGTTCGGGATCTTGTGGCACAGCGTGTCGACCTGGATCATGAAGCGGACGTCCAGGCCATCTTCTTCGCGCAGCTTGATGATGCGATCGTAGATCGCTTCCCAATCCTTGTTCCGCGCGAAATTGTCGTCGGTGATAAAGAAGCGGTTCACGCCCTGCTCGTAGTTGGAGCGCAGGATCTTCTCGATGGAGTCGGGCGTGCGGTAACGCGACTTGCGGCCCTGTACGTTGATGATCGTGCAGAACGAGCACTGGAACGGGCAGCCGCGCCCGGCATCGAAGCTGGTGACGTTGCCGACGGTCCGATCGACGAAGTCTCTCGGCAGGAAGGGCGGCGCCGGCACATCGGCGAGGCAGGGCAGCTCCTCAGTCATGTGGTTGTAAATGGGCTGCATGTTATGCGCGGCCGCGTCACGGATCACCGTGTCCATGTGCTCTTCGGCCTCGCCGGCGAAGATGGAGACGCCGAGTTCCTGGGCGGCTTTGATGTCGTCGGGCAACTCGGGAAGCATGGAAAGGCAGCCCGAAACATGGAAGCCGCCAATCATGACTTGAATGCCTTCGGCCAGGAACGGCCGGGCGATGTCGACAGCGCGCGGAAATTCGTTCGACTGGACGCCGACGATACCCACAAGGCCTTGGCCGCCATTGTCCTTGATCAGCTTGATGAGTTCGTCGAACCGGACGCGCTTGTTGGTCTCGTCGATCGCGGTGACGTCAATGGGGAGATGGGGGCCGAGCACACCGCGTTCGGCGGCGTCGACCGCCAGGCCGTAAACGGCGGCGAGCGAGTTCGACGGCATGGTGGATTTCACCCACTGCACGACGTAACCCTGCGCGTCGTAGTGGGACGGCTTGATCAGGATGAATTGGAAACGCCGGCCGTTGTTCGTCCGTGTTGACTCTGTCATCCCTCAATCCCGTGAAGCACCGTCCCCGCGCGGTGGGGGAGCTCAAGTCTTTGCGAAACGTCAGAAATTAGCGACCTGGCCCTGGACCGCATCTATCCCCCAATTCCGCCCGAAATTTGGCCAATCGGGCAGCCGCACCCGCAATCATCGTGCGGTGCGATAAAATCCCTGCCACTCAAACATAAATTGGCCCGGTGGTCCAACGGATTAGGGGGAAGAGGTACCAGAAGTCTGATTCTGAGGCGAATTGCCTTCCGGGTCCTGTTCCAGCTTGGTGAAGGCGGCGATATCCTTGGCCAGGAAGTAGTTCAGCATGGTCCGGACCACGGCGATCACCGCGAGCTTCCAAATATCGTCCCAGGTGGGGGCGACGGCCGTGCGGACGATGTCCGCGGCAAGGGCGAATTCAAGCGCCAGCAGGATCCAAGTGGCAAATTTCAGCCAGATTTCCCGGCCGCGAAGGCTATCCGCCGTGCCGGAGACGATCGCCCTGAACAGGCCGATGACCGCTTGCGCCGATCCGAATGCCACGACGAACACCGCGCCGAACTCGACGCCGAGCGCCACATAGTTCGCGATTACGTTGAAGCTTTCCTCGAGCGGAATGATGGCGCCCTCCCGGTCCGTCACGGGCGAAGACTAAGCCGATTCGGGGGGCGTCTTATAGCGCGGGGAGCAACGAGGGAGACTAAAGCTCTCCAGTCAGGAACTGGGCGCGTCCAAGCCCGAACGACCAGTCGTCGTCCGTGTTCTCGACGATCGAGACCATGACGTCGGAGGGAGCGATGCCGCAGGCACGTTCCAGCTCCTCGCACAGGAGCCGGTAGAAGTCTTCCTTCTTCTCGCGAGTCCGGGGCCGCGAGATGACCTGCACCACCACCACCTTGTCGGTGCGCTCGATATCGAGGCCCGTGTCCTCGACGATCATGCGGCCGCGCTTGTGCTCCTGGACGATCTGATAGCGGTCGCGCTCCGGCACCTTGAAGGCGGCCAGCATGGCGCGATGCGCCGCGTCGAGCAGCGTCTGGATTTCGTCGTCGGTGCGGCCTTCGATGAGGTCAAATCGGAGTAGGGGCATTAGGTCAAACGTCCTTCGCGAGTTCGCGCAGCTTGAATTTCTGGATCTTGCCGGTGGAGGTCTTGGGCAGGTCCACGAAGACGACGTAGCGCGGGCATTTGAAGTGGGCCAGATGCTCGCGGCACCAGTCGACGATGTCCTTGGCTTCCGCCTTCGAGCCCTCGCGGAGCTCCACGAAGGCGCAGGGCGTCTCGCCCCATTTCGGGTCGGGCTTGGCCACCACGGCGGCGCTTGCCACGTCCGGGTGCTTGTAGAGCGTGTCCTCGACCTCGATGGACGAGATGTTCTCGCCGCCCGAGATGATGATGTCCTTGGAGCGGTCCTTCAGCTGGATGTATCCGTCCGGGTGCATCACGCCGAGGTCGCCGGAATGGAACCAGCCGCCGGCGAAGGCCTCCTTGGTGGCCTGCTCGTTCTTGAGGTAGCCCTTCATGACGATATTGCCGCGGAACATGACCTCGCCGATGGTCTCGGCGTCCGCCGGCGTCTTCTCCATCGTGTCCGGGTCCATGACCGTGAGATCCTCGAGCGTGTGATACCGCACGCCCTGGCGGATGCGCTTCTTGGAGCGGTCGTCGAAGGACAGGTCATCCCAGGCCAGGCGCCAGGCATTGAGCGTGGCCGGACCGTAGGTCTCCGTCAGACCGTAGAGATGGGTGAGAGCGAAGCCCGCCTCTTCCATGGCGGCCATGACGGCGGCCGGCGGCGGTGCGGCGGCGTGGTTGAACGCGACCTGGTGGTCGAAGTCGCGTCTCTCTTCGTCGGTCGCATTCAGCAGCACTGACATGACAAAGGGCGCACCCGACAGATGGGTGACCTTGTGGTCGGCGATGGCGTCGTACATGGGCTTGGCGCGGACCGCGCGCAGGCACACATGGGTGCCCGCCACCATGCTGAGCGACCAGGGGAAGCACCAGCCGTTGCAATGGAACATCGGCAGGGTCCACAGATAGACCGGGTGCTGACCCATGCCCGTGGCGATGGTGTTGCCGTAGCACATCATGGCCGCGCCGCGATGATGATAGACGACGCCTTTCGGGTTGCCGGTGGTGCCGCTCGTGTAGTTCAGCGAGATGGCGTTCCACTCGTCCGACGGCATGGCCCAAGCGTAGTGAGCATCGCCCTCCGAGACGAAGTCCTCGTAGTCGAGATCGCCGAGCCGCGTTCCCGGTTCGCCGAGTTCCTTGTCCTCGTAGTCGATCAGGAGCGGCTTCACCTTTGCGAGGCTGAGGGCCTCCTTCATCACGTCCCCAAACTCCGTGTCGCAGATGACGACCTTGGCCTCGGCGTGATCGAGCATGAAGGCGATGTTGGCCGCATCCAGCCGTGTGTTGACGGAGTGTAGGACCGCGCCCGTCATCGGCACACCGTAATGCGCTTCGAGCATCGAGGGCGTATTGGACAGCATCACCGAAACGGTGTCGCCGACGCCGATGCCGCGTGTTGCGAGGACAGAGGCGAGCTGGCGCGCGCGGGCATAAAAGGTCTCGTAGGAGATGTGCGCGTCGCCATGAATGATGGCGGTATGGTCAGGATAAACGGCGGCGGCCCGCTCCAGGAATACGAGCGGCGTCAGCGGCTGATAGTTCGCGGGCGTCTTGCCGAGCCCGGCGTCATACGGATTTGTCATGGTCATCGTGGATTGGGTGCGTTTGGTTGCCGCACCCTAGCCACGGGGGACCGGATGAATCAATTCTTCTTATGGGCGGCCGGGCAAAAAAATGCGCTCCGTGGACGGCGAGGTCCACGCGGTGCAGCCCGGTAGCCTCAGCGCTAGCTGGAGCGATGCGAGTAGTAGGCCAGCGTGATCCCGAATGCGCAGAACGCAACGATGATCAGGGCCAGAACGCCCATTTCGGTCGGGCTCATGACAACCTCCCTTTCATCAAGAGCGACGAAGGGCATGCTCGCGTCAGAGTGGTATCGCGGCCTTGAGGGAGATCAAGCCTGGATCGGGAGCGCGCAGACGGTCAGACGGCGGACGGGCTTGTGCGTTCGCGCCGCCCGCCCGGATCATTGCAATCAGCCGTCGGACGAGTCCTTGTCTTCGGTGCCCTCAGCTTCCGGGGTCTCACCCTCGGTGCTCTCGGCTTCCGTGCTTTCGGTTTCGGTGCTCTCGCCCTCGACCTTCAGGTCCTTGAGCTTGGCGAAGACCGATTCCGCGTCCGGCGTCTCCTCGACCTGCTCGGGTGCCGCCATGGCGTCGCGGGCCTCTTGTGCCAGCGAAGAGGCCATGTCGTCCTCCGACGGCTGCGGCGGAGCGAACGGGTTGGGGCCCTCGCTTCCGCCGGTCTCGGCGCCTTGGGTGTCCGTCAGGCCGATCGTCTCCTCGGTCGGGATTAGGGAGCCGGCCTTCTCGGGCGCCTTTCCGGCCTTCTTCTGCTCGCGCTCAAGCCGCGCCGCGGCCCGCTTCACGGCGGCGTCGAGATCGATCTGCGAGCACAGGCCCAGCGTGACCGGGTCCTGCGCCACGAGGTTCGGCGAATTCCAGTGGGTCCGTTCCTTGATGGCCTGGATCGTCGGCTTCGTGGTGCCTACGAGACGCATGATCTGGCTGTCCTTCAACTCCGGGTGGCTTTTCAGGAGCCACAGAATGGCGTTGGGCCGATCCTGACGGCGCGACACCGGCGTGTAGCGGGGTCCGCGCTTCGTCTTGACTTCGGGCACCTCGACTTTGGGCTCCAAGAGCTTCAGGCGATGCTTGGGATCCTCCTCGGCGATGTGGATCTCTTCGCGGGAGAGCTGGCTGGACGAGATCGGGTCCATGCCCTTGATGCCCTGCGCCACGTCGCCGTCGGCGATGCCCTTCACTTCCAGCACGTGCAGCTGGCAGAACTCGGCGATCTGCTCGAAGGTCAGCGACGTGTTGTCGACAAGCCAGACGGCCGTCGCCTTCGGCATCAATGGGGTGCGGTTCATAGTGACATTCAAACCTTGCTTAAAGGGGTTTCGTCGCGTCCCTCGCGTTTTTCAGCGAAGGAGCCAAACGTCCCAATGTGAGGGGAATGCACTCTATATAGGCGCACGGGCCCAAATAGGCAATCGGTTCCAAACGACAGCGCGCGGGCGCCCCGGAGGCCGGAGCGCGCGGAATTTCGGGTTCGTGTCCGCTAGCTTGCGTTTACGGCGTGCTCACTTCGCGAGGCAAGACACGGCCGCGCTTCCACCGGCAGCGGTGCTGCACCAGGCCTGGCTCGACCCGCTGACCAGCGCCGCGCTCGGCTCGCTGCCGCCCTGGCACCAAGCCGCGATGAGGACTTCTTCGGCGCCGCATTTGGCGAATTGGCCTGGGCCGTCGGCCACGACCACGCGAATGTTGGCTTCCCCGGCGTCGCCCTTAGGCCCTGGCTCACCCTTTGGACCCGCCGGTCCCGGCTCGCCCTTCGCGCCCGGCTCGCCCTTCGGTCCGGCAGCGCCTTGTTCGCCTTGCGGTCCTGCAGGACCCGCTTCGCCCTTTGGGCCTTCCTTGCCGTCGCAGCCAAACAGCAGCAATGCAGCGGCACAGACAAAGACAGTCGTAATTCTTGGCATACGTTCCCCCCACGGTATGGTGTGCCAACACAGACAGCCTGATCACTGGGCTAATCTGCTGGCGAATTATACTTATGAGTTTATTGGCTGCCGGAACGAAAAGACTTGGTCTCAGCCGATTGTTGCAACCTATAGCACGGCTCTGAGGGGAGTTTCCTGCCAATACTTACTAGGAAATATTTACGAGCCGTCCTGGAAGACTAAGCCTTTTTGCCTTTGAATACTGTGCACCCCATCGCGGACGGCGCGCCGATTGCGGGACTTGAATCGGGCGCGCTGGTCACGACCTGCTGTGTTGTGCTGGATGAACCAATCAGACCTGCCGCGCGAGGCGGCGCATTCGCGGACCGTGCCCCCTGGTGGGGCGGCGATCTTCAGACGCTGCGCAACATTGTCATGCGGCGCATGGAGCCCCTCCCGGGCCGTGCATCGTCCCTCGAATTCGACACGGCGGACGGAAGCGGTGACCGGCTCAAGGGCAAGCTTTCCGAGCCCGAGGCGCCGGACGCGCAAAGTCCACTCGTCGTGCTCATCCACGGTCTCACGGGGTGCGAAGACAGCGACTACATGCGGGCCTCCGCGCGGTTCCATCTGACCCGCGGGCGCATCGTTCTGCGGCTCAACCTGCGCGGGGCCGGCCCCGGACAGGCGATCTCCAATAACTTCTACCATGCGGGTTGCGCGCCGGACGTTCAGAGCGTGCTCGAGGGGCTCGATCCGTCACTGACCGGAAACGGCGTTGTCCTGATCGGCTATTCGCTCGGGGGAACGTCCTGCTGAACTGGCTCGGGCGCGGGGACGGCCCGCCCTTCGTGATCGGTGCCGCCACCGTTTCGGCGCCCATCGAGCCGGCGCAAGCCTGCGAACGGATCCTGCAGCCCCGCAACGCGCTCTATCATCACTTCCTGATTCAGCGGATGAAGCGCGATGTGCTGGCCTCGTGCGCGCTATCGCCCGAAGAACGCCGAACCATCGCGGAGACCCATACGGTCTTCGAATTCGACGACCGCTGGGTGGCGCCCCGCAACGGGTTCGCGGGCGCGGAGGATTACTATACGCGCACGGCCGGCGCGCAGTTCGTACCAGCGATCACCATTCCGACGCTGATGATCCACGCGGCGAACGATCCGTGGATCCCGTCCGAGCCCTATGTCCGTGCTGGGGAACACGGCAATGCGAATGTCGATATTGTTCTCGCCCGGAGCGGCGGGCATCTCGGCTTTCACGAGAGCGGCGAACGCGAGCCCTGGCACGACCGCATGATCGATGCGTTCATTCGCGACCTTGGCACGGGGTCCGGCCGCTAGGCAGTGATCATGACGATCTTGCCCACGTGGGATGGGTCGTCGATGCGCTTGTGGGCGCCCACCGCCTCGGACAAGTGAAACACGGTGTCGATCACCGGCTTGTATTTGCCTTCGGCGATCAAGGGCCAGATCTTCTCTTCAATCACTTGCGCCATCTTTGCCTTGGCCGCATCGCTCTGCGCCCGCAAGGTCGAGCCGGTCAATGTCAGCCGGCGCATCATCAGCCGCATGAGATCCACTTCGACCTTCGATCCCTTCAGGAAGGCGATCTGCACGATGTGACCTTCGAGAGCGGCGGCGTAGATGTTCTTCTCGACATAGTCACCGCCGACCATGTCGAGGATCACGTCGGCGCCATGCTTGTTCGTGACCTCTTTGATGACGTCGACGAAGTTTTCCTTGCGATAGTTGATGGCGCGCACGGCGCCCAGCTCTTCGCAGGCCTTGGCCTTGGCATCGTCACCCACCGTGACGATCACCTTAGCGCCGAACGCCGTTGCGAGCTGGATGGCCGTGGTGCCGATGCCGCTTGCCCCGCCATGGACCAGCAGCCAGTCGCCTTCTTTGAGGCAGCCCCGTTCGAACACGTTGTGCCAGACCGTGAAGATGGTCTCGGGCAGCGCGGCCGTCTCCACGGTGCTGAGGCCGTGCGGAGCGGGCAGGGTGGTCGCTTCCGGCGCGATGGCGTATTCCGCATAACCCCCGCCATTGACCAGCGCGCAGACGAAATCGCCGGGCTTGAAGCGGGTTACGTTCTCGCCGATGGCGACGACCGGCCCCGAGACTTCGAGCCCCAAGAGATCGGAGGCGCCTTTGGGCGCGGGATAGAGACCTTGGCGCTGCAGGACGTCCGGCCGGTTGATGCCGGCGGCCGCAACAGCGATGAGAACTTCGTCCGCGGCAGGCTTCGGCACGGGCCGCGTTCCCGGCGTCAATTGTTCCGGGCCGCCCGGCTCGCGGACTTCGATCACGGTCATGGTCTCTGGCAGCATTCTCGTCCCCATTCTGCGTTGCTTCTTCACTCTTAGAGAAGACGGCTGCGCGATGCTAGGATGAGCGCTGTCGCATAAGTGGGATGACCGGCGCGAGATGCGGAGATTTCGACCATGGACCTCAACGACCTCACACCGAAAAAGCCGAAGGGCCACGAGATCGGCCAGGACCTGTCCACACTGTCCGAGGGCGAATTGCTGGCGCTGATCGAAACGCTGCAAGGCGAGATCGCGCGCGTCGAGGCCGTGCTCGGCGAGAAGCAATCCTCGCGCAGCGCCGCGGAGGCCGCGTTCAAGAGCTAGGCCGGCCCGGACAGAGTTTCTTTAGGTAAAGAGGGCCTTAGTCTTAACCGGTTGTTAGGGACTCACCCGTAAAGTCATCGTTATCCAGTCCTCTGGATCTGAGTGGCCTGTTCCACTCTGTTTGACGCCTCCCTGTTAACTTCCTGAGCCGCCGTTTCGGCGGCTCCTTTTTTTTGCCCTCCGATCGCCACAGCTTGCGTTTTAACCTTTCTTACCGGAAGGTAACGACAGCGCTGGCCCATGGCCTAGTATGCCCCGCAATAAGAGGGGCGATGGAGTACCGGGGGACATGGCGGGGAAGACCGAAAATACGAGCTATGGTGACGGCGTAACCGTCTCATTTGGCGCGAAATTCGCGCGTTCCGACCAATTCAAAACGGTCTTTCGGGAGGGCATGGCGCTGGTCGAGGCGGCCGCGGCCTATCTCGACGGCGACGGCCGCAAAGAGGCGCGCCAGCTTAAGCCGCCGCACTCCTTAGCCTATGCCACGGAGAGCATGCGTCTCACCACGCGGCTGATGCAGCTCGCGTCCTGGCTCCTGATCCGCCGGGCCGTGACCGAGGGCGAGTTGACCCCCGAGCAGGCGCTCGAGGAACAGCGCAAAATTAAGCTCCCCGTGGAAGATTCAAAGCCCATGCGCGACCTCGAAGCGCTGCCGCAGCGGCTGCGCGGCCTCATCGAAGAGAGCGTGAAGCTGCAGGAACAGGTGGTCCGGCTCGACCAGATGATGGATTTCAAGGAGCCGGACGCCGATGCCCATCATCCAGTCGGCGCGCATTTCTCGCGGCTCCAGGCCGCTTTCGGCCGGGACGGCGAATAGGGCCGTCGCCAACACCTATCAAGTGTCTCCTTGCCTCTAGGCGCGTCCGTCGCCTAGCGCAGCCAATCGGCGCAGAGGAAGGTTACGGCGGCAAGTGCCGCCGCCGACGGAACGGTAATGACCCAGGCGGCGACGATGCCAAAGAAGTGGGACCGCCGCACGAGCTTTCGGTGCTTCAATTCATCCGGCAGCAAGGCGCGGCTCCGGCCCTTGGCATGCCTTCGATGCGTCCTGACATAGTTCCGCCGCCGCCGGCTGCGCGCGGTGTACTGCTCGCGAAAGAACCCGACGCCGAAGACCGCACCGACAACGATGTGCGTGGTCGAGACCGGCAGGCCGAGTTGCGAGGCGACCAGCACCGTGAGGGCCGCCGAGAGCGCGACGCAGAACGCGCGCATCGGGTTCATCTTGGTGATCTGATCGCCCACAATGCGGACGATGCGGGGGCCGAACAGGAACAGGCCGAGACTGATGCCGGCGCCGCCGATCACCATGACCCATATGGGGACGCCGACGGCGCTCACCAGCGTTCCCGTTGTGGCGCTGCTGACAATCGCCGCCAAGGGGCCGACCGCGTTGGCGACGTCGTTGGAGCCGTGTGCGAATGACAGAAGCGCCGCGGAGCAGATCAGCGGCAGGTGAAAGAGTTTCCGCAGGCTCTGGTTGCGGTTCTCCATGCCCTCCGACTGTCTGCGGACCCAGGGCCTGGCCGCGAGATAGGCCGCAGCGTAGATGAGGATCGCGATTGCCGTGATCGCCGGCAGGCCCGGTTTCCAGACGTGCTTCAGACCCTTGACGACCAGATAGGCCCCAAACACCGCTGACATGATCCCGACCAGGACCGGCACCCATCGCCGCGCAGCAGTGATTTTGTCCTCTTGGTAGATCAAATTGATTTTGATGAAGGCGAGGAACGCAGCGGCGATCACGCCGCCGATCAAGGGCGACGTGAGCCAGCTCAGGGCGATGGACCCCATCACGAACCAGTCGACCGCCTCGGCGCCCACGGCTGCCAACCCCGCGCCGAGCACACCGCCGACGATCGAGTGCGTCGTCGATACCGGCGCGCCGAGATAGGTGGCGAGGTGGACCCATAGGGCCGACGCCAACAGGGCGGACATCATGATCCAGACGAAGACTTCGCCGCTCGGAACGAGATTCGGGTCGATGATGCCTTTGGAAATGGTCTGGACAACGCTGCCGCCGGCGATCATGGCGCCCGCAAATTCGAAGATCGCAGCGATGACAAGCGCTCCGGTCATCGTGAGCGCGCGTGCCCCCACTGCCGGGCCGACATTGTTGGCGACATCGTTGGCGCCAATCGTCAGCGCCATATAACCACCGATGATGGCGGCGGCGATAATCAGTAGGCTGCTATGCGCCGCCCCGGCCTGGAAACTGGCAAAAATGCCAGCAATACCGAGAAAAAGGACAGCAATTCCAACGGAAGGCCACGCGCGGGATACCGCGCGGGTCGCTTCTTCCAATTGCTCGATTTTCTGGAGGTCTTTGTCGAGAGACGGCTTCTTGGTGCTGCCCAAGCCAACCGCTGATTCATCGCCGTTCTGCACTGGCATAAGGTGCGTGCCCCCCGCTGTCCTAAGCGAGGTCATATGAAGTTTCGGCCGGACTCACAAGCTTATGACAGTGACATGACACGGATCGGCTCTGCCGAGGATGCCAGCTTGAGTTGTCAGGGGGAGAGGGTGCTTGCTGCCGACCCAACCTTTTGGGACCGTGCGCTTGGAGACGTCGCGGCGGATCTGTGAGATTTTGGCCGGACGGGCACCTGCAAAACCTAACCCACCTGTGAGCGCGCTCGCACTCTAAAGGTGGCTCGATCCGTCGAACTGTTGGCGCTTCTTTCCCAGCCGTCTCACGGCGGCAATCTCGCGTGCCCATTCGTTGAACGGACGGGCCGGCGTTCCACCCATCCGGGCCCCACTCGGAACATCGTCCTTCACATGGGCCATGCCGGCAATCAGCGCGCCATCGCCGATCCTCACGTGTTCGACCACGCCGGACTGGGCTCCCAGGATCACGAAGTCGCCCAGTTGGGCCGATCCCGCAATTCCCGTTTGGGAGATGATGATGCAGTGGCGGCCTATCACCACGTTGTGGGCGATCTGAACGAGGTTATCGATCTTGGTTCCTTCACCGATCTTCGTGTCCGTGAGGAAGCCCCGGTCGACCGTCGAGTTGGCGCCAAGGTCGACGCCATCTCCAATGACGACCCGTCCAATTTGCGGGATCTTGAAATGCCCTTCCGCGCTCATGACGTAGCCGAAACCGTCCTGCCCGACGCGAGAACCGGCATGAAGCGTGACTCTATTGCCTACCAAGGCATGTGTTACGGACGCACCGGGGCCCACAAAGCAGTCGGCTCCAATGAACACGCGGTAGCCAACCACGGCCCCCGCTGCAATCGTGGTGCCGGCGCCGATCTTCGCCTCGCGCCCGACAACGGCGCCGGGCCCGATCGTGACACCTTCGCCAATCTTGGCGGTCGGGTGCACCAGCGGGCCGCCGATGGTCGCGTGCGGCGAGTGCTCCTCGGGGTGGACCGAAGAGGGATAGAGAAGCCCTATCGCCATGGCAAAGGCGCGATGGGGAGCGTCGGTGATGATCGGGACGACATCTGCGGGAACGAGGCTGACGTCGGAGGGTTTGATGAGACAGGCCCGCGCCTTGGTGGCGAAGAGATCCTTGGCGTATTTGGGTCCAGTACAAAATGTGAGATGCGTGGCGGACGCGTCGTTCAAGGCGCGCAAGTCATCGACTTCAGCTAGGCCATCGTCGGCACTATTCAACTCAGCGCCGACCGCGTCGGCAACGCATCTGAGTGAGACGGGGTTCCCGCGGTCAAAAAAGCCAGGGTGTTCCACGGTTCCTCCAAGACTGGAATCGAAACTGCAACGGCCATTCACGGACTGTGCTGCCAGGGCGAAAGGAAGCGTTGGGCGCCTTTCAGGCTGGGACAAACGCGATGGCCTGCCGTTTCGGGTTAGGCTTCACCTGCATCTGTAGAGGTAGGGGCATCCGGATCGGTCTCACCGACACGCTCCGCTTGGCGCTTGGCCGTCTCTTCCTCAAGCCGCTTGAGCTTTTCCTGCTTCTTCCGAGTCTTCGCCCGCTCTCGCTCGGCTTTCTGAAAATTGTAGTTCGGTTTAGCCATCTGCACCTCGGCGTCTTTATTGAATGTCGATCACGTTTGCTTCGATCGGCGCGGTCTGGGGCGCTTGGCCGGTTCAGGCTTGAGAGCCGCCTCTTCCTTCTCGGAGGCTTCCTTAGCTAGTCGAAGTTCGCGTAGGCGGGCGGTCTTATTGGCGGTCGCTTCGCGTTCCCGTTCTTGATCGCGCATCAAGTTTTCATGGCGCTGTTGGCTTTGGCTGCGAACGAACTCGGCACTACGCTTGGCAGCTGTCATGCGCGTGGTCAGTGAGGTTCTCATATCGGACCTTTGTGTCGGTTCGGAGTCCAATGGACAGGTTCGGGCAAAGCTAACGAGCCGCCCCGAAGGGACGGCTCTAATTCACTGAGGCGTCAGTCCGGAAAGACTACGCGGCCTCAATGGTGCTCACAGCGGTCTTGCCGCTGCGGCGATCGATCTCGGTGTCGAACTTGACGCTCTGACCTTCGGCCAGGTGCGTGATGCCGGCGCGCTCCAGAGCAGTGGCGTGTACGAACACGTCATTGCCGCCATCGGCGGGCGCGATAAAGCCGAAGCCACGAGTGGCGTTGTAAAACTTAACGGTTCCCGTATTCATCGGGGTTCCTTTCGTCCAAATGTATGCAGTCGTGCCTGAAGACGCGCGATGGCGCGTCTCGAAGCGAGATTGTCGATGTTTGGGAGGGTCTGAAACGTGCGCTTGAGCGCTACGGCCAATTGTCCGGCCAAATGTCGATCGCTCTATATAGGCGCATTTGGCGAAAACCACAAGATGTCGTGCGCATGGCTGCCTCCCGCGACGGCTGCGTCACGCAGACACAGACCTGTAAGCATGCGCGGATTCCGGTTTCGTCTAGGCGCAGTAACGCCTGTTCAGCGTCCGTCTTCGCCACGAATCCTGGCGGCAACCTCGATCGCGACGAGCCGGGCGATCATGACGGCGACATAGAGCGTCCCGCAGGCTGCTTCCAATCCCGCCAGCGGCCGGGCAGGGCCCGATGCGGCAACGATGTCCCCATATCCCACGGTGGTCAGGGTCACGAGGCTGAAGTAGATCAGCGCGTCGCCCAAGTGCGCGCGATCGGTGTTGGCTGGAAGCCCTGCGAACGACCCAGGCTGGATGTGTTCGATGATGCCGTAGAGATACGCGAACGCGACGGCGAGGAGCAGATACGCAACAACGGCGCCCATGATCGTGTTGGCGTCGACGTCGCGCCGCCGGGCCAACTCGCCGAAGATCAGCGCGATGCTGAGCGCGAACCAGGCCAGGGTGACCGTGGCCGAGGTCACTTGCAGCCACTGGGTCCCTGCCAGAAGGGCTCCCCAGCGCGTGATGAGAGCGGCCAGCGTCAAGCAGAGATAGACCCACCGCGTGCTGTCTCCCCGTGCCAACCAATAGGCGCCGGCAATGAAGACGACATTGAAAAGGAGTTCGATGGCGTAGTGCGTGGCGGGACTCGTGGCGATCGGCGCGACGACGATCAAAAGGCACAGAACAAGTAGAAGCACGCCGAAGTTCGGCACTCTCTTCACGCGCATCGGAGGCCTCCTCTCATTGTGAGGGCGGCGATGAGCCGCCGAGTCGAATCATCCTTCGGTGGGATCATGGCAAGCATAGTCGTTGGCGTTGCCACCAACAAAAAAGCCGGCTCCTTATGAGCCGGCCTTCTTGCGTGGGAGTTGTCCCGAATTCTACGCGATGAAGTCTTCGCGCCCTCAAAGAAACTTTTCGAGGTCGCAGATGGCGCTCAGGAGACGGTCGTGGTTCTGACCGGACGCCGTGTGGGTATGGCCCATCTTCTTGTGCTGCCCTTCCGAGGGTGTCGGCGCGTGTGCGTCGCCGTGCTCGATGGTCTCTTCGTGGCGGACGATTTCCGCACGGTGCGCGGCGATTTCGGCTTCATGGGTGAAGATGTGAGCCTCCACGCGCTTGAGAATTGCCAGCGCACGCATGTGGTCCGCCGACCATTTCAGATGGTCCTGCTCGTAGCGCAGATGGTCCTTGTGCGCTTCGACATTGGTCTCGGTCATGACATTGTTCCTCCTGATCCTCCCAAAGTGTCAGAACCGCATACTTCCAAAGAAGCGGACATTCGCGCCTGGTTCCAGCACGTTCTCACGCCGCTTGAAGGAGGCAGAGTTCAGCACCTTCTCGTCCAGGAGGTTATCGCCTTTCACGCCGATCCGCATCGTCGGTGCAAGAACACCCGGCCCCGCGCTCGCGACCACATAGCTCAGTTCGGCGTTGAGCAGCGTGTAGCCGGGGGTCGTCGGCTCTTCCGGTGCGACTTGGTTCTGTTCGAAGGCGTGCAAGAGGCCGACGCGGGCGAACCAGTTGCTGTCCCGATAGTAGACGCCGCCACCGAGGCGGTGCGGCGGCATACGCGGCACATATTCGCCGTCGTCGAACCGGGCGTGAACGAAGTCGTATTGACCGTCGATGCCCCAGACACCGCGCCAGACCGATCCGACGTCGTACTCGCCAAGCAGCTCGACGCCGTAGAACACGGCATTGCGCTGCTTGAACAGCACCTGGTCGAAGCTGTGGCTGTGGCCTTCCTCCTCATGACCCTCTTCGTGGTGGTCGTCGTGACCTTCCGGTTCGCATGAATCGAGATCGACGCCACAGGTAAGGCCCGTGAGCTCCCGGTAGATGAAGCCGTCGTAGTTCGTGTAGTAGCCGCTGGCGTCGTAACGGAACTTGCCGACCGGACGCTTCAGGCCCAGCTCGATCGTTTGGGCCTTTTCCTCGTTGAGAAAGGGATTGCCGATCTCGAACGTGTTGCTTGCGTGGTGTGCGCCTTTCGAAAAGAGCTCCGCCGCTGCAGGTGCGCGCTCGACGGCTTGACCGTTCAGCCGCAAGACCGTGTTGTTGCCTAGGTCGTACAGCGCGCCAAGTCCGCCGCTCACGGGTACGAACGTGCGATCGCCTCTGTAGACAACGGGTGCTTCGGGATCGGCGATGCTGGAATAGCCGAAGCCGTCGACGCTGGCACTCTCGACCCGCAGCGCGGTTTGGAAGCGCCACCGGTCGGACGCTTCGAGTTCCTCGAACCAGAACCCGGCGATGCTCTCGGTGTCCGCAGGCTCGAGGAGCGAGTCGCCTTCGTAGCTCAAGCCTGCCGTATCGGCGTGGTCCCAGTGGACACCTACGGCACCGCGCACCTCGCCGTAGCGGCTCATGACAGGCGAATGCTGGATTTCCATGCGGGCTTCCTGCTGCTCGTTGGTGAAGACCGAGCCGATCTCGAAATCGCCGGCCTCTTCGTCCTCGTGCTCATGCTCTTCGTGTTCGTCGTGGCCGTGCTCTTCCTCCTCGTGGTCGTGACCGGCCGCGCTATGCCGCTCAAGCTCGTCATGCGCGTAGTCGGAGGCACCGAACCAGAAGCGGACGGCCTCGATGCCGGACGATTCCGGCCGCCACTCGCCTTTCACGAGAACCTTGTCCTGCACGAGATCGATTCGCGGCAAGAAGCCTTCCTCCGCCTCTTCGCCGGGAATGCCGTACAGGCTCTCGAAGCGCGCGTAGGACACGCCGATGAAGCCGTTGTCCCAGACGTGGGAGATACCCGCCGAGCCGCCCTTGCTGTCGACGAAACTGTTCAGCTCTTCGCCGAGCGGTGTCTCGTAGTCTTCGTAGTCGCGAATGAAGCCGTCGGCATGAAGCACGATGCCATGTGAGCCGCCGGTCACGCTGAAGGCGCCGTCGCCGCCCTCGTCGACGGTGTTGCCGCCGCCTTTGATCATGCCCGAGAAGCCGTGCTCGGGGAGATAGGTCGGGATGCGTTGGTTTTCGACGGACACTACGCCGCCGATCGCCTGGGAGCCGTAGCGCAAGGTCGAGGGACCGCGGACGACTTCGATCTTGTCGGCGTCCGAGGGGTCGATGGGGATCGCGTGATCTTCGGAGATCGCCGATACGTCGTGGCTTCCGATGCCGTTTTCCTGGATGCGCACGCGGTAGCTGTCGAGGCCGCGGATGATGGGCCGGTTGGCACCGGGCGCGAAGGTCGTGCCGGAGATGCCGGGCTTGTTCTGCAAGCTGTCGGTGATCGTCGCGCCCGGGTTCGCAAGGATCTCCCGCTCGGTCGCGACCGTTACGGGCACGAAGCTGTCCGCCCCGCTCACGATCGAAATGCCGGCCGGAATATCGATATCGAGGACTTGATCGGTCTGAGCGGGCGCGGGCTGTGCCGGTGCGCGTGAACGGCTCGACGTTTGCGTGCTGGGTCTCGAAGGGCTGGCGGGCCGCGTGCTTCTGCGTGCAGGACTTGGGGCACGCGAAGCGCCTCCCGAGGCGCCGCTCGAGGCTTTTTTCGGCTTCTCTACCGGGCTCGCCGTCGTGATTTCGATCGCGGGGAGTTCATAGACTTCTTGAACCTCCCCGGCTTCTTGCGCGGCGGCCGCGCCCATACCGACTGCCAAGCCACACGGAAATACGCACAGGAGCGCGATGCCCCTGTTTGGCCCCTGAACCATAACTGCCCCCAAGCATTTTTATGTTATATCATAACAAGAGAGCATAACGTTATAACATAAGACCTGTCCTGCCAAGCGTCCCGCGGGCCGTTTTCGGTTCGGACGCTTCCCGCGGCTCGAGGCTGGAATGGGCGAGGGGGGATGGCGCTGACGGTAGCGGAAAGCCCCGTCTACAGAGGAACCGGGCCTTCACGCTCCACACTTGATAGAGTGTCGGCAGGCGGCTCAAACGCGTCCCGCATATCCACATCGCGTCGAAATGCGCGATGGCAGCCTTCCGAAGGAGACTCCAGTTGAATTGGTGGACACATTTGCTTCGAGACGAACGTCTCGCACATTCCTCTCCCGACATGCTGAGCTTCGAAGAGCTTGTGACCTTGCAGGCCACACTGCTGGGCAAAATGATGATGGTGAACAGCGCGCTCCATAGGCGGTATACAGAGCTATTGTCGTCGCCGGGTTCCGTTCCGTCCAACGAGGAGGCTCGCGAGGTTCTCGCCAGGGCGGCCAAGCATATCGACGAGTTGAATCGCATCATGCGCGATGAGTTGGCTTTTATCCTCAGCGAGAAGCACCACGGAGCCGATAATGACGAGGATTGAACGAAAGGTGGTCCAGAAATGTGCTCACGCATTCAATGGAAGGCGGACGGACAGCCCGTGCTCGTCGGACGGAACATGGACTGGACCGCGAGGATGGGAACCAAGCTCTGGGCGATGCCAAAGGGCATCGCACGCGAAGGGCTGGTCGAGGAAAATCCGCTCGAGTGGACGTCGAAGTACGGCAGCGTGATATCAAGCGTCTGGGATTGCGCGACCGCCGATGGCCTGAATGAAGCCGGGCTGAACATCGATCTTCTCTACCTGGCGGAGGCCAAGTACGGCGAGCGCGATCCATCCCGCCCCGGCATTTCGATCGCGCTATGGGTTCAGTGCTTCCTCGATACCTGTGCGACGGTTGCCGAGGCGGTAGACGTGGCCAAGGCGTTTCAGGTCCGGCCTTTCGAGCTCGTTCACCAGGGCGAGAAAGTGGACGCACCGCTGCATCTGTCTCTTTCGGATGGGAGCGGCGATTCCGCCGTCATCGAGATCCTCGATGGCGAACCGCACATTCACCACGGGCCGCAGCACACGGTGATGACGAACTCGCCGCCTTACGACGATCAGCTTGTGCTGTTGAAGCAGTATGAGGGGCTCGGCGGCAAAAAACCGATCCCCGGCACCATGGAGGCCGAGGATCGCTTCGCGCGCGGCGCGTTCTACCTGACGAAGCTGCCGGACAATCCCGGTTCGTATCAGGCGGCAGTCGCCGGCGTGCTGAGTGTGATCCGCAACATGGCCACGCCCTTCGGCGCCAACGATCCCGTCCGACCCAACATCGCGGCGACCATCTGGCGGACGATCAGTGACTGCACGAACAAGCGCTACTATTTCGAGTTCTGCGACATGCCCAATGTGGTGTGGATCGACCTGGCGAAGTTGAATCTCGAAGAAGGCGCTCCGGCCCAAATGTTCGACCTCGCTACCGACATCGAAGCATCGGGCGAAGTATCGGGAAAGTTCAAGCCGGCAGACCCGTTCGCTTTCCAAAAGGCCGCCACGTCCGTCACCTGGAAGCCCGCGGCCTGACCTTGGGAGGAACGTCAGATGTATCGCTTTGTCCTGCTGCTTTTGGCCTTCATTGCCGCGTCAATCCCGACGCTCGCACAAGACGCGGGCACGAAGCCGCAAACGCTGTTCACCAACGTCAACGTCTTCGACGGCAAGAACGAGGAGCTCATCGAGAATGCCAACGTTCTGGTCGATGGCAATCTGATCAAGCAGGTCTCGGTTGAGCCTATAAGGAACGTAGGATGAAACACCTTCTGAAAGCCTTTCGTCTGCCATTCGCCTGCCTGCTGATCGCCTGCGCGACGGTGATGACGGCAAACGCCCAATCCGCGCCGTCGCCCGATCACCCGGAATGGGCAGCCGCACTCAAGGCCGCGGGGACACCGATCACGGTGTACACGGCCAAAAAGATCTACACGATGGATCCGGGCCGGCCCGAGGCCACTGCCATTGCCGTTCTGGACGGCAGGGTTCTGTCCACCGGCACCTTGGAATCGATGAAGCCGTGGCTGTCGCGCTACAACTACACCGTCGACGACACCCTTAAAGACAAGATCGTCATGCCGGGCTTCATCGAGCCCCATACGCATTTCTATATGTCAGCGGGCTTCATGGCGCTCAGCTATATCGGGCCGATCGAACTGCCGAACCCGGCGGGCGGCATGTACGAGCCGGTGCCCACGCATGACGACGTGATCGCGAAGCTCACCGAGATCGACCGGAATCTGAGCGATCCGAACGAGCCGATCATCGCCTACGGCTTCGATCCCGCAAACCAGGGTGGTTCGCTCGATCGCAAGGGGCTCGATGCGATCAGCAAAACGCGGTCGATCACGGTGATCGCCTTCGCACCGCATTTCGTCTACCTCAACAGCCCCGCGATCAAGGTAGCCGGGATCAAGGATGACACCACCATCCATGGCGTCTTCAAGAATCCCGACGGCACGCTGAGCGGTGTTTTCAATGAGACGCTGGCCGTTCAGGCGGCACTGAAGCCGGTCTTTCCGAAGATCATCGCGCTCGGGGGCGTCAAGGGCCTGAAGTTCATGGGCGACATTGCCACCAGTGTCGGCATCACCACCACCTCCGACATGGCGTACGGCGCCATCGATCTCGATACGGAGTGGAAAGACACCACCGAGGCGGAGTCCGATCCGAACTTCGCGGTCCGGATGCGGCTGGTGCCGATGGAAGCCGTGATGCACGCCAAATACGGGGATGGCGCTGTCGATGCCTGGCGGAAGATGGCAGCAAAGGGCAATGACAAGCTGTTCGTCGACGGCATCAAGTTCTGGACCGACGGGTCGCTGCCGCTCATGTCGAGCATGGTTCGGTTCCCGGGCTTTCTCGATGGCTCGAACGGCAGCGTGAACAATATTCCATGGGATCAGCTAACGGCCCGAATGCTCCCCTGGTGGAAGGCAGGAATCCAGATCCACTGCCACGTCAACGGCGACCTGTCGCTCGACGCATGCCTCCATTCGCTGGCCGAATTGCAGGACAGCAAGCCGCGCTTCGACCATCGCTTTAACCTCGAGCATTACACCATGAGCACGCCGATGCAGGTGCGCCGGACGGCGAAGCTGGGCGGGGTTGCCAGCGTCAATATCTATTTCGCCGGCTATCGCAGCCTGCTGCACAGCAACCACGCCTATGGTCCGGATCGCTCCGAAGCCTTTGCTCGGCTGGGATCGCTGGAACGCGAAGGCGTGATCTTCGGGCTGCATTCAGACTATCCGCAGGTGATCGTGCCGATGAATCCGCTGGAAGCCGTCGGCATTGCGGTCGCTCGCATCGCCGAAGACGGCAAGACGGTGGTGGCGCCGGGTGAGCGCATCGGGGTCGATCGGGCGCTGCGCGCGATCACGATCGATGCCGCCTACGTCATCGGTATGGAAGACAAGGTCGGCAGCCTGATACCGGGCAAGTTCGCCGACTTCGCCGTGCTCGAGGGCGACCCCTACGCCGTCGATCCGACGAAGATTAAGGACATCCCGGTCTGGGGCACGGTGCTGTCGGGCAAGCTGCACAAGGCGAACAGGTAAAGCAAATCAGACTTGCCAGGTGGCTCACGTCCATGAGGCGTTGAAGATGGCAGGGCGCGAGAACGCGCATTCTTGATTGCAAGAATAGATTCGCCATCACTATCAAGACCGGGAAGATCTACAAGAACACGCTCTGACGTGATGTCGGCTTGGGGTCAGCAGCAGACATGACGTCTGAGGGGCCGGCGCGTCTGCTTCGTGCCACTAGCGGACATGGACCTATTTCTCTGCCTCGCTTTCGGGCGCTTCGGTCTCGGCCCCTTTGCGGTCGTAGGCACCGAACAACGAGGGATCGAGGCCCTTGCGATCGAAAACGCCTTTTAGGGCGATGTTGGCCATCTGAGGACCATCGTCCGTCATGGTCACCCACATGATGTGATCCACATTGCCCGGACCCTCTTGGTGAAACGAGGCTCCCGCGGGTCCCATCGTGATGTGTTCAACGCCATTGATTTTGTCGTAGTCATAATAATGCAGGTGCCCTGCAAAGAAGGTGTGCTTTCTGTCCTTCAGAAGCTGCTCAATTTTGTTGAAGCTCTCTGACGGATTCTCCCACGCGGGTTCGTGCAGGAACAGAAAGGTCCAGCGCACGTCAGGATATTTTGCGAGCGTGTTCTTTACAAAGGTCGTTTGAGCGTCATTGAACTCCACGGGCTTCCCAAGCGCGGCGACGACAGCTTCATCGGACATGAACTCGGCCAACATGGCCTTCGCCTTCTCGGGGTCTTCCGTCTGCAGCCGGTTGTAGGTTTCGAGTTTTTCCTCCATGCCCTCGGGGGCTTGGCGGGGCGGATTTTCGCTGTCGAGAACTAGGAACAACACGTCCTTATAGACGAAGTAGTAATAGGTCGCGCCGTGGCGGTCACGGTACACCTGTTGTGCTGTCTTATTCGCGATGTCGTGATTGCCAGGTGTTGGGAAAAACGGCATCTCCAGCGTCTTCAGCACACCGTCGGATTCATCCCATTCAGCGTTGAGCTTTGCCGCGTCGTCGCTGTAGCCCTCGATCGTATCGCCAACATTGATGACGAACTCCGGCTGCAGCAAGTTGATCTGATCCATCGCTAATTTGAAGGTGCCCTGAACGTTGGCGCCTCCGGTGCGATCGCCAATAACCACGAACTGGAAATTGGCAGGATCATCCGTGAACTTCTCAGAGGTCCACGGCTTTGCTTCGGAGAGGGCTTCCTTGTCGTAACTGAACTCAGCGGCATGAACTGGGGTGCACAGCCCCCCAAGGCAAAGGCCAAGCAACGCCGCAACACCGAGCAGCCGACAATACGAGAGAAGTTCCTTGGACATGGAGACCTCCGACTTTTGAACTCTCCGTCACATCTGTGGTGGCTTCCTGGAATGTTAGCCGGAGACCACCCTAGCTGCACGCTCCTTAGACGGAATGATTTAGGTCAAGGCATTATCTGTCAACGGACTATCATGTCCTTTTTGGGTCATCAGTAGTCGTCCTTTGATCTGGATCAGGCGCCCTCGCCGACCGGATAGTAGGCTGAGCAAGAAAGACAAAAAGAGGAGGTGCGTCCAATGACACGACCATCCATGCGTCTGAGTTGTATGCTCTGTGCAATACTGCTTTTAGGGACCCAGAACGTTTGCGCCGAAAACGATCCGATCACGGTCAATGTCGACAACTTCGCACGCGCCGAAACAGACATGCAGATAGGACGGATGCTTGAGGCCACAAACGGTGTGAACAAGTGGAGCCACAATCGGCTGCCGACGCCTCTCGACAAACAAAACGTCATTCGGATGAACCGTGACACGCTCTACAGCTTCGCGCTTGTCGATATCTCAGAAGGGGCCACCGTCACGCTTCCTGATGTTGGCGACCGCTACCTATCGCTCATGGTCGTCAACAACGATGGGTATATCAACAAAGTGTTCCATGGAGGCGGCACGCACGAACTCACAATGGAAGAGTTCGATACGCCCCATGTAATCCTGTCGGCGCGCATGCTGGTGAATTCTGCGGATGAGGCGGACATCAAAGCCGCGAATGCGCTACAGGATGAAATGAAGATCGACGCCGTTTCGGCAAAGCCATTCGCTATGCCCAACTATGACATGAAGAGCTACAAAGCTACGTACGATCCGCTTCTCCAGCTGGCCAAGGGCGTTCCAGATACAAAGCGGACGTTTGGAAGTAAGGCAGACGTGGATCCGGTGCGTTTCCTAATTGGATCGGCCTTTGGTTGGGGCGGCTTGCCGGCCGAAGAGGCCTACTATTTGAACGTCAATCCCAATCTTCCTGTCGGAGCGTACCAGATCACCGCGAAGGATGTGCCCGTCGACGCCTTCTGGTCGATCAGCGTCTACAACAAGGACGGCTATTTCGAGAAGAACGATCTCGACGTTTACAGTGTGAACAATATCTCCGGGAAGCCGAACGAAGACGGTTCGCTTACCGTGCATCTCGGCGGGTGTGACGATGGGCGGATAAACTGCATTCCTCTGACAGAGGGTTGGAACTATGCAGTACGCCTGTACGAGGCACGCCCGGAAATCCTCGACGGAACGTGGACGTTTCCTTCGCCGCAGCCCGTTGAAAAGTAGACGGCGACGCCGGGCTGTTTCGCCTTGCGGGGTCTAAGTTTTGCAAAGCTGGCAGTTTTAGGGAGGAAGAACGATGCGCAAACTCACAACGGGACTAATTGCTGTCGTGGTGCTCTTGGGTTCGGGGCTTGCTTCGCAGCGCGCCGAAGCAGTCACGCCTATGCCGAAGCTAGAGCATCAATCGCTTGTCGAAGAGGCTCGTTGGCGCCCGCGCCCGGTGTTTCGTCCAGTGCGCCGCACAGCGCGCGCTATTACACGTCCTGTCCGTAGGGTGACGCGCCCTGTCCGCCGTGTAGTGCGCCCCTGGCGCTGGTAGCGCATTAACAGCATGGCTTTGATGCAGGGCGATGGAATGCGGTAGCAGGATAGCCCCGGCGCGTGGCTTTGAATCGTGCGCTTGAGTCTGGTTTGGATCAAAAGCAGATTCTCTTCGTGCGCTGATCCTGCGGGCTCGGACAACAAAAAAGCCGGCTCCCGAAGAGCCGGCTTTTTCTCGTGAGACGTTAAGTCCCGAATTCTACTTGATGAAGCCTTCGTACTTCTTCTTGAAGCGCGAGAGGCGCCCGCCACGGTCGATCAGGTGCTGACCGCCGCCGGTCCAGGCCGGGTGGGTCTTGGGATCGATGTCCAGCTTCAACGTGTCACCCTCGGCGCCGTAGGTCGAATAGGTGAGGAACTCCGTGCCGTCCGTCATGACCACCTTGATCTGGTGGTAATCGGGGTGAATATCCTTCTTCATGGCTCAAAACCTTGTTTGCTCGGGCCGCCCCGGCTTGCCGGGCGGCTCCGCGTCGCGTCGTTGATCTAGCGGAATTGGCCGCAGCCTATAGCGCGGAACCGCCGGTAGAGCAAGCATCTGCGGCATCTTCGAAGATCGCGCGTTCGTGACTGGTATTTGAAAATCGCGGCCTCTAGGACCGAATTGTAGGGGTACACTTAAGAACCAGAGGGAAAAAGATGAATCAGACGGATGATCGCTTCGCGGACGTGAAGCAGCTCGCCTTGCGGGCCTCCGCGATTTCCATGGGGTTTGTCTTCCTTTCCGCCGCCTGGCGGCGCCTCTACAACGTCCCTGCCAAGCTCGACATCGACAGCGCCAAGGACGTGGCGAACAAGCTCGTGGCGGCGGCGCCCGGCTCGCCCATCGAGAGTTTGGTCCATTTCGTGCTGGCGCGGCCGGGTCTGGCCGAGTTCGCCACTTACGCCATGACGATCGGCGAGGCGCTCGCGGGACTGGGGCTCATTTTCGGGTTCCTCACGCGCCTGTCGGCGATCGGCGCGGCCCTTCTCAATATCGCCCTCATGCTCATCTTCGGCTGGCAGGGCTTTGAATGCCTCGACGAGTGGACCATGGCGGCGCTGGGCTTCGCGATCTCGGTCAGCGTCATGCTCTACGGGCCCGGCCTCTACTCCCTCGACAACGTGGTCGGCATCGATCCGCTGCGGGGCGTCTTCACCAAGCCCGTGGCCATCGCGCTGACGGTGGCGTCCGTGATCTTCACGGTCGGGTTCTACGACTACTATTTCGGGATCGCTCATCTGGAGCGGCGCACCGGCGTCGAGGCCTACCGGATCGTGGCCGAGCCGGCGCCGCAGCCGGACGCGGCCGTCCTCTATGTGAACGCGGGCGCCTCGACCAACGGGGCCTATGTGCGCAGCATCACCTTCAAGCTCGACAGCGGGGAGACGGTCACGCAGAACGCGGAGGAGATCGACGTCCTCAAGAGCTATTTCGAGCCCTGGTCCCGGTCCGGCGTCCTGACCGACGGCGTGCTGCGGCTGCGGCTCGGGTCCAAGACGGAGATCCGACTGCCGAACGGGGCCGCGTCCGCGACGATCGACCTGATCGATAATGCCGATCAGGACGTGGTTTTTGCAGCGCCAGCGGCCGAGTAGGAGCGGTTTCGCGGCCGTTTTGGCGGCCATAGCGATGCACGCGGCTTAACTTTGCGCTTATGTCCCGAGGATTTGGGGTGTATCTGGGGCTTTGCGCGCGGTGACAAGCCGCTTAAAGTCGCCCCGAACTGGCGCCATTTCGGACGCCGGACCAAAGTTCTGCTGGGTATTTCTGTTGCAACCTGTTCCGTTGAAACCTGCGGGGACGCCCGCGCCATCCTCCGCCCCGACGTCCGTGGAAGCCGCCTTGGAGCCCGAACAGACCGGGAAACCCAAGCGCGTGTCCCTGCGGCCCCTGGGGCGCCTCAAACCTTATCTCCTGCGCCACAAATGGATGCTCTTGGCCGCGCTCGTCTCCCTGGTCGTGGCGGCGGGGGCGATGCTGGCGCTGCCGCTCGCGCTGCGCCGGATGATCGACCTCGGCTTTTCGGGCATCGAGCCCGAACTGGTGGACGTCTATTTCGGCACGCTTGTCGGCGTCGGCGCGCTGCTCGCGATCGCAAGCGCGGCCCGGTTCTACTGCGTGAACTGGCTCGGCGAGCGCGTAGTGGCGGATATTCGCACCGATGTCTTCAAGCATCTCACGGGCCTCAGCCCCGCCTTCTATGAAGTGTCCCACTCCGGCGAAGTGATGTCGCGGCTGACCGCGGACACGACCCAGGTGAAGGCTGCCGCCGGGACCGCCGTGTCCCAGGCGATGCGCAACCTGCTGCTGGTCGTCGGATCCGTCGTGATGATGATCGTGACGAGCCCCAAACTGTCGCTGGCGGTTCTCATCGCCATTCCGCTGATCGTTCTGCCACTGGTCGCCTATGGCCGCTCCGTGCGCGCCCGCTCGCGCTACGCCCAGGATACGCTGGCCGAAGCGTCAGCCTATGCCAGCGAAAGCCTGAGCCAGGTGAAAGTGCTGCAGGCCTTCACCAATGAGCGCGCCGCCACGAGCCGCTTCCGCCGCGCCATGGACCGGGCCTTCGAGGCGGCCAACGACCGGGCCAAGGCGCGGGCCGGGCTGACGGCGATCGCCATGTTCCTGGTCTTTTTGTCCGTTGTCGGCGTGCTTTGGTACGGCGCGCAGGACGTGCTGTCCGGTTCGATGACCGGGGGCACGCTCGGCCAGTTCGTGCTCTACGCCGTCTTCGCGGCCGCCGCCGTCGGCGGGCTCAGCGACGTCTGGGGCGAAGTCGCCCAGGCCGCGGGCGCCGCCGAACGGCTCGGTGAGTTGCTCGAGGCCGAATCCGAGATCCAATCGCCACCCCATCCGACGCCGATGCCCGAGCCTGGGCGCGGCGAGATCGCCTTTGACGACGTGTCTTTCGCCTATCCGCTGCGGCCCGACATCGCGGCCTTGGACGGGGTGAGCTTCACGGTAAAGCCAGGCGAGCGTGTCGCTCTCGTTGGCCCCTCCGGCGCGGGCAAGACCACGATCTTCGCGCTGCTCTTGCGCTTCTACGATCCGAAATCGGGCACGGTCCGCGTGGACGACGTGCCGGTGGACATGGCGGACCTGCACGACCTGCGGTCGCGCTTCGCCATGGTGCCGCAGGAGACGGCGCTCTTCGCCGACACGGTCGCCGCCAATATCGCCTACGGCGCGGAGACGGCGACGCCGGCGCAGATCGAAGCGGCCGCGAAAGCCGCGTTCGCGCACGACTTCATCACCGAATTGCCGGAAGGCTACGAGACGCAGCTGGGGGAGGGCGGTGTCACGTTGTCAGGCGGCCAGCGTCAGCGCATTGCCATCGCCCGGGCGGTGCTGCGCGATGCGCCGATCCTCCTGCTGGACGAGGCCACGAGCGCGCTCGACACCACCAACGAAACCCTGGTGCAGAAGGCGCTGGACAAGGTGATGGACGGACGCACGACGCTCGTCATTGCCCACCGGCTTTCCACGGTGGTGAATGCGGACCGCATTCTGGTCTTCGACCGGGGTGAACTCGTGGAAGAGGGCACGCATCAGCAACTGATCGCGAAGAGCGGTCTGTATGCGCGGCTCGCCTCGCTGCAATTCGCGCCCGACGCGGCCGAGTAGGGCCTACCGTTCCGTCAGCTTGAGTTCGATGCGGCGGTTGCGGGCCAAGGCCGTCGGGCTGTTGCCGCTATCGATCGGCTGAAATTCGCCGAAGCCGGCCGCCACGAGATGCTCGGGCGCGATACCGCGCGCCATGAGGTAACGCACCACGGAGATGGCGCGCGCCGCCGACAGCTCCCAGTTCGAAGGGAAGGTGGACGAGGAGATGGGCGTGATGTCCGTATGTCCGTCCACCCGCATGACCCAGGGGATGTTGGCGGGGATGTTGCCCTGGATCTCTTTCAGTGCCGTGGCGAGATTATCGAGCTGGCCATAGGCGCTCGTCTTCAGCGTCGCCGAGCCCGGATCGAACAACACGTCCGAGGGGAACACGAAGCGGTCGCCAACGATCCTGAAGTCCTTGCGCTGTCCCAGCGTCTTGCGCAACTCGCCGAAGAAGTTTGAACGGTATTGCGCCAGTTCGCGCGCCTTTCTGGCGAGCGCCACGTTGAGGCGTTCGCCGAGATTGGCGATCGTCTCCTGGCTCTCCTTGTCCTTGGCCTCGGAGGCTTCGAGCGCCTCGTTCAGCGCGGCGAGCTGGAGGCGCAAGGCGGCCAGTTGCTGATTGAGCAGTTCCACCTTGGCGAGCGCGTCATTGGTGATGTTGCGCTGCTCGTCGAGCTGGGTGCCGAGCGCGGCGATGCGCCCTTCCGCATCGTCCGAGGCGCCGCTGGCATCGCCGAGAAGGCCGGTCAGGCGCTTGTTCTGGGCCTGGGTGTCGAGCAGCGTCGCCTGCAGCGCGGCGAGATTGTCCTCGGCGGAATCCTTTTGGGATCGCTCGAGCGCGAGAAGCTCGGTCAATTCGGCAAGCTGACGGTTGAGACGCGACAGCATGGTGTCCTTGCCGCTCGACGCCTGGGTGATGATGTAGTTCGTCACCATGAAGAGCGACATCAGGAAGATCACCACGAGCAGCAGCGTGGAGAGCATGTCCACGAAGCCCGGCCAGAGATTGGTCTGATACTGGCTGCGGCGGCCGCGGGCGAGAGCCATCTATCGTTTCCTCGCGTGCATGATTTGCCCCGCCCTGCTCATTGGCCGGTCGGCGCCTTGGGCTTGGCCGCGACCTGGCGCAGGACGGTGGCGATCTCCTGCTGCTGCTGGGCCTGCTCGTCGGCCCATTCCCGCACCACCTTCTGCTCGGCGCGCATCTGGCGGATCAGCTTGTCGACCCCTTGCGCGAGGTCGTGCACGGCGGCTTCTGTCTGGCCGCCCTGGCCGACGCGGTCGCCGAGGTCGGAAATCGAGCGCTGCATATCCATGAGAGCGTAGCGCAACTGCGGGGGCACACTGTCGCCCGGATCGGTGGTCTGCAGCTCGGTGACGTTGGCGAGCCAGTCTTCGAGTTCGTTGTAGAAGCGGCTCTGGGCATGGCCGGCCTGCAGGTCGAGGAAGCCGAGAATGAGCGAGCCGGCGAGGCCGAACAGCGAGGACGAGAAGGCGATGCCCATGCCGGAGAGCGGTCCGGCGAGGCCCTCTTTCAACTGATCGAACAGCATCACGCTTTCGCCGCCGCTGGTGTCCAGCGCGCCGATCGTATTGCCCACGGAACTGACGGTGGTCAGAAGGCCCCAGAACGTGCCGAGCAGGCCGAGAAACACGAGGAGCCCGACGAGGTAGCGCGTGGTCTCGCGCTGTTCGTCCAGGCGCGACGCGACCGAATCCAGCAATGTCCGCGCCGATCCGGTTTCGAGGCTCAAATTCCCCGTCGTGTCGCGCAGCATGGTCGCCATGGGCAGGAGCAGCACGGGCGGATTGGTCTTGGTCGTGCTCGCATCCGTGATGCTGAAATTATTGACCCAGTTGATCTCCCGGTAGAGCCGCAGCACCTGGCGGAAGGCATAGACGCAGCCGACGATCAGCACGCCGATGATGAGTCCGTTCAGGCCCGGATTGGCCATGAAGCTGGTCCGGAGCTGGCCGGTCTGACCATCGAGGATGATCGCGAGCAGGACGGCGAGAACCAGAAACAGCGACATACGCCATAGAAAGATCTGCGGGCGCGAGAGCTTAGTCCGATAGGTCTTGCGTGCCATTGGTCTTTGCTGGGGTCCTTGTATGGCGTCCAGCCATGCATCCTATGCTCGAAGAGCTCGCGCGATTCGCGCAAGTTTCACTCAAAACCGAGAGTACCCGATTAGTTTGACAGGCAAAACGGCAAGCTAAAGGCGGAGTTCCGCCCGGCAGACCTGGCAATTCTACATGCCGGGAGGCTCGGGGCCCCGCTAGCCGGCTTTCGCGGGCGAGGCGGCCTTGGCATTTGCGGCCTTCAGCAGCTTCAGGAGCTTCAAGTGGATCGTCTCATTGCCCGCGACGACGCCGCCGGTTTCGAAGATCTTGTCCTTGCCGTTCGTGTCGGTCACGTAGCCGCCCGCCTCTTTCACCATGACGATGCCGGCCGCCATGTCCCAGGCGTGCAGGTTGTTCTCCCAGAAGCCGTCGAACCTTCCTGCGGCGGTCCAGGCGAGGTCGAGGGCTGCCGAGCCCGTGCGGCGGACGCCGGCGCTTGTTCCCATGACCGTCTCGACTTCGCCAAGGAAGCGCTCGTGCCCGGGGCGTCCGCTATGCGGAATGCCCGTGCCGATCACCGAGGTTGCGAGTTCGGAACGTGCGGCCACGCGAATGCGCTTGTCGTTGAGAAAGGCGCCTTGGCCCTTTTCGGCGGTGAAGGTCTCGTTCATGACCGGGTTGTAGATCAGCCCGGCCACGAGTTCGCCGTCGCGTTCGAGGGCGATGGAAATAGCGAAGATCGGGATGGAATGCAGAAAGTTGGTGGTGCCGTCGAGCGGATCGACGATCCAGCGATGGGTGCCGTCGGGCCCTTTGATCTCGCCGCGCTCTTCCATCAGGAAACCGTAGCCCGGCCGGGCGCGGGAGAGTTCGGCGAAGATGATCTCCTCGGCGCGCAGATCCGCGGCGGTCACGAAATTCGCCGGTCCCTTAACGGACACCTGCAAATGCTCCACCTCTCCGAAGTCACGGGCGAGGCTGCGGCCTGCCTTGCGGGCAGCGCCGGTCATGACGTTCATCAACGCGGATGCGGGCATGGGGCTCCTTAAGCCTCTTATTGAGCGTGCGGTGTTGGCCCGATTGCCGGGCGGGGCCTGTATGCTTAGGCGTCGGCGCGGCGGACGTAGGCGACTTCGTTCGTATCGACCACGATCTTCTCGCCCGCCTCGATGAATGGCGGCACCATCACGCGGACGCCGTTCTCGAGCATGGCCGGCTTGTAGGACGAGGCCGCGGTCTGCCCCTTCACCACCGGATCCGCCTCGACGATTTCAAGCGTGACCTGATCGGGAAGCGCGACGCCGATGGGGCGCCCTTCATGGCTTTCCACCATCACCGTCATGCCGTCCTGCAAAAAGGCGGCGCGGTCCTCGAGAAGGTCCCGGGGGATCTGAATCTGATCGTAGGACTCAAGGTCCATGAAGGTCAGCATGTCGCCCTCGGCAAAGAGGAACTGGTGGTCCTTCTGCTCAAGGCGGACCCGCTCGACCGTTTCGGAGGCGCGGAAGCGTTCGTTGAGCTTGGAGCCGTCGATCAGGTTCTTCAACTCGACCTGCGCGTAGGCGGGACCCTTGCCGGGTTTGACAGCCTGGGTCTTCACAGCGACCCAAAGGCCGTTCTTGTGCGTGATGACGTTGCCGGGCCTGATCTCGTTACCGTTGATCTTCATGGTGTGCCTATTGGGCCCCTTTCGGGTGTGTCGTGGTCTGCGATTTGGGCTGCGTCGTGCCGGCCGCGCCCTCGGGGCTGCGTTCTGCGGACTTGCCGTTGGTGAACTTGGATTGGGTTTAAGACTTTGCTCCTGGCCGCTGTCAAGGGCGGTGGCAGGCTGCGGTTCGCCGAGCGGTTTCACTTCGCTCACCGTTGCGCCCTCATAGGCGTCGACGAAACGGGCGGCCTGGGCCCGCTGCTCCGGGGTCAGCTTGGTCAGCATGATGTCGAGGGTGAAGTCACTGACGCCGGCGTCGCGTGCGATCAGATGCCACTTGGCCGCCTCCACCAAGTCAAGCGGGAAGACGAGGCCGTTGGCGTAAAGGCGCGCCAGGCGGTTCTGGGCGACGGGGTTGCCCTGTTTGGCCGCGAGAGAGAAGAGGGCGGCTCCCTTTTCCTCGTCCTTCTCCACGCCACGCCCTTTGAACAGCATCGTGGCGTATTCCACCTGGGCCGGGGACAGGCCGGCATCGGCGGCCTTGCCGGTCCATTCGGCGGCCTTCTTCTCGTCGAGCGGAACTCCGCGACCGAACTGGTAGAAGGCGCCGAGATCGTACTGGGCTTGAGCGTTGCCGCTCTCGGCCGCCTTCTCCATCCACTCCGCGGCCTTGGCCTCGCTGGCCTCGCGGCCCTCGCCTTGCAGGTACATCAGCGCGAGATTGTACTGGGCGGCGGGGTTGCCGCTGTTGGCCGCTTGTTCGAACAGGTTGGCCGCGATACGGGCGTTTTTCGGTGTGCCGAGCCCCTTGGCCGTCAGGAGGCCGAGGGAAAGCTGTGCGTTGGTGTCGCCAAGATCGGCGCCCTGGGCATAGGCGTTTGCGGCCTCAGTGTAGTCTTGCGTGACGCCGAGGCCGCCGGCGTACATCTCGCCCATCAGCGTGTAGGCTTCCTTGGACCCTGCCTCGGCCTCCTTTTTCGCAAGCTCGAGGGCCTTCTGATACTTGCCGGCGGCGAAGGCCACATAGGCCGCGCTCTCTTCGGCGTGGGCCGTGACCGCCAGGCCGGTATGGGCCAGGGCAGCGAGCATCAGCGCGACAAGTCCGGTGCGGAATTTCCTCATGCCTCTCTCCGAATACTGCCGATGGCTGTGTCGATCTCGCGCAAGACCGCGAGGGGATCGTCGCCGTCCCAGATCGAGGACGGAGGCGCGATAAAGTCCACGCCGCGCTCGGTCAGAGCCACGGCCTCACGCACATCCGCAATGTCCCAGGCGACGCACGGCACCACGAATATTTCCGACCACCATGCGACCGTGTCCGACAGCGTCTCGAAGTCGTCCGCGTCCGGGGCGGCGAAGGCCACATAGTCCGCACCCGATTCGGCCAGGGCCATGGCGTCGTGCCGGCCAAGGCCGCAGGCGACGCCGATATTGGCGCTTTCACCCAGGGTCTTGCGGGCTTCGGCATAAATTTCTTCGTCTGCGGCAATGTGGACGCCGTCTGCTCCAAGGTCCTCTGCCGCGGTGATGCTGTCCTCGATCAGGCAGGCGGCGCCCGCGCCTTGGATCTTGTCGATCAGCCCGTCGAGGATGGCCGGATCAAGCGCTGCGCCGTCGCCGCAGATGAGAACGCAAGCGGGGGAAAGCTCCGATAAAGCCTGGGAAAGTTGCTCGCTCTGCCTGGCTGTGAACGGAGCTGCAACCTGAAGGTAGAGGCGGCATCGGGGCTTCAATTTGGACATGGTCGGCGTCTGCGCAGGGGTGTCGATTGTTGCGGGGAGAAGGGTCGCGAGGGCTTGTCTCAAATCATAGGCCTCGCCGGACTGTCAAACTTTGCACAGGGTTGCGTGAGAAGAGGCTTGTCGGCGCGCCGTTTACGATTGAACATGGCGTCACCACTTATTTCGCCAGCCGACTGTTCCATATGCAGAACATGGCTTTTAAGACAGCTGGCTTTCGCGAGAATCGACGGCGCATGGCTGGGAGGGCGAACGTGATGGCGCAAACCATGATGAAATTGGACCCAAGCGACCCTCTCGCGCGTTTTGATGCTGCGCTGGACGCGCTTGAAGGAAATCTGGCTCGCGTTCTTGCGGACGACCAGGGCCAGGTCCAGTCGGCGGAGATCCTGGAACTGCGCGAACAGGTCAAGTTTCTGACCGACGAGCGCGACCAGCTTCTGGCCGATCTGGAGGTCGAGCGCACCCGCGTGCGGCGCCTCAAGGCGGCGAACCAGGAAGTGTCCGACCGGCTCGACGCCGTCGTGGGCGCTTTGAAGGACATGGCCCCTGCGATGCAGGGGTAGGTCCGCGACGGGCTGGCAAGAGGCTAGGAGCAGCATATGGGGCAAGTCGTTGTGACGTTGAACAGCCGGACCTACCGGCTGGAATGCAACGAGGGCGAAGAAGGCCACCTTGCGGAACTTGCCGAGTATATCGGTACACATGTGGAGGAGATGCGGCGGAATTTCGGCCAAGTGGGCGACGACCGTCTCATTCTCATGGCTGCCCTCGTCGTCACGGACGAGTTGTGGGCGCTGCGGGCCGATGTGGAGAACTTACGCGCGCAGCTCGCCGAGGCGCGGCGCGACAAATCGGAATCGGATGAGAACGCCCGGTCGATCGAATCCCAGCTCTTCGCGAAGATCGGCGAAGCGGCCGTGCGGCTCGAGGGCCTCAATTCACGGCTCACGGAAAATCCCGGCGGCGGACACTAAGTTTGGTCGATCGTCAGGTCGCGTCTATCCGACACCTGTTCCCAGGCCGTTGCACTCCCTATTATAATGGGTCCGGGCTGCGGGGTGCGTTAGGAGCATTTATTCCAGGGCCCTATAAGATTCCATGGGAGTTGACCCTGACGGAGATCGTGGTCTCTGTCACTCGGCGCCCACCTACTTAAGTAGGGACACCCGGGATCTTCGCTCCGACGGCCACCGCGGCCCCCATTTCGCCATCGCCCCGCCCGCGGGACTTTCCGCTGGCGCGACCCTCCCTCGACCGGGAGGGTCTTGCTTCCACGGGGTGGCGGGCCGCGCGACAATTCTGTATTGACCCCCGCAGGATGAAATCAGCTCGGATGCGCCCGTCTTCATGCGTTTTCTCTTTCTAGGCGATGTCGTCGGCCGTGCCGGGCGCGTAGCGGTCCTCGAGACCCTGCCGAAATTGCGCGAGCGCTACGGTGCGGACTTCGTCGTCGTCAACGGCGAGAACTCGGCCGGTGGGTTCGGTATTTCGGAGACGATCCTCAATGAGTTGCTGGATGCCGGGGCCGACGTGGTCACCACCGGCAACCATGTCTGGGACCAGCGCGAGGCGCTCGTCTTCATCGAGCGGTACGATCGCCTGCTGCGCCCACTCAACTTCCCGGCCGGCACGCCCGGAAAGGGCGCGGGCCTCTTCAAGGCCGCCAACGGCGCCGATGTCCTGGTGGTCAACGCCATGGGCCGGGTGTTCATGGGCGACCTGGACGACCCGTTCCGCGCTATCGACGACCAGCTCGCGGCCTGCCCGCTCAAGACGGGCGCCGATGTGATCTTCATCGATTTCCACGCGGAGGCGACCTCCGAGAAGGAAGCGCTCGGCCATTTCGTGGACGGCCGGGCCACGGCCGTCGTGGGAACGCATACTCACGTGCCGACGGCGGATCATCAGATTCTGTCGGGCGGGACCGCCTATATGAGTGATGCCGGTATGTGTGGGGATTTCGACTCGGTGCTCGGTATGGACAAGGACGAGCCGATCAGCCGCTTCGTGAGCAAGATACCGTCGCGCCGTTTTGCGCCGTCCAAGGGCGACGCCACGGTCTGCGGCGTCGCGATCGACGTGGATGACACGACAGGGCTTGCCCGGGCCATCGCGCCGGTTCGCCTAGGCGGCCGGCTGTCGCAGGCCGAGCCGGCATTCTGGGGCGAAGAGGCTTAAGCCGAGCGCCGGTCCGAATCCCGATTCTTGGCGGGCTGGAAAGCCACGACGGTGTTGCCGTCCTTGGCTTTTGGCGCCTTGCCGCGGCGCGAGAGGCCCTGCAGACAGGAAATGGCTTCGTCGAGATGTTCGAGGGCGCGGCCCGTGTCGAGCGACTCGCCGTCCAGGGCAATCCGGGCCTTGGCCATGTGCTCGGCGGCGTGCCCGCAGACATTGGCGACACCGGGCTCCTTGGCAGGCAAATTTGCCTGTTCTCCCTGCGATCTGCCAATTTCGGATAGCTTGATTGCCATATCATCCCCCCAATCCACCACGGGCTTTCGAGCGCCCAAGCCGTTATTTTTCAGGGTATTAGGGTTAAGGTTTTCCTAAGCGGCCGATAGGTGAGGGCCCCGCCCGGGCCGTGACTTGGTAAGACCGGGACTAAAATGTCACAAGAGATTCAAAATCGGCGGGAACGGGCTGTTTCGCGATTTATCGTCGCGGCCCCACGACGTATAAAGGCGGGGAGATTTCCGCGACTCGCTATTTTCACGTGTCATGCGGAACGAGCAAGAAACGGGGGAAGGACATGGAGATGTTTGGGGGACTGACAAAAACATCCAGCCGCATTGCCATTGCAGCCGCGCTTGGGCTTGGGGTTTACGCTCTGAGCGCTGCGCCTGCGAGTGCGCAGGGCTACGGCGGCAATTGCTGCGCGGATCTTGAAGAGCGGGTAGCCGAGCTTGAAGCGTCTGCAGTGCAGAAGGGGAACAAGAAGGTATCCGTGACGGTATCCGGCTGGGTCATCGAATCGATGAACTGGTGGGATGACGGCGCTCTGACGGACAGCTGGGTTGGCACGAAGGACGCCGACCTTGGGTCTCGTTTTGCGATCACGGGTTCTGCGACGATCGCTCCGGGCTGGTCCGGCGGTTACAACTTGACGGTTACGACGCCTGGCGCTTGGGCCGGCAACCTCCTGAACGGCAACAACTTCGGTATCTTTTCGAACCAGTTTGCCCAGGACTCGCTCAGCCTCGGCAGCATCCAGACGCTGTACTCGTACATGTACATCAAGAGCGACGACTACGGCACGATCAACCTGGGCTATCTGAGCCCTGCGTCGGATAACGCGGCTGTTCTGGCCGACATCTCCGGCACGGTGATCGAATCGAACGCGGTGTTCTTCGAAGGCGGCGGCTTCCTGCTTCGTCCGAAGAACGCTGCCTCCGGGTTCAACGGCCTGTCCGGCATGACCTGGGGCAACTTCCTGAACTGTTCGCTCGTCGGCCCGATCGGCGGCGACTGCTACGGCGCTCCGCAGAGCGGCATCCGGTACGACTCGCCGACGTTCGGCGGCTTCCGGATCGAGGCGTCCTACACGGACGACTACTCGAACAGCTTCCGTCTTGCGCCGGTGAACGACGCTCCTGAGATCTGGGACCTGGCCGTGTTCTACACGGGCGACTGGGCCGACTTTAAGATTTCGGCGGCTTATTCGTACACGCAGTCGAACGGCAACCTGTTCAGCGTGAACCAGACGGGGTCGACCTCGATCCACCAGTTCGGTGGTACGGTCATGCACGCTCCGACCGGTCTTGGTCTCTATGGTTACTACAACTACGAAGAGATCGACGCGAACTACGTGAACTACAACGGCGTGCAGCAGGGCATCCCGAGCTGGGACTCCTGGTACTTGAAGGGCTTCCTGAAGCGGACGTGGAACCCGCTCGGCGCGACGGTCCTGTACGGCGAGTACGGCCAGTATAACGACGGCTTCAACGGCCTTGCGGGCACGAACACCTGTGCCAACTTCGTCGGGGTCGGCGGCACTGCCTCCAACTTCTGCGGAAACAACGCTGCGAACGGCCTGTACGTGACGGGTTCGGAAATCGAGCGCTGGGGTCTTGGCGCGGTCCAGGAGATCGACGCGGCAGCGATGCACGTGTTCGCTCGCTGGCAGCACCAGGCAGCCGATATCGACTTCATCGGCGTCAACGCAGCCGGCAACACGCAGGCTGTGAGCCAAGGCTTCGAAGACTACGATCTGTTCCAGGTTGGTGGGATCATCTTCTTCTAATCCTCCAATCCAGACGACACTTACGGAAGCCGCCCCTCGGGGCGGCTTCTTTTTTGCCCGACACGATCCCCGACACCCTCGGCCAGGCGGTCTACAGGCCCGCACCACCCACAGTCTCTAGCCCCAAGGGCTTGACCGAAACGGGGCGAAGCGACTAGGGAACAGGCCATGGCAGGCCATTCAAAATTCAAAAATATCCAGTTCCGAAAAGGAGCTCAGGATAAAAAGCGCTCGAAGCTGTTTTCGAAGCTCGCGCGAGAGATCACCACGTCGGCAAAGCTGGGCATGCCGGACCCGGCGATGAATCCGCGCCTCCGGACTGCGATCCAGGCCGCGCGGGCTCAGAACATGCCCAACGACAATATCGACCGCGCCATCAAGAAGAGCCAGGAAGCGGGCGGCGACAACTACGAAGAGGTCCGCTACGAGGGCTTTGGCGTGGGCGGCGTCGGCGTGATCGTCGAGGCGCTGACCGACAACCGCAATCGCACCGCCAGCGAAGTGCGTTCGATCTTCTCCAAGCACGGGGGCAATCTCGGCGAAACCGGCTCCGTGTCGTTCAATTTCGACCGGATGGGCGCGATCCAGTACGATCTGGACAAGGGGTCGGCCGACGACATGCTGGAAGCGGCCATCGAGGCCGGCGGCGACGATGTGGAGACGACCGAGGAAGGTCACACGATCTACTGCACGCCGGACGAGCTGCATCAGGTCGGCAAGGAGCTGGAGGATCGCTTCGGCGAAGCGAGCACCATGCAGATCCTATGGCGCCCGAAGCTCGAAGTACCGATCGACGAGGACGCCGGCAGCACGCTTTTGCGCATGATCGATGCGTTGGAAGATTCCGACGACGTGCAGCAGGTCTACGCGAATTTCGATTTGTCCGACGAGGTTCTGCAGAAGCTGACGGCAGCCTGAGGCTGCGAAAGGCAAGATGATGGACGCAATTCCGCCACGTGAAGGCGCCGCCTCCCGGCCCGTGCACGGACAGGCTGCCTTGCCGGGAAAGGGCGGCTTGATCCGCATCGGCCGTGCCTTCCGGAACACGATGGGCGGTTTTCGCGAGGGTCTCGCGACCGAGGCGGCCATCAAGCAGGAGGTGGCGCTGGGTGTCCTCGCGCTGCCGGTCTCGATCTTCATCGCCGACAATCTGTGGGTCTGGGCGGTGCTGATGGGGAGCATCGCCCTGATGCTCGCCATGGAATTCCTCAACACGGCCATCGAGCGTCTCTGCAACCATGTGCACCCCGAGCGGCACGAAGCCATCAAGGTCACCAAGGACCTCGCGTCCGCGGGCGTATTCTGTGTGATCGCCATCACGGCCATGGTCTGGATCGTGGCGATCGTCGACCGGTTTTTTCTTTGAGTCTGTAGAACCGCAGTCTCTTTAGACGGTGATTGGCGAATGACGGCAGCGGACACCAGCACTTGGCACGTTCGAGAGACCGAGAGCGTCATCGTGGGCAACGAGGCGCTGCTGGGGCATTCCCACCAAGTCGTCGCCATGACGCGGATGCGCAACGAAGCGCTGATCCTCCCCGACACGCTGGACTATCTCGCAGATCATGTGGACGCGATCATCGCGTATGACGACGCCAGCACGGACGAGACGGTCGATCTTCTACGCGCGCATCCGAAGGTCGCGCTGATCGTCGCCAACCAGGCTTGGGAGCGGGACATCGATGCGCGCAAGCGCGCCGAGGGGCGCCATCGCGGGTTGTTGCTGGAGATGGCGCGGGCGCAATTGCCTCATGACTGGATGTTCTGTTTCGATCCGGACGAGCGCGTGACAGGCGATGTGCGCGCCTATCTGGGCGGGCTCGGCCCGGATGTCGATGCGCTGCGGGTCCGTCTGTTCGACGCCTATCTGACGGCCGAGGACCAGGATCCCTACACGTCCGACCGCGCGTTGATGGATTTCCGGCGCTTCTACGGTCCCGAGCAGCGCGACATTCTCATGTTCTGGCGTAACCGCGAGACAATCGGCTTTGCGGAGGGAGACGGGCGCACGCCCCGGGGCATGACCGCCGTCAAGACGGATCTGTATTGCCAGCACTACGGCAAATCGTTGTCGGTCGATCATTGGGAAGAGACCTGCGACTACTATCTGCAGCACTTTCCCTATGAGACCTATGGCGCGAAATGGGAGGCCCGGAAGGGGAAGGCCATCCACGCGGAGTCTGACTTCGGCAACCCGCTGCATGAATGGGGCGAGGGGCTGTTCGCCAACGCGGTGCCGATGCCGGGCGCCAAGTGAGCGGCGGCGACGAGTAAGTCCCGCCGCAAAAGCGGGCCGCGACAAACGGGTAGCGCGCAACGGTCGCGCAAATAAAAAGGCGGAAGCCCCCGGGAGGGCTCCCGCCTTTCGCTCTCTCGGCCAGTACTGTGGGGAAGCGCGTGGCCGGGAGGCTCAGGCCTAGGAGAGTACGAGGCCTTTAGGTGTTGTCCTCATCGTCGTCCGGTCCGTCGGGTGCATCTGGGGCCGGGGCGCTGCCGGGTGCGGCTGCCGGCGGCTTGGGGCCGCCAGGGCCGCGCTTGCCGTGCTTCCAGCCATGATGCCGTGCCATGCGGTCACGGAGCTGCTGCTCGATCTGCGAAACCTTCTCGAGCTGTTCCGGCGTCAGGGTCGTCCTGAGCTTGGCGACGGCGGCCTTCAGCTTCTCGGCGTCTTCGCCGCGCTCGATCGCGCGGTCGGCGAGACCCTCGGCCATCGAGAACGGGGCGGGCGTGTCACCCGGCGCCATCTTGGCGGGGCCGCCCGGACGCATGAACGGCGGCTTCATGGTCGCCTGCAGGGCGTCGGTGAAATCGCGCCAGTCGTCGAGCTGTTCGGCGCGGATGCCGATCTGCGTCTCCATCGCGCTCAGGCGCGAGGCCAGACGGTCAGGACCCTTGGGGCCCCTGTGCGCTCCGTGCTTGCCATATTTACCGTGCTTGCCGCGCTCGCACATTTTGCCTTTCGGGCCGTCGCCGCGGGATCCGGGATAGGCCCAGGCCTTCTCGGTGCCGGTTGCCAGGGTGACTGCCGTGAGGCCGGCGACGCTGAGAGCGCCGGCGACCGCGACGGTCGCAAGTGTCTTGGTCAGCTTCATTTGACGTGCATCCTTGTCTGTTGCTGCTGAACTGAGATTTAGCGCTCATACGTTGCGGGCCTAGTTCTCCCGCGTATCGGAACGTTTCCGGGCCCTGCAAATTTGTGTCGAAACATTGCTGGGGCGGCATCCATGCACTTTCGTAACAACATGGGTCTCGTGGGCGGCGCCGAGAGGCGCTAGAAGACGCTTCCATGACTACGCCGCCACGAATCCTCGTCGTCGATGACGACCCCGAAATCCGGAAGCTCCTCGCGCGCTATGTGGAGAGCCAGGGCTTCCGCGTGCTGCTGGCCGCCAGTTGCCGCGAATTGCATGAGCAATTGGCGACCCATCACGTGGACCTCGTCGTCCTCGACGTCATGCTTCCCGACGGATCGGGCCTGGACGCTTGCCGCGATCTCAGAGCTTCCCGGTCCAATGTCCCCATCATTCTCCTGACGGCCCTCAAGGAGGACGTGGATCGCATCATCGGGCTTGAGATCGGCGCCGACGACTATCTCGGCAAGCCGTTCAACCCGCGCGAGCTGATCGCCCGTGTGCGGGCCGTCTTGCGACGCCGCGGGGATGCGCCCGCCGAGGCGCCGATCGAGAAGGTTTACCGCTTCGAGGAGTACACGGCGGACCCGCAGACGCGCTCCGTCACCGGCCCGAAAGGCGACGTCGATCTGACGGGCGCCGAGTTTGATCTTCTCAAGACATTTCTGGAGCGCCCCGGGCGCGTGCTGTCGCGCGACCAACTTCTCGATCTGACGCGGGGACGTGAGGGCGACGGGTTCGACCGGTCCATCGACGTCCTCATCAGCCGGTTGCGGCGGAAGCTCGGCGGCCGGGGCACGCAGCTCATCAAGACGGTTCGCAACGGCGGCTACCAGCTCGCCGTGAAGGTCGATTCCGAGGACGGCCCCGCATGAACACCCTCCGTGTGAAAATTTCGGTTCTGCTCGTGATCGCGATCGTCTCGGTCATGGCGCTCATGACCTTCGTGCTGTTTCTGCTGCTCGGGCCACCGCCCCGGTCGGGCCACGCTCTCGATATCGCGGCGAAACAAGTCGCCATGGTTGCGGAATTGGCCGCCAAGTCGCCCGAAACCCTTCGGCTGCGCCCGGAGACGCGCGGCCATCCCTATAGCCGCACGACCGATGCGCTGCGGGAGAAGCTCAAAGAGCGTGGCTACAACATCGACGTAGTCGTGACGCACTCGCGCCGCTGGCGCCCCGGGTCGCTTGCCGTCTGGATTCCCATTCAAGACAAAGGCTGGTTGCCGATGCCCATCACGCGGCTGCCGCCCCAGGGCGTGCCGTGGTGGGCGCTTCTGCGCTGGCTGTTCCTCATCACCGTGGGCGCGACGGCGGTCGCCGTTTTTGCCTCGAGCCGCATGGTGCGTCCGCTGGTGTTTCTGGAGAACGCCGTGGAGTCCGTGGGACCGGACGGCATGATGTCCGAATTGCCCGAAAAGGGGCCGGCGGAGGTTCGCGCTACGGCGCGCGCGCTCAACTCGCTATCGGCTCGTCTGAAGCGCGCGATGGAAAGCCGGATGCGGCTCGTGGCCGCTGCCGGTCACGACATGCGCACGCCCATCACCCGCATGCGGCTGCGCGCCGAGTTTGTGCCGGACGAGGAGGACCGGGAGAAATGGCTCAACGACATCGACGAGCTGGAGCGCATTGCCGATAGCGCGATCCTGCTTGTGCGCGAGGAGACCGGCGCGGAGGCGCCGGAGCGGGTCGATCTCGACGATCTCGTCGGGAGCATCTGCACGGAGCTCAAACAGCAGGACTTCGACGTCACCTTGGCGGCCACCCATCCGGTCACCGTTCTGGCGGGGCGCCTCAAGCTGAACCGCGCCTTGCGCAATCTCATCATCAATGCGGCCACGCACGGCGTTCGCGCCCGGGTCGGTGTCGGCGGCGACGGCACCAACGCCATGGTCACCATCGAAGACGATGGCCCCGGCATTCCTGAAGAGGTTCTCGGTCAGGTCTTCGAGCCGTTCTTCCGGGCCGATCCCGCGCGGCGCCAGAACATCCCCGGCGCCGGGCTCGGGCTGACCATTGCCCATGAGATCGTGACGCGGGCGGGCGGCAGCATCCAGATCGTCAATCGGCCCGGCGGCGGCCTGCTGCAGACCGTCTTCCTGCCCGAGCTGCGGGAGCCGGAAACGGCGGACACGGACAGCGCTTGAGTATCGTCACAGGCACGGGAGATAGTACCCCGTGATCGCCGATCTTTAGCGGAGGAACCCGATGCGCGTTTTGATACCGATGGCTCTAGGGACGAGCTTGCTGGCCGCCGGCCCGGCGTTCGCGGAAGAGAAGTCCATCTGCGACAACGCGCAAACCACGATCGAGATCGGCGAGTGCGTCGGCAAGGAATACAAGAAGGCCGATGCGGAGCTGAATGCGGTGTGGAAGGAGGTCATGGCGACCTTCAAGAACAACGACTACATGCCCGCCGAGGATCTGAAGGCCTGGAAGGACACGCTTCTGGCCTCACAGCGCGACTGGATCAAGTTCAAGGAAGAAGACTGCGAGGCCGTTGGCTACGAGTGGTTCGGCGGTACGGGCCGCTCCAATGCCGTTGTCTTTTGCCTTCTCCACCACACGACCGCCCGGACCAAGGATCTGAAGGCCCGCTTCCTCGAGCGGTAGCGACAGGGCGGGCGAGAGGCCTTAGGCGTGATACGGCGCGGGTAATTTGTGCTCGGTCGGCGCAACACAGGCGAGGGCGGTGTTTGGCCTTCGTATCAGAGCGCGGCTTCCTTTCGAGACGGGAGCCTCCGCCGGCACGGTGGTTGCCGGCATATGGGCCTGAACGAGCCGGCGGAATTCCGGTGCGATCCGAATAACGCGGTTGGACAGGTCGGCCTCGATGCGGAGCGCCGCGCCGTGCGCGCGCTGCGCCGCCGGCTTACTGATCCGAAGCCCACGGATGGTCCAGCGATAGAGCCTCTTTCGGGCTTGGGCGAGCGTCTGCGACGTGGTGATCGCATCGGTGAGGCGCCTCTCGGCCTCGGCGCGGATCCGTCTCGCGCGCAGCCGCGTCCTCGCCCAGCCTGATGCGCCCTGACGGTGCAGCGGGGCAGTATGCCGTGCAAGTTCAGCTAGAAGCTTGTCGAGGTGCGCCTGCACCCGCCTTCTTCTAAGCCACGCTCTGACCGATCCGCAGAGGCCTCTGCGGCGTATGGGGCGGGTGTCTCGCAGGAGGGCGGCGGCTACCTCGGCCGAGGCTGCGGACACTAGGCGCCGGATATCTCGTCCGGCTTCGTCCGAGGTTCGGACCGACCAGTGAAAGCCGTGAACCACGGCCTCCGTTCCGACATGGGCGAACTCGGGCGCGCGCCGCCGGGTCCATGCCCAGGTTTGCGATGTGGCGTCTGTGGCGTGCCGTGCCAGCGTGCGCAGTCTCGGACCTGCCCAGCGCGCGAAGATAAGAGCATGCCGTTTGGAGAAGCGCGCCACGCGGCGCCCGCCGACATAGGATAGTCGCGCGGCGCGTTTGGTCCTGGTCATGGCGTGTCGGACGCCGCGTTCCAGGCGTTCGCGTAGCTCCCGGCGGCGCAGGCGTTCCGCCCGTATTCGCTCTTCGCGGTGATAGGTCTCGAGCCAGCTATGGTGCGCGCTGAGGTCGTCCAGCGTGGCCTCGATCAGGCGCTTTGAGCTGCCAATGCCATGCTTGGCCGCTTCGACAGGGTCGGTGATTTCGCGTTTTGCGCCGGCCATGGCGGTGCTCCCCCTTCGGCATGGCCGCAGGCCTTGGCGACTGGTCGCGCGCACAAGGGAAGCCACCCATGCCAGAAGGTCCAACGCCGCATCCGGCCGTCCGTTCCCGGAGAGCGTCAATTTCGATGCTCTGAGCCGCCTGCCATCGTTCCGCGCTGTGCTACGATTCGGCCATGAGGGGCGCGATTCGCATTATGGGCATCGATCCTGGTTTACGAAACACGGGGTGGGGTGTCATCGATACGGATGGGGTGAAGCTCGGCTTCATCGCCTGCGGGTCGGTGTCGTCCGACGCCGCCGAGAGCCTCGGCGTGCGCCTGCGGCAGATCTTCGATGGGCTGTCGGGCGTGCTGGCGGAAATGGCCCCGGCCGAAGCGGCCATCGAGCAGACCTTCGTGAACCGGGACGGGGCGGCAACGCTCAAGCTTGGCCAGGCGCGCGGTATCGCCATGCTGGTCCCGGCGATGGCGGGGCTGACAATCGCCGAATACGCGCCCAACGCCGTCAAGAAGACGGTGATCGGGGCTGGCCATGGGGACAAGGATCAGATCCGGGCCATGGTGAAATACCTGCTGCCCAAGGCCGACCCCGGCAGCGCCGACGCGGCCGATGCGCTCGCCATCGCCATCACCCATGCCCATTCGCGAAGCTGGTCCAAGCTCGAAGCGGCTGTGGCCCGGGCGGACTTGCAGGCGAAAAGCTCGCGGGCTCAGAGGACGGCGTCATGATCGGGAAGCTGACGGGGCTTGTGGATTCGGTCTCGGTCTCGACCGCCATCATCGACGTGGGCGGCGTCGGCTACGAGGTGACCATGGGCGCACGCCAGCTCGGTGCCTTGCCGCCCGTGGGGGAGCCGGTGTCGCTCGCTATCGACACGCATATGCGCGAAGACAACGTGCGGCTCTATGGGTTCGCGAACGAGCATGAGCGCGCGTGGTTCCGGGCGCTGCAGACCGTGCAGGGCGTGGGCGCCAAGGTGGCGCTGGCGGTGCTGGGGTCGCTCACCGTGGCGGATCTCGCCAACGCGGTGGCGCTGCAGGACAAGGCGCACGTGTCCCGGGCCCAAGGCGTCGGCCCGAAGGTCGCCGCGCGGATCGTCGCCGAACTGAAGGACAAGATGCCGGCGCTCGCACCGGCCATCTCCGTGCCCGGCGGCGCGCCGGCTCCGGTGGCGGAACTCCCGGAAGGGCTGGCCGCGCGCGACGCGGTCTCCGCGCTCACTAATCTCGGCTACGGTCATGGGGAAGCCGCCGCTGCCGTCAGTGCCGCCATCCGTATGGCCGGCAATGAGGCCGGTGCTGCCGAACTGATCCGGCTCGGCCTCAAGGAGCTGTCGCAATGACCGAGCGCGTCTTGGCTTCCGCGAAGCGCGACGACGACCAGCCGGAAGCCGCGCTCCGGCCGCAGACGCTGGACGAGTTCATCGGCCAAGCCAAGGTCCGCGCCAATCTCAAGGTCTTTATCGATGCGGCCCGGTCGCGGGGAGAGGCGCTCGATCACGTGCTCTTCGCGGGGCCACCTGGTCTCGGCAAGACGACGTTGGCACAGATCGTGGCGCGCGAGCTCGGGGTCAATTTCCGCGCGACGTCGGGCCCGGTGATCGCCAAGGCGGGTGACCTCGCGGCGCTCCTCACCAATCTCGAAGAGCGGGACGTGCTTTTCATCGACGAGATTCATCGCCTGAGCCCGGCGGTGGAGGAGATCCTCTACCCCGCCATGGAGGACTTCCAGCTCGATCTCATTATCGGCGAAGGACCGGCGGCGCGGTCCGTGCGGATCGATCTTGCCCGGTTCACGCTTGTCGCCGCCACCACGCGCACGGGTCTTCTGACGACGCCGCTGCGCGAGCGCTTCGGCATTCCGATCCGGCTCATGTTCTACGAGGTGGCTGAGTTGCAGGAGATCGTGCGGCGGGGCGCCCGGCTCTTGGGGCTGCCGCTCACGGAGGACGGCGCCATGGAGGTGGCGAAGCGATCCCGGGGGACGCCGCGCGTGGCGGCGCGCCTGTTACGCCGGGTGCGCGACTTCGCGGCCGTGCAAGGCGACGGGGCCGTGGATGCGGCGCTGGCCGACAGCGCCCTGTCACAGCTGGAAGTGGACGGGCGCGGGCTCGATGCGCTGGATCACCGCTACTTGCGCCTGATCGCCGTGAACTACGGCGGCGGCCCCGTCGGGATCGAGACGATCGCCGCTGGCCTGTCGGAGCCGCGCGACGCCATCGAGGAGATCATCGAGCCGTATCTGCTGCAGCAGGGCTTCATCGCGCGCACGCCGCGCGGCCGGGTGCTGACGGGGCAGGCCTTCGAGCATTTGGGCGCGACCGCGCCACCCGAGGCCGCGCAAGGTGTCCTCTTCCGAGGAGGAGAGGAGGAGTGAGCGAAGCCCCGCCCAGCAATTGGCCCGATCTTGCCGGACGGATCGAGGGGGACCGCCACATCCTCCCCGTGCGCGTCTATTTCGAAGACACCGATTTCACCGGTCTCGTTTATCACGCGAACTTCCTGAAGTTCGCTGAGCGGGGCCGGTCCGACTTCATCCGTAATCTCGGCATCGATCACCGCAGTCTCGAGAACCCGGTTGAGGGGGACCCGGCCGTGTTCGTCGTGCGGCGTATCGAGGTGGACTATCTGAAGCCCGCTCATATCGACGAGGTGCTCGAAGTCGTGACGCACTGCGCGGAGATCGGGGGCGCCACGCTGATCCTGTCCCAGGAGGTGCGCCGCGACGATGTAGTGCTGGCGCGCCTGAAAGTGTCCGTGGTGCTGGTGTCGAAGGCCGGCAAGCCGCAGCGGCTGGGGCGGCTCGTGCGGGATGCGCTTGAACGTTTCGTTAAGGTGCGCGATTGAACCTATGGGCCGCCGCACTGGAACTTGGTACGGGCTTGGGGGCTTTTAACTACCGGTTTTTGCAGCCATTTTGATGTCCCGCGAGACTGGGATTTCTGGAATTTGAGTCGTCCGAGAGTCTAGGTCTCGGGGGCTGCGCTTGAGAGGATTGCGATGAATCCGGATGCCGCGCTCGCCGTTGGCGACCCATCGTTTGCCGCCCCGTCGGTGCTGGGGTTGATCCTCGATGCACCCTTGGGCGTGCAACTGGCCATCGCCGCGCTTCTGATCGCCCTGGTCTGGAGCGTCACCGTGATCGTCCGGAAGCTGATCCAGTTCGCCCGGGCGCGGAAAGAGGCGGACAAGTTCGAAAAGGTGTTCTGGTCGGGCCAGGCGCTGGACGAGCTCTATCAGGCACTCGCGCAGCGCCGGAACGGCGGCATGGCCTCGCTGTTCGTGGTGGCCATGCGCGAATGGAAGCGCTCCACCGAGACCGAGAACGGCCAACCGGCGGCGCGGCCCATGACCGGCGTCCAGGACCGCATCGACACGGTGACCAACGTCGCTCTGTTACGGGACGCCGAGGGGCTGGGGCGCGGGCTGACGCTTTTGCCCGCGATTGCGGCCGCCGCGCCGCTCATTGGGCTCTTTGGTCTCGGCTGGGGCCTCATGTCGGCCTTTCAGGGAGCGGCGGGCAGCGATCTCGCCAGCCTGGCCACGGTCGCTCCAGGGGTCGCACAGGGCCTTCTGGCGGCGGCGCTGGGGTGGTTCGTCGCGATCCCGGCCAAGATCTTCGCCTTGAAGTTCGAGGTGGAGCGGACGCGCTATGCAGCGCGGCTGCGCGGCTTCGCCGACGAGTTTTCCGCGATCCTATCGCGGCAGATCGAGAGGGCCGTCTAGCGCCTGTTTGTTGCGCCGCGGCATGGGGCGGCTTCGGGCGCTGTCGTACCTCTGCCGGCCCTCGTCCGTTAGCAGGCCGGGCATCGAATCCGGCCATGTGGGCTACAGGTCGTGCCGCCTGCCGGGTGTGAGTTCCGATGGTGCGATTTGGTCACGGACAACCCGCGATTCGACGGTGACTTTTTCCGCATTTTTGCTTCGTTTTTCGGCGCTTGAAGGCCGTCTGTGTCGCTGCTGCAACACATGGTTACCTTTCCTTAACGCGAACCACCCAACGTGGTTAACCGCGCCTTGCTCAGCGTTTCATCGGGGGATAGCTTCCCAAGGACGAACGACAAGATTCGGCGTGGCATTTTCGCATCATGGGCTGGCAAATCCGTCAGGAGACCTCAGTCCGATCTTGATCTGAATGCGCTGCACCGGTACACGCAAAGACGGCACTTGCCGTATTAACCAAAGGAGAGAAGACCATGCAGGGTTTGAAGGGCGTTATCGCCGCTGTCATGCTCGTTGCAGCTGCCGTTTCGCTCGGCGGTTGCTTCGGCCACCACGAGAAGGCCGTTGTTGTTGAGCCGCTGAAGCTCGGCTAACACCGGTATGGCAGATCCTGAGCGCCTTCGGCGCTCGGATTTGCGGAAACTCTCGGGTTTCACTACGGGATTTGGGATGTCCAGCGCGCTAGAGATTTCGGCGCCTTGGGCATCCTTTTCCTTTTCTGGGCCCAGCGTTTTGTAAGCTGGGTACCCCATGAGTTCTGTACTCATGCCGGGCCCTGATCCCGGCCCACGGCACCGCGACGAGCGGGACGCCGTTTTGCTTTCCCGATCCTTAAACGGCTAACACCGCATTAACGGCTTGGCCCCTAGGCTTCTCCCATAACCAACCGTGTTTGGGAGTATCCGGTTATGCGTCTGTGCGGTGGCTTCGGCCGCGCCGGCGCCCTTGTGGGCGCGTTTTTCCTGTCTTCCGGTCTATCCGCTTGTTTGGGTCCCACGACCCAGCCGCAGGAGTACACGCTCGGCGCCGCCGGCTCGGGCGACGCTGGAGGGCTCGTCGCCGAGGCATCCGCGAGGGTCGACAGCGCGTCGCGTCCTGCCGGCTCCACGCAATTCGCCGCCGCCGGCGATGTGGTCTACTTCGACAGCGACAGTTCCGAACTGTCCCCGGCCGCCAAGGCGATCTTGCGCCGTCAGATCCGCTGGCTGCGCGCCCATCCCGACCACCGGATCCTCGTCGAAGGCCATGCGGACGAATGGGGCGACTCCCAGCACAATCTGATGCTCGGTGCCGAGCGGGCCGTGGCCGTGAAGACCTATCTGGAGAGCAACGGCGTGCACGCCGCGTCGATCCCCACCGTTTCCTACGGCCGGGAGCGCCTGGCCGCGAACTGCGAAGCGCTCTCGTGCCGGGCGCGCAACCGCCGGGCGCGAACGGTCGTGAGCCTGCCGCCGAACTTTCGCTAGCACGTCCGACGCGACCACCCGGACTTGCCGGACAGGGCGCCTTGCGCCAATGCTGGGGGGCTATGACAGCCGCTCCACTCACCGAGGCCGAGACCGACCGGTTCCTGGCGCCGTTGGCCCGTCGTGGCCGCTATGCGCTGGCCGTCTCCGGCGGGCCGGACAGCATTGCCTTGCTGCATCTCAGCGTGGACTTCGCGCGCCGGCATGCATTGCCAGCGCCCGTGGCGCTGACCGTGGATCACGACCTGCGCTCGGGCTCCCGGGCCGAGGCGGAGACAGTGGCCGAGATCGCGGACGAATTGGGCGTGCGCCACGCGATCCTGACCTGGCGGCATGGACCCGTCGACGCGAGCGTTCAGGAACGCGCCCGGGCGGCCCGCTACGGCCTCATGGCGGCCTATTGTACGGCCCATGACATTCCGGCGCTCGTGACAGCCCATCATCTGGACGATCAGGCGGAGACGTTCCTGATGCGGCTCAAGCGGGGAAGCGGGCTCGACGGGCTTGCGGCGATCCCGGAGGAGGGCAACTGGGCGGGCCTCACGCTCCTGAGGCCGCTGTTGGAGGTCCCCAAGGCACGGCTGGTCACGACCGCCGAGGCGGCCGGTCTGCCCTACAGTTCCGATCCGAGCAACGAGGACGCCCGCTTCGAGCGCGTACGCTTGCGGGAGGCGATGGTGGTGCTGTCGGAGATCGGCCTCGAACCGGAGGCGATCGCGCTGTCGGCGCGGCGCCTGCGCCGGGCCCGGCTAGCAATCGAAGCAGCGGTCGATGGGTTTATCGAGGCGCATTGCGAGCGCAGCCCTGCGGGCTATGCGTCGATCTCTCGTTCCGCGCTGTTGGACGCCCCTGAGGAGGTGGGCCTGCGGGCGCTTGCGCGGCTTATCTCGGCGGTGGGTGGTTCGAGCGAGCCGTTGCGGCTCGCCAAGCTCGAAGCGCTGCTTGAAGGGCTTCGTGCGGAGCCGGACAAGGCACAGACTTTGGGGCGCTGCCAGATCCTTCCGGGCCGCGCGTCCCTCGCTATCTACCGTGAGGTCCGCAAGACCGGCTTGCCGCACGGCGCGCTTCGGCCAGGCGAACGCCTGCTCTGGGACAACCGCTTTCGCCTCGAGCTTGGAGCGGGAGAAGCGGAGGCCGTAACTGTCGAGGCGCTGGGCGAGGGCGGGATCGAGGCGCTCCTGAAAGGCGAGGACGGGGCTCTCAGCGTGCCCCGTCTGGCGGCGTGTACGCTCCCGGTTTGCCGGCGCGGCGATGGGCGCTTGTTCCTTCCTGATTTCGCTCAAGGTTGGGCGCTGCTGCCCACGCCATTGTCACGCCATGAAGCAGGGTTTGACTGCCGGGCGACATTCCTTTGGGGGACGTCTTAGGCTCCGGCTAGCGTGCCGAGGTGCGAGGCGGTTCCAATTGGCTAAATTTCAGGCGTTTCCGGCTGGAATCGTTCAGAAAGCGTCCATGACTTGCCGTTAGCTTTACTTGGCAAAAGTGCTGCCCGTTCCTATGTTAAACGGGCTTAACTATGCCGTCCCGTGCGGGGACTGGATCGTCCCTCATCCCCGTGTGCCGCGAGAATCAATCCATCAGGTCAGTGTATGAACTCGAACTTCCGTAACTTCATCGTCTGGGTCTTCATCGGCCTGTTGCTGGTCGCCCTTTTCAATCTGTTCCAGAGCGACAGCGTCCAAGTCCGCGGCAACGAGATCAGCTTCTCTCAGCTTCTTTCCGAGGTCGACGGCGGTCGCGTTCAAGATGTGACCATCGCCGGAAACAAGATCACCGGACATTTCTCCGACGGCCGCAATTTCCAGACTTATGCGCCGAACGATCCCGGTCTCGTCCAAACACTGCACGAGAAGGGCGTGAAGATCACGGCCAAGCCGTCCGAAGAGGACGTGCCCTCCTTGTTCGGTGTACTGATTTCCTGGTTCCCGATGCTGCTCCTCATCGCCGTGTGGATCTTCTTCATGCGCCAGATGCAGTCCGGCGGCGGCCGGGCCATGGGCTTCGGCAAGTCCAAGGCGAAGCTTCTCACTGAGCGCCATGGCCGCGTGACCTTCGACGATGTGGCCGGCGTCAACGAGGCGAAGGAAGATCTGCAGGAGATCGTGGAATTCCTGCGCGATCCGCAGAAGTTCCAGAAGCTCGGCGGCCGCATCCCGCACGGTGCGCTGCTGGTCGGACCTCCGGGCACCGGTAAGACGCTTCTGGCGCGCGCGATCGCAGGCGAGGCCAACGTGCCGTTCTTCACGATCTCCGGTTCCGACTTCGTCGAGATGTTCGTCGGCGTGGGCGCGAGCCGTGTCCGCGACATGTTCGAGCAGGCGAAGAAGAATGCGCCCTGCATCATCTTCATCGATGAGATCGACGCGGTCGGCCGGCATCGTGGCGCCGGTCTCGGCGGCGGCAACGACGAGCGCGAGCAGACCTTGAACCAGTTGCTGGTCGAGATGGACGGCTTCGAGGCGAACGAGGGCATCATCCTTGTCGCCGCGACCAACCGTCCCGACGTGCTCGATCCCGCGCTGTTGCGTCCGGGCCGCTTCGACCGCCAGGTCGTGGTGCCGCGTCCCGACATCATCGGCCGCGAGAAGATCCTCAAGGTCCATGTGCGCAAGGTGCCTCTGGCGCCGGACGTCGACCTGCGCGTCATCGCGCGCGGTACGCCGGGCTTCTCGGGCGCCGATCTTGCGAACCTCGTCAACGAGGCCGCGCTGCTGGCCGCGCGCCGGTCCAAGCGCCTCGTCACGCAGCACGAGTTCGAGGATGCCAAGGACAAGGTCATGATGGGCGCCGAGCGCCGCTCCATGGCCATGAGCGAGGAAGAAAAGACGCTGACGGCCTATCACGAAGGCGGTCACGCCCTTGTGGCCATTCATCAGCCTGCGTCCGATCCGGTCCACAAGGCGACGATCATCCCGCGCGGCCGCGCGCTGGGCATGGTCATGCGTCTGCCGGAGCGCGATCTGCTTTCGCATACGCGTGCCAAGCTCAAGGCGGACGTCGCGGTGGCCATGGGTGGCCGCGTCGCCGAGGAGGTTGTGTTCGGCTACGACAAGGTCACCTCGGGCGCGTCCTCCGACATCAAGATGGCGACCCAGCTGGCCCGCGCCATGGTCACGCAGTTCGGAATGTCCGATAAGCTCGGGCCGCTGGCTTACGGTGAGAATGAAGAGGAAGTCTTCCTCGGGCATTCCATCGGCCGGCAGCAGCACCTGTCCGACGAGACCCAGTCCATGGTGGATGAGGAAATTCATCGCATTGTGGATGAAGGCTTCGAGACGGCGCGGAAGGTCATCTCCGAGAACCTGGACGATCTGCACACGATCGCCCGCGGCCTTCTGGAGTACGAGACGCTCTCCGGTCAGGAGATCAAGGATCTGCTGAACGGCAAGCCGCCGGTTCGGGACTTCCCGGCCGAGGATGCCGATCAAGGCGGGCCGCAGTCGGCCGTGCCGGTCGCGGGGCGGGGCAAGAAGCCGCCGACGCCCGATACCGGTGGCATGGAGCCTCAGCCGACCTAAGCCGGCTCCAAGCGTTCATAGGCAATCGTTTCAGTCATGCCCGGCCCCCAAGCCGGGCATGATGCTTTGTGGCAGCGCCAGTTCGATGTGTTAGGGCTCACCCATGTCAGACAGAAAAATCTATCTCCGGCCGCTCGGATTCGTTTACGGACCCCAGGCCTATGCCGCCATCGAGGATGGGCTTGCGCTGCCGCTTGCCGGCGGCGCCATTGCCTTCACGAGCGTCGAGCTGATCGAGGGCGAGCCGAAGAAGTCGAAAGCCTACATGTTTTCGGTCCCGGCGCTGAGCGAGGCCGGGGACCCGGACCTGCGCGCGCGGCTCGACCAAGTGATCCAGCCGCGCCCGCCATTCGCGGGGCTGGACCTGTCGCGGCCAACCCTCATGGGCATCGTGAATGTGACGCCGGACTCGTTCTCCGACGGCGGCCTCTACGACAAGACCGAGGGCGCGGTGGCCCATGCGGCTGAGCTGAAGAAGGACGGGGCGGCGATCGTCGACATTGGCGGGGAGTCCACGCGTCCAGGGTCCGACACCGTGGCCGTGGACGACGAGCTAGAGCGTGTCCTGCCGGTTCTGGAGGGACTCAAGGGCTCGGGAGCGGTCATCTCCATCGACACCCGCAAGGCCGACGTCGCCCGCGCGGCGGCGAAGGCGGGCGCCAAGATCTTCAACGACGTTTCGGCTTTCACTTACGATCCGGACTCGTTGCAGGCGGCTGCGGAGACGGGCCTCGACGTGGTGTTGATGCATGCGCAAGGCGAGCCGAAGACCATGCAGGACAACCCCACCTACGACGACGTGGTGCTGGAAGTGTTCGACTACCTCGAGGCCCGCATCGAGGCCTGCGTTGCCGCCGGTATCCCCAAGGCGCGCATCGCCGCCGATCCCGGCCTCGGCTTCGGCAAGACGCTCGAGCACAATCTTGCGCTCTTCGCCAATGTCAGCCTCTTCCACGGATTGGGCGTACCGCTTCTGATCGGGGCTTCGCGCAAGCAGTTCATTCGCGGGTTCGGTCAGGCGGCCGAGCCGAAGTCGCGGGAGCCGGGGAGCCACGCCGCCGCCATCGCTACGGCGTCGCAAGGGGCTCAACTCTTCCGGGTGCACGACGTAGCGGGAACCAGCCAGGCCCTTGGCGTCTGGCGCGCCGCAATGTTTGGCGCGGAAAACTAAGAGAAAACGGCCATTTTGGGCGCTTCGGAATGTAACTTTTGCTTACATTTTTTGAACCCATTTTGGCCATCGGCAGGCGCATAATCCGCCCTCTCGCTTGAGGGCACCGCCGAGATATGTCTCGCGTAGGGCGAGTGGTAAAGTTCCAAAGAATGAGCTGGGCGGCGGGGAGCGCATGCCAGGCGGCAACGATGGGGGAATAACCGGGATGGCCAGAAATTACTTTGGCACGGATGGTATCCGTGGCAGCGCCAACTCGCATCCGATGACCTCGGAAGTGGCGCTCAAGGTCGGCATGGCCGCCGGCAAGCTTTTCACCAATGGCTCCTATCGCCATCGCGTCGTGATCGGCAAGGACACAAGGCTTTCGGGCTACATGATCGAGTCCGCGCTGGTGTCCGGCTTCACCGCGGCCGGAATGGACGTGTTCCAGCTCGGGCCGATGCCGACGCCTGCCGTTGCGATGCTGACGCGCTCGCTGCGCGCCGATCTCGGCGTGATGATCTCGGCCTCTCACAATCCTTATCTCGACAACGGCATCAAGCTGTTCGGCCCGGAAGGCTACAAGCTCTCCGATGAGCAAGAGGGCGAGATCGAGGCGTTGATCGAGGGCGATTCAGCGGGCCTGCTCGCATCGGCCGAACGCATCGGCCGTGCGACCCGTATCGAGAGCGCCCGCGAGCGCTATATCGAATTTGCGAAGCGCACCTTGCCGCGCAATCTGCGCTTCGACGGAATCCGGGCGGTCATCGACTGCGCGAACGGCGCTGCCTACAAGGTCGCCCCCGAGGCTCTTTGGGAGCTTGGAACGGAGGTCATCAAGATCGGCGTCGAGCCCAATGGTCTCAACATCAACAAGGATTGCGGGTCGACATCGCCGCAAAACCTGATCCGCAAGGTTCAGGAGGTCCGCGCCGATATCGGCATTGCGCTCGACGGCGATGCGGACCGGGTCGTGATCGTCGACGAGAAGGGCCGCATCATCGATGGCGACCAGCTCATGGCGGTCATCGGCGAATTCTGGCTCCGGCGCGGACGGCTGGCGGGGGGCGGCATCGTCGCCACCGTCATGTCCAATCTCGGTCTCGAGCGCTACATGGAAGACCTCGGGCTCGGCATGGCCCGCACGCCCGTGGGCGACCGCTACGTGACCGAACATATGCGCCAGCACGGCTACAATGTGGGCGGCGAACAGTCCGGACACATCGTATTGTCCGACTTCTCGACGACGGGCGATGGCCTCGTCACGGCGCTGCAGATCCTGGCCGTGGTGGTCCAGAGCGGCCGTCCGGTGAGCGAGGTCTGCAAGCGCTTCGAACCACTTCCTCAGGTCCTCGAGAACGTGCGCTACAAGGACAGTCAGCCGCTCGACAATGTCGGCGTGCAGCGCGCGATCAATGACGGAAAGTCGAGGCTCGGCAACGCCGGCCGTCTCGTCATCCGCCCGTCGGGCACGGAGCCCGTGATTCGCGTAATGGCCGAAGGCGACGACGAAGGCCTGGTCAAAACGGTGGTCTCCGACATCGTCCATGCCCTCTCGGACGCCGCCGCCGCTTAAGGGCACTCCGCGTCCTGAAATACCCTCTAAAACAAGCGTTTTTCGCCGCGCGCCCGCGCGGGTGCGCTCAGGTTGTGTCAGTCTGAGCCGCCCATTAGGGGTCCATTAACCAAACCCCTCGATAGTCCCCAAACGAGACAGCCAACGCGAATCGGCCCGGCTGGCCGAGCTTCGCCAGGGCTGCAGTCGAAAAGGGGTAATCAGATGGGACAGACACGTTCTCTACTTCTCGCCAGTGTATTGGCCTTGGCGCCAATCACGGCCACGCATGCCGCCGATCTCGGCCTTCCGCCGCCGCCGCCCGTGATCGAGGCGCCGTGCGTTGGTTGCACGGGACCGATCTATTTGAGGGGCTTCATCGGCGCCGCCAATCCCGTCGTGGATGGCATCAGCTCCGAGCTGTTCCAGTACAACGACTTCACTGTCGTGCACGAAGACATCAAGAGTTCGCCGCTGTTCGGCCTCGGCGTCGGCTACCAGTTCAACAACTGGCTGCGCTTCGACATGACGGCTGAATATCGCGGCAAGTCGCTCTTCATCGCCCAGGACAAATATCCGGGCGGCAACGGCAGCTTCAGCCGGGCCAGCAATGACGCCGACGGGACGTTCCTGCCCGGCACCAACGAATACACGGCCGACATCGAGAGCTGGGTTGGTCTGTGGAACGCCTATGCGGATCTCGGCACATATTGGTGCTTCACGCCCTATGTCGGTGCCGGTATCGGCATCGCCTCGGTGTCCGTGCTTGGCCTCAAGGACGTCAACGTCCCGAACGGCGGTGTTGCCTACGGCGCCGACAACACGGAGACGAACTTCGCTTGGGCCGTCTATGGCGGTATCGCCTACGACGTGAACGAGTCCGTGACGCTCGACCTGTCCTACCGCTACACCGACCTCGGCGAAGCGAAGAGCGGGACCGTGACGGCCTTCGACGGCACCAGCTCCTACGCTGGCGTGGATCTCGGCAGTGTGACCTCGCATGACCTCATGCTCGGCATGCGCTGGAAACTGGGCCACGCACCGGTCGTTCCCGCCCCGATGCCGGTCGCGTTCAAATAGCCCATCGTCCAGCCGACTGACAGCCTGACCGCCCGTCGTCCGCGACGGGCGGTTTTCTTTTGGCCGTCTATTCCGGCGGAGTGCCCCACCAAAAGGTCGGCTTGACGGGCGGAATGGCTGCGCGATAAGTGCTCCGCTTGCCTCCAAGCGGCGCGAAACAACGCCCGCTCGGTGATGACCCTGTTGGAGCCTTCCCGTGACATCGTCGAACAAACCTAACCATCGTCCCGAGAACCCGCGTTTCTCATCCGGCCCGTGCACCAAGTACAAGGGCTGGTCGCTCGAGGTGCTCAGCGGCGCGCTGCTGGGGCGCAACCATCGGCAGACGGACACGTTGGGGCGGATCGCGGAGGCGCTGGACCGCACGCGCGCGCTGCTCAAACTTCCGGACGACTATCGCGTTGCGCTGGTGCCGGCCTCCGACACGGGCGCGGTCGAGATGGCGCTGTGGAACCTGCTCGGCCCGCGCGGCGTCGATGTGCTGGCGTGGGAAGCCTTCAGCGCGGACTGGGTCACGGACATCGTCGACGAACTCAAGCTGAGCGACGTTCGCGTGCTCACGGCGCCTTACGGAGAGCTTCCCGATCTTGGCCAAGTGGATTTCGCGCGCGACGTCGTCTTCGCCTGGAACGGGACCACGTCGGGTGTGCGGGTGCCGAACGCGGACTGGATCTCAGGCACACGCGAAGGCCTGACGATTTGCGACGCCACGTCGGCCGTGTTCGCACAGGATATCGACTGGCGCAAACTCGACGTCACCACCTACTCCTGGCAGAAGGTGCTCGGCGGTGAAGCGCAGCACGGCATGTTGATTCTGTCGCCGCGCGCGGTCGAGCGGCTGGAAAGCTACACGCCGCCGTGGCCGATGCCGAAGCTCTTCCGTCTCGCCGACGACGGCAAGCTGATGGAGTCCGTCTTCGAGGGCTCGACGATCAACACCCCGTCTATGTTGTGCATCGAGGATTACCTGGCGGCTCTTGCGTTCGCTGAGCGCGTCGGCGGTCTTGAAGGCACGATCGCGCGCGCCGACGCCAATGCCGAGACCATCTCGAACTGGGTTGCCGAGACCCCCTGGGTGGATTTTCTCGCTATCGATCCCGCGACGCGCTCGAACACGTCGATCTGCCTGAAAGTGGTCGATCCGGACGTGACGGCGCTCTCGGCGGACGAGCAGGCCGCCTTCGCCAAACGCATTGCCAAGCGGCTCGAAAAAGAAGGCGTCGCCTTCGATATCGCCTCTTACCGCTCCGCGCCGCCGGGCTTACGGATCTGGACCGGGTCCACGGTGGAGCGGTCGGATGTGGAAGCCTTGCTGCCCTGGCTCGACTGGGCCTTCGGGTGCGAGAAGGAGGCGCTTGGCGGGGGCGCCTAAGGTTTGTTGCAAGGCTCGCATCGGCCCGCGAGCCGGGCTATAACGGCATACGGCCCTGCGCTCTCGCGGGGCCGTTTCTGTGTTCTATCCAGGATTTAGGGGATTTCATCGTGGCCAACGTCGTGGTCGTCGGCTCCCAATGGGGCGACGAGGGCAAGGGCAAGATCGTGGACTGGCTGTCCGAGCGCGCCGATGTGGTGGTGCGTTTTCAAGGCGGACACAATGCCGGTCATACGCTGGTGGTCGACGGAAAGACCTACAAGCTTTCCCTGCTTCCCTCGGGCGTGGTGCGCCAGAACAAGCTCTCGGTGATCGGCAATGGCGTCGTGGTCGACCCCTGGGCCTTGGCCGAGGAAATTGCGCGTGTCGAGGAACTCGGGGTCACCATCTCCCGCGACAATCTGCGCATCGCCGAGAACGCCACGCTGATCCTGCCGCTGCACCGTGAACTGGACGCGCTGCGCGAGGCCGCGGCTGGCGCAGGCAAGATCGGCACGACGAAGCGTGGAATCGGTCCGGCCTACGAGGACAAGGTCGGGCGCCGGGCGATCCGGGTCATGGACCTGGCGGACCTGTCCGTGTTGAAGCCGAAGGTGGAACGCATCCTCGCCCATCACAACCCGCTGCGGCGCGGTCTCGGCGAGCCTGAGATTTCGGCGGATGAGCTGTGCAGTCAGATCACCGAGGTCGCCGACAAGATTCTTCCCTATATGGATTCGGTTTGGTCGCTGCTCGACAAGGCCAAGACCGACCGTAAGCGGATTCTGTTCGAGGGCGCGCAAGGGGCGCTGCTCGATATCGACCACGGCACGTATCCGTTCGTGACCTCCTCCAACACGGTGGCGGCGCAAGCGGCGACCGGCTCGGGGATCGGGCCGAGCGCGATCAGCTTCGTGCTTGGCATCACCAAGGCCTACACCACGCGCGTGGGCGAGGGGCCTTTTCCGACCGAGCTCTTCGACGAGACAGGCAAGCTGATCGGGGAGCGCGGCGCGGAGTTCGGCACGGTGACGGGCCGGGCGCGGCGCTGCGGCTGGTTCGATGCGTGCCTCGTGCGTCAGACCTGCAAGGTCGCCGGGATCAACGGGATCGCTCTCACCAAGCTCGACGTTTTGGATGACATCCCGGGCGGCAAGCTGAAGATTTGCGTCGGCTACAAGCTCGACGGTGCGGAGATCGACTACCTGCCGGCGGCGCAAGGGGCGCAGGCGCGTGTGGAGCCCATCTACGAAGAAATGGACGGCTGGACCGAGTCGACGCAAGGCGCGCGCTCCTGGGCGGAGCTGCCGGCGCAATGCATCAAATATGTCCGCCGCCTCGAGGAGTTGACCGGCGTGCCTGTCGCGCTTCTGTCCACGAGTCCCGAGCGCGACGACACGATCCTCGTGCGCGATCCGTTCGCCGGTTAGGGAGAGAGACCCTGCCGGGCCACGCAACTGCTCCGTGTTGCGTCCTAAGGAGTTAGCGCGGTACCCAATAGAGGTTCTTTATCGCAATTGCCGTGACGGCGGTGACAGTGCAAGGTCCTCAAATCGTGCGCATAAGCTTTCGGGCCACACTTCTCACACTGATGCTGGCCGTGCTGCTGACGGCGGTGGCGCTGCTCGGGACGGCGGCGTATCTCTATGCGCGTTTCGCCGTCCAGGATCTCGGCGCGCAGGTCCTCACGCAGGCCTCCGAGCGGGTCGAGCAGCATGTGCAGCACGCGCTGGACGTGGCCGAGGACGAGGCGGACACCGTCGCCAGGCTCATCACCGAGGGCTGGATCGATCCGGATGACGAGAAGCGGCTCAGCACCTACTTCGCGGCATCGCTGGAGGCCCGTCCGAGCCTGTCCTACATGTCCTTCGGCATGCCGAGCGGCAAGTACTTCCACGCCTTCAGAGACCGGGACGGCGTTCTGACCGTGCTGTGGCTGACGCCGGAGGATGACGGCAGCCGCTATCTCCGGGAATTCACCGTGCTGCCCGGAGAGGACTGGCAGGTGCTTCGGGACATTCCGAATTCCAAGCGGACGCCTCCGTATGAGCGGCCCTACTACCTTTCGGCAAAGAACGCGGAGACGCCGATCTGGACCGAGTCCTACGTCTTTCTCGGCTCCGGCGAATCCCTCGACGTTCCGGGCGTGAGCCGGGCGGTGCCGGCCGTGGGGCCCGATGGGGAGTTTGTCGGCGTCCTGACGGCGGATTTCGACCTCTACGCGCTGAGCCGGTTCCTGCGCGACGTGAAGCTGGGCTCCGCCGGCATCTCGTTCCTGTTGGAGGTGACGGACGATGGCGCCAGGCGCGTCATCGCCCATCCCGCGGCGGCTGACCCGGACGCTGCGAAGCGGATCGATTTGACCCAACCCGCGCCGGACGATGGCGGTCGTGTCACGATCCGGGCCGAGGACATCGCGGATCCGCGCGTCGCCAACTTCCTCGAGCCGCTCGGCACCGATCTGAGCGGGGTTCCCGCGTCCTTGCAGGAGATCACGTTCGAAGCGGACGGCCGCACCTATCTCGGCAGCTACAGACACCTCGGCCGGGAGGGCGGACCCAACTGGATCATCGGCATGGCGTTGCCCGAAGACGAGATCTTCGGCGACGTTCAACGCATGGCCCAGCTCATGGTCTATCTCGGCCTCGGCGGCGTGCTGGTCGCCGCGGCATTGTCGGTCCTGCTGTCGAAGCGTATCGCCGGCTATCTCCGCGCCATCGCGGATGAAACCCGCAGGATCGGGCAGTTCCGCCTTGATCCGAAGCCGCCCGTGCAGAGCCGCATCCGCGAAATCAGCACGCTTGCGACGGCGGTCGAGGAAATGAAAACCGGCCTTCGCTCGTTCCAAAAATACGTGCCGGCGGATTTAGTCCGTCTACTGTTGGAATCCGGTGAAGAGGCGAAGCTCGGCGGTGCGCGCACCGAGATTACCGTCTACTTCTCCGACCTCGAGGGATTCACCTCGATATCCGAGACGCTCCCGCCCGATACGCTGGTCGATCTCCTTGCGCGCTATCTCGACGAGATGACGGGCGAGATCCTCGATCATGGCGGAACGGTCGACAAGTTCATCGGCGACGGCATCATGGCCCTTTGGGGCGCGCCGCGTTCTCACGGCCAGGATGCGCTCGGCGCCTGCCGCGCGGCGCTCGCGAATCGTGGGCGGCTTGCGAAGCTCCGCGACATCTGGGCGAAAGAGGGTCTGCCCTTGCTTCGTACCCGCACGGGCATCCACACCGGGTCCGCGATGGTCGGCAATTTCGGCAGTCCGAACCGGCTCGACTACACGGCCATCGGCGACACGGTCAATGTCGCGAGCCGGCTCGAAGGCCTGAACCACATCTACGGGACGGACATTCTCATCAGCGACGTGACCCGGCGTGCCGTGGACGACGTCATCGTCACCCGGCCGATCGACAAGGTCGCGGTCAAGGGGCGTCAGGAAGGCCTTGTGATCTATGCGCTGATCGGCGAGCGCGATGCCTTGTCCAAAGACGAGATCGCCCTGGCGCAAGCCTGCACCGAGGCGATGGACCTGTATTTCAGCCAGGAGTGGGAAGCCGCGGCGGCCGCGTTTGCGGCCATCCTGAAGCAGAAGCCGGACGACGAGCCGGCCAAGATCATGCGCGACCGCTGCGAGGCCTTCGCCCAATCGCCGCCGCCGGCGGACTGGGACGGCCTTTCGCAAACGGAGAAGCGGTAGGGCAGGGCCGCGTACTGCGGCCTAAACCCGCCTTGCGCGCCGTGCGGCCGGGCATTATCGATCCCGGGGCGCGCCACACTTAGCCAAACGGGGAGCATATGGCCGAAAAGACCTATCCTTGGAAAACCGCCTGGATCACGGGCGCATCAGGCGCGATTTGCGGTGAGATCGCGCGGCGCCTGGCCGATGCGGGGGTGAAAGTCGCAGCCACCGCGCGGCCGAGCGAAAAGCTTGATGCACTGGCGGCGTCCAGCCCCAACATCACGGCCTTTCCGGCGGACGTTCTGGACGTCGAGGCGCTCAAGGCCTGTGCGGCCAAGGTCGAGGCCGAACTCGGGCCGATCGATCTGGCGCTGCTGGGGGCCGGCATGTATGTGCCGTTCGACATCCGCAATATCGACGTGGAAGGCTTTCGTCAGACCATGGCGCTCAATGTGGACGGCGTGCTGAACGGCGTCGCTGCCGTGCTGCCGGCCATGCTGGAGCGGCGCGGGGGCCATCTCGCCATCATGGGCTCGCTGTTCGGCTATGCCGGCTGGCCGGGCAATGGCGGCTACGGGGCCAGCAAGGCCGCGGTCATCAATCTCGCGGAGAGCCTGAAGCTGGAGCTGCGGGGCACGGGCGTCGACCTCACGCTCGTCAATCCGGGCTTCGTCGATACGCCGCTCAATGCCTCCTACGACCCGAAGAAGAAGCTCTTTGTGATATCGAAGGAACGCTGCGCGCGGAAGATTCTGGAGAAGCTGCCGACGCGGCCTTACGAGATCGCCTTTCCGCCCCAGGTGGAACTGTTCCTCAAGACGGTGCGCAATCTGCCGCGCGTGGCGTCGTTCCCCGTCGTGCGGTGGTTCATCAAGGCGACAGGGGCTTAAGGCTCAAGCGGCCTTTGTGCGCGGCGGGGCCATGAATTCGGGCCCGACTGGGTCGGTGATCGTCTCGTCCAGGATGCGGTCGATCTCCGCCATCGTCTCGGCATCGATGTGCCAGCCCATGATGTCGGGCACGGCGTCGAGCTGCGCAGGGCGCCGGGCGCCCCAGAGCGCGATCGTATCGCCCTGATCGAGGATCCAACGCACCGCGAGCGCCAGAACGGACTTGCCGAATTTCTTGCGGGCGAGCGCGTCGAGCGCGGCTACGGCGGCGAGGTATTGTCCGCGCCGCGCGGCCTGGAACTTCGGGTCCATCTTGCGCAGATCGTCGCCCTCGAACGTGGTGTCCTCGGTCATCCGCCCGGACAAGAGCCCACGGCAGAGCGCGCCATAAGTGAGCGCCACGATGCCATGCGTCTTGGCATAGGGCAGCACCGCGTCCTCGGCGCCCCGTTCGAAGAGATTGTAGGGCGGCTGGACCGTGGCGATCGGCGCCATCGTCCGGAAACGGTCCATCTGCGCAACGTCGAAATTACTGACGCCGATGGCGCGAATTTTCCCTTCGCGCCGGAACATGTCGAGGGTTTCGGCTGTGACCTCGAACGCCGTCGCGTCGTCGGGCCAGTGGACCTGATAAATGTCGATCACGTCGGTCCGGAGCCGCCGCAGCGAATCCTCGAGCTCCTGCCGCAGGCGTTCCGGCGTCGAGTTCCGGCGCGGGCGCCCGCTGGTCCAATCGAGCCCCACCTTCGTTGCGATCAGCACGGTCTCCCGGCGCCCTTCGAGCGCGCGCCCGACGATCTCCTCGGAGTGGCCAAAGCCGTAGACCGGCGCGGTGTCGACCAGATTGATGCCGAGCTCGAGCGCGCGGTGGATCGTGGCGACCGCGTTGTCATCGTCGGCGCCGCCCCACATCCAGCCGCCAATCGCCCAGGTGCCAAGCGCGACGCGCGACGCGGCAAAGGGAAGTCCGGGAATGCTGATCTGCTCCATGGGTGCAGGCCTCGTGGTCGTGGAGTTTCGTGCGGCCGCTACGATAGAAGATTGCGGAAGTGCTGGTCGAGAAACCGCTCTTTGGGATCGCGCTCGGCCCGCGCGGCGGCGAATTTCTGCAGACGCGCTCCAAAGGAGTGGCGCACCATCTCGCGGGTGAGGAACGGCGTCTGATTGAAGAGCGGCGTCCCGCCATGCTCGCTGCAGAAATCGTTATAGGCGTGGAGAAACTCTTCCCACTCCCGCCCGCCGGTCGAGGCGGGATCGATGCTCATGCCCGGGCCTTCCCAGGTGTAGGAGAACAAGGCCTCGCAATCCCGGCTGATCACGTAGCCGACGGACGGCAGGTTGCAGCGGAAACCGGTGCCCTTCTCGTAGGCAATGCAGAAATCGCAATAGCGCTCGAGGATGTCGAAGAAATCGGTCTCGCGGAACGACCACATGCTGAACAGGTAGAACACCTTCGGCTTGCGGGGGTAGGTGATGATCTGTGCATGGGGCCAGCTGTGATTATAGCGCATGAGCCGCACCATCAGCTGCCGCTGCACATAGAAGAAGGCGTCGTGGGCCTTGGCCCGCCACTTCTTGCTCTTGATGTTGGTGTCGATCCAGGTCGCGACAGCCGGGGCCCACTGTTTCCAGAACTTGTTGCGGTACTGCCAGCGGAGCCGCGAGTTGGGCTTCCGGTCGGGATGCTGTTTTCGCAGCTCGACCACGACCCGCCGCGCATACGGGTAGATGTAGTACATGACCGCGTGGCCGCGCGCCTTGTACACCGGCAGGAACTTGCGGAACTCGTCGATGCTGAGCCCGTAGTGCCGTACTTCGAGCGCTTGTGTGGGGCGCACCTTGATGGTGACCTCGAAGATGAGACCGAACATGCCGTAGCTCGTCCGGAAGAGCTGCATCTCCTGAGGATCGTTTGCCTCCGTGATCTCCTTGATCTGACCGTTCGCGTCCACGTAGCGGATACCCACCACATAGGAGCTCACCTGCCCGTATTCGCCGGGAAAGGAACTGTCCTTGGTGGCCGCGCAGGCAAACGCGGCAAGCGTCGTATTGCCGATTTCCGTGGTGATGTAGGGCTGGAGGCCGCGCGCCTTGAGGGCCTTGGCGAGGTCGCCGTGGGTCACGCCGGCCTCGACGGTGACCGTGTCGTCCGTGAAATGGAGGATGCGGTTCATGGCCGTCATTTCGACCATGGTGCCGCCCTCGTCGTCGCCGTTCATGCGCGCGGTGGAGTGCATGGAGCCGGCCGGACGAACGGGCGAGGGAAAGCGCACAGGGTCGGTGACGATCTCGACGAGATCCTCGACGCTTTCGGGCCTGGCCTTCACGCGTGGGTGGTAGGTCCAGGTGCCGTCCCAGTTCTTGATAGTGATGTCCTGCTCACTGTCCATGAAATTCCCTCAACTCGCGATGCTGGGTATTGCGGCCGGTGACCATACGGGTAACTTCCATCGAATTCAGGCACAAGCGAAATGCCGCCCAGTCCCTAGAGAGCTTCCCTGGACAGGCTGCGACTTGAGCCAAATCAATGAGCCCAGGCCAAATTCCTATGGGTTGATGCACAGGGCCTGGAGTGCTTTGGTCTGCCGTAATATGGAGCTAGTCTGAGGTGCTTATGTCGCACCTGTGCTCTTGGAGGTGACGTGAAGCGATACTGCATTATTGGCGCCGGCGCCTGCGGTTTACCCGTGGTCAAGCGGTTCGCGGAGAGCGGCATCGACTTCGACTGTTTCGAGGCGGAGAGCGATGTCGGGGGCATTTGGAACCTCGATAGTCCCCATGCGGTGTACGGCTCGACCCACCTCAATTCCTCAGCGAAACTCACGCGCTATCTCGACTTCGACTTCGCCGAAGACTGGCCGGTCTATGCGAGCGCGGCGCAGGCGCAGGCGTATTTTCGGGCCTATGCGGAAGAGTTCGGCCTGTACGACCACATCACCTTCAACACGCGGGTCAACCATATCGAACGCGACGACGACGGATGGCTGGTCACGCTCGAAGGGGAAACCGAGCCCCGCCGTTATGACGGCGTCGTCATGGCCACGGGCCATCACTGGCACCCGTTCGTACCGGAGTATCCCGGCACGTTCGAAGGGGAGGTGCTGCACTCCCATGACGTGAAGTCGAAGGCGCAGCTCAAGGACAAGCGGGTCCTGGTGGTCGGTGCCGGCAATTCGGCCGTCGACATCCTGGACGATGCCGCCCATGACGGTAAGGCGGCGATCCATTCCATGCGCCGCACCTATTATTTCTTCCCGAAGATGCTGTTAGGCAAGCCGACCGATACGGTGATCGACAGGATCAGCCGGGCGCCGATCCCGCGCAAGGTCATGTACAAGCTCTACAAGCTCGGCATGCGTATCTTGATCGGTCCTCATGACCGTTACGGTCTGCCGAAGCCCGACCACGATCTGTTCGAGGCCCACCCCACCGCTTCCAATACCTACCTCGACCATCTCGTCCATGGGCGTGTCGTGGCCAAGCCGGGCGTCGAGCGCCTGGAAGGGCGTCGTGTCTATTTCACCGACGAGACGTCCGCGGAAGTCGACATGGTCATCTGGGCCACGGGTTTCCAAGTCCATTTCCCGTTCATGGACGACTCCTACGTGCTCGATGAGCAGGGCTGGTCGAAGCTGTTCATTCACACCTTCCACCGCGACTGGGACGACTTTTTCGCGGTCGGCCTGTTCGATCCGGCCGAGGGCGGGGTTTGGCAGGTGGCGGACCAGCAGGCGCGTCTGATCGCGGCTTTCATCACCGCCCAGGAGAAGGATCCTGAGCGTGCCGCTTGGTTCCGGGAGCTGAAGCGCCAGGGGGCGCCCGATATCGGCCATGGCATCAAGCGCCAGGACACGCCGTGGCACCGGTTCGAGATCCATCACTTGCGCTTCCGCCGTTACATGAAGCGCTTGCTGAAGAAGTTCGGCGCATGCGCGCTACCGGCGGGCGAGATGCGCACGATGGGCGAGAGCACCCCGCCGTCGCCGCCCAAGGACGAGTCCCTGAAGCTCGCGTCCTAGCGGGAAGGCCAGGGAAATTCGGCAAAGAAAAAGGCCCGGAGGCGGAGCCTCCAGGCCTTTTCTGCTGCGTGCGGTAGCCGCCGATTAAGACGCGGTAACAGTGGCGGTGGTCTTCTCCACGGCCTTTTCAACCGGCTTGTACGCGTCGCGCGCGACAGAGGCATACATCTCGCCGATCTTCGTCATCTCGGCCATCCAGGTCTCATATGCCGTCTTGGCATACTGGGACTGGATCTCAATGGCATGCTCGAGCGACTTGGCGCCGACGAGCTTCTCGAAAGTCGCGGTCGCATCGGCGAAGGCCTGCTTCGTGTAGTCGGTGAAGCTGGTGCCGATGTCCTGGAAACCCTTGTTCATCTGGCCATAGGACTTGACCACGGCTTCGTAGTTGTCCTTGCCCAGTTTCTGGAAGTCTTTGGTGGCCTTGTCGAAGGCAGTCTTGTCAAATTCCATCATGTCAGTGCTCCTTTCCTGATGTGAGCGCCGGTGAACCACGGCCTGTATATATTGCACTGCACAATGAACTTCAAGGGTATTGTGCAGTGCACAATACGAAGGTCGAATAGGGCCCAATTCGGCCCTTTGGGCCCAAACTTACCGGCCCGGGCGGATTCCTGCTGGCGAGGGCCGGGGCCGTCCGGAGCGCCGTCCAACCGGTGCATTGAGCGCCACAATTGCTTGAGTGGGGAGGCGCGCAACCTTAAACCCATTCTATGGCTTTGAGACGCGCCCAACTCCTGGATACGGCCCGACGCTGGACGATCCCTAATCTCAAGCATTTCCAGGAGACACGGCAGACGACCGTCTGGCTCCTGGCGCCGCTGATCGGGCTGGCCACGGGGATCGCGGCAATCCTGTTCCGTCTTGCTATCGGCGTCTTCCAGTGGCCTTGGCTCCACACCATGTCGGAACACGTGGCGGCAGCGGCGCGGCACCAGCCCTGGTGGGTCGTCATGCTGGCGCCCGCCGTGGGCGGTCTGTTCGTCGGGCTGCTGCTGCGCTATGCGCTGACGGCCAAACGGACCGTGGCGGTGCCGGATGTCATGGAGGCGCGTATCAACGGCGGGCGCGGCCTTCATCTTGGCCAGGGCCTGATCAGCGCCGTGACGAGCGCGCTCTCGCTGGGGTGCGGCGGCAGCGCCGGCCGTGAGGGGCCGATCGTCCATCTCGGCGCCAGCATTGCCGTGGCCTTTTCCGAAAACCTCAATCTGCCCAATGCGGCACGGCGGACGCTGTTGGCCTCGGGCGCGGCTGGTGCGGTCGCGGCCTCGTTCAACGCGCCGATCGCGGGCGTGCTGTTCGCGCAGGAGGTCATCCTGGGTCACTTCTCGATCCGGACGTTCGTGCCGCTGGTGCTCTCCTCCGTTGTGGCCACGATCGTGTCGCAGGCCTGGTTCGGGAATGTCGCGGCGTTCATCGTGCCGAGCTACAGCATTGCCTCCTATCTCGAAGTGCCGGCCTTCATTCTGCTCGGCATTGTCGCCGCCGCCGTCGCAGTCGTCTTTCAACTGACCATCCTCAGCACCGACTGGGCGGCGCGCAACGTCAACATTCCGCTCGTCATGCGGCCGGTGATCGGTGGCCTGATGGTGGGTATCATCGCCATCTGGTTTCCCGAGGTGCTGGGCGTGGGCTACGACACCACGGATGCGGCGCTGAAGGATCAGCTGACCATCGGCATGATGCTGCTGCTGATCGGGCTCAAGACCGTGGCGACGGCCATCACGCTGAGCTCGCGCTTCGGTGGCGGGGTGTTTTCACCGGCCCTCTATCTCGGTGCCATGACCGGCGGCGCCTTCGGTCTCATCGCGGCCGCGGCGGTGCCGGAGGTCGGCTCGAGCGAGGGGCTTTACGCCATTCTCGGCATGGGGGCCGTGGCGGCAGCCGTGCTTGGCGCACCGATTTCGACGACGGTGATGGTGTTCGAGCTGACCGGCGGTTTCGAATTGAGCCTTGCGCTGCTTTTGACGGTCGCCGTGGCCAATGGCATCAATCAAGCCATCCTCGGCCGCTCTCTGTTCCAGGCCCAACTGGAATCCCGCGGCATCGTCCTCCACGAGGGGCCCCATCGCACCATCATGCGGGATCTGCACGTGGCGGACATCATGCGCCCCTTGACCGAGGACGAAGCGACCGAGCTTCCCGAAGGCGATCGCGAGCACGCGATTCCGTCCAACGAGACGCTGGAAACGGCGTTGCGCGCCTTCGACACGCTGGGCGCCGAAATCTTGCCTGTCGTGGATCCGCACGATCGCAGCCGGATCGTCGGCAGGCTGTCACAGGCTCACGCGCTACGCGCTTTCAACAAGGAACTCATTGCCACAAGCGTCGAGGAGCACCGCTAGGCGCCGGCGGCGCGCGTCCGCCGCGGCGCCGGCGCATCATTCTCGGGCCGATAGAACATCGCGAGCTGGAGGCTCGTGGCGATCCGGGTGGCTTTGTCCATGAAGGTCGCCGCTGTCTGGTCGCCGAACAGCTCCCGGCAGGTTTCGCCGAACAGGGCGAGCCAGCGCTCGAAATGCGCCGGCTTGATACCGTCGAGGCGCCGGTGGGTGGCGACGGGGTTGCCGTGATAGCGCCCCGAGGTCAGCATCACCGACGACCAGAAATCGCGCATGGTGGCGAGGTGCTGGGGCCACGCATCGTCGGCGATGGCGCGGGTGAAGACCGGACCGAGCAAAGCGTCTTGACGTACCTTGACGTAGAAGCGGTCGACCAGAAGCCGGATGCCGTCGTCCGTCAGCGGCGTTTCGCTGGAATTTTGAGTGACACAATCCACGCCGGGGTAGTCCGTCATGTTCAGCTCCATCGCAGGACCAGAAAGATGTACCGTAGATGCGACTTTTATCGCGCGGCTTGATATAAAGCAATATTGAAAATATATGTTTTAGCCGAGAGGAGATCGCCATGCGTCTCACCGTCTATAGCGACTATGCGCTGCGGCTGCTGATGTATGTCGCGGTCAAGGATGGCGATCTGGCGACCATCGCCGAAGTCGCCAACGCATATGGGATCTCGAAGAACCATCTGACAAAGGTCGCGTACGAGCTCGGCGTTGCCGGTTATGTGGAGACGGTCCGGGGCAGGGGCGGCGGCCTCCGCCTTGCCCGCCGGCCGGAGCGCATCTCTTTGGGCGACGTAGTGCGCCATACGGAACCGGACATGGCGCTGGTGCCGTGCTTCCCGCCGCTCGATGAAGGCTGCGCCATCGAGCGGTGCTGCGTGCTGCGTAAGGCCCTGCACCGAGCGGGCGAGGCCTTCCTAAACGTTCTGGACGGCTACACCCTGGCCGACCTTGCCAGGCCTCGTTCGGCCATCAAGTCGTTGCTCGCCATTCCGGCAACCCCCTAGCGCCGTCCACGCGTGCGGGCCGGGCGCCCAAACGACTGTCACAAGAGTGCAATGTTTGGAGTCTCTCCTCACACGTCGAGAGGAGAACATGTCGCAAACTCAGGCCGCTAAGCCCTCAACCGTTTCGGTGCCGCCCCCGGCTGCGGCGCCATCCTCGGACTGTTGCCCGGGACTTGTCTGGGCGTTCCGCTTCAGCGCCGACGGGGCATCGCAGGAGCTTTCCGAGTGCATGTTGCCGCCCGGTGCGCTCGGCCACAGCGGCGACGATGGCTGGCTTTGGGTACACGTCAACCTGGCCGACGCCCGCGTCGCGCCCTATCTGCGCGCCCATGTCCCCGACCTGCCCAAGGCAGCCCTAGATCTACTGTTGTCCGTCGGCGATCGCCAGCAGCTGCACGCGGACGATGCCTGTGTCTACGGGGTCTTCGCGGATTTGGTCTATCGGCTCGAAGGCCTTTCGGACGAACTCGGACTGCTACACTTCGTGGCCACGGAAAAACTTCTGATTACCGGGCGCCGGGACGGCCTGCATTCGATCGAAGCCGTGCGGAAGTCGCTTCGGTCCGGCCAAAACCCCAAGAACCATACGGCCTTGCTCGAGTCGATCTTCATGCAAGTCACGACAGGCGTCGAGGAGAAGTCGGAGGCCATCAGCGACGAGCTGGACTTCATCGAGGAACGCCTGATCGTTGATCTCGAGGACGATATCCCCAAACGGCTGGCCAAATGCCGGCGTCTTGCCGTGCGGCTGCACCGGCTGTTGTCGACGCAACGGTCCGTGATCGGACGGTTCGAGCAGAATGCCTGGCAAACCACGGGCAAAGCCCACGTGCTCAAAACGAGCCATATCGCGCAGCGGCTCGACTGGCTCGATCATGAGATGGTCGCCTTGCGGGATCGCGCGCACCTGCTGCAGGAAGAGGTTTCGCTGCGGATGACCGACCAGACCAACCGCAACCTTCAACTGCTGACGATCGTGACGACGGTGTTTCTGCCTGCCGGCGTGATCTCGTCGATCTTCGGCATGAATGTCGGCGGCTTGCCGCTGGAGCACGACCGCTCGGGCTTCATCGTGACCATGCTGCTGCTGATCGGCGCGTCGGGCCTCGTCTTCTACATTCTGAAGCGGCTCGGCATGCTGCGGCGCTAGGCGCCGGCCTTACGGGCCTTCTTGGCGGCGCGTCGAATTTGGCTGGCGACCGTTTTCGGAAACAGCGCGTTCATGACGAACAGCGCCCGGTAGATCGCCGGCTTCACGACAAACCGCTTCTTTTGCTCTGTGCCTTCGAACAAGGCCTCCGCCGCCTGCTCTGCCGTCAACACAGGCGCGAGCCGGGGGTCGAGTTCCGGGATGTTTTCACGGCTTCCGGGATTGTTCTCGAAATAGGGAGTTTCGACGGTCCCCAGCACGACGATGGTGACGAAAATTCCCGCCGGCTTCAGCTCGCTTTGCAGCGACTCGGCGAATCCGGCGATCGCCCGGCGTGCGGCGATATAGGCGCTCGCGTTGGGCCATGCGAGATAGGAGGCGGGCGACGTCACGAAGGCGATGCCCCCCGAGCGGCGTTCGATCATGGCAGGCGCGAAGGCGCGTGTGAGATTGAAGGCGGCAAGGTAGGGAACGCCGATCATCGCGGCGGCTTCGTCGGGACCGGTTTCGACGAGGGGGCGCCAGCGGCCGACGCCCGCATTGTTGACGAGAAGATCGGGCGTCCCGATGTCGCCCGAGATGCGTGCCGCCGCGCCCAGCGTTTCGGCTCTGTTTTGCAGATCGACGGCGAGCGCCGTCGCCGTGCCGCCCGCATCGCGCACCTCGCGCGCCGTGCGCTCCAGCCGTTCGGCATCGCGGGCCAGCAGCACCACATGCGCACCGGCCTGGCCGAAGCGCCGCGCCGTGGCCTCTCCGATGCCGCTGGAGGCGCCGGTCACAACAACGAGCTTGGAGGACATGTCGACCTACCTTCATATTCCTGCGCAGGACGTGCGCTGACGACCAATTCGCTCTAAAAATGGCCTTAGACTGTGGCAGATGGGTAACAGGAAGTGGAGAACCCATTTGCGGTGGGCGCAAGCGGCTGGAATCGGGTGATTGCGGCTCGTACAACTTTCCCATCCTACACGTCCTAAGGAGGCTTCGATGAGGTCGTATTGGCGCGCCGTTGCACTGGCATTCGTGGCGGCTGGGTTCTGCCTGTCTCTTGGCGCGACCGCGCAAGCAGGCTGCGTTGGGTTGTCCGGGACAGCCGATGGTGTCGACAAGAGGACGGCGGTCGCCCGGTCTCAGAACGCCCTCAAAGAAGCTATTGCGGAATTCAAGGCCTCGAAGCGCCTCCGCAGCGTTTCCATCTCGCCCATGCGCGCGAAGCCGCAGCCTTACTGGCGCGATTCCGTGTCCCCGAGCCTTTATCAGAAGCCCGATGTGGTCACGTCGCAGGGGCACACGATCTGCTGGTCGGGCGTGGTCTCGCCAACGGTGTGCACGTCCGGCGCCAAGGTCTGCTGGTAGCGGTCAACGTATCCTAAGGAGGCTTCGATGGTGTCGTATCGGCGTGCCTTTGCACTGACAATCGCGGCGATTGGATTCGTCATGGCACAGAGTGGAGGCGCTCAGGCTCGGTGTGCGACCGTGTTTGCCACCGATGACGGACCGTTCAAGTCATTCGCCGTCCAAGCGTCTCTGACCGCTCTGAAAAACGAGATCGAGGCCGTGAAGGCGAAGTGGCGCGTGAGCCAGGTCACGCTCTCGCCGGCGCGGCCAAAGCCTAATCCGTATTGGCGGGGGGAGGTGACGCCGGACCTCTACCAGAAGCCCGATATCATCACATCGACCGCCCACACGACATGCTGGAGAGGCGTAGTGTCGCCATCGGTTTGCACGTCGGGCGCGAAAGTCTGCTGGTAGCCACAGCCGAACACTGACGGATCGATTAGGGCTGGGCGCCGCGGCTAGTGCGCGACCACCACGCCTGTCGACTTCGGCCGGGACATGAAGAAGACCACCGGCACGATGGCCAAGGTGCAGATCCCGATGAACCAGAAGATATCGTCGAATGCGAGCATTTGCGCCTGCCGCGCGATCTCCTGCATCACGGCTGCGCCTGCTTGCGGATCCTGCGGCGTCAGCCCGCGCTCCGTCAGGTAGGGCAGGAGATCGCGGTTATAGGGCGTGATGTGAGCAGTGAGTTCGGCGAAGTGAACATGCGCCTGGCGCACAAACAGCCAGCTCACGATGGCGATGCCGGCCGATCCGCCGATTCCACGCATCAAGGCATAGATTCCCGCTGCCTCATCGTATTTTGAATTCGGCACGTCCGCGAAGGCAACGGCCGTGAGCGGCACGAAAAAGAGGCCGGTTCCCGCTCCAGCCAGAAGAGTCGGTGCAATGATGGCCCAGGGATCCACCTGAAGGTTGAAAAACGCCATTGGTAGTGTGCCGGCCGCTGTCAGGATCAGCCCTCCGCCGATGAGCCAGCGCGGGTCGACGAAGCGCATCAACAGGCCGCCCGTGATGGCGAGCATGGCGGCGCTCACAAGGCCGCGTGGGATAAACAGCATGCCGGCGAGGTCGGCCGGATAGCCGAGAAGGCGTTGCGTGAGGAGCGGCATGAGCGCCATCCAGCCGAACAGGCTGATGCCGAACAGCGTGATCGCCAGTGTGCCCGCGACGAAGCTGCGATCCTTCAGGAGCGACAGATCGATGATGTTGTTCGTCTTGTTCCAGCCGCGCATGAAGAAGGCGACCGTCGTGAAGATGCAGATGATTGTGAGGGCGACGATGAGCTTCGAATCGAACCAGTCGCGCATATGCCCCTGATCCAGCACCAGCTGCAGCGTTCCTACGGCGGCGATGAGGAGGGCGAGCCCCATCCAGTCGGTCGTAATGTCCTTGATGGCTCGCTTCGGCAGATAGCCGACGGAGAGCAGGAGCGCCAACACCCCGACCGGGATGTTGATGTAGAACACCATGCGCCACGAATAGGTCTCGGTGAGCCAGCCGCCCAGGGAGGGCCCGATCACCGGGGCGACCATGATGCCGAGGCCGAAGATGGCCAGCGCCTGGCCTTGCTTATCGCGCGGGAAGGCGTCCATCAGAATGGCTTGGCTGAGCGGTACGAGCGGCGCGCCGAACACGCCTTGCGCCAGCCGGAACACGACCATGCTCTCCAGATTCCAGGACAGTCCGCACAGGACCGAGGAGATGACGAAACCGGTGATCGATCCGAGCAGCAGCCGCCTGCGGCCGAGCCAGTTGGACAGGAAGCCGGTGAGCGGCACGACGACGGCCGCCGCAACGATGTACGAGGTCAGGATCCAGGTGATCTGATCGGGCGTGGCCGCGAACGCGCCGAGCATATGGGGCACGGCGACATTGACGATCGTGATGTCCAGCACTTCCAGAATGGCCGTGAGCACCACGGCGACCACAAGCGCCACGGGAGGCGCGTCCGGATTCTTGGGCGGCGGTGGAGGCGGAGTCTGTTTTCCCGCCGGGGGAGGGGTGTCCCCGCCGGCAGGCTTCGCGGCGCGCGTACTACTGCGCGGCTTTTTTGCAGGAGTCTCGACCGGTGCGGACGCTTGCGCGGCCTCTTTGGTCTGAGACGTTGAACTTTGAGACTTGAGAGCTTCCGTCTTTGCCGCCGACTTTTTCGGCGTGCGGCCCGACCGACGCTGCCCTCCGGCGCTTCGGCCGCCGGTCCCCCCGCGCGGCCGATCGGTCATTGTGTGCCCGCGCTCGCGGTATTCTGCGGGGCGTCATCCACCTGCGCGCCGGTCTTCGCCTGTGCCGCCGTCTTGTCGTCGCCCGTCGTATCGACCGTCACCGTGGCGGTGGCGCCGACGCGCAAGGGCCGCTTCGGATCCGGCTTGCCGTCGATCCTGATCCGCACCGGGAAGCGTTGCGTCACCTTCACCCAGTTGCCGGTGGCGTTCTCCGGCGGCAGAACCGAGAAGAGGGCGCCGGAGCCGGTGCTGATGCTCTCAACCGTGCCCTCGATGGCGTAGCCGGGATACATGTCCAGCTTGATGGTCGCCGGCTGCCCTTTCCGGATGCGCTGAAGATCGGTTTCCTTGAAATTCGCATTGACCCACCAGGGGCCCGACTCCACGAGCGGGAATGCCGGCATGCCGGCATTCATGACCGCGCCGGGCCGGATGCGCACATCGGAGACCCAGCCGTCACCCGGCGAGAGCACGTGGGTCTTCACGCGATCCTCGGTTGCCTTGTCGAGCTGCGCGGCGGCCCCACGAAGTTTTGCCGTGGGAACGGTGACGACCATGCTCATGTCCTGCGCCTCGCTGAAGGCCTGATGAGCCGTTTGAAAGGCGGCTTCTGCCTTACGAACTGCGACGAGGGCTTTCTTCACGGCGGGGCTGGCCGCTGCGTTTGAGGCGCCGTTCGCGCGCTGGGCTTTTTCGGCCGCGCGGTATTTGCCGATGGCGTCGACCAGGGCGACGCGCTTGGCTTCCATCTCGGCCGCCGCTTCCTTCAGCGGTTCGCCTTCGGTTCCGGCCGCATCGGCGGCTGCGTCGAACTGGGCGCGGGCGCCGCGCAGGGCAGCGTCATACGGCACGGGGTCGATGTCGAACAGGGGGTCGCCCTTGGAGACTTTCTGGTCATCCTCGACATAGACTTCGATCACCTGGCCGGCCACAAGCGGCGCGATCCGCACAATATCGGCGCCGGTATAGGCATTGTCGGTCGAGGGATAGATCTCCGCGTAGCGCCAATAGCCGAATACACCGATGACCGTGATCGCGAACAGGACACCAAGCGCGATCCAGCGAAGCTTTGCGCTACCGCTCTTCGAGGTGTCGTCGGCATCCTCGGAAGTATCTTGCGCTTTTCCGGAACTCTTGGCGGTCTGACTCACGTTCTCGTCCACTCTTCTATTGCGCGGCGGCCAATGAAACCCTGCCCCGTCTGGCGCCCGTTATTGGTAAGGAAGCAAGGCATATTCATGGCCAGCCTTAGACCCAGCGGCCTAAGGCCGCAAGTCGTGCGCCGGACCCTTTGGTCTGTGTTCGGCCTATGAGCCGCCGCCGGCGTGCGGCGAGCGCGAAGGGCAGTGCGGTTCGATCACGATCGCGCTGCCCCCTTTCGAAGTGCGGGCGGTCGGCGTAAGGTGACTCTTGTCCGAGGGGAGCCCCATGTGGGGCTGAGAGTCCGCGAACCTGCGGAGACCCTTAGAACCTGATCCGGCTTGTACCGGCGAAGGGACAGGAGATTTTGCCGTGAATACATCGGTCTTTCTGGCGCAGTTCATGGGCCCCGTGATGCTCGTGGCCGCGATCGGCCTTCTGGTCAATCCGGAGGCGCAGCGGGACATGGCGCGGCAGTTTCTCGATAGTCCTCCGCTGATTTACGTGACCGGCTTTATGGTGATGACCGCGGGTCTCGCCATTGTGCTCAACCACAATGTGTGGGTCTTCGACTGGCGCCTCATCATCACGCTGTTCGGCTGGATGGCCGTCATCGGTGGCGCCATCCGCATGCTCTGCTTCAGTGCGGTCAAGAGAATCGGCCGTGCCATGCTGGACAAGCCACGTGCCGCGATTATCGGCGGTGTGGTCTGGCTGATCATCGGCGCCGTGCTTTGCTACTTTGGATATTTTGCTTGAGATGAACCTATGAACCGTCCCGACTCTATTCGCCATCGCCTCATCAAGTCCCCGCAAGTGACCACCGGTCCGCTGATCGGAAGCCGCAAGGTGCATTCGGCCCCGGAGGGCCATGCGCATGTCCAGGTTCCCTTGCGCGAAATCGCGCTGAGCAACGGTGAGGCTTTTCGCGTTTACGATCCTTCGGGGCCGTATACGGACGATGCCGTGAAGATCGACGTGAAGCGGGGACTGACGCCGGTGCGTGCCGAATGGATCGAAGGCCGCGGCGGCGTGGAGGCCTATGAGGGCCGCGACATCAAGCCCGAGGACAATGGCGGCGTGGGCGACAAACACCTCGCCGAAGCCTTCAAGGTGACACGCTCACCCTTGCGCGGCCTCCCCGGAGCGCCGGTGACACAGCTGGAGCTGGCGCGCGCGGGGATCGTGACCGAGGAGATGGTCTATATCGCCCATCGCGAGAATATCGGCCGCCAACGCGCCGCCGAGGAAGCGCAAGCGCGGCTGGACGACGGCGAGAGCTTCGGCGCCGCCGTGCCGGCATTTGTCACGCCCGAATTTGTGCGCGACGAGGTGGCCCGGGGGCGAGCCATCATCCCGGCAAATATCAATCACCCGGAATCGGAGCCGATGATCATCGGCCGCAACTTCCTCACTAAGATCAACGCCAATATCGGCAACTCCGCCGTGACGTCGTCGGTCGAGGAAGAGGTGGAGAAGATGGTGTGGGCGATCCGCTGGGGCGCCGACACGGTCATGGATCTGTCCACGGGCCGCAACATCCATACCACCCGCGAATGGATCATCCGCAACGCGCCGGTGCCGATCGGCACCGTGCCGATCTATCAGGCGCTCGAGAAAGTGGATGGCGATCCCGTCAAGCTCGACTGGGAGGTCTACAAGGACACGCTGATCGAGCAGTGCGAGCAGGGGGTGGACTATTTCACCATCCATGCGGGCGTGCGGCTCGGCTACATCCATCTGACGGCGGATCGCATCACCGGCATCGTGTCGCGCGGCGGTTCGATCATGGCCAAGTGGTGTCTCGCTCATCACAAGGAGAGCTTCCTCTACGAGCGATTCGAGGACATTTGCGAGATCATGCGCAAATACGACGTGTCCTTCAGTCTCGGCGACGGCTTGCGCCCGGGGTCCATTGCGGACGCCAACGACCGGGCGCAGTTCGCTGAGCTGGAAACACTCGGTGAGCTGACGAAAATCGCTTGGGATCGGGGCTGCCAGGTCATGATCGAAGGACCGGGGCATGTGCCCATGCACAAAATCAAGGTGAACGTGGAGAAGCAGCTGCGCGAATGCGGCGAGGCGCCGTTCTACACGCTCGGCCCCCTCGTGACCGATATCGCGCCCGCCTACGACCACATCACTTCGGCCATTGGCGCCGGCATGATCGGCTGGTTCGGCACGGCCATGCTTTGCTACGTGACGCCCAAGGAGCATCTGGGCCTCCCGGACCGCGACGACGTGAAGGACGGCGTGATGGCCTACAAGATCGCCGCCCATGCGGCCGACCTCGCCAAGGGTCATCCGGCGGCGCAAGCCCGCGACGACGCCATTTCGACGGCGCGCTTCGAATTTCGCTGGGAGGACCAGTTCAATCTCTCGCTCGATCCCGACACGGCGCGGCAGTTCCACGACGCGACCCTGCCGAAGGAGGCGCACAAGCTCGCGCATTTCTGCTCCATGTGCGGGCCGAAATTCTGCTCCATGGAGATCACCCAGCAGGTGCGCGACTACGCCGCAAAGCTCAACGACAAGGAGCAAGGCATGGCGGAGATGAGCGAGAAGTTCCGCGAGATGGGCTCGGAAGTCTATATCGAGGAAGACTGAACCGGCGTCAGGACGAATGGTCCTTAGTGCTCCTTGGGGTCGGACGTGAGAATGTCGCCGTAATGCGCCCGCATGAAAGCCGAGGGGTATTCGAGATGCGCGGCCGCGAAGCGTCCCTGGAAGGCGCTCACGGACTCATAGCCTCGGCTCTCCATCCAGTCGCGGAGGCCGCTCACCAGCGCGCCGATATGCTGCGGGCCGTCTTTCAGCAGTGACGACGTGGTCATGACGGCATCGGCCCCCACCAGCAGATATTTCGCCACCTCCGCATAGGTCCACACGCCGGAGGTCGCGGCCAGCGAGGCGTTCACCCGGCCGGAGAGAAGCGAGATCCACATCAGGGGAAGGCGGATGTCGTCGGGCGTGCTCAAGGAGAAGTTCGGCTTCATGAGCATCGTGTCGAGATCGAAATCGCCTTCGTAGAATCTGTTGAACAGGACCAGCCCGTCGGCACCGGCCTCGGCGAGCTGCTTCGCCATGTTCGCCGGTGCGCTGAAATAGGGGCTGAGCTTGGCGGACACGGGCACCTTAACCTGCGCTTTGACGGCGCGCAGAATGTCCACATAGCTCTGCTCCAGCGAGCGGCCCGTCTCGCCGGGGTCGGACGGCACGCGATAGAGATCGAGCTCGATGGCGCGCGCGCCGGCCGCTTCGAGATCGCCGGCGAAGTTCACCCAGGCGCCGGGCGTTGCGCCGTTCAGACTGGCGATGACGGGCACGTCGCTGTGGTTGGAGGCTTGGCGCAGCGTTTCCAGACGCTCATCCATGATGGCATCGCGCCCGATGATCTGCTCCTCGAAGACCGATGCCATGACGATGGCCGCCGCGCCCGCGTCCATCAGCGAGCGGATGCCGTCGGCCGTGCGGGTCAGCGGCGATGGCGAGGCCACGATGGGATGTTTTAGCTCAAATCCCAGATAGCGCGTGCTCAGATCCATGAGGCTCTCCAGTTCTCAGGGATCCTCCCTTTTCGTGCCAGGAGGACATCCATGGTCCGGACGAGACTAACAGGCAAACGCTAACGGATTGTGGCGCTGAAAGCCGCAATTGCGTAGCCTAGCCGCGCGCGACAGCAAGGGTGAACGGCAATGACAAGCCGCAGCGACGAGACCCGCGACCTGGAAGTGCCGCCGGTCCGCGTGCCGCGTGTTGCCGCGGGCGCCGTCTCGACGGGTGCCGTAGCCTCGGGCTCGGCCGCGCTGGGCGCGCTTGCCGTCGGGGCGCTGGCGATCGGCGCTCTGGCCATCGGCGTGCTTGCCATCGGCCGGTTGAAAATCCGCAAAGCGGACGTGGACAAGCTCAAACTCGGCGAAGTGGAGATCGACGAGCTGACGGTCCGCCGCCTGCACGTGCTCGAGCGCGAAGACTGATCGGGTGGCAGGCCCGAGGGTGCGGGTCCTTCGCCTTGCTGCGCCGGTCGTCTTGATCGCTGGGCCGCACGCTCACGTGAAATGTCACGAGGCGGCGCTTCAGTGACACGCGGCCGGCGGGGAAGGGGGGGGGTGCTTCATTCAATTTGCCGGGCGTTCTTCAGCCCAAGTGAGCAACGCGTCCAACGCCGGACATAGAGCTTGGCCCCAGTCCGTCAGGCCGTACTCGACCTTCGGCGGTACTTCCGGATAAACGGTTCGATAGACGATGCCGTCGGTCTCCATCTGGCGCAGCTGCTGGATTAGCATCTTCTGTGACACTTCCGGAATCGCGCGCTCAAGCTCGGAGAAGCGCATGATGCGGCCGCCGAAAAGGTGGAACAGGATTACCAGCTTCCAGCGCCCTTCCAGCATCTTCAGAGCGTTCTCGACCCCCTCGGCGGCCGTGAAGCGAGTGTATTTGTTGGCGAGGGTCATCCTACTTACCTAGTGGTGAGTACCCAACTTTTTCGTGCGTACTTGTCTTCTGTCGAGATTACTCACAGATAGCCGGAACAGCAATGACACGGACGCGCACGATGACCGACGAACTGCCGACGCCGATCGCTCGCTATTTTTCCGCCACGACACCCTCGCAGATCGCTGATTGTTTCACCGACGAGGGTGTCGTTACCGACGAGCGACGCACTTATCGAGGCCGACGAGACATATTGCGTTGGCGTGAAGAGGTGGGACAAATCAGCTTTCGGCAAGATGTGCTCGCGCTGGGAAGCCGTGGGGATCTGGCCGTGGTTACGTGCCGTGTCTCGGGCGATTTCCCAGGCAGCCCGGTCGAACTCGATCACACCTTCGAACTGGTGGGCGACAAGATTGCCCGACTGACAATTGCTTGATGGACGTCCACCGACGCGTGGCAACGTCGAACCCGACCAGGATCAGGAGAGCCCAATGAAGACGTTGGTAATGGCCGCAATGTTGAGCATGTTCGCAAGTCCGCTGTTTGCGGACGATCAGCAAATCGAACGCATGGTTGCGGATGCGCACAAGGTATTCGAAGAAGGTACGATTGATTGGAAAGACGAACCGATCCTTCCCAAGGGAGCCAAGAGTGCTTTGGTGGTGGGCGACCCCAGCAAAGCAGGCGTCTTCATCGCGTATCTCAAGTTTCCCGCCAACTACGTCATTCCGGCCCACACTCATCCCTTCACCGAGGTAGTGACCGTGCTGAAGGGTAAGGTCGGGAACGGATTTGGGAGCCGGCTTGATCGAGAGAAGGGCGAGCTGCTCGACGTAGGTTCGAGCTTCATGTTGCCGGCGGACCATCCGCACTATCTGTGGAATGATGAAGAGTCTGTCGTTTTGTTGATTGCGACCGGTCCCTGGGACATCGCCTATGTCGATCCTGGTGACGATCCGCGCAAGGCGCCGTAAGCGGAGCACGTGCAACGTTCCAGTATGGTCTGCTTTCCCTATGAGGCGGACATATGCCGACCAACGTATTTCCACGCCTCAAAACCTGCCGTACACTGACCGTACCTCTCGGCCAAAGCGACGCGAGCTGCAGGCCGTCTGTCGTTCGGGGTGAGGGATCCATCGCCAGGACTACCCACCCACACGACGCCGCAGATAAGGCGCGGCGACGTTGAGCAGATAGGCCAGCATGGCGTAGTCGGTCGAGACCAGGCTGATCAGCATAGAGAGGATCGCCGAGGCGATCAGGAGGGCAAACTCGATGCGGCCGTCATGCGCGTCCGCGTGGCCGCTGTCGCGCTTGGCGGCACGGGCAATGAGTATGCCGGTCACGGCCAGCAGGATCATGTTGGCGCCGTAGAGCCAGACGGCGCCGGCCACGTTGTAGCGGCTCACCGCCAGCATAGAGAAAGGCAGCACCGTCACCCACAGGAGATGGAACAGCGTCGCCCGCGCGTAGGCCGGGCTCGCCATCTCCGGGTCGTATGTGGCTTGCGCGCGGCCGGACCAGAAGGCGACGAGCACGACGAAGGTGATGAGATAGGCGATGAACGTGTCCGACAGGCCCGCGAGCCCTTGCAGGAATGCGTGCGTCGTCTTGGGGTCGAAGTCGTCGGGCAGCTCGATATTGATGACGAGCAGCGTCATCGCGAACGCGAACACCGCGTCGGTCAGCGCGTCGAGCCGGGCCGTGGGGACGAAACCTGCCGTTCCCTTTGCCCCATCCTTCCGTGCCGCGTTCGGCAATTTGGCCCCCGTTCAGACCGCCGCGACGGAGCGGCGTTCGTCATCCTCGGGCCGAAGCTGCGATTCGGTCAACTGTCCGGCCGCAAGAGCCGGTACGGCGGCGGCGTTTGCCGGACCCTGCGCGCTAGATCAAGGCGCGCTCCAGATACGACAAAGGCGCTTGGCTTGCCGCCAAACGCCTTTGAAGCCGCCCTACGGGTGTGGGGTGCTAGTTCTTCTGGCAGGCCGGATCGTCCGGATTGTTCTGGCACGGGCACCAGGATCCTTCGGCCTTCTGACAGTTGTTGCCGATGGCCATTTTCTGCTTTTCGCCGCCGGCCCACTCTGCCTCGTCGATGCTGTTGTTCGTGTCCTTGTCCATCGTGCGGAAGGTCGGGTTCATGGTCGGGTCGCCGACCTTCGACTCGCACGAGTTCCACTCGGCGCGGCTCACCGTGCCGCTGCCGTCGGTATCACAGGTTTTGAAACCGGCGGACCAGTCGGCGGCGACGGCGGGCGTTCCCGCAAGCATGATGACCGCGACGAGAGCGGCCCAGAATTTAGACATTGCAAATTCTCCCTAGTGATGCGTGACTTAGCACTTCTCATTCAGGCCACAGCAGAAGCGCGCCTTGGCCCCGCCGCGATTTTTTTGCGGCCTTATAACGGGGGCCCTGTTTGGATGCTTTATCAAGGGCAAGACTTCCAAATACGCCGTGGGACACTATCCGAACCGGATATGGGATTGATCCGGCGGCTTCGGCGACGTGCAATGCCGGGCCGCGACCCTGGCGTATTTTTCGCGCCGCACACTATGCTGCACACTGATCGAACGGTGCTTCGAGGTTCTAAATGCGCGCAATCGTCATCGACAAATCTGAGAGCGGGATACTCGCCAAGTTGGGGGAACTCCCGGAAGACGCGCTCATGGACGGCGACGTCACGGTCCGGGTGACCCATTCCACGGTCAACTACAAGGACGGGTTGGCGATCACCGGCAAGGCGCCAGTCGTGCGGCGTTTTCCCATGATCGGCGGGATAGATTTCTCCGGCATCGTGGAAGTCTCCGGCCATCCGGACTTCAACCCCGGCGACGAGGTCGTCTTGAACGGTTGGGGGCTCGGGGAAACCCACCTTGGCGGCTACGCGGAACTAGCGCGGGTGAACGGCGATTGGCTCGTGCCTCTGCCGCAAGGTCTTTCGCGGGCCCAAGCGATGGCGATCGGCACTGCCGGCTACACGGCGATGCTGTGTGTGCTGGCCCTCGAACGGCACGGCATAACGCCGGACCAGGGAGATGCCCTCGTCACGGGCGCGGCCGGCGGGGTTGGATCGGTGGCGATCTCGCTTCTGGCGGGACGTGGCTGGCGGGTGATCGCCTCGACGGGGCGCGTCGAGGAGGCCGACTACCTGACCTCACTCGGAGCAAGCGAGATCATCGATCGCGCCGAGCTTGGCGGGCGCGCCAGGCCGCTCGCGAAGGAGCGCTGGGCCGTTGGCGTCGACACCGTTGGCTCGACCACGCTGGCCAATGCTCTCGCCATGACGCGCTATGGCGGTGCCGTCGCTGCTTGCGGGCTAGCCGGCGGCATGGACCTGCCGGCTACTGTCATGCCCTTCATCCTGCGGGGCGTGTCGCTGCTCGGCATCGACTCGGTTTATGCGCCGAAGGAGCGGCGGATCGAGGCCTGGGCCCGGCTGGCAAAGGACCTCGATCTCGACAAGCTCGCGTCGATGACCCGAACAATCGCTTGTGATGAGGTTATTCCGGCGGCTCACGATATCCTGGCTGGCAAGGTCCGCGGCCGCTTGGTCGTCGAGATTTGATCGGAGTCCGGACGAACGAGGCTCCGGGAACGAGCGAGGAAACGCAGATGAGCGACTTGAAGCTGACCTATTTCGATTTTCACGGGGGGCGCGGCGAGCCCGCGCGGCTCGCACTCGCAATGGGCGGGGTTCCCTTCGACGATGACCGCGTGCCGATGGCGGACTGGCCCGAGCGGAAGGCCGGGACGCCCTTCGGTGCGTTGCCGGTGCTGGTGGCCGACGGCAAGGTCCTGACGCAGTCGAATGCGATCAACCGCTATGTGGGCAAGCTGACGGGACTTTATCCGTCGGACTTCTGGCAAGCGGCGTTGTGCGACGAGACTATGGATGCCGTGGAGGACATGCTTAATGTGATCGTCCCGACGATGTTCATGCCGGACGACGAGAAGAAGGCGCGGCGCGAGGAGCTCGTCGAGGGCATGTTCCCGCTCTATCTCAAGCGGCTGAACAAGAACCTGGCCGACCATGGGGGGCGGTATTTCGCAGACGACCGCCTCACCATCGCCGATCTCAAAGTGGCGATGCTGATCCGGCAAATGACGTCGGGCATCATGGACCACGTTCCGACCGACCTAGTTGAGAAGATCGCGCCCGGACTTGTCGAGCACTTCCAGCGGGTCATGAAAGACCCATCGATCAAGGCCTACTACGCGAAGAAGGGCGTGGAAGTTTGATCGGCCGGGTCTAGGCCGCCGCCTTCTCGTGCAGGTGCTTCGACACGCAAGCCACGTGGCGATGATCCGTGCCGCAACAGCCGCCGACCACGCGCAGGCCCGGTAGGCGTTTGGCGAGCTCCACATGGAGCAGGCCGAACTCTTCGGGATCGCCGTCGTCGAGCGTCTCGGCCTCGTCGATTTCGGCATGGCTCCGGCGCGATGCGTTGGCCCGGACGCCGCCGATGCGCCCGACCCAGGACGCACCGGTGGAGACGGCCTCGGCAAAATGATCCGGGTGGGCGCAGTTCACCATGTAGTAGAGGGGCCCGTTGCCGGTCGCCGTGTCGACCTTGGCGATGGCTTCGCCCAACGACTCGCCTGAGGGCAGATGTCCGTCGGTCTCGACCGTAAAGGATATCACCGCGGGGAGTCCGAACTCGGCCCCACATCGCGTAATGCCGATGGCCTCGCTCGTATGGGGCATGGTGACGGCCGAGATCATGTCGACGCCGGCTCGAGCCAGACATTCGATTTGCGGCCGGTGCATGTCGCGCGCCGCCTCCGGAGACAGCTGCGTATCGGCGGCATAGCCGTCGCCGGCGGGGCCGATGACGCCGTTGAGCAGGATCGGCGCAACCCGTGACTGCCAGGCCTCGCGGAGGCCCTTGGCGAAGGAGACGGCGTCGCCGGTCAGCCGCAACATATCGGACTCGGACTTGCCGAGAGCCGGTCCCCAGTGCCCGCCGCCGCGCCAGGTATTGGTGTCGAGGACGAAACCGGTGCCGGCGCGTTCCGCCATCGACAAGAACTCGTCGAAGTAGCTGCGCATCGCGGTGCGCGCGGCTTCGTCGTCCATCAGGACAATGGCCGCGAACTCCGGCGCTTCGAAGCCCTTCTGAAAAAACAGCCACGTCTCGAACCCGCCATCGGTGAGGAAAGGTCGGTCGGTCCTAAGCAGCGCCTCAACATCGGCCATCGTGCATCTCCTCGTCGTGTCGAAGGTGAGACACGGTATTTAGACCTTGGTGGCGGTGGCACAAGGCGACTTGCGGTGCAGAAAGAAGTTTCAATTTTACGCCGCAATTTCAATGCTGTGAGGATTCATCCGGGCAGATGCCGCCAATGACGTACGGAAAAACCGTACCGGTGGTACTGTACCGCCGGTTAGGTTTTGGAGGAGCTATACGTGGCGCGCGGGGAAGACACACGGAAGAAGATTCTTGATGTCGCGCAGGACGCCATCCTGACGAAAGGGTTCGATGCCACGTCGATCGACGAGATCGTAGCCAGTGCTGAGCTGACCAAGAGCGGCTTCTTCTATCACTTCCGGGACAAGAACGCGCTGGCGTCTGCCTTGATCGAGCGGCACATCGAGGTCGAAGACCAGCTTTTCGACGATGTGTTCGCGCGCGCAAAGGATCTTGCCGACGATCCGCTGCAGGTGGCTTTGATTGCCCTCAAATTGCTGGCCGAGCTGATCGAAGACATGCCGAACGGGCATCCCGGATGCATCGTGGCGACGGCCGTCTATCAAGACAGGCTTTTCAACGCGGATGTCCGGGACGCCAACCGCCGCGCGGTCCTCGGCTGGCGCAGCAGGTTCCGGAAGATGTTCGATGCGATCATTGCGGTCTACCCGCCGCACGACGATGTCGAACCGGACGATCTTGCCGACATGGTCAGCTCCGTAATCGAGGGGGGCATCGTCATGTCGCGCGCTGTTTCCGAGCCATCGATCACGGTGCGGCAGATCATGCTGCTGCGGTCATACGTGAAGCTGCTGTTTTCGCCCCGGCTAAAGTAGAGGACTCGGCCCGGTTCAGGCGGGGCATGGCCCAGACCAGCAGGCCCGCCACAAAGAGAAAGCTGAGCACGCCGCAGGCTAGCGCAATACGCCGTAGGGCACGGCGGAGTGGGGCACGGCGGACATCATGGGACAGCCAAGCGTCTTCCGGAAAGCCTCGATGAGGTCCTCGCGGTTGTCGGCCGTGATGTAGTAACCGCCGGTTTCCTCGGCGAGACACTTGGTTTGGAGGTAGCTCTGCGCGCCGGTCCAGCGGAAGCTCCTGAGCTGATAGCCGATAACGTGAACTGTGAGATGTTCGCTTTTCTGCTTGAGCAGCTTGCCGAGTTCGCAAGGATCGCCGCCACACGTCTCCTCACCATCGGTGAGCAGGACAATCGTCCCTGGCGCCGATACATGTTCGAAAATCCTCGCTGCAGCGACCACCGCATTGACGAGCGGCGTTTTACCGGCGGGGTTGATCTCGTTGACGATGCCGAGAATGTGCTGGCTGGCATTCGGCTCTGGCGGAAAATTCAGCCGCACATTGCAATGCTGATAGGGCCCGGGGCCGTAAGTGATAAGGCCCACCCTCCGAAACCGTGTGACGTCCGGAAGAACTTGCGCCAGCGCGGCGCGGACCTCGCCAATGCGGGACTTGTCGCTGAACAGCCCCTGGACCGTGTTGCCGGCCATGGAGCCCGACGCATCAAAGACGATCATCGCGTCCTCGGTGCAATAGGGACGGTCTTGGTCGTCGAACGGCACCTCTTGTGCCAGGGAACTGCCGGTCACCGCCAGGTGTGTGGCTAGAACGGTCAGCAGCGCGAGGGCCGCATGGCATAGGCGTCGTGACGGCATCGTTGCTCCGGAAGCATCAGCCTGAGTGCGTCAGTATAGCGGAAGCCGCGAACGGGTGGCAGCTACGCAGCGGCGATCACGGAAACCTGATCACGGAGGGCATGTTTGGTCACACCAGGACCCGGACTGTTCGTTATGGGTTGAACCTGCCTGATGTGAAGCTGTGTCTGAGGAGGTCCTGATGTTTCGTCCTGATTTGCGGTTTGGTATCGCCCCCGCCGTCGCCTTGGCTGCGGCGCTCACGGTTGCACACCCGGAAAGTTCGTTCGCTTTCGGCGGCGCCGCTGAGATCCAGGAATGGAAGGTGCCTTACGAGGGGCGCCCGCGCGATCCCTTTGCCGCCGGTGACGACGAGATCTGGTTCGTCGGGCAGGCGAACGGTTATTTGGGGCGTCTCACGCCTTCGAGCGGCAAGTTCTTCCGGCGCGATCTCGGCGAAGGGGCCGGTCCACACAATCTGATCGTTGATGCCGGCGGCATCGTTTGGTTCGCGGGCAATCGCAACGCCTATATCGGCCGGTACGATCCGAAGACCGACACGATCGAGCGGATCGAAATGCCCGATCCGAAGGCCAAGGATCCGCACACGCTGGTGTTCGATGCGGACGGGAGCCATATCTGGTTCACGGTTCAGCATGGAAATTTTGTTGGCCGCGTGCGGCTCGCCGACCGGACGGTGGATCTGATCCCGGTTCCGACTGTGGGCGCGCGTCCCTACGGCATCAAGATCGCGCCCGATGGCACGCCTTGGATCGCGCTTTTCGGGACCAACAAGCTGGCGTCGATCGACCCGGAGTCGCTGAGCCTGACCGAATACGACATTCCGGACGCAGCCGCGCAGCCGCGCCGTCTCGAGATCACGGACGATGGCCGGGTTTGGTACTCCGACTATGTGCGCGGGAAACTCGGCCGCTTCGATCCCAAGACCAAGGCGTTCGCGGAATGGGATCTTCCCGCCGGCGACAAGAGCCTGCCCTATGGCACGGCCCTCGACAGCGCGGGTCGTGTTTGGATCGCCGAAACGGGGCCGCAGCCTAATCAGATCGTGGAGTTCGATACGGAGGCGGAAGAGATCGTATCGGTCACGCCCGTTCCTTCCGGCGGCGGCACGGTGCGCCACATGATGTATGAGCCCAAGACGGACGTGATCTGGTTCGGCGCCGACAGCGGCACGATCGGCAAGGTGCAGGCCGCGAAGCCAAATGAGGAGGCGGCCGGTGAGTGACCTGCCGGGCCGGACGCAGCGGTTTGCCTAAGGCGCGTTTGGCAGGTCGATCCTCTTGCCGGTCAGGGTGATGAGGATCTTGCTCGGCGCCGTCGAGAAAGCGTCGGCACTTTGGGCCTCGGCGTTCAGGGGCAAGAACGCCAGGGCCGCATTGAGGGTCATGGTCTCCGTCTCCGGCGCATAGGTGCCGGTGGCATCGATCCGCGCAATCTGTCCCGTGTCGCCTTCGGCGTTTGCATAGGTGAAGTCCAGGGTGGTGACGGTGAGGCGCACGGTGCCGTCGTCGTCAACGCCGTCGCAGCGCCACGAGCCGGCGCTATTGCCGAAGGGGCGGGTGTCCATCGCTGCCGACTCCTCGTCGGAATCGAACCGCAGGGCATGACCGCCGTTTGTCAGCACGAGCAAGCTGCGGCTCGTGCCGGTGCGGCCGTTATTGTCCAGTTCATTGGTGGTGAGAAAGGTGCCCGCGGCCTTGCCGCATGCTCCTTCCACCTCGGCCGACGCAGGCAGAGGTAACAGTACAGCTGCGCAGAAACATGCGGCGGAGATGCGCTTGGCGATGCCGATGGCCCTCATGGTCACGATTCCCGGCTCTGGTTTCCGTATGCGGAACTCTATCGCAGAGCGGTACGACGCCCAAGTGACCGGACACATGACCGGCGTGAGCAAGCTGGGCGTCGATTTCAAGACGAGTTCTTGCGCAGACCGATCCGGCCCATGTGGTGCCGGAATTCGGCGGGCGTCAGTCCGGTGCTCCGGCGAAAGGCACGCGTGAAGTTGGCATGTTCGGAATAGCCGAGCGACAGGGCGATCTCGGTAATAGAGACATCCGTTTGCTCAAGCAGAGCTCGGGCCCGCCTTAGGCGCACCCGCTCCAAGAGGTCACGATAGCTGAGGCCTTCCCGGTTCAGATAGCGCTGAAGGGTACGGACGCTGATCTCCGCCATGGCCGCTGTACCTTCGATGTCGGTCTTGCCGTCCATGAGCCGTAGGATGCTGATCGCAAGGATGGACCGTAGGGGCTCGTGGGTGATCTGCAAGGCGTCCGCGACCGCTACATCGATGTCGGTGATTGGCTTGCCAATCCAGTATGGCCGTTTCCTGGAGAGTAGCTCAAGGGGAATGGCGATCCCGAGAGTGGGCTGGGCAAACTGGACCGGCACGGCCATCAGAGTTTCGATGACTCGGGCATCCGCATCGCGCGGGTAGTCGAGTTCGATCCTGGACGGTAGCCAATCTGCCCCCAGATAAAACCGGAGCAAGCTCAATAGGGGAGGAATGGTATAGTCGGAATGTTGCTTGTGGACATTGGGCGACTGACTTCGCCGATAGCGCCAAACCGCCATGGAGCCGTTGCGCTCAATAGAGAAGCGCGCACCGCTTTGATGGAAGGCTAGCGTGTCGCCAAGGCGTCGCAGGGCATCGGCGAGTGTTGCGCCCTGTGCGCAGTACTGTGACCATAAACCGAAGGACTGATGCTGCAGCTGCTCACCGACGCGAAATCCGAAATCCCGGCGGCCGGTGGCTCGCGCCGCCCGCTCGAAAACGCCAACCAGAGCGGTCGTAGGCACGAACAAGTCGCTGCGTTCCGTTGTAACGAGTGGCAGGCTCTCTTCTTGAAAGGCCTTTTGCAGGGCCTGTTCGCTCTCCCACGCGACAAGCAGCTTTCGTAAAGGTGCAAAACTCGTCGGGCGTGTCAGCGGTGCCATGGGCGGACGTGAAAGCTTCAGCACGGAGGCGTATTTGACCTCGGCGTGAAATGACAAGAGACAACAACTCTATGTTCGTGTTGCGCTTGCAGCAACGGAGAAGTGGTGCAAACGATCCTGCTCACTGTTCCTTGTGCCGGCAGCAAGCGTGTCCGATGTATCAAGCGTGAGGACGCAGCCACGCTGTCTCCGATGAATGTGCTCTGCTACCGGCCCCGTATTCTCAGCCGGTATTGAAGAGGCGGCTGCCCCGTCCAGCGCGTGAACGCGCGGGTGAAGTTCGCATGCTCGGAGTAGCCAAGAGCCAATGCGATCTGCGTGATCGTCAGGTTCGACTGTGTGAGCAGTTGCTTGGCGCGCCGTTCGCAGACGCGATCCAAAAGCCCGCGATAGCTGATCCCTTCGTCGTTGAGACTGCGCTGGAGAGTCCTGGTGCTCACACCGGCAAGCTGGGCGGTTCCGTCGAGATCGGTCTTGCCTTCCATGAGCCGCAACGTCGCCAAGGCGATGATCGAACGAAGCGGTTCCTGGAAATGCTGGATGGGGTCCTCGATCTCGAGGTCGGTGAGTGACACGGACTCTTGAGAAATAATTCGCCGCGCAGTCAGGCAGCTTGCAGGCATGGCGACGCCAACTCTGCCCGTGCCGAAGCGAATCGGCGACGGAAAGTGGCGTTCGATCTCGTTCGCATTGGCGTCTCGCGGATAGCAGAGCTCGAACCAAGCCGGCCACCACTGAGAACCGAGATAGAGCTGCAGGAAATACAGCAACGGGTAGAGCAAATGATCGGAATGCTGGGTGTTGGGATAGGCCAGACTGTGCGGGTAATGGCGCAAAACCACATGGGTTCCCTCGCGCTCCAAACGGACGATGGCGCCTGTGTGTTGAAAGCGTACGGAATCACATAATCGGTTCAAGGCGTCGATGAGAGTCGCGCCGGTGACGACGTATTTCGTCCATAGCCCATAGCTGGGATAGGGCATGCGACGTCCCACGTTCAGTCCGAAGTCGCGCGCGCCAATATGTTTGGCGGCATGTTCGAAGATGCCGACCATTGCCGTGTGCGGCAGATAGAGATCGTCCTGCTCCGCCGCGGCAGGCCCTAGGCCATGTTTGTTGAAAGCGCGATGCAGCGCGTGCTCGCCAGCGGTCTCTACGACCATCTGTGGCAGGGGCCCGAGCCCGGTGCTCCGGGTCACGGGTACGAGTCGACGTCGTGCCATGGTTCTCCCTCAGTGCATCGCGCGGCGATGCGCATGGCGCAATCGTTACTTGTAACGTTATGCGCGCCGTCTCGCTACGGCGATGCGACGCCTTTGCTGCATACGAAAGAGTCTGCTGGTGCGGTCGAACAAGGTGACGGCTAGGCCTGAATCACCGAAGCCTGCGTGCTTCGCCGGACCTCGCGGCGATAGCTCAAGGGTGGCCGCCCGGTCCAGCGTGTGAACGCACGGGTGAAGTTCGCATGCTCGGAGTAGCCCAGCGACAGGGCGATCTCGGTGATGGTCATGTCCGTGTCGCGCAGGAGTTCAGTTGCGCGTCTCGACCGTACGAGCGCTAGGAGGTCGCGATAGTTCATCCCGTCTGCCCCGAGATAGCGCTGCAGGGTGCGCACGCCGACACCGGCCATGTGGGCAATCCCATCGATATCGGTCCTCCCGTCCCGGAGGCGCAGGGTGGCCATCGCCATGATCGTGCGCAGCGGATCTTGGAGGTAGGGGAGAGTCTCGGTTGCCTGGACGTCCTGAAACGTAATCGGATTGCGCAGCGCACCGGGCCCTTTTTGGTATAGGCAAGCTAGCGGCAACGCGACTCCGATGGCGTTCTGGCGGAAGCGCACCGGTGCCGAAAGCGCATTCTCGATGACATGGGCCTCCGCATCGCGCGGATAGTTCAGCTCGAACCAGGCCGGACGCCATGAGAACCCAAGAAAAGCCTGAACGGATTGCAGCATCGGATAGATAATATGATCCGTATGCTGCATGTTGTTTTCGTACCGGACTGTTGGGCGGTAACGCCAGACGGCAAAGTTGCCTTCCCGCTCCAACGAGAAGCGGGCGGAGTTCTGGTGAAACTGTAGGGTCTTGCGCGCCCGCGACATGGCCTCGCTTAGCGTCGGCGCCTGCGTACAGTACTGCACCCACAGACCGAAGGTGTGGAACCGCATCCTCTGGCCGACATGGAGACCAAAGTCCCTGCGGCCAGCGCTTCTAGCCGCATGTTCGAACACGCCGACCATGGCCGGCTGAGGGACATACAGGTACGGGTCGTCGATAGCCGAGAGGGGAAGTCCTTGCGCGTGGAAGGCCTTGTGAAGGGCTCGCTCGCTTTCCCATTCGGTAATGAGATGGGGCAGGGGGCCGAATCCGGCAGCCCGCGTTATCGGAACGACTGAATGTTGTGGCGCTATCGACACCGGATGAGCTCCCCCTGCTGACGCAATAGGACACGCAGAGATAAAGACGGATTTCTAAGGTCTGCTCGATCCGGGCGCAATAGGCCTTGTTTTCCCGAGCCTTCGCTAGATTGCTCGTCCCGAGGTTTCGGTATCGGTCTCTTTCGGAAGTCGCAGTGTGTAGACGGCCGCGGCGATGTTGAGAACGATTAGCGCTCCGATGGGCCAGGCCACACCTTTGAGTCCGGCAAGCGCGCCGAGCAATGCACCAAGCGCCACTGCCACCACGCCCGTGGTGACATTCGCGACCGCGATGCAGTAGGGCCGCTCGTGCTCCTTGGCCCGGCCGAGTAGATACAGCGTCCGGCCGTTTTTCACGCCCTGAGCACCGAGAGCGATCGCGACGAACACGAGCGCGTAGCAGAACAGCGTCGGCGGCACCGCGCCGAACTCGATGCCCAGCGCCATCAGCCCCGCGCCGCAAGCGAGGAACGACGCAAGCACCATGATGCGTTCCACCGAGTGGCGGCCGATGCGGGCCCAGAGGAAGCCGCCCAGAAAGATCCCGACATTGGCCGCGATCACCAGCGTGTTCAGCCCGCTGATACTGTCCCCGTGAAAGGTTGCGGCATGGATGGAGAAGAACGGAATGGCGAGCTCGATCGACAGGTAGAGCGCCCGCGCTACGAGGAACTTGCCGAACCAGGGCAGCGCGAAGGCGATCCGGAAGTTCCCGGCGAGTTCCGAGACCATGCCGCCGCTCCCGGTGTCCACGGCCATGCTTGTTTTGGGCGGCTCGCGGACGGCAAGGACAACGACGGCCGCCAGGACGTAGAGCCCGACACCGAGCCAGATCAGTTCCTGGTGAGCCGCAAGGGAGGTGCTGGGCTGCAGCACTTGTTGCGCGCCGTACGCTACGAGCACGACGATGATGCCCGCGATGCTCGACTGGATGAAGAGAAGGCGGCTGCGGCGCTCCTTGGGCAGCGCGCGGCCGATCAGGTCTTGAAAGGCCAGCCCGTTGACGCCGGCGGCGGCGCCCAGAACCGCCGCGACGGCCAGGAAGATCGGTACGGCCCACCAGGGTGAGATGGCGCTGAAGGTCATGCCGATCAGCACGATGGAAGCCGCCATCGTCAGCGTGGCGAGCGCGATGATCCGCGCATTGGCGCCTGCGGTTCCGACGAAACGCGCCGCGAAAATCTGCGAGATGCGTTTTGCAAGCGTATTGAGCGGCACGAGAAGTCCCGCAAAGAAGATGGGCGCGCCGATGGTCGTGTAGAGAAACGGCAGGACGAGCCCGACACTGGTCAGTTCGTTCGCCACCCCGGCCGAGACGCCTTGGCCAAAGAGTACGGCCTCGTTGTGTCTGATGGTCTTGGCGTCGGTTTCGCTCGTTGGTTCCGCCATAGTCCGTATGGGTCAGGCTGTGTGTGCTTGTTCGCGGGGTGACCGGCAGCCTGGAGGAGGCTTGCGAACATTACAAGACAAGCCCGGCGCCCGGTGGTTCGTCCGGTCACATGCGTGCTTGCAGTGTCTTGCAGCAAGCGGCTAGGAAACGGTCTACAGTCTGTGCGCTGGAGATTCGGAAGCGCCGATTCGACAGCGCGGCTGAATCGAAGAGGCGAGTTTGGGGGCATCCGGACCGGCGGGATCAAACGCCGGGCAAGCGGCGAGGCGATGACGAAATCCAGATACAAGCCCGGCGGGTTCGATCTCGCCGTCAAGAAGGCGCGTGCCGGCAAGGGGCTGTTCGCGAAGGAAGACATCCCGAAGGGTGCGTGCGTCACCGAATATTTCGGCCGCACGCTCACTCAGAAGGAAGAGTATACGAGCCGCAGCCGCTACCTGTTCGAGGTCACGAAGAAGAAGACGATCGACGGTTGGTACAAAGGCAATGTCGCGCGCTACATCAACCATTCCTGTAAGCCGAACTGCGAAGTCGAAGTCTATAAGAAGCGCGTCTGGGTCTTTTCAAAGCGCAAGATCAAAGCCGGCGAGGAGCTCGGCTACGATTACGGCAAATCCTATTTCGATGCGTTTCTGAAGCCCATCGGCTGCCGGTGCATGAAGTGCATGTCCGAGAAGCAATGGGCGAAGGTCGAGGCCAAAGAAGCGAAGAAGAGGCCTAAGAAAGAAAAGAAGAAAAAGGCCTGAGATCGCGCAGCATGGCGCGGGCCGCATTGTGGCCCGGCGCACCCGTGACGCCGCCCCCGGGATGGGCGCCCGATCCGCAGTGATAGAGCCCATCTACGGGACCGCGATAGGCTGCGTAGCCGAGAGCCGGCCGCGCGGAGAACAGCTGATTCAGGGACAGCTGACCGTGAAAGATATCACCGCCCGTGAGCCCGAATTCGCGCTCAAGGTCAAGCGGGCTCAGAACCTGACGTCCCACGACACGTTGCGCAAAGCCCGGCGCATGGCGATCGACCGTCGCGATCATCAGGTCGGCGACTTCGTCGCGCGCCTCATCCCAGGAACGGCCGCTGGGCAGGGAGGGCGCGACGTGCTGGCAGAATAGGCTGGCCACATGGGCTCCTTCCGGCGCCAAGGTCGGATCGATGGTGGATGGGATCAGCATCTCGACGATGGGTTCGCGGCTCCAGCCCTGCTCGCGCGCATCGGTGTAGGCGCGATGCATGTAGTCGAGACTGGGAGCGATGACGATTCCGGCCCCGAGATGATCGCCTGCGCCTGGTAGGCATTTGAAGTCCGGCAGCCGCGACAGGGCGACATTCATGCGGAACGTGCCGGAGCCGTACTTGAAGTGCTCCATGCGCGCCAAGAAATCTGAGGGCACGGCGGTCTTGGGCAGGAGTTCGGTGTAGAGGCGCTTGAGGGTCATGTTCGCGGCAACCGCGCGGCCCTTGATGACCCGGCTGCCTTTGATCACGACGCCCGCGGCCCGTCCGTCCTTGATCAGCACCTCGCTGATCTCCGCGCCGGTCTCGATGTCCGCACCATGGGCGCGCGCGGCCTTGGCGATGGCTTCGGAGATCGCACCCATCCCGCCGATGGCATGTCCCCACAGGCCCTTCTTCCCATTCACCTCGCCGAAGGCGTGATGCAGCAGCACATAGGCCGTGCCGGGGTCGAAGGGGCTCGCATAGGTGCCGACGATGGAGTCGAAGCCGAGCAGCGCCTTGATGGGTTCGCTCTCGAACCAGCGATCGAGGAAGTCCGCAGCCGACAGGGTGAAGAGGTCCAACAGGTCTTGCTGGCCGCCGCGCCCCAGCCGGCTGAGCTGCCTGCCGAGGGCGGCGGTCCGGGCGAGTTCGCGCAAGGTGGTGAGGTTCAACCCGGCACTGACATTCGGGGGCGGTTCGAGAACCAGCGCGCGAAGTGCGTCGGCGATGCGCTCGAGATGGGCGCTGTAGTCGTCGTAGCGCTCGGCATCGCGCGTGCTGAATTTGGCGATCTGCTCTTTGGTGCGGCCGTTGCCAGTCAGGAGATAGTCGCCGTTTGACAGCGGCAGGAAATTCATCGCCGGGCGCTCGACGATGCGCAACCCATGCCCGTGAAGATCGAGATCGGCGATCACTTTGGGATTCAGCAGGCTCACCGTGTAGGAGCAGACCGAGTTGCGGAAGCCGGGGTGGAACTCTTCGGTGACGGCCGCTCCACCCAAACGATGCCGGCGTTCCAGGACTTTGACGCGGAGACCTGCGCGCGCGAGATAGGCGGCACAAACCAGCCCGTTGTGGCCGCCGCCCGCGATCACCGCATCGAAACTGTCTGAGCTGCTGTTCGCTGTGGATGGCATCCGAACGGTCCGGTCCTTCTTCGGCGGGGCGAGACAGGCTTGGCCTCCGCGCGCTATCTAGCTTACTGCACGAGGGCTGCCCGCAGGGACATTCGCAAGTTCGGGCCGCAGAGGGAACAGATGCCGGAACGGGACGAAAAGCCAGCCGACAGACCTGCGCGACGCCGCTCGCTGGCGGGTATGATCGGGCCCGGATTGCTGTTGGCGGCAACCGGTGTAGGGGCGGGGGATCTCGCCACGGGGAGTTTCGTCGGCGGCTTGCTCGGCACGGCGGTGTTGTGGGCCGTGGTGGTCGGCGCCGCGATGAAATTCGTGGTGACCGAGGGGCTGGCGCGATGGCAAATCGCGACCGGAGAGACGTTGATCGAAGGCGTGGCGGCGCGGGTCGGGCGCTGGGCGCTATGGCTGTTCTTGCCCTATCTGCTGCTGTGGTCGTTCTTCGTCGGCTCCGCGCTGATGAGCGCGACCGGCGCCACCCTCCATGCGATGGTGCCCGTCTTCGCCGAAGCTAGAACCGGCAAGATTATGTTCGGGGCCATCGCGAGCCTGGTCGGACTGGTGCTGGTCTGGTTCGGCGGCTACCGCCTGTTCGAGAACGTGATGCGCGTCTGCATCGGCGTGATGTTCTCGACGGTCATCCTCACGGCCATCCTGTTGTGGCCGGGAACGGGCGCCGTGCTTGAAGGCCTGTTCGTGCCGCGCATTCCGGACGTGGGCGGCGAGGGCGTGACCTGGACGCTTGCGTTGATCGGGGGCGTGGGCGGTACGCTGACCGTGCTTTGCTACGGCTACTGGCTACGCGAGGAGGGACGGGACACGCCTGAGGACTTGGCCCTGTGCCGGATGGACCTGCTCACCGGCTATGCGATGACCGCGATCTTCGGGATCGCGATGGTGATCATTGGATCGAGTGTCACCATCGAGGGAAGCGGCGCGCAATTGCTGGTCACGCTGTCCGAGCGCCTCGACGATGTCATGGGGCCGGCTGGCAAATGGCTGTTCCTCGCCGGCACGTTCGGCGCGGTCTTCTCCAGCCTTCTCGGCGTCTGGCAATGCGTGCCTTATCTGTTTGCCGACAGTTGGGCGCTTCTGACCGGCACGCGCGGCGAGAGCACGAAGATCGATACGGACTCGAGGCCCTATCGCGCCTTTCTCGTGGCGATCACCATCGTGCCGATGGTCGGATTGTTCTGGCGCTTTCGCGATGTGCAGATGTTCTATGCGGTGATCGGCGCCTGGCTGTTCCCGGTCCTGGCGCTCACCCTGCTGATCTTCAACGGGCGCCGCGGCTGGGTCGGTGCGCAGTTCGCGAACAGGCCTGTGACCGTCGTGGCGCTCTGCGTCGTACTCGCCTTCTTCAGCTATTTGGGCCTCAGGCCGTATTTGGGCTGAACTCGCGCAAAAAAATGGGGCGGCGTCTCGTGGGCTAGACGCCGCCCCGTTGCCAGGGGGATGGGGAGATCCCTGGACTTAAGGGGAATCGACCAGAACGACTTCCGAGTCGTCGATCGCTTTGACCGTCACCACGGTCTCGTTCGTAATCGCGACGCCGTCGCGGCTATTCGCGACGATGCCGTTGACTTCGATCTTGCCCACGGCCGCCACCAGATAGGCGTGCCGCCGTGTGCCCATGCGGTACTCCACGGTCTCGCCGGCCTTGAGCGCCGCGCCGAGCACGCGCGCCTCGGCGCGGATCGGCAGTGCTTCCGTGTCGCCCTCGAAGCCCGAGGCGAGCGGGACGAACTCGCCCGCGCGCTGCGTCCGAGGGAAGGGCTTGGTGCCCCAGGACGGGGTGCCGCCTTCGACGCCCGGCTCGATCCAGATCTGAAACAGGGTCGTCGGCTCGTCCTCGAAGTTGTACTCCGCATGGCGAATGCCGCGGCCCGCGCTCATGACCTGCACGTCGCCGGCTTCCGTGCGCCCGCGATTGCCGAGATTGTCCTCGTGGGTGATCGCGCCGTGCCGCACATAGGTGATGATCTCCATCTCCCGATGCGGATGCGGCGGAAAGCCCGTGTTCGGAGCGATCTCGTCGTCGTTCCAGACGCGCAAAGCGCCGTGGTTCACGCGCTCCGGGTCGAAATAGCGCGCGAAGGAAAAGTGATGGTTGGCTTTGAGCCAACCGTGATCCGCGCGCCCCAGTGTCTCGAAGGGCCTGATTTCAATCATCGGAACCTCCTGTTCTGTCCGTTCAGTTCTAGGCGGCGATCCCGCCATCCACGTTTAATGTCGCCCCGGTGATGTACGAGGCCTGCGGGCCTGCCAGAAACGCGACTGCAGCGGCAACCTCGTCTGCTGTGCCGTAGCGGCCCAGGGCTGTGCTCGCGCTGAGAGTCTCCGCCAGCTCGTTGTCCTTCGGACTCATGTCCGTATCGATGGGCCCCGGCTGCACGGTGTTGACCGTGATGCCGCGCGGACCGAGATCGCGGGCCCAGCCGCGGGTGTAGGCGGAGACGGCGCCCTTGGTCGCCGAGTAGTCCGCCATGCCGGCCCAAGGAGACATCTCACCGGCGATCGAGCCGATCGAGATGATACGTCCGCCGTCGGCCATGAGCGGCGCCACGGCCCGCACGGCCGTAGCCACGCCGTGAACATTGACGTCGAACATGCGGTCGAGCTCGCCAACGTTGTTGGCGCGATCATGGACCTGACCCATGACGAACACGCCGGCATTGTTCACGAGAATATCCACCCGCCCGAAATGGGAGACCACGGCCGCCACCAAGCCGCTCACCTCATCGGTGTTCGCCTGGTCGGCCTGGAACGCCTTGGCGCGCACGCCGAAACCCTTGAGTTCCGCGACCACCGCTTCCGCGAGGTCCTTAGACGCCGCATAGCTGATGGCAACGTCGGCGCCGTCCTTGGCCAGCGCCCGGGCGATCGCAGCGCCGATGCCGCGCGAACCGCCGGTGACGAGGGCGACCTTCCCCTCAAGCATTTTCGACATGGTCCAAACACTCCGCTGAAATAATGTAGTGATCGCTACATAAGTGTCTGGACCAGCGGCGTCAAGGGAATTATATAACGTGCACTATAAATTGTGGAGGTGCTAGGGATCGGTACTTTGGAAGGAGCACGAATCGTGGCCGCAGGCCGTCCGAGAACCTTTTGCAAAAACCAGGCGTTAGACCGTGCGCTCGAGGTTTTCTGGCGACAGGGCTTCGAGGGCGCGAGCATCTGCGACCTGACGGAGGCCATGGGAATCAATCCCCCGAGCCTCTATGCCGCCTTCGGGAACAAGGAGCAGCTGTTCCGCCAGGCGCTGGATCGCTATGCCGAGGTTCACGCCGAGCGGCGCACCGCGTTGCTCGCCGCGCCGACGGCACGCGAAGCTATCGAAACGCTTCTTCGGGAGGCGGCCCGGAACCTTACCGACAAATCGAGCCCCATCGGATGTCTCTACGTTCAGGCTATCGCCGGGGCAGGTGAGCATGCCGCGTGCCTCCGCGACATGCTGAAGACGAAAGTCGAGCAAGGCGAGCGGCAAATTCTCGAGCGGCTCGAGCGGGCCAAGGCCGAAGGCGAGTTGCCGGCGGACGCCGATACCGAGGGATTGGTGCGCTACCTCACGACGGTGGTGCAAGGCATGTCGGTGCAGGCCGCAGCCGGCGCAACCCGCAAGGACTTGGAGCGCGTGGCCGACATGGCTCTCGGAGCATGGCCTGCCTGACAGCGGGACGCCGGTCGCCGTCCTGCCCCATCGAGCTTGTATTCTTGAGTGTCGCAGAGGGCCTTAGACGCGGGATCGGATCATGGGCCGCATTCGGACAAGTGTCGTCATAGCGGTCGTTCTGGGGTGCAGCGCGCTCCCGGCCCAAGCGGCCGGCGACCCAGCGGCTGCGGTGGCTGCCGGCATCAAGGCCGCTGCCGTCGTTACGGCGGGGCCGCGTCCCTTCGTCGAAATCGTGTGCCCCTATATGCAGGAGCAGGCCGAGCAGCGCGGTTTGCCGCCGATGCCGTTCGTGCGCCTCATCTGGCGCGAGAGCCATTTCAATCCCAATGCGGTCAGCCCCAAAGGTGCGCAAGGCATCGCTCAGTTCATGCCGTCCACGGCGGCGCGGCGCGGGCTCGACGATCCGTTCGAGCCGATCGCGGCCATCAAGCATTCGGCGAGCCTTCTGTCCGACCTTAGCCGGCTGTTCGGCAATTTCGGCCTGGCGGCCGCGGCATACAATGCAGGCGAAGAGCGCGTGCAAGGGTGGCTCGACGGCACCCGGACGCTGCCCGGCGAGACTCAAGCTTACGTGCGGTTCGTCACGGGCCGCTTGGCCGAAGACTGGAAAGAGGAGGGGGCCGTGTTGCCTGCGGCGCTCAGCATCGAGGGCGATGTGGTCCAGGACTCGTGCAAGAAGCTCGCGCCGCTGGTGGTGCGTGCGTTCGCCGACACCAGCCCGCTGACAGCGAGTGCGCGCTGGCGTCCCTGGGGCGCGCAAGTCTCGGTGGCGTTCTCCAAGTCGAAAGCTCTCTCGAAATATGCCCGGTTGAAGCGGACCTATGGGAGCGCGTTGGGAGAGGCGGATCCTTACGTATTTCCCAAGCGCAATCGCAGCCGGGGCCGGCGGCCGCTCTATATGGTACAAGTCGGCGCGAGCAGCCGCAGCGAGGCCCAAGACGTTTGCGCCGCCCTCCGGCGGGAAGGCGGCGCTTGCATCGTCACGAAGAACTAGCGGCTCTTAGAACGAGATGGACGTATTGGCCCAAAGCGTTCCGTTGCGCTCGAGCTGGTAGCCATTCACGTCTTCGTCCACCGGCTGCAGCCACTCGGCCGAGAACCGCAGGCCCTTGAGGGCTCCGCTCGGCACCACCGTGTTGATGCCGAAGCCGATGTCCCAATAGGTGCCGCCGTAGTTGTACTGAAGGTCGGGCGGGCTCGAATGGTTATGCGGGCCGTTGTAATGGCCCTCGATCTGACCCTCGTCGGTATAGAGACCGCGAACGGAGGCCGAGATCCAGTCGGCGAAGCGATAGCTGCCCCAGCCCGTGGCTTGGAAGACGTTGCCGAGCCGGTAACCGGAATCGTTCTCCTCCTCCATGCGCACGACGCCGAGAACCTGGGCGCCCCAAGCGAAGCGATCGGCACGGCCCGTGTAGGTGATGCTGGGCAGGAAGTCCCAGGTGCCGGAGCCCGGCTGCATCATGTAGTGGGTGAAGACTCCGTTCGTCTTCTTGTCCACCGAGCCGGTCGGCGCGCTGAACATCGGCGAGAACATCAGATGGTAGCCGGGGCCCTCGGCGATGCGGAGCTCGGGACCGAAGATCGTGTCGCCCCATCCGTCCGTGCCGTGCGTGTGGGCGCCGCTGTGAGCGTGGGTACCGTGGTCCATCATCTCGCTCATGTCGTCGTCCATGCTCATGTCCATGCCGCCATGGCTCATGCCGCTATGACCCATGCTGTGGCCCATCGGGCTGGCGGTTGATTTCAGCGGCCGCATGGTCATGTCGTGGGTCATGTACATCGGCATCACCATCAGGGTCATCCAGTCGGTGGGCGCATACATGATGTCCAGCATATACATGTTCATGGACATGCTGCCGGGCGCCATCGAGCACTTATGGTCGCCGCAGCCGTGATCGATGACCATCTGATCGCCGGCTTTGCTGCCGCCGTGCAGGATGTCGCCGCTTTCGCTCGAATACGCGTAGCGGAAACCGACCATCCACTGGCCGGCCTTGTGCATGTGGTCGAACATGACGCCGGCCGGTGCGTGCGTATCCGGGAGCGGGCCTGTGCCGGGGCCATGATCGGAATCGGCGCGTGCGAGGCCCGGCGCCAAGGCGACCCCCAAGGCGAAGCAGAGACTGAGCGCCGGAACCTGCCGGCGTGAGAAAGAGATTTTCATTGATACCCCCCACAGAGCGCCGGTTGGTGCCGGACATCTCTGGTTTTGCGTTGTCTGCGTAGTCGGGTGCGACGTCCAAACTTCGTGAGCCTGGCGAAGGGCGCGCGAAGACGGTCGTCACAGCAATGGAAGAATTCCGGACTTACGCGAGGGGTGGGGCGCGCGGCTGACTTTCGGTCAGTAAGCCGGCGTCATAAAACGCAGGGCCACTGGCCGTTTCGACTGCGGACAGGACCGCAGTATGCGGCGTCAGCAGATAGGCAAACGCGCCGAGCCCCGTACCACCACACATCCCGCCGCAGCCTTGGCGGCAGCTCATGTGGCAGCATTGGCAATCGGCGCTGTTCTGGCTCTGCTTCTGCTCGTCCGGCGCGAAGGTTCCGGGCGGAACCGCACTCGCCGTACGCGTGGTGCAGATGATGCCGGCAGTGTCGGATCCCGTGGCCAGCATGGCCGCATGGGCGGTCGACGACATCGGAATCACCAGCGACTGGAGCAGCAAGCCCCAGATCATGATGAGTCCAATTAAGTCCCGTTCCTTACGGAGCCAGCGCATCGGAGTCCTTGAGTTTCTCGCCATTCCCGTCAACAAAGACAACGCGAATGGAGTATGGCTATTCGCCAAGTTTGAGGTGTTGATTTAACGCAATATTTGACCACCCGTCCACTTTCTTGAGGATGCGTCGAATCCGCTGGGGAGGCCCATTTGCGATGATCACGATCTACGAGGCCCGTGAGGGGAAACTTACGCCCCAGACCGGTCTGCCACGGGCGACCGATGAGGCCGTATGGATCGACCTCCTCAACCCGACCACGGAAGAGGAACACATCATCGAACAGGCTCTCGGGATTGACGTCCCGACCCGGGAGGAACTGCAGGAAATCGAGGCCAGCAGCCGCCTCTACCAGGAAGACGGCGCCTTCTTCATGACGGCGACGCTCGTGTTCAAAGGCGGCGGCAGCGAGGCCCAGATCACGCCGGCGACGTTCATTTTGGTCGGCAACCGGCTCCTGACCGTGCGCTACGCCGAGCCCGGCGCTTTCGCGTTCTTTCTCACCCGCTGCAACCGGCAGGAACTGGACCTAAACAGAGGCTGCATGGTCCTGATCGGCCTGTTGGAGGCGGTGGTCGATCGCCTGGCCGACTTCATCGAGCAGATCCAAGGTCAGGTGGAGCATTTGTCGCGGTCGGTCTTCAAGAAACGGGATCCGGCCCTCAAGCGTCAGCACCGCTACGATGTCGTGCTGCAGGACATCGGCCACGAGGGGGAGGTCGTCTCGAAGGTGCGGGAGAGCTGCTACTCCCTCGGCCGCCTCCTGACCTATCTCGCCTACGCGGTCAACGAGCGCAAAGAAGGCAAGATCGTCTCCTCGCGGGTGCGCGCGGCCGTGCGTGACGTCAACTCCCTGACGGACCACGCCACATTCTTGTCGGGCAAGATCGTGTTTCTGCTCGATGCGACGCTGGGCATGATCCAGATCCAGCAGAACGACATCATTAAAATCTTCTCGGTTGCAGCCGTCGTGTTCCTGCCGCCGACATTGATTGCATCGATATACGGGATGAATTTCCACGATATGCCGGAACTTGGCTGGGTACTTGGCTACCCGGTTGCCCTCGGCATGATGGTCCTATTTGCGATACTCCCTTATCTTTATTTCAAGCATAAGGGCTGGCTTTAGAGATTGGGGTTGCACTGCGGCATCGCTATCGCCACATTCGGGGCTAAGCGGATGTTTGTGGTCATAATTTCTTTGAAGTGCTCGTGCACAGATAGTGCCCGCAAGTCCAGACACCCGAACCCCTGGATAGGAGGAAGGATGACTCGTCTGATCGTTTCCGGATTTCTCACGGCGTTTTGCGCCGCCGCCGTCTTTGCGCCTGCGACCGCAAGCGCTGGTCCCGCCGGGCTGACAGTCCCGACGGCCAAGAACGGTATGGTGCAGGAGGTCGGCTGGCGCCGCCGCAATCGCGAGACGGTGGTCGATGCCCCGACAACGTCCGTTCGCACGAGCGATGCCGAGACCGATGTCCGCGCACCGTTCACGGATGTGAAGACAAGCCGCCGTGGCACTTGGGTGCGCGCGCCGTTCGTCAATCTGTTCGTGCCGAAGTAAGCGTCGCACAACAGACGTCAACGATTTTCGAGAACGCGGGAGGTTTTCCTCCCGCGTTTTTGTTTTGTCTGCCCTATCGCCTAGCCGCTGCTTGAGGGCGTGTTTGTATGCGCTGTGGCGCTTCGCGCTACTTGAGCGCTAAAGCACCGCCGAGAGGGTAAGGCTCGCGCCCGCGCAAATCGCCAGCGTCGTGAGAATGCCGAGCCGCGCTCCGAAGATCAGCAGGGCGGCGAGGACCGCCAAAGCCGCGGCGTCCCACTGGAAGCTCGCAAGCTCGGGCGTCCACAGCCGCAAGGGACCGGCATCCGTCGCCGTCACCGTCTTGAAGATGACGTGTAGCGCGAACCACAGGCTCAGGTTCAAGATCACGCCGACCACGGCCGCGGTGACGCCTCGCAGCGCGCCCGCGAGTTTCGGGTTCGCGCGCAGTTGCTCGACGTAGGGTGCGCCGGTGAAGATCCACAAGAAGCACGGGGCGAAAGTGGCCCAAAGAGTCACGGCCGCGCCGAGGAGCCCGTAGGCAAGCGCCGGCTGACCGCCATGGCGATAGGCGCCGAGAAAGCCGACGAACTCGGTGACGAGAATCAAGGGGCCGGGCGTCGTTTCCGCAAGGCCGAGCCCGTCCACCATTTCGGGCGCGCTCAGCCAGCCATAGGTCTCGACGGCCCGTTGCGCCATGTAGGCGAGCACCGCGTAGGCCCCCCCGAACGTCACCACGGCGAGCTTCGAGAAGAACACCGAGAGGTCCGTGAAGACCTGCGGAAAGGCGAGGCTCACGGCGACGAGCGGCACGATCCAGACAGCGAGCCAGAGGCTGGCCGTTCGCAGTGTTTGCGCGAGGGTGACGGGTTCGGTGTCGAGTGCTGTCGTATCGGCGGGTGGGATGCTCTCAGGCGCAAAGCGCGCGAGGAGATAGCCGGCCAGTGCTGCCACTGCGACAATGATGGGGAACGGCACCGCGAAGAAGAAGATGGCGATGAACGCGAGCGCGGCGATCGCCCAGGCATGCGCGCCGTGGAGGGCGCGCTTGGCCACTTTCAGCAAGGCGTCGACGACGATCACGAGCACGGCCGCCTTGATGCCGACAAAGGCCGCTTCCACCACCGGTGCTTGGCCGTACCAGGCATAGGCGATGGAGAGGGCCAGGACGACGGCGGCGCCCGGCAGGACAAAGAGCAGCCCGGCAACGAGGCCGCCCAGCGTGCCGTTCAGCCGCCAGCCCACATAGGTCGCGAGCTGCATGGCCTCGGGTCCCGGCAGTAGCATGCAGAAGTTCAGCGCATGGAGGAATCGTTCGTGGCCGATCCAGCCGCGCTCTTCGACGAGTTCGCGGTGCATGAGCGCGATCTGTCCGGCTGGGCCGCCGAACGACGTGACGCCGATCTTGGTCCACACGGGCAGCGCCTCGCCCAATGTCGGTGAGGGTGCGCGACTGGGCGTGGCCTCGGGCATGTCTGCAGGGCTGGTGTCCATTCGGTCGTCCTTTGGCCTCTCCTAGCAGGGGACGGGGGCCCTCGCCATAAGCGGCGTTAGCCAGGCGCGCATCGGCGTGATAGGCAGATTCGGTGAGGGCAGACGGTACGCGAGGGATATGACAGAGGCGCAGCTTATTCAGGTAACGGTGTTTTTGGCCGCTGCCGCGATTGCCGCGCCGCTGGGACGCTATCTCGGCATCGGCGCTGTGCTCGGCTATCTCGCCGCCGGGGTCGTCATCGGACCCTATGTGCTGGGGCCGCTCTACGCCCTCGACCATGTGGAGAAGGTCCTCGAGTTCGGCGAATTCGGTGTCGTCCTGCTGTTGTTCGTGATCGGCCTTGAGTTGCGCCCCATGCGTCTGTGGGCGATGCGCTCGGCCATCTTCGGGCTCGGCGCGGCGCAGCTCGTCGTGACCGGCTTTGTCCTGGCCGCCATCGGCCTCGCGTTCGGGCTTGCGACCGGGCAGGCGCTCTTCATCGGCCTGGCCTTGTCGCTCTCGTCCACCGCCTTCGCGTTGCAGGTTCTGGAGGAAAAAGGCGAGCTCACGACCCGCCATGGACGGCTCGCCTTCTCGATCCTGCTGTTCCAGGACCTCGCCGCGATTCCGCTGATCGCTCTCGTGCCGCTGTTCGCACTCGGCAGTGGGGAAGAACCCACGATGGATCTCGGCAGCGCGGGCTTGGCCATCCTCACCATCGCTGGCGTTATCGTCGTCGGCCGGTTTCTGCTGAGCCGGCTCTATCGGCTTGTCGCCAAGGTGGGGGTGCGCGAGGCCATGACGGCGACCGCGCTCCTGACCGTGGTCGGCGTGGCGCTGCTAATGGAAGAGGTGGGACTGTCTGCGGCGCTGGGCTCGTTCATCGCCGGCGCGCTCCTCGCCGACTCCGAGTATCGCCATCAGATCGAGGCGGATATCGCGCCGTTCGAGGGCCTGCTGCTGGCCGTCTTCTTCATGGCCGTGGGCATGTCCATCGACCTGTCGGTTCTCGTGGCCCGGCCCGGCGCGCTGCTTCTCATCGTGGCGGTGCTGATCGCCGTGAAGTTTGCGGTTCTGTTTGGGCTTGGCCGCTGGTGGGGCCTGACGAACGCGCCGGCGCGGCGGCTCGGGATTGTCCTGAGCCAGGGCGGCGAGTTCGCGTTCGTTCTGTTTTCGGTCGGTCTCGTCGAAGGGGTGGTCGACCGCGAGACGGCGGGGCTCCTGACCTTGGCGGTCACGCTCTCCATGGCGGCGACGCCGCTGCTGCTGGTCGCGGACGACATGTTCCTGCGGGCCCGAAAGAGCGCGGCGCCGGACTACGAGATGCCGCCAGACGATGAGAAGCATGTCATCATCGCCGGCTTCGGCCGTTTTGGGCAGATCGTGGCGCGCGTGCTTAGGGCTCGGCACATTCCCTTTACGGCGCTCGACAAATCGATCGCTCAAGTCGACTTCGTGAAGCGCTTCGGTGCCAATATCTACTATGGCGATGCCGGCCGCATCGACATCCTGCGCGCGTCAGGCGCCGGCAAGGCCAGTGCCTTCGTGCTGGCGATCGACGATGTGGATGCATCGCTTCGTGTGGCGGAGATCGTGCGGGAGAATTTTCCCGGCCTTCCCATCTATGCCCGCGCGCGCGACCGTATCCACGTCCACAAGCTCATGGATCTCGGTGTGACCATCATCGAACGCGAGACCTTCTTGGCTGCGTTGACACTCACATCCGAGCTTCTGCGCGGGCTCGGGCTGAAGCCCAACGAAGCCAAACGCCTTATCGAGACCTTCAAGACCCACGACGAGGCGCGGCTCTTCAATGAATACCAGGACTATACGGACCGGGAGAAGATGCGCGCTAATGCCCTGTCGGCAGCCGTCGAGTTGGAAGACCTGTTCGCGAAAGACATGGAGGCGCTGGAGAACGGCGGCGCTAGCGATGGGCGTTCAGATGATCGAGGATCATCTGGTTGAGCTTGGCCGGATGGGTGAAGGGGCTCATATGGCCCGCGCCCTTGAGCGTCTCGATTGTCGCGTTGGGGAGCGTCTTGCTCAAGAGCTCGGTCACCGCGCGCGTCGGCGGCGGCGTTTTCGATCCCATGATCAGGAGAGTCGGGGCGGTGATCTCCGCATAGTCCATCGTCGTGCTGTTCGCATCGAGCGCGATGGAGAATTCGAGCGCGACCTTCGGGATTGTCGCAGCAATGGCGCTCTTGAAGCGATCGGGCGCAAGCCACCAGCGCCATCGTCCGAGCCAGTAACTCATGAAAGCCCCGGCGGCCTTCTTGTCGTCCCCCTTCGCGACCGGATCGAGAACGGCGACGCCGAGTTTCTCCACATCCTGCCATTCGGGCAGGTCCTCCAGGCGAAGCAGGTGGAACGAGACGGGCTCTACTAGGGTCAGGGATTTGACCTTGTCTTTCAGCGTGCGCGCCGCTTCGAGCGCCAGCGCCGCGCCGTAGGAATGGCCGACGAGATGCAGCGGCGCTTCGGCCGTTTCGGCAACGGCAAGCAACGCTTCGACATCGGCTTCGATCGAGAAGGGCTCTTCCGCTGGCCACGGTCCGGACTGCCCGTAACCGATGAAATCGGGCGCGAGGACATGCCAGTCCTCCACCAGCGCTTCGATCAGCGGGGCCCATTCCCTGTGGGACGCCGCGGAGCAATGGCCGAGCAGCACCGTCGGCCCTTCGCCCTCGTCGAGATAGGCAATCTCCACATTGCCGGATTCCAGAATGTTCACGCGCCGCCCCTCATCTGCCGCCCCGATCATTAGCGGGCAGGGCGATTCGCGTCTACCGCCGCAGGGACCGGTGCCGCCATATAGGGCGCGCCGCGCTAGTCGGCGGGCTCGAGCTCCGGCTCCCCGGCGGCCGCGGCGGCCTTCTGGACGGCCTTCTGCACCTTTTCGAAGGCGCGGACCTCGATCTGGCGGATGCGCTCGCGGCTGACACCGAATTCCGTGGAGAGTTGCTCCAAGGTCAGCGGGTCTTCGGACAGGCGGCGCGCCTCGAATACGCGGCGCTCCCGCTCGTTCAAGTCCTTCAGCGCGTCGTACAGCATGCCCCGGCGCTGGTCTTGCTCTTCGGACTCTGCCAGGGCGGTTTCCTGATCGACCGCGGTGTCGTCCACGAGCCAATCCATCCACTCGCCGCTTTCCGCGTCGTTGCGCACGGGCGCATTGAGCGAGGAGTCGCCGCCGAGTCTGCGGTTCATGGACACCACGTCGTCTTCACTGACGCCGAGCCGTGTCGCGATCTGCTTCACCTGATCGGGACGCAGATCGCCATCCTCGAGCGCCTTGAGCTGTCCCTTGATCTTGCGGAGATTGAAGAACAGCTTCTTCTGCGCCGCCGTGGTGCCCATCTTCACGAGGCTCCACGAACGCAGGATGTATTCCTGGATCGCCGCGCGGATCCACCACATGGCGTAGGTCGCCAAGCGGAAGCCCTTTTCCGGATCAAAGCGCTTCACGGCCTGCATCAGGCCCACATTGCCTTCGGAGATCACTTCGCCGATGGGCAGGCCGTAGCCGCGATAGCCCATGGCGATCCGCGCCACGAGACGCAAATGGGACGTCACCAGTTCGTGCGCCGCATCGCGATCGCCATGCTCGCGCCAACTCTTGGCGAGCATGTACTCCTGCTGCGGCTCCAGCATCGGGAACTGTCTGATTTCTTCGAGATAGCGCGTCAGTCCGCCATGCGCGCTGACGCTCGGTAAACTCTTCGAGGCCATGGCTGTCTTCCCGGAACCCGTCTCCTGCAGGGACGTAACAGCCCCCGCGTCTTTCCTCATGTACGTCCCCCGGCCCGTCCGTCTATAGGACGTTTCACGCGTGCATGAAAGAGGGGCGTATCATCACAGTTGCTTGAATTGTCGCACAATCTCGGCGAGATCGTCAGGGAGGTCACTGTTAAATTCCAGTAAGGTCCCTGTACCCGGATGGACGAAGGCCAGGTGCGCGGCATGAAGTGCCTGCCGGTCGAGCGCCGCAATCGCGCCGGCCAAATCTTCGGGCAGCGTCTTGAGCTTCGACTTGAAGCCGGCACCGTAGAGCGGATCGCCCACAAGCGGGTGCCCATAGTGGGCCAGATGGACGCGCACCTGATGGGTCCGCCCGGTTTCGAGCGTGCATTCGATCAGCGAGGCGACGGCGTCCTTGCCGGTGCCGCCATAACTCTCCACGAGACGCCACTCGGTCGCGGCAAAGCGGCCTTTGTCTTTCGGCACGACGGCCATCCGCGTCCGGCTCGTGGGGTGGCGCCCGATCGGAGCTTCGATGCGTCCGTGGGGCCGCGAGGGCGCGCCCCACACAAGCGCGAGATAACCGCGCGCCATCTCCCCGGTTCGTCCGTGGTCGGCGAATTGCTCGGCGAGCGCGCGATGGGCCCGGTCGTTCTTGGCCGCGACCATGAGCCCGCTCGTGTCCTTGTCGAGCCGGTGGACGATGCCGGGCCGGGCCACGCCGCCTATCCCTGAGAGGCTCTTGCCACAATGGGCGAGCAGCGCGTTCACGAGCGTGCCGTCCGGCTGCCCGGCGCCCGGATGCACCACGAGCCCGGCAGCCTTGTCGATGACGATCACGTCCTCATCCTCGTAGACGACGTCGAGGGGGATCGCTTCCGGCTTCAGCTCCGGTTCGGCGGCTGGCGGTACGATGAGCTCGAAGCAATCGCCCTGTTTGACCCGATATTTGACGTCCTCTATGGTCGCGCCGCCCGAGGGGGCGCCCGCCATCCGCACATGACCTTCACGGATCAACGCCTGGATGCGCGTGCGGCTGACATCGGGCAGCGCCTCGCTCAGAAACCGGTCGAGCCGCTGGCCGATCTGGATTCGTCCACGGCGGCCAAACGGACGGTCTCCGTCTCCGTGGCCTCCTCGATGGCATCGAGGTCCAGGGTGGCGTCAAGGTTGGTCGAGGGTTCTGTCTCAATCATTGTCGTGCGCGGCATGTTTCGGAGTCTGTCATAGGATGACAACGACGGTCGACCCAGAGAAATCGCAAGCCAACACCACGCGCCCGGCAGATGAGCGTATCGAAGGCACGGTGTTCACGCCGCGCCAGGTGGGCATGCTCAAGGTCGCCGTGGTGGTGATGGGCGTCATGCTGCTCGCCGGGCTTGCGGCCGTTATCGCCGGCATGATCTTTCAGGCCTCCAAGGTCGGGAAGAAGTCCGCCGCCGAAGCGCCCGCCGCAGCCGCCGCGCCCGACCCGGTCGCCATGGAGCCGGTCGCATCCGGCGCGCTGGAAGCCCTGAGCATCCCCGGAGACGCGCAGGTCGTCTCCATGTCCCTCGATGGTCATTTTCTGGCGCTCCACGTGCGGTGGCGGGACGATGCCGAGATCGTGGTCGTGGATATGAGGACGGGCAAGGTCGTGTCCCGCCTCAACATCGACAAAGGCGCGCCGCCCGCGCGATAGTTCTTGATCGTAACAGACGCGAGAACTATAGCTTCTCGTTCGCGCGCACGGCCCGTTCGTCTAGTGGCCTAGGACGCCGCCCTCTCACGGCGGAAACAGGGGTTCGACTCCCCTACGGGCTGCCACTTTCAGCTTTCAGGCGGTTCAAGCAGCGTTCGGCGACTTGCTCGACCGAACCGCCGGCATCGATGCGCGCAAATCCGATTTCTCCAAGATCGTAGCGAAGCTGCTCCCGGACAACCTCGGGCGTGGCGTCGGACACATCGCCGACACGGTCCGCGACACGCTCCTCGAGCACGTCGCCCGGCGCGTCGAACCAGAGCCCCGTGAAGGGAACGCCGTGCTCTGCGGCGACCGCGGCAATGGCTTCGCGCTCGCGCGGCCGCGCATGGACCGCATCCACGATCACCGATTTGCCGGCTTCGAGAACGAGCGCCGCGCGCTTGCGGCACAGCGCGTAAACAAGGTCCGAGCTCTCTTGTGTGTAGGCCGTTGCAGGCAACCGGTCGGTGGGCGCCACGCCGAACAAGCGCTTGCGCTCCAAATCGCTGCGCACGATGACAGCGCCGGGGAACGCGCCGATCCACGGCGCCATCGCGCGGGCGATGGTCGATTTCCCGCTGCCGGAAAGACCGCCGACGGCAATCAGCCGTGGCGCCTCAGGTTCGAGGAACTGCAAGGCCAGATCGAAATAGTCCTGCGCCTCGTCGCGGGCCGCTTTGGCTTGCGAAGGTTCCGCCAATTGGGAACGCAGGAGTTCGACCTTGCCTCTGATCACGGCGCGCAAGGAAAGGAACAGCGGCAGGGCGGCAAGGCCGAGGAGGTTTCCCGTGTCGCTGTTGTCGAGATAGCCGTTCAGGACGGCATTGGCGTAGGCGCCGAGACCGTGCTTGCCGAGATCCATGAGCAGGAAAGCCAGATCGTACAGCACGTCGATGGTCGCCAGGCTGTCGTCGAACTCGAGCGCATCGAACAGGACAGGGTCGCCCTCGATCTCGACAATGTTCCGAAGGTGCAGGTCTCCGTGACAATGCCGGACGAAGCCGGTCGCGGCGCGCCGCATCAGGAGCGGCTTCAGGCCCTCGAAGGCCGTGCGCGTCCGCTGCGCCAGGGCATCGGCGATATCCTGCGGGATGACGGCCCGATCCGCCTCGCGCAAAACGTCCTCATGCTCGGAGATGATCTTCTCGAGCGGCACGACGGCCTGATCGGCCGTGAGGATGCGGTCGGCTGCGTCGTGAAGGGCGGCAACGGCCAGTGCCGTCCGATGCATGGCGTCCAGGGAAAGGCGGCCCTCGCGCGCCATCCGGTCGAAGAGATTCTCTTGACCGAAGCGGCGCATGACCAAGACCCATTCGACGGGATCGCCCTGTCCGCGCAGCGTCAGCCTGCCTCCGGCGTCGACTGTCACGGGGACAACCTCCCGATAGATGTCGGGCGCCGTCCGGCGGTTCAATCGGAGTTCGTTGAGACAAGCCTCGTGCCGTTTCTCGAGGGTCGAGAAATCGAGGAACGGCAATTTGACTTCGCGCTTGATCTTGTAGGCAAAGGCGCCCGCGAGGAACACGAACGAGGCGTGCGTCTCGATGTGGTCGACGGCTGCGGGCGCAGGGTCGTATGCCCCCGTCCGGGACAAGAACTCGATTATCTTGGCCTGTTCCAATGAGAACCGGCCGTCACGCGGCCCGCCTCCTGCTGCAATTGCGATAGCCCGTGTCGGTGACCGCACCGGGGACGTGCGGGGGCTGCCACGTCTTTCTCCGAGCCAACGCGGTCATCGCAACAATGCACGTCGCCCTCAACGTACGGGGCGAGGCGCCGTCTGCCAAACACAAAGGGCACTGACCGAAGTCAGTGCCCCACTGCTCAAGCTAATGAGACTGCGGCCGTCTAGTTGTCCACGCAGGACTGGGTGTCTTCGTCCCAGGTCTGGCCGTCCGCGCAATCGTCGGGGCCTGCGAACGCTGCAGAAGCGAGCGGCAACGACATGCCGAGTGCAATGAGAACCGCAAAGACTGTCTTCATTTCTGTCTATCCTAGACTAGGTGCGCCGGAAACCGGCCGAGGTGACTCGTAGGTCGCCTCGGTGGCAAACGCGCGACGCAATGGCGTCCAACGCGCGGCGCTTTGCGGTTGGAATTTGGTTGTCGCGAGAAAAAAATTCTAAGGCCGGACCGAGGCGGGACGCGTGGCGATCGGAGCGGCCGGGACTGGTGGTTTGTGTTGGGTGCCGCCCCCGCCTTCGTGCGGAGCACAAAGGCGGGACCGGTTCATGACGCAACGTCACCCATCGCGGGGGACTGGTGGAACCGGAGGAGGGGGGGTCCTCAAGGCTCCTTCCCGAAGGACGTTCCCGTCCTAGACCAAACCGACCATGCTCGCGTGCAGGGCCGCCAGTTTCGGGCCCAGAGGCGAGTGCATCGCCGCGGCGATCAGCACGAAGGCCCCGGCTGCGATGAGTCTCATTGTCATGCGAGAGGGCAAATACATGGGGGGTATCCTTCTCTTGCCAACATTGAGGGGTGTCGGGAATCGACACCTTGTAGACTAAACGCGCGAGAAGCCGTTTTGGATTACAATTCGCACACATTGCTTCACGGCTGGGTGAGCGAAACTATGGCGCCCTTGAGGCGCCGTAACCCAAGTTCCGTTTCTGGTTTGCATGCTTACGCGGTTCGCAATAGGCATATCGGCGTGGCCCGGGGCGTTCGCCGGGGCTCCGATCAACCGAAGGAACGGGCAGACACGTTGCCGGATACCTCAATGAAGCTCTGGGAGCAGGCGCTCATCGCTTTCTCCGTCCTGGCCGTGGGATTTCTGCTGATCGACCCGTTCATGCTGGAACGGGCCGAGGCCATGTCGCCGGCGGCGCGCGACTTCTTCCGCGCGATCACCGATATCGGGCGCTCCAATTGGATGCTAATTCCGACCGCGACCATTATCGGGTTCGCGGTCCTGCTCCGGCGCAATCACATCGGGTTCCGCAACACGGCCGCGTACGGGCTCATCATTCAGGCGGCGAGCTTCGCCTTCGTCAGTATTGGCGGGGCAGGACTCATTGCGACGTTGTGCAAGAACATCCTCGGCCGCGCCCGGCCCAAGTTCTACGAAGAGCTGGGCCATTTCCATTTCAACTTCTTCGCCTTCGACGCCGATCACGCGTCGCTGCCCTCGGGCCACTCGACGTCGATTTTTGCGTTCGCGACTGTGGTGGCGATCCTCATCCCGCGGGCCCGCGTGTTCGTCTACACGATCGCGGTCTGGGTCGCGTTCAGCCGGGTGCTGATCGGGGTGCACTATTTCACCGACGCGGTGCTCGGCGCGATTCTCGGGACGGTTTTTCCGTACATCGTCCGCGACCGGTTCGCGGCCCGGCGCTGGCTGTTCGAATACGCCCCGGACGGCGGCTACCGCCTCAGGGGCCTGCGCACCCAGGCCTGGCTCGGCTGGCCGGCGGGCCTGCGCGGCTCTCACGCCCCCGCGGATCAGGCGGTGCAGGATCAATCTGCCAAGCAGCAGTGATACCGGCGGGCCGTTGTGCGCCGCAGCGCTGCTGTTGATCCCTCCGTCCACCGTTCCTATCTGCATGCTTTGCCGGAAGGCGCAGCCCTCGCCCCCAATAGGGGCTTGAGGGTTCGACGAAGCAATAGGGAGTAGAGATACGGCATGATCAACAGTCTGACGCGTACACTCGCCATCTTTGCCGTTATCGGCGCGATGCTGGTGCCGGCAGTGGCCGCGGCACAATTGCTGACCCCGGAAGACATTGCCAAGCTGGAGGCTCGGCTGAGCCTGACGCCGGAGCAGCGCGCCGCGATTTCTCCGATTCTGGAAGACTCGATGTCGGCCCGCAGTACGACGTTCAACAAGTACGGCGTCGATTTCGAGACTTGCGACCGGCCCGGCGCACTCGGCCTGATCCGGCTCAACAAGGACATGAACCGGATCAACGCCGATACGCGTTCGCGTCTCGCCGAGATTCTCACCCCGGCGCAGCTTCGCGAGTACGACAAGATCGTCGCCGAGCAGACGGCCATCGTGAAACAGCAGATTATGTGCTGATCCCGAATGGCGCTCCGGCGGGACCGGTAGGCTCGCCGCGCGCGCTGTCCGGCTGCGCGGCAAGGGCTAAGCGCTCCGCCTGCAAGGCCGCGAGGATCGTGATGTGGCGGTTCGGGTCGTAGGTCCAATGGCCGGCTCTGCCGGCGCGGGCCGAATTGCGGGCAAGGCGGGTGAGCCGGGCGATCAGGATGCGCCTCCCCTCGATGGAGAAATCGGCCAGCTCTTGCGGTGTCGTGCCGAGGAGCTTCGGCAGATGCCGTATGCGATCGTACCGCGCCGTGGCGTTGGCAATCGCTCGGTCGCGGTAGCGCGTGCCGCCACGCTCGCAGGCCGCGAGACGGTCGGGTCCGGGACCGCGTGTTGGCATTGGACACTCCGCACCGCATTTCGCCCCTCCCAGCCCTCCGGCGCCTGCCGATAGGATAGGCGCGTGTGCGGGCAGGTGGATTGGGCGCGGATAAGCGCGGGCCGCCAAGCGGCAGCGCTGCTATGCGAAGATCAGTGTAATGACGATGCCGAGCGCGAGGACCGCGAGCGACACGGCGCCCATGACCCACACCGGCGGGGAGGGCTTGTGAAGGGCCGAACCGCTCTCGGCCGCCTTCATCTTGTCGGCCATGCTCATGCTGGCCATCTTGCTGTCCGTACCCGCATCTTTGGGCATGTCCATACCCTCCATGCCACCGGAACCCGCGCTGGATCCGGCCGGCCGTACGGTCAGCATGCCGTGCTTCAGATGATGGGCCACGAGCCAGTAGTTCATGGGGTAGGCGGCCAGTGCCCCGACCATGAGCGCCAGGGACATGCGGAACCAGAACAGCGCTTGCGTCGGGTCGTGGGCGTTCGGGTTGCCTTGGAAGGCGAGGGCGGAGACCGGCAGCATGCCGCCCATCAGGCAGTTCATGGACAGGAACTCGGAGGTGAACGTGCCCTTGAGCGCCTTCCAATAGGTGCCGAACATCTCGCCCATGAAGAGCGCCTGGAAGATGGTCCAGCCGAAGGCGAAACCGAGCACGTATTCCAGCGCGAAATCCACCATCAGAGGAAGCGCGACGAGGGCGCCGATCACCGCACCCACCAGGATACCGACGCCGTCGCCGGCGGCGCAATGCATGGTCGAGCCGAGTGCTTGGCGCCAGCGTGCCGTCACGTAGCGCTCATGGAGCCCGGGCAAGGGCTCGCGGCAGCCCAAGACATAGAGGAACGCGCCGAACGGCCCCGAATAGGCGGTGAAGAGGACGAAAGCCCATTTCATGACGGGGTTTTCAGGCGTCGACCGGATGTCGACCGCCACGAAAATCAGCGAAAGCGCTGTCAGAATGAACCATAACAGCACGACCCCATCGATCAGCATACGTCCCCCTTTGCCAGCTCCACCCTATTACTCCGTGCACCACGGTTCTAGCTGGGTCGTTTGATGCCCGTCAGGGACCCACTGGAAACTTGCGGCAAGTGAGTAAAAATTAGGCAGTGCTGGCGCGCAGCTGGCGTAGGCTTTGCCATTTTTCCTATGGCTGTTGCTTCCGTGCTCTAGGGTTTGGTCCTCGATCGCGCTAGGCTTATGACACTCTTGCGAATCAGTTTTTTGCGGTGCAGCATTTATCCGGAAGGTCGGTGGAGAGGCGAAAGCCTTGAAAATCCGGCACTTCCAACCGGGTCGCAGGGACTTCGAAATGCATGTAAAACCGCTGATTTTGGGCATTCTGACGCAGGGTGCCCTACATGGTCGAAACTAGCACGGGTCTTGCGAAGACCCTTGCAAGCTTGTGAAGTCAAGCGGGCCGATGGTGCGATGCAACATCGGTAGGCCATGCGGACAGAAGAGTTCCAACCGGTCGAGTTGAGTTTCGGGAGGTGCAGGTCCAAACGGACCCTGAGGAGTGGCGTTCGTGCAACCTTGAGAGGGGGCCCAATGCCTAAGACACTGACCCTTGCCGTACTGGCGAGCCTGATTCTACCCGTTCAGGCTCTAGCCCAGTCACCGACGGCGGCGCCAGCGAAGCTCAACGCCGTCCTATGCCAATCCGAATCCCAGGCGGTGGCGCTTGCCCGGTCTATCGCCGCCGGCCACACGGAAACGATTGCCGTCAATCAGGTGAACAAAGCCGCCGGCGCCGAAGTGTGCGGCCGTTACATCGGCGTGGCCGCAGTGGAGGTCGAGAAGACCGCCAATGTGCGGGGCAGCCTGTTCATGCTCGCGGGGCTGCGGTTCGCCGAAGACTCGGTGCTCGCTTGGACCGCGAGCTGGGTAACGCCCTTCGATGGCGCAAATCTGGAAAGGGGAGCCTGAGCCATGCCCGTACCGATGCCATCCGCAGTCGTTCTGATCGTCTGCAAAACCGTCATGCTCCCAGCCGAGCAACATGACATCAACTCCAAGTGGACCGGCTACGAAAACCGTACCTGGGCCATCGAAAACTCGATGATGCAGTGCCGGCGTCAGGAGGTCCAACTGTACGACCAGTCCGAAGCCATGGGCGCGGCGGCCCAGCCCTTCAACCAGCAGCGCTGCCAGAGAGCGAGCCTCATGCTGGGCGTTGAATGGGATCAAGCCCATAGGAGCTCCAGCTACCGCTTCTGGCGCGTCGCCTGCCCGGTGCCGATCGTCGACACTCGGACGGGCGAAGTGATCGCCTGGAAGATGCCGGAATGCGGGCATCGTGATACTGTGATTTGCGAGGTCGACACCGCGATATAACGCGGACCAGCCTCGATCTCACGATCGTCAAAGCGCGCCCTCCAGCGGGAGGGCGGCCGAGGCGTGGGAGGATCCAGGCGATGCCAATGTGGGCGAAAATCTCTGCGGGACTGGTGCTTGCACTGATCTTGCTGGGATTTGCGGCCTTCAAGGCCACGTCCGACAAGTTCGGTCCGCTCGTGCAATCGCACGGCACGACCTATTACGGCGGGGACGGACCGAAAATTGCGACTGTCCCGTGCAAGACCGAAAGCGACATTCGCACGGCCATCGCGCGGGTTCACGCGACCTTCGACCAATACGGAGGCCCGAGCCTAGAGGCGTTCGAGAAGCGAGCCGCGCTCGAAAAGGGGCTGCCTCCGCTGCGCATCGATACACTCTATGTCATCACCGAGGACGATCAGATGCGGGACGGGGGGACCGTTCTGTTCATCGGACTGAAAGCCGACTGCGTGAGCACGGTGTTCAGCTTCCCGGCACGGCTCTACCAGGAACTGGCGGCAGGCCACGGCGGCGGCGTCTGATCTCGTGACCACGACAATTCCCGACGGGCAAGTCGTCTACGCGATCGGCGACATCCATGGCCGCTCCGATCTCCTGACCGAATTGCTGGCGCTGATCGAGAGCGATGCCGCGGCTGCGGGGACGGCCGCGAAGACGCTGGTCTTTCTCGGCGACTATGTGGACCGGGGGCCGGACAGCCGTGGTGTGATCGAGCTCTTGAGCGCGGACCTTCCTCCCGGCTTCGACACGCACTTTCTCAAGGGCAACCACGAACAGTTTCTGCTGGATTTTCTCGACGATCCATCGTCGCTCGATGGGTGGCTTCGCAATGGCGGCGAGCAGACCTTGCGGTCCTACGGTGTGGACATCGACGGCCTCCAAGACCGCCACGCGCCGCCGATGGCGTGGCGGGAGGCCTTCCTGGAAGCGCTGCCGGAGGCTCACTTGCGCTTCCTCACGACCCTCGAACTCAAATGCGTCGTCGGAGATTATGTGTTCGTGCATGCGGGGCTGCGCCCCGGCGTGCCTCTCGACCGACAGGTGCCGCAGGATCTCCTATGGATTAGGCACGAGTTCCTGGATAGCGAGGAGCCGTTCGGGAAGATCGTGGTGCACGGGCACACGCCGGAGCGTACACCGGTGGTTCGGCCGAACAGGATCGGGATCGATACGGGCGCGGTCTTTTCGGGCTCTCTGACGGCGCTGCGTCTCGAGAACGGGACGCGTGCGTTCTTGCGTACGGCGCCCTAGTCGGCGCGACAGGCGCACGCGCTAGCCGCGCTTCTCGGGGCTGTCCGCTACAAGGCCGCGAAGCCGGCTGGTGAGGCTCCCGCCTGACTTCTGAGATTGGCGCTTGGCGCGCCGTGCGGCAAAGCGCCTGGAGAGGCCTTGTGCCTCGTCTTCGTGCTCGCCGGCCGTCTCTTCCACGGCCTCTCCGTGCTCGTCTTCGCCGGCGTCCTCTTCCGCTTCTCCTTCGTCGTCGCCCTGGGAAGCGTAGTGTCCTTGGATCTCGTAGGTTTCGTAGTCCTCTTCGACCTCGTACTCGTCCTCGCCGTTGAAGAGCTCGCCGGCGTAGTCCCGTTCCTCCTGAATGGGCTCGGCCGGCTGGGCTTCCTCGGCCTGATAGGCGGTCTCGGCCTCGGCTTCTTGGGCCTCATGGCCGGCTTCGACGTATTGGCCGAGCTCGGCCGCATAATTCTCTTCGGACGCGTAGGTCTCCTCGGCCTGTTCGTCCACGTAGGGAGCCTGTTGCTCCGGACTTTCGGCGTAGGCCGTTCCTTCGAACTGTGTGGCGGGTTCGGCTGCGCCGTTGCCGGCATAGGCCACGGGTTCGGGCATCGCGGGGGTCTCGTCTTCGACAGCCACGTCGAGTTCGGACTCTTGCTCGGGCTCGTTCTGGACCGCAGCCTGCGCGGCCGCCGCGCTCTGCCAGGCCGGGGGCTGTGTCCGTGCGGCGCTGAGAATTTGCGAGGCGAGGTGGTTGAGCTCACGGCGCAGGAAGGCGATCTCGTCGCTGCTGGTGCGCACACGCTCCAGTTCCTCTTTGGCCCGGGACAGTTCCGCTGCGAGGCGCTGGCTCTCAGCCACGGCGCGGGCGTCGTTCTTGGCGGAGCCGCGCCCGGCCGCACTGCCGCTCTCGAGCGACATGCGCAGCTGGTCGATATCGGCACGTTGGTTGTGGACGGTCCCGCGGGCGATCTTCAACGCGTCTGACTGGGAGGCGACGGTCGTGCGAAGCTCCGCATTCACAGTTTCCAGATCGGACAGCGCCTTCTTCGCGGCCTTGAGCCGGGCGTCGAGATCGGGCAGGCGCCGCTTGATGGTCTGCTGCAGGACGCGGTTGGCGTTCTCGGCCTCGTGCAGTTCGCCCTGGGCGGCCTCCAGATTCCCGTTCAGCTTCTGGATCTCGACCCGGCGCTTGTTGGCCTCGATCAGTTCGCGTGCGGCTTTCTCCTTCGACTTTTCGAGGGCCACCTCCACCTTGCGCAGCTGGATGGCGAAGTCGGCGCGGATCTGGTCCTTGTCGGCCTGAATCTCGGCGAGCGTCATGGGCATGGTGGCTTCGAGCCGGCGCGTGGTGAGCTTGACGGCGCGGTTCCACAATGGGGGCGCAAGCATGAGGCCGAGCAGGCATCCCAAGAAGAAGCCCAACGCCCCGAACATGAACCACTCGATCATCAAGGCCTTTTGTTCCTTGAAATTGGAGCCGCGTAAGCGCTCCGAACGGGCGTTGCGGTGCAATGCCCTATCTGCCCCTCGTGCCGCCGCCGGCGTGTTGCGCCGAGCCTTTCGCGTTAGCCACGAGCAATTCGCCCACGGCACAGCCTTTACGCGCCCGATGATCCGAGACCCGCAAGACCAACGCTACAGCTTCATTAGCGCCAAATTAGAACGGATTCCAGGTCGGCTGGCGAGTATACTTCAAGTAGCCGACATTTGCGCCAAGTCTAAGGCCGACGCCGGAGCGTATGGGGGCGACGACGACGTCGTCCCGGGCCAGATAGGTGACGCCCACGCCGCCCACCAGATAGGCGGAGCCGTCGATCCCGGCGAATCTGTTGTAGATCTCATTAGGATTGTGAAGATTGTAGACCAAAACCATGGTCTTGGAGCCTTCGGCGCCGAAATCATAGCCTAGCGACGGGCCCTGCCAGAACACGCGGTACTGACCGCCATCCGGCGTGTGAAGCGTGCCTTCGCCGTAGCGCAGGCCCGCGACGAACGCGCCGCCTGCCTCTTCACCGGTGATATAGCCGTTGGGCCGGCCTGACTTCTGGAATGTGTATTCGACGGCGCTTGCGAAGCCCGACGAGACCTTGCCGAAGAAGCGGTGACCCGCCCCCTTGATCTCCTCGGCCGAGAATCCGTCGGCGCCATCCAGTCTCTCGGAGGCATAGCCGCTGGCCGCGACATAGGTCTGGCCGGTTTGGGTCTGGCCGGTCTGGGCGGGCTGCTGCTGATAGGTCGGCGGCGGGACGGCGTTGGGATCATAGCCCCCAACGGCCGGGGTGGCCGCGGTGTTCGATCCCGGCTCCGGCACATAGGATTTCGTCGGCTGGTAGGCACCGTTCACGGGCGCGTTCGGAACCGGCATCGAGCCGGCCGATGCGCCGTAGGCGGCATTTTGCGCCTGTGATTCCGGTGCCAGAACAAAGTTTGCAAGGATCGCCGAAAGAGCGGCGATCGCGATGCTGGTAATACGCATGACTAATGCCCCCGGACGCGGGCGCCGGCGTTGCCGCCGGACACGAAGAGGCAAATGCCTCAACCGCAATTGTTGACCGAAAGCGTTACCAAACGGTGGAAGGCTTACCGGGGCGTTAAGACGGTGCGTCCCCAGGCGACGAAGCTGCCGTTTTTCAGCCCGGCATCCGATTTGCCGTAGGCGAAGCGCGCGCCCTTCATGTCCACGACATGGCCGCCGGCCGCTTCCAGCACGGCCTGGCCCGCCGCCGTATCCCATTCCATCGTGGGCGCGAGGCGCGGATAAACGTCCGCATTGCCGCGGGCGATTTCCAGGAACTTCACGGACGATCCGGCGCCGGAGCGCTCCGCGACGGAGAACCCTTCCAGGAACTCCTCGGTCTTTGCGTCCAGGTGAGACAGGCTGACGAGGGCCGTAACGGCCGCGGGATCCGCGGCCCTTGCGTGCAGGCGCTTCTGGGTCAGCACGTCCAGGTCGGCGCCGGCCGCGCTCGGCGGCATCGACGCCTCGATGGCAACGCCGTCGGCGACTGTGACGGCGAGAAGGCCGCGCGCGGGCGCGTACACAATGCCGAAGCACGGAAACCCGTCCTCGATCAGGCCGACATTGACGGTGAAGTCGGAGCGCTTCTTGATGAATTCCTTGGTGCCGTCCAGAGGGTCCACGAGGAAGAAGGTACGGCCCAGTGGCGCCTTGCGGTCCGTCGCCGTTTCCTCGGATACGACCGGGATGGACGGCGCGAAGTCGCGGAGCGCAGCCTCGAGAATGTCGTTGGCGTCCCGGTCCGCCTGCGTCACCGGAGAGTTGTCTTCCTTGTAGTCGATCTCGTCCGTTGCACCGTAGTGGGCCATGATCGCGGCCCCGGCCTTCGCTGCCGCGTCGGTTAGAACTTGTGCGGCGGCGCGAAGATCGAAGACGGTCGCCGGCTCGGCAAGAGCCGCTGTTGTGTGTCTTGGTGCTGACAAGGCAAGATGCTCCAAAGGGCTGTGATTCGGTCTGCGTGTGCGTTCGAGATGATTGCGCCCTTCGTGTAACAGAAATTCGTGGCCTGGCCATGATAACTCCGCAGCGCCACTGCGGACGCGACAAGGAGAAAGCCATGTCGGAGCCGATCGCGCTCGGCGATCTCGACCTTACGGCGCTGGTTTCCAGCCGTATCTGCCACGACATCATCAATCCGGTTTCCGCCATTTCCAACGGTTTGGAGATGTTGGCCGAGGAGCCGGACGACGAGATGCGCGCGGCGGCGATGGATCTGATCCTGAAGAGCGCAACCCAAGCCTCCGCCAAGCTTCAGTTTGCCCGGATCGCGTTCGGCGCGGCAGGATCGGCGGGCGCCGAGATCGACACCCGCGATGCGGAGAAAGTGGCGCAGGCGTTCGTTCAGACGAGCGAGAAGCATCAACTCGTTTGGGACGGGCCCGCGCTTATTCTGCCTAAGAACAAGGTCAAGCTGTTGCTCAACCTGGTCGGGCTCGGGGTCGTGGCGCTGCCCCGCGGTGGCCAAATCCGAGCTGTCATCTCCGGCGATGGTCCAGATGTGTCCTTCACGGTGACATCGACGGGTAAGGCCGCGCGTCTTAGCGACCAGGTCGCCGCGCTGCTCACCGGCGATGCCGCGGGAGAGGTCGATGCCCATTCGATCCAGCCCTATTATGCCGCGCGGGTGGCGCAGGCAGCCGGGATGACCGTCACCACGACGTCCGGCGAGGACGAAGTCGTCTTTCAGGCGCGCTAGGATCTCCAGGACGGGTTTTCGCACTGCCGTCTATCTCGGCGTGCGGGCGGTCATTAGGCCGTCAACGGACCGTAAACCAGGAATCACAGACAATCCGCCCAGTATTTCTTGGGGTTTGGGCAGCGTGAATCACCGGCGATTCGCGCTGGGGTTGAGTCATGGACGATCTCCTAGGCGAGTTTCTGGTCGAGACAGGCGAGCAGCTTGAAGAGCTGGACGCGTGTCTCGTGCGCTTTGAAGCGGACCCGAACGACGCGGAGATGCTCAAAACGATCTTCCGCGTGGCCCACACGATCAAGGGCACGTGCGGTTTCTTCGATCTGCCACGGATAGCCAAGCTCGCGCACGCGGTCGAAGCGCTCATGAGCGGGTATCGGGACGGTGCGCCCGTCTCGTCGGCCGGTGTCACGATCGTTCTCGCCAGTCTCGAGCGGCTCAAACAGATTCTCGCCGTACTCGGCCGCGACGGGACCGAGCCCGAGGGGAACGACGACGACCTGATCCAAGCGCTCACGGCGCTGGCCGAGGGTGATATCGGGACCATCAATGCGGACGCTGGTCCGGACACCTCGCCTGCGTCGCCTGTCCACAATCACCTCGATGCATTGGAACGCGCCTGGCAGGAGGACTTGGTCCAGGCTGCGGATCCGGCGCAGCCTCTCGATGCGTCCCCTGCCGTGGACATGGCTGCCGAGGTGATTTCCGAAGATCGGCCGAGTGCCGAGGTTCAGCCGAGGGCGCTGCGCGTTCAGACCGTTCGGGTCGCCGTCGATACGCTGGAAACCCTGATGACGACGGTGAGCGAGCTCGTGCTCGCCCGCAATCAGCTGATGGATGTCGCGACGCATGCGGATGAGCCGGCCTTCGCGGCGCCGCTGCAGCGTTTGTCCTCTGTCACCGTCGAACTCCAGGACGCGATCATGAAGGCGCGCCTGCAGCCCATCGCCAACGCATGGCAGAAGCTGCCGGTGATTGTCCGCACGCTCTCCACCGAGCTCGGCAAGCCGATGGAGATCACGATGTCGGGCGGCGATACCGAGCTCGACCGGCAGGTTCTTGAGGCGATCAAGGATCCGCTTACGCACATGGTGCGCAATGCCGCGGATCATGGTCTCGAAAGCCCGGAGGAACGTATCGAAGCCGGAAAGCCGGCGTTGGGCCGCATCACCCTCAAGGCGTCGCAGCAGCGGGGCAACATCGTCGTCGAAGTCTCCGACGATGGGCGCGGGCTGGATGTCGGGGCCGTGAGGCGCAAGGCGGTTGCCAACGGATTGGCGACAACCGCTGAGCTTGACGCGCTTCAAGACGAAGAAATTTACGACCTCATTTTTCAGCCGGGCTTCTCGACCGCGGAGACCGTAAGCGAAATCTCGGGCCGGGGCGTCGGCATGGATGTGGTTCGCAGCAATATCGAATCGATCGGTGGTACCGTGGCGCTCGCGTCAACGTCACCGAAGGGTACGACGTTTGTCATCAGGATTCCGCTGACGCTTGCGATCATGTCGGCGCTTATCGTGGATGTGGCCGGTATGCGGTTCGCGATCCCGCAGTTCAGCATCGCCGAACTGGTGCGGGTTGGCGACGCCGCGGCGCACCCCGTCGAAACGATCAACGGGGCGGCCGTTCTTCACCTGCGCGATAGGCTGATCCCGCTGCTGGACTTTGCGGCGGAGCTCGATCTGCGCCGGCAGGACTGGCGCGACATCAACGCCGCTGGGGGAACCGCAGTGATCTTGCACGTCGGAACGCAGCGCTTCGGCATCTTGGTCGACGCCGCCTCCCGGACGGAGGAGATCGTGGTGAAGCCGGTGTGCAAACTGCTGCGGCCGATCGGGATGTATTCCGGCGGGACGATCCTGGGCGATGGCAGCGTCATCATGATCGTGGATCCGCGAGCTCTGTCCGAGATGATCGGGCCGATGGAGGGGATCGAAGACGACACGATCGCGGCGGCACCGGTGGCGCAGGCCGACAATCGCACGGCCATGCTTCTATTCCGGGCCGGTTCGCCGGGCCTCAAGGCCTTGCCTCTGTCGCTCATCACCCGGCTCGAAGAGATTCCCGCCAAGTCGATCGAGACATGCGACGCGCAACAGGTCATTCAGTATCGCGGGGGGCTTCTTCCGCTCGTGCGCCTCGACAAGGCCGAAGCGCCGCATCAGGCGGACATCTTGCCGGTGCTTGTTTTCTCCGAAGGCTCACGCGTCGCGGGTCTCGTGGTCGACGAGATCGTCGACATCGTCGAAGAGCCATTGTCGATTGCCTTGCAGTCTGATGGCGAAGGTATCGCCGGAAGCGCCGTGGTGCGCGACCAGGCTGTCGAGATCGTCGATGTCTCGCACTATCTCGGTTCGATCCTCCGCCAACAGGGGGCCGGCCTCGCACCGGGCACGGATAGTCCGCCGCGTGTGTTGCTTGTCGATGACGGTCAGTTCTTCCGCGACATGCTTGCGCCTTTGCTTCGCGGCAGCGGCTATGCGGTCACGACGGCTTCGTCGGGCCAGGAGGCGCTCGACCTCAAGGAGGCAGGCATCCGCTTCGACATTGTCGTGAGCGATATCGAGATGCCGGGCATGGATGGGCTCGAGCTTGCGCGCGCTATCAGAACGGATCCCGCCTGGAATTCGGTTCCACTGATCGGATTGTCGTCTCAGCAAAGCCCCCGGCTTTCCGAGGCCGGCCGCCTGGCGGGCTTCGATGTGCTGGTCGGCAAGTTCGACAGACGGTCGCTGATGCAAGTGCTCGCGAACTGGCGCGAGTTCAGGGAGGAGGCCGCGTGACATCCGAATACCAAGCCGACGCGCTCACGAATGGATTGGTCACGGTCGCCGTTGCCGGTCAGTTTTTCGGTGTGCCGCTGCCGCGGGTCAAACATGTCTTTGTCCCCGACCGCGTATCGCCGGTGCCGCTGGCGCCCGCCGAGGTCATGGGACTTCTGAATTTGCGTGGCCGGATCGTCACCGCGCTGGATCTGCGCACGAGACTCGGGCTGCCCTTGCGTGTGCCCGGCGATCCCATGGTCGCGCTCGGCGTCGAAAAGGGCGGTGAGATGTTCGGACTGATCGGGGACAAGGCCGGAGAGGCGATGTGGACCGCCGAGTCCGGCATTGAGCCCGCGCCGGCGAATCTCGATGCGCGCTGGGCTCGCCTGTGTGCCGGCGTGTACCGGTTGGACGGCGGGCTCCTGACGGTGCTCGACGTGGATCGGGTTCTCGATCTCAACCACTGCGGAGTTGCTGCGTGAGGGCGCTGGGCCCGACATGCCTTTGAGGGGAAAGACAATGAAACATTGCTTGGTCGTGGATGACAGCGCCGTCATTCGCAAAGTGGCCAGACGAATCTTGGACTCGCTCAGTTTCAGTACATCCGAAGCCGAGAATGGGCGGGATGCGCTGGACCAGTGCCGCACATCGATGCCCGATGCCGTCCTGCTCGACTGGAACATGCCGGAAATGGACGGCATCGCGTTTCTGGTCGCGCTTCGCAAAGAAGCGGGCGGGCAAGAGCCAAAGGTCATTTTCTGCACGACCGAAAACGATGTGGAGCACATCACCCGGGCGATCTCGGCCGGCGCCAACGAATACATCATGAAGCCCTTCGACCGAGAGATCATCGAAGAGAAGTTTCAGGAAGTCGGATTGCTCTAGGACGCCCATGGCAGCCTTGGGCAGGGTTTCGCATATGCCAAATTACCAGGCGCCTCCTCCTCCCGGCGGCAGGCGCGTATACCAGCCTGTGGCCAATCCCGGTCGTGTCATGATCGTGGATGACTCGGGCGTCCTTCGCGGCGTTGTCGCGCGATGGATTGAATCCGAAGCGGACTTGGAGGTTGTCGGCCGCCACGCTAACGGGAAGCAGGCCATAGACGCCGCGGCGCACTGTGCGCCCGACGTGATCATCCTCGATATCGACATGCCGGTGATGGATGGGTTGGAAGCGTTGCCGCTTCTCAAACGAGCCTGCCCGGACGCCCGTGTGCTGATGATTTCGACGCAGACCCGGCGCAATGCCGAAATCAGCCTCAAAGCGCTCGAGCTGGGGGCGGTGGACTTCCTGGCGAAGCCCGAGGCGCAGCGAGACATCGTCGGTCTACCCGAGTTCCACGGAGAGCTGCTGCGTAAGGTCAGAGGCCTCGTGCGATGGCGGTCGCGGTTCACAGGCCATCCACGGGAGGGTGGCCCGGCGCAGCAGTTCGCGCGGCATGCCTACTCATCGCGGCCGCCGGAAGCCATCGTGATCGGCAGTTCCACCGGCGGGCCGGAGGCGCTCAGCCGCCTGTTGAAGGCTCTGGCGCCGTCGCTTGGTCGAACCCCCGTGCTGGTTGCTCAGCACATGCCGCCGCTGTTCACCGCCGCGCTGGCCGAACGGCTCGGCCGGGTCTCAGGCATCGAGGCCACAGAAGCGCGCGACGGTCAGGAGATTGTCGGTGGGCGCATCTATGTGGCGCCTGGCGATGGGCACATGACGATCGCGCAGGGCGCGCCGCCACGGATTGCTGTCGGGCAGGGACCTGCGGTCAATTTCCACCGTCCCTCGGTGAACCTCCTGTTCGAGAGTGCGGCCCGGGTCTTCGCCACCCGAACGCTTGGCATCGTGCTCACCGGGATGGGAACGGACGGCGCAACGGGCGCCAAGCAGATTGCCGATGCGGGCGGCAGCGTGATCGCGCAGGATTTCGGCACGAGTATTGTTTGGGGCATGCCGAGCGCAGCGGCCAAGTCCGGCGCCTGCGCGGCGATCCTTCCTCTGGACGAAATCGCCAGGGCGGTGGGGCAACTGATCGCGGGACAGCAGCCGCGAGGTCAGGCATGAGAGCGCACGAGTTCCAGCGTATCGGCGAGGTCCTGCGGGACCATTCCGGGGCCGTGCTCGGAGAAAACACCATGGCCGCGGTGGCCGTGAAGCTCGGCCCCGTGCTCACGGAATTCGACTTTCCATCGATGACCCATCTGACCATGGCTCTGTCCCAACCGGACAGCGGGCGTCTGCGCCAGCGCGTGGCCGAGGCCGTCGCCGTCCCGGAATCCTATTTCTTCAGAAACAAGGATTGCTTCGCCTATATCGGCGACGTGATGCTGCCGCAGCTCATGGAGCGGCGCGCCGGGGTGCGCCGGCTTCGCATCTGGAGCGCCGCGTGTTCGACAGGGCAGGAGCCGTATTCGCTGGCGATGCTGTTGGCCGAAAAGGGCCGGGCGCTGGACGGCTGGTCCGTGGAGATCGTCGCCACCGACTTTTCCCAGGCGGTTCTGGGCAAAGCGCAGGCCGGGCAGTATTCGCAGTTCGAGGTTCAGCGGGGCCTGCCCGTCAAGCTGCTGATCAAATACTTCGAGAAGTTCGGGCCGCTCTGGCAGGTCAAATCCGAAATTCGCGAGCGCGTCGACTTTCGCGCGCAGAATCTGCTGCACAGCTACGCGCAGCTCGGCCGTTTCGACATCATCCTGTGCCGCAACGTCCTGATCTATTTGGGCGCCGACCAGCGCACCTCCGTCTTGGGCCAGCTTGCGCGTTCGCTCGCTCCCGACGGCTATCTTGTCCTCGGGGCTGCGGAGACGACGTTGGGGGTATCGACGGAGTTCCAGCGGGTCTCGGGACAACTCGGGGGTGTCTATCGCCTTGGGGCCGGGTACGGCGCCGAGGGCGTCAAAGCGGACAGACTTGCTGACATGGATCGTGCACCGGCCGGCGCGTTCCGGAGCGTCAGGCTCGACCCTGTGACGGCCGACCGTCTGGAAGCCAAGGCGCGCGCGTGCGGCATGACCTTGTCCGCGTTCCTGGCCGAGTTCGCGGATTTGGGCTTGCGCACTGAGAGGGCTTCGGGGCCCAAGAAGGACTAGGCGCCGGTCCCGTTCTGTCTGCGTGCAGGCACAAAAATGGCCGGGACAAGCCCGGCCACCTTCGTATCCAACAATCGAGACTTCGAAAGACTTACGCGGCGGCTTCGCCGGTGTCCGTCTCGTCGTCGGGGTTGCGCAGCACGTAGCCGCGGCCCCAGACCGTCTCGATGTAATGCTTTCCGCCTGTCGCCGCCGCGAGCTTTTTGCGCAGCTTGCAGATGAAGACGTCGATGATCTTGAGTTCCGGCTCGTCCATGCCGCCGTAGAGATGGTTCAGGAACATCTCCTTGGTCAGCGTCGTGCCCTTCCTGAGGGAGAGCAGTTCGAGCATCTGGTATTCTTTGCCGGTCAGATGGACCCGCTGGCCGTTAACGTCGACTGTTTTAGTGTCGAGGTTAACCTTGAGGCCGCCGGTTTGGATAACCGACTGCGCATGGCCCTTGGAGCGGCGCACGATGGCGTGGATCCGCGCCACCAGCTCATCCTTGTGGAAGGGCTTGGTCATGTAGTCGTCGGCGCCGAAGCCGAGGCCACGAACCTTATCCTCAATGCCTGCGAGGCCCGAAAGGATAAGGATCGGGGTCGCTACCTTGCTGACCCGCAAGGACTTCAGGACCTCGTAGCCGCTCATATCTGGCAAGTTCAAGTCGAGAAGAATGATGTCGTAGTCGTAAATCTTGCCGAGATCGACACCCTCTTCGCCGAGATCAGTCTTGTAGACGTTAAAACCTTCGGACTGCAGCATTAGTTCAATGCTCTGCGCCGTGGCGCTGTCGTCCTCGATCAGAAGAACCCGCATCTTAAATCCCCCGTATTCTCATAATCCTGGCTGTCCCCTGACCCAATACGTCGGACGCTGATTGGTTAATTTCGAATCAAAAAATTAACGGCCAATAGTTAACAAAAACTAATCAACAGGATAGTGCTAACCAAATCCGCTAACCCAGCCCCCCCGATTGCAGACTTTTCCGACCGGTATGTTCGATTAGATGCAATTCATATGGTTTACCGCCGCTTAAGTCCTGTCGGCGATGATCTTGCGTGAAGGGCGGGGGGAACCGGTCCTTGAGACTTGTTGGAAGCCGTTTAGGGACCTGGCTTGGGGAATGCCGGGCGCCCGTCAGTCGGCTCGTGGCAGTACAGTAACGTCCGTGTAAAATGCGCGGACCCGAACAGGCTTGAGGGTATTGAGTATGAAGTCACGCGACGGAGTCATTCGTTTGAAGCGCTTCGAGGTCGACGAGAAGCGCCGCAAGGTGGCCGACATCGAGTCCATGATCGCCGAATTCAACGATATGGCGGTGGATCTCGACCGGCAGATCGCCGTCGAGCAAGAGCGCGCCGGCGTTTCGGACGTCAATCATTACGCCTATCCGACCTTTGCGAAGGCGGCCATGCAGCGCCGGGACAATCTGGCGGTGTCGGTGGCCGGCCTCGAGGCCAAGCTCAGCGCGGCCAAAGGGGAACTCGAAGAGGCCGAAGAAGAGCTTCGGAAGATCGAGGCCCTGCAAGGGCGCGAGACCGATCGTGGGCGCGAGGTCGAGCCGGAAACCGGCTTCGGCATGATCGGCGTGGCCCGCGCTGCGGGCTGATAGTGACCTCTAGAGGCCACTCTGTAGTTTGAAGAACATGAACCGGCGGTGGACCTCCACCGCCGGTTTTCGTTAGATGTGCGCGAACAAGAAATTTTGCCCCGCGCGGAGGTCTCGCCATGCCCTCATTCGATATCGTCTCCAAGACGGAGATGCCCGACGTCGACAACGCCCTCGCCAACATGACCCGCGAGATGACCCAGAGGTACGACTTCAAGGGCTCAAATTCCAAGATCGAGCGGAACGAGGGCGTCATCGTCATCCACGCGGACGACGACCTCAAGCTCAAGCAGATGCACGAACTGCTGCAGGGCCATCTCGCCAAGCGGGGGATCGAGCCGGGCGTGGTCGATTACCAGGCCGTGGAGAAGGCGGCCGGTCAGTCGGTCCGGCAGAACGTGCTACTGCGCCAAGGCATCGACAAGGAACTGGCCAAACGCATCGTCAAGGAAGTGAAGGGCTCCAAGATCAAGGTCCAGGTCGCCATTCAGGGCGACGAGCTGCGCGTCACCGGCAAGAAGCGCGACGACCTGCAGGAGGTCATCCAGTTCGTGAAGGGCCTCGATATCGAGCAGCCGCTCCAGTTCGAGAACTTCCGGGACTGACCTCTGGGGAAGCCGTCCGAGGAGCGCGCCCCCGCCGAATTGCATTTTTGGGCCCGGGGGCCCATTTAAGCGGCGATGCGCCCCATCGCCGTTCGGCTGCCCGGAAAGCCCGTTTCGTCTATATCTAGCCCATGATTTCGATCATCGTTTTCGTCGTCCTCGTGCTTCTTCTGCTCCTTATCGCAAGGCGCAGCAGCAAGAACCGGGACGCGATCCTCATCGAAGTGATCCTGGGCATCGCGGGCTCGGTCGCGGCGGCTGTCATCGTCACGTCCTTCCCCAAGGTCGATACGGACAATTTCCTCGGCTACCTGGATACCCAGATTTACGAGACTCTCTTCGGCAAGAAGGCCGAAGCGCCGCCCGCGGTGCCGGTGCCCGACAAGAAGGCGGTCGCCGTCAAAAAGAATGTCAGCCGCGACGACCGGAAGATCGAAGGGGTCTATGCGGGGCTGATCCGCTCCGTCCAGAACGGAGGGCAGGTGCTCGGCGAAAAGGCGTATGTCCTGCGGGTCGATCCGGCCAAGAAGGACAAGGTGCTCGAGATCTACAAGAGCGGCGACATCGAATACAAAGTCCGCATCGACGGGACACTCGAGAAGGATGGCGTCACCTGGGTCGGTGAGACCAAATCGGTGCTGAAGGGCGACAGTTTCGTTCAGGACGATCTGAAGCTGCTGCTCTCCCCCGAAGTCGGGCGGATCGATTGGCACCAGCACGACAAGATCCAGAACATCGAGTCCATCGGCATCCTTCACAAGATCGACGAGGCCACGGTCTCGAACCGGATCAGCGCCGTGAACCGGATCAAGAATGACATGGTCATCTGCAAGGAGGAGGCCGCCAAGCTGGGCGGGAAGGCCTCGTTGTTCCTCTTCATACCCCTCGAGAACCCGCAAGGCGCGACCGCGTTCACGCTGCAAGGCCCGGCCGCGTCCGACAAGATCTACACGGACATCATCTCAGGCACGATCAAGCCCTATGAGGGCCCGTACGATCTCCATGTCAAAACACGATACAAGAGCAACGACTTTCCCAATCTCTCGGGATGAAAAGGCTGCACCCGGACTTGTCGTCCTTCGTCGGCTTCTTCGACAAGGACTATCAGATAGGCGTCAATCAGCCGGGCGCCGAGCCGAGCTGGTTCAAGGAGAGCTTGGCCGAATCCGTGCCGTGCCGAATCTTCTACGTGGGGTTCCCGCCTGTTCTGGGCGTGCCGCAGAACGGAGCGGCGGTCGGCCAACAGCCCTAGCAGATCGCCCCGCCGCGAAGCGGTCAAGCGACGAAGTCGCCAAACAAAATGGCCGGGGCGGGCCCGGCCATAGAATGCTCAGAACTAGGGTGGAAAAAGCGGGTTACCCGCCGCGATATTCCTGAATGCGGGTCGCGCGCAGGCCGGCGAGGCCATGCTTGTCGATGGAGCGCTGCCAGCTGAGGAATTCATCCACGGTCAGCGTATAGCGGTCGCAGGCCTCTTCGAGGCTCAAGAGGCCACCGCGGACGGCGGCCACGACTTCCGCTTTACGCCGGATGACCCAGCGGCGGGTGTTCTTCGGGGGTAGGTCGGCGACAGTCAGCGGACTGCCGTCCGGCCCGATTACATATCGGACACGCGGCCTGTAATGTTCAGTCATCGTACGCAACACTCACAAAACACTCGATGAGCAACAATCAAGGGGGACCTTACCTCCGCCCCATTTAAGAATTGCCTAAGCCGGGCAGTAAAATTACCCGCAAGCAAATCCCCAAAACTCTCTGAATTGTCTAAAGTTTCTTAGCTTCTTGAATCGCGACTTGGCCGCGTTTGCTGTCCGTTTGGCTTGCGCGGGCCGGGCCTGCTGCCTATGTTTCTGGACTTATCCAAACTGTCACAAGGGATTAGGGGACAGGGCAGCGTCTGCGAGGCGACGGCTGTGAGACACCAATAGGCCGGGTGTCGTTGCATGACCGTCCGCCTGAGTTTACAGGTTGCGGTGCCCGCGCGGCAGGCTCCGACGGGCGAGAGCCGGAAGCGCATCGATCCGAAAGAGCGCCTAACAGCAATTATGGTTAACAGTTTGCATCTTCCAGGGCGTCCGTCCGAGACGCGGGTGGTCGTCGCCATGTCGGGCGGCGTCGACTCGTCGGTCGTGGCCGGCCTGTTGAAGCGCGAGGGGTACGACGTCGTCGGCATCACCTTGCAGCTGTATGACCATGGCGAGGCCGTAGCCAAGAAGGGTGCCTGCTGCGCCGGCCAGGACATCAAGGACGCCCGCCGCGTGGCGGCTGCGCTCGATATTCCGCATTACGTGCTCGACTACGAGCGGGAGTTCGAGAAGGCGGTCATGGGCGCCTTCGCCGACAGCTATCTGTCCGGCGAGACCCCGGTCCCGTGCGTTTCCTGCAATCAGACGGTCAAGTTCCGGGATCTGCTCGAGACGGCGCGTGGGCTGGGCGCCGACGCGCTTGCCACGGGCCATTACATCAAGAGCTTCCCGGGCGAGAAGGCCTGGGAGCTGCACCGCGCCGCCGACAAGGATCGCGATCAGAGCTATTTCCTGTTCAACACCACGCCGGAGCAGCTCGCCTTCCTGCGCTTTCCCCTAGGCGGTCTGCCGAAGGATGAGACACGGGCGCTCGCGCGCGAGTTCGGCCTCGACGTCGCCGACAAGTCCGACAGCCAGGACATTTGCTTCGTGCCGTCCGGCCGCTACACCCAGGTGATCGAACGGCTTCGGCCGGGCGCGGCCGAGGCCGGCAATATCGTCCATGTGGACGGGCGGGTGCTGGGCCGGCACACGGGCATCATCAATTATACGATCGGCCAGCGCCGCGGCCTTGGGATTGCCGCAGCCGAGCCGCTTTATGTGGTCAAGCTGGATGCCTCGCGTCACGAGGTGGTGGTGGGGCCGCGGGAAGCGCTGCTGGCGCGGAGCGTGGAACTGCGCGATGTTAATTGGCTGGGCGATGAGCCCTTCGAGACGGCGGTTGCCGGCGGCCTCGAGGTTCTGGCGCGGATCCGCTCCACGGGCCCGCTGCAGGCGGCGACGGTCGTGTCGGAAAACGGGTCCGTGTTCGTGGAGCTCGCGGACGGCGAGGAGGGCGTGTCGCCCGGACAGGCTTGTGTGTTTTACGCCGCCGATGGCGGCGGTGAGCGGCTTCTTGGCGGCGGCTGGATCAAGTCCGCCGCGGGAGCTTTTATGACCAAGGATGCAATCCCGGCTCAGGCGGCGCCGCTGCCGGCCGAGGCGTTTTTGGTACAATCGCGTTAGGCCGCGGCACGGGCAAGCGGCATAGCCTCGGGGAGGGTTCAGCGTTGTCTTCCAATCATCCGACGATGGATACGGAGTCGGTCCGTCACGCTTACCGCCGCTGGGCGCCGGTTTACGATTACACCTTCGGCCAAGTCGCCGATGCGGGCCGCAAGCACGCGGTGCGGATGATCAATAAGCGCAAGGGCCGCGTGCTCGAGGTCGGCGTGGGCACGGGGCTTTCGCTGCCGGCTTACGGCAAGCACTTGACCATCACCGGCATCGACCTGTCTCCCGAGATGCTGGAGAAGGCGATGGGGAAGGTCTCCAAGAAGAAGCTCGACAACGTGGACGGGCTGCACGAGATGGACGCGAGCGCGCTCGGCTTCGCGGACGAGAGCTTCGACACCGTTGTCGCCATGTATGTGATGACCGTGGTCCCGGACCCGGTCAAAGTCATGCGCGAGCTGGAGCGCGTCTGCGCGCCCGGCGGCGAGGTGATCCTGGTCAACCATTTCAGCCAGGAGCATGGGGTGCGCGGGTTCCTCGAGCGCAAATTGGCGCATTTCGCCGATCTCATCGGCTGGCACGCGGTGTTCGAGCCCGAGCGCGTCCTCACGTGCGAGGATCTGCGCCTGGTGGAGCGCAAGCCGCTCTTTCCGGTCGGGCTTTTCACCATGCTCCGCTTCGTCAAGGAGCCGGGCTTCGCCATTGGCCCGCAGGCCGCGCGGACGTTCCTGGCGAACGGCGGCAAGGCGGAGGCGCCGGACGCGCCGCAGCGCAAGGCCGTGTCGGTACGGAGAATGCTTGACTTGAATTACTGGCGGTCCCTATATCGCCGCCTTCAGAATCAATTGGCCGAGCGCTAGGTTATTTGTTTGCGCTATCGGCTTAGCAGCCTACCTCAGCGCATATTTTTCGCGCTACCGCTCTCTGCGCTACTTGAGCGCGAGACCAAGTTGGGGTCTAAGAGGCCGACGATCTGGAATGCGTGGGCCTCAACCCACGCCGCATTGGGGCGGAGTAGCTCAGCCGGTTAGAGCAGCGGAATCATAATCCGCGTGTCGGGGGTTCGAGTCCCTCCTCCGCTACCACTTGGATCAATCAGATAGGCCTATGCCGCGTGTCGCGTTGGCAGGATCAGACTGCGACGCAGCGAAAGCAAATTGCCGTGGTCTATGCCGGGCCGTGTCCTCACAAATGGGCGTCGGTCGAACCGATGGAGAAGAAGGTCTGCTTCGCTCCGATAGCGGACCTCGTTCGAGCCCCCTTGCACGCTCCGCTTTGTGCCAGAAGCCGACATAAAGGCTTCCTGGTTCACGCTCCCTCGTTTTCGAATAATTGACGGCCTGGCGAAGCATCCCCGTACGCCGCCGCGTCGTGGTTCTTTGGCGCCCCCGCTAGGTGCCAAAGCGAAGAGGGACTCCGGTGCGCCAAGCGCAATGCCGGAACTGCTCCCGCAACAGACCGCCGCTGCCGAGTAGGTTACGAAGAATGAGGGGCCGGCGGGGATGAATCGCCGGTCCCAATCAACGCGTTTGCGGCTTTCGCAAGAGATACGTGTCCATGATCCAGCCCTTCTTCGACCGGGCTTCGTGTCTGACACGTTCAATCTCGTCGAGCACGTCGCTCAGCTTGCCGGAAACGAGAATCTCGTCGGCGGTGCCGACATAGGCGCCCCAGAAGATTTCCATATCGCCGTCGACGTTTTTGAAGGCAGCTTGTCCATCGAGCATCACGATGACGCTGTCTGCACCCTCGGAAAGCCTTCTTTGAGTTTGCGCCCGGTGGTGATCATGATGGATTCGCCAATGCGGTTCATGGGAATCCTATGGGCTGCGGCCAAGGCCTGGACGCTGGTGATCCCGGGAACGACCTCGTATTCGAGCTCGATATCACCCCGCGCTCGAATCTTCTCCAAGATGCGCAGGATGCTGTCGTAGAGGCCGGGGTCCCCCCAAGCGAGAAAGGCGCCGCACTCGCCGTCGTTCAGTCTCTCCGCCAACAAGGTTTTGTAGACGTCTTCCACCGCGTCATGCCAGTCGCTGACGCGTTGGCGGTAGCTTGGGGTCGCGCTGTCGCGAACCGGGTTGTCGAAGCCGACGACCTCATAGTTCGTACGTGTCACGAAGCGTTCGATGATCTCGCGTCTCAGCTGCGCGAGGTCGCTCTTCTCGGCGCCCTTGTCGGGGATGAAAAAAACGCTGGCCCGATTCAGCGCGTCGATGGCCTGCACGGTCAGGTGGTCGGGGTTCCCCGCGCCGATCCCGATGACGAGAACCTTTCGCTTCATTTATAGACCTGGCCTCGCTACCGGCGCAGTGACGCTGTTGCCGTTTCCCAGCGCTGCGAGTATGGCATCGAGGCCGTCCGTCAGCGCCGCGGGGCCCGGCTGCAGAATGAGCGGCGATTTTATTTCAACGATGCGGTTGTTCCGCACGGCCGGGATCGTGCTCCAGCCCGCACGTTGCTTGATTTTATCCGGCACGACTTTCTTGCCGCACCAAGAGGCGAGGATGACGTCCGGCGCCGAGCCGATAACGTCTTGCGGCGCGACGATTCGATCCTTGGCGGCTTGTCTTGTCCTGAGTTCCGGAAAGACATCCTGTCCGCCGGCGATCTCGATCAGTTCAGATACCCAGCCAATGCCGCTGATCATGGATCGTCCCACTCCTCGAAATACACCTTCGCTTTGACCGCAGCTCGAGCGTTGTTCGCGACCTCGTTGAGGCGATGCTCGTATTGCCGGGCAAGCCGATCCGCCTTGTCGGTCGCGCCGACCAGAGCGCCGAGCGTCCGGATCATCGCTAGGATGCCGGCGACATCCCGGTGGTTGAAGGCATGCACCGCTACTCCAGCCTTGATCAACGCTGCGGCGATCTCCGCCTGAAGATCGGAGAATGTCAAAACCAGATCTGGATCGAGCGCAAGGATCTTCGGAATATCGGCCGAGGTGAAGGCCGAGACGCGCGGTTTCTCGCGGCGCACTTGTGGGGGCCTGACCGCGTAGCCGGACACGCCCACGATCCGATCCTGCTCACCAAGAAGGTAAAGCGTTTCGACCGTCTCCTCGGTCAGGCAGACAATCCGCTCTGGCGGGAATTGGCGCATGTCAGGCCGTCGCTCCAGCATGGGCTGAAATTTCTATGGCACTATAGGCCGCGCGCCCAGGCTGGCCTTAAGGGCGCCGCTTCAGGCGCAGCTATGGCCGCCCGCAATTCCTGCAGCAGCCGCGGCTTGTCCGCTCCCAGCGTCCCTTTCAGGATCAGCCAATTCGAGGCGTGGTCGCTGCGGAATATGGTCTGTCTCAGCTCCAGCTCGGAGAGCAACAGCTCCATTTCCTGCATCAGGCCCGGCACGCTGAGCGGCTCGAAGTCGGGGAAATTTTCGCGCAGCCGCGTCTCGCCTTGCGGGAAGCTCACGACAAGCGTGGCGAGATACTCGGGCTGTACTGCGTTCATCAACGCCGCCGAGTTCAGCGCATGCTGACGTGACAGCGCTTCGCCACCGAGCCCGTTGAGGATCATCACCGAGCGTTTGATCCCCGCCTCCTGCAACTTGTCGAGCGCCTCGCGCGTCGTCGCGAAGGTTTCCCCCTTGTTGACCCGCGCCAGCACTTCGTCGTCTCCGGATTCCGCCCCGACATAGACGAGCGACAGGCCAAGCTCCGCCAGCTCCCGCAGCTCCGCCGCCGACTTCTTGCGCAAATTGCGCGGCAGGCAATAGCTCGACACGCGGCGTACGCCAGGCATGTCGCGGCGGATCGCCTCGAGGATGGTCACGAGGCGGCGGGTTGAAAGCGTCAACGCATCGCCGTCGGCCAGGAAAACACGCTCGATGCCGCCGCCAAGTTCTTCGCCGCAGCGCCGGATGTTTTCGAGCACCTCCTCCTCGCTGCGGGGACGGAAGCGCTTCTGCGGGGCGGTGTACATTTCGCAGAATGTGCACCGGTTCCAGGAACAGCCGTCCGTCACAGGCAGGATCAACGAATCCGCTTCGCTCGGCGGGCGGTACACGGGTTCGACGTAACGGATGGGAACGATGGTCATGGCTGAGCGACTGGTTTTCCGGAACGGCCGAAGGGACACGGCCAGAGTTTAGCGCAACACACGCCTCACCCGAAAACTATTGGCGGCCGATTGTCGGTCGCGGCGGGGCGGCACCGGCGCCAACGGCCGCTTCACCTGACTGTTCGACCTAGCGGGCCTGACTGTTCGGCCTCGCGGGCCTATGTCGTCCGCTGGCGGGCTCGACGTAGGCCCCCGCGTTTGGATGGCGCTGGTCATAGCGTCGCAATCAGGTCGGGGCATTATTGCATGAAGGCTCCAACGGCGACGGCGATAATTGCCAGGAAGGCCAACGAGGCGACAAGCACCCAGATCAATCCGACGCGCTCAGCCTGTCGCGCTTCTGTCGAGCTCAAGACCGGAGTCCCTGTTTTCTTGTCTCTATGCATATCGTCCTCCTTTCGGTTGTGACCTCGCGGGCGATGCGGCCGTTTCCGCGCATACGAGAGTGCGAGCCGCGACAACGCCCGGTCGGCTTCGAAGTTTCGGTCGCAATGCGATTTCGACCTGAGCACCAGGAGGGGCCGGAACAGGCCCGCGGCTCTGAGACGCCCAACGAGACTATGGTCCGTTCGGGCAATTCAACCCACGCCGCCGGAGTTACTTGACGCGGCCTGGATCGCTGAAACGCGCGTTCGAAGCAGCTTTAGCTGCTCCGCGCGTTGACCATGGGGCTCAACGATTGCGTTCACTGATAGACCTAAGGGGCACGAGGCATAGTTCAAGGGGCGGCGGGAAGCGATCCTGATAGCAATCTTCTATCGTCTGCAGCTCCGCGCGATCTGTTTCGATAGGCTGTTCGCCGTTTTCGTTTACGCGTGCCGGAGGCCCGCGGCCCTGCTATTTTAGAACGTGCTGGGCAACGATCCTGCACCAATACGGGGAGGAAACTCATGGATCTCGTCGGCATTCTCGTAACCCTGATTATCGGCGCAATCGCTGGCTGGCTGGCCGGCGTCATCGTCGAGGGCGCAGGCTTCGGCCTGTTGTGGAACATCATCATCGGTATCGCGGGCGCGTTCATCGCGGGCTGGCTGTTTCCGAGACTGGGCCTTCGGTTGGCTATCGCCGGCGGTGTTATCGGCGCAATCGTTTCGGCCGCGCTCGGTGCGATCATCCTGCTGGTCGTGGTCAATCTGATCCAGCGGCTCATCGGCTGATCCGATGTTATTGAGGGGACGCGGCCGCGCTGGCCGCGCGCCCTGCTGTCTCGTGCGTAGATCGAAATCTGGGATCGTCATTCGGCGCCCGGCGCGGGCATTGGACGGCGGCGTTTCTTTGCGTCCGGATTCCCCCCAAGTGGCGTTCGCGGACGAGCGGGAGCACATGGCTCCATAACATTCTCTGAAGTCCCCCAAACGACTGAGGCTTCGAGCAGCGAGAGGCCCTCGGCTGCTTGACAGCCGGAGATCCGTTCACCTATGGAAGTTATGTTATAACATTATAGCCGAGGAGTAGTCATGGATGGACAAGCTGCCGATGCGGTTGGCGTGCTGAGGGAAGGGCGCCCAGGACAGGAGGCGCGGTCCAATCCGCGCCAGGATCGATCCGAAGCCTCAGGTCCGGCAAAAATGGTGGACGCGCGCGGCGGCACGGGCGGCAAGGGAGCACCGGCAGTTGCGTGCCGCGTCGTCGATCAGGCCAGGGCGGGCGTCCTGGACGAGATTTGGTCTCCGGGTTGCGCCGCCGCGATCTGGCGGCGTGAGTTGCCTTCGCACTTCCAAGCCTGGATCGATACGCTTGAGCCGGACTCGCTGCCGGACGTTCGAATTGTCGTGCCCTCGAATGGTGTGCACGACGCGTTGTGCGCGCTCTTCGACGAACAGGGCGTGCCTGCCAGCGAAGGCCGAGCGACGCTTGCGCGCGATGCCGCCGAGCTTGCGAGTACTTTCGCCCGGATCATGAACGCAAACACGGTGCGGCTTCGCCTCGACGTGATCGGCGACAATGCCTGCCGCAAATTCCATGTCGACAATGTCGCCGCGCGCTTGCTTTGTACCTATCGGGGGCGCGGCACCCAATACGGGCGTGTCCGCTCGGGCGGCGATCCGAGTGTCATCCACGAACTCCCGGCAGGCGCCGTCGGTCTGTTCCGCGGAGCGCTCTGGCCCTCCATGGAAGAGACCGGCATCGTCCATCGGTCGCCGCCGATCTCCGGGTCGGGAGAGACCCGGCTCCTGCTCGTCATCGATCCGGTCTCGGACGTTTCCTGACAAGCCTCGGGCTGCGAGCGTCAGGCCGCGAGAGTCAGGCTACGAGCCTTGTGCGGCCGTGTGGTGCATCGAAATCGAGCTTAGGCCCGATGGCGACGACACCGGACGGATTGATGGTGCCGTGGCTCTCGTAATAGTGCCGGCGATTGTGCTCGAAGTTCAGCGTGCCGGCCACGCCGGGTTGCTGATAGAGGTCGCGCGCATAGGCCGGCAGCGCCTCGTAGTCGGCGAGGCGCTTCAGGTTGCATTTGAAGTGTCCGTGATAGATGGCGTCGAAACGCATCAAGGTCGTGAACAAGCGCCAGTCGGCTTCGGTGATCCGGTCTCCCGTGAGGTAGCGCTGCGTCCGCAGGCGCTGCTCGAGCCAGTCCAGGGTCTCGAACAGCGGATAGACGGCCTCTTCGTAGGCTTCCTGAGACGTGGCGAAGCCGGCTCTGTATACGCCGTTGTTCACCGTGTCGTAGATGCGGCTGTTCAAGGCATCGATCTCGCCGCGCAGTTCTTCCGGATAATAGTCGCCCGGCTTGGCGCCGACGTTGTCGAAGGCGCTGTTGAACATGCGGATGATCTCGGAGGACTCGTTCGAGACGATCGTGCCGGTTTCCTTGTCCCAGAGAACGGGCACCGTGACGCGGCCCGAGTAGTTGGGATCCGCCCTCAGGTAGACCTCGTAATAGTACTGCGATTGGAAGAGGCGATCGCCGACGATGCCCGCATCGTCCGGCTGGAAGGTCCAGCCCTTGTCACCCATGAACCAATGGACGAAGGACACGTCGATCATCTCGTCGAGGCCTTTTAAGGCGCGATAGATCAGCGTCCGATGGGCCCACGGGCAGGCGTAAGAGACGTAAAGGTGATAGCGGTCCGGCTCGGCCTTGAAGCCGCCTTGACCGGTGGGACCCGGCGCACCGTCGGGCGTGACCCAATTGCGGAATTGCGACTTGGAGCGGACGAAGCGTCCGCCGTGTTCCTTCGTGTCGTACCAGGCGTCGTGCCAGACGCCGTCAACCAGCAAACCCATAGGACCTCTCGCGGGGCTATGACCGCCCAGGCGAGCGGCACATTTATTGTAGCGTTCGTTACAGAACCCAATGTGGGAGGGGCTGGTATGAATTCAAGGCGCCGGAGTGAGCGTCGACGCCGGCGCGGACCGCGCTTACATCGATTTCAGGCTCGTATCGATCGAGTTGAAAACGTCGGCGAGCGAACAGCCCAGCGTCGAGACGGACGTCATGATCGCGACGGCGATCCCGGCAGCGAGCATGCCATATTCGATGGCTGTGGCGCCGGATACGTCCTTAAGGAACGTCGCGAACTGCGGACCCATCGCCTCGTATCTCCAAGTTGAAGCGCTCCGATTACACAGCCATTCCCTTAATGTTTCATTGCGCGAATGCAGCCAAAAAATGAGGCATACGGAACAGCTTAGCGCGGGCGAGCGAGGTGATCATCTCGTTCACCACTTCGGCCATGAGCATAGCGGCGCCGAAGTCGAATTGGTTGATGGCGACGAAGGCGGCGACGCCGCGCGTCGGTGCAAAGGCGATGTAGGAAAACGTGCCTTGCAGGCCGCCGGCCTTTTGCAGGATCAGCGGACGGTCGCCGTCGGGCATCATCACGACCCAGCCCAGACTCATGGCGTCCATGTGGCCGGACTCGTCCATGCCGGACACGGGATTGAGATTGTCGCGGACAAGATAGGCCGCGTGATCGAGCATCCTGACTTCAGCGTCCTCTTCGCTGAGCCGATCCAAGTGCCACTGCATCCAGCGCAGCAGGTCTTTGGGCGTGGAATACAGGCCGCCGGAGCCGACAATGACGTCTCCTGTCGGCACGTCACGCAGCGCTTTGCCGTCGAAGCCGTGTCCCTCCATCAGCCGCTTGCGCTGGTCGTCCGACAGTTCGAAGACCGTGTCGGTCATGCCGAGCGGGCCGGTGATGTGTTTGGCGAGGATTTCCGGGTAGGGCGTCTTGGCCGCCTCCGACAGGCCGATGGCGAGAAGGTCGAAAGCGAAATTCGAATAGAGGATGCCCGTGCCGGGTGGGTAGAGCAACTCGTTCTGGTCGAGCCAGCCGGCGAAGGCCTTGCGGGTGATCGTGCTGAACGGATCGCCCACGGGACCCGGTTTGCGCGGGACTTCGCGCGGCAGACCTGCGGACTGGGTCGCGATGTCAATGAGCCGGATCTTCGATGTGTTGGGGTCCTTGCCCGCGCCGAGATCGGGGGCGAGCGACCCCAGCCGCTGAGTCAGTGATACCGTCCCATCGGCCGCGAGTGAGGCCAGGACCTGACCCGTGAAGGCCTTGGTGATCGATCCGATCCGCAGCACCGTGTCGCCGTCGGGTTCCTTGCCGCCGTCGATGCGCTCGCCGTAGCCGTGAATGGATGTCGCGCCGTTCCGGACCGCACCGATCACCAGACCAGGGACTTTGGTCTGCAGGAACAGGACCGTGCCGGTGAACTCAACCGTCTCGTCGAGCAGGGGATCGGCGGCCGCGGGTGCCGATAGGCTTCCGGCTGCGAGAGCGCATCCGAGGAAACCAAGGATGGCGCTGCGAAAGCGGGACGGTGCGAATTGTATGGAAGTGGGCATATCCTTCGGGGCCTTCGGTGCTGCTAGTGTCGGTTGGAGGTTCTGTGGTCCAAGGCTCTTGGCAGGTCTTTATAGCCGCTTCGGAGCCCTGACACATATGACGGAGACAGATCACTTGCGCCATGCGGTTTTGGCCTTACTCATCTTCTTGGCGTTGCCACCTCTCGCCGGCTGCGCCGACACGGCAAATGAGGTGCTGGTGCTCCGAAGGCTCATGATCGAGCGGTTGGACCTGATGGAGCAGGTCGCCGCCTACAAGTGGAACAACAAGCTTTCGATCGATGATCCGGTTCGCGAAGCGAATGTCCTCAAGGCCACCATGGCGCGGTCGCGTGCTGCGGGGCTCGATCCAAAGATCGCGCAGCGCTTCATCGTGGCGCAGATGGAGTCTGCCAAGACCGTGCAGCGCTACTATTTCGATCTGTGGCGGCAACAGGGGGTCGCCCAGGTGACTGGGGTGTCGGACCTCGTTACTGAATTACGTCCCAGGATTGGCGCGCTGTCGGTGGACCTGATCGCCGCCATGGCGGAGGGTGGCAGCCAGCTGGCGGATTGTTCGTCCACGTCGGTCCTGCGGCCGGTCCCGCAGGAATTGTTGAATGTGCCCCGGGCATGGAACATTGCCGTCGACGGTGTGTTGGGGGAGCGCAGGGACTGCCCGTAGCTCGGGAGTGCCGATCGCGTCGAGGCGCCGTTCATACTTTTCTAACCGAGACGCCGGTTTCACCCGATTATTGCCCTGGTTTTATGACAATTCGCGCTTACCTATAGTGGAAGCCATTCCGAAACCTCAAATTTGTACGTTGCGATCATGAAACAGATTGCCCTATTCGCCACCGCTGCTTTTGTCTCGCTGTCTGTTGCGGGCTGCGCGGTCGAGGTGCCGATGTCGGCCTTCCAACTGGGGCCGCTCGAGGCCGAGAAGGCCCCTGCGCCGGCGTCTCAGCCTGAGCGCGACCAGCCTCCCGTCCGCTAGAGCCCTATCCAACGCGATCCGCTCCATGCCGGCGCGCCTGGGATTGTCGCTGGCAATCGGCTAGACTTGGCTTCCGTCCGGCTCCCTCCGGCCCAAGCTCGAAAGTCCGATAATCGCCGATGTCGCTTCCGACGCGCACAACGCCAACTCCCGACAAGAACTTCGCGTCGCCTTACGACGAATTGAACCGTCGTATCGTGGCTATCCTCCAGGAGGACGGGCGAACCTCGTTCCGCACCATCGCCGAGATGCTGGAGATCTCCGAGGGCACGGTGCGCAACCGGGTCGCGTGGATGAAGGAAGCAGGTCACCTGGCGATTGTCGCCATCGTGGACCCGACATCCATCTCCTACCGGGCCGATGCCATGCTCGGCATCAAGGTCGCGCCGGGGCATACGCCGGAGGCCGTGGCAGCTCGTCTCGGTGCATCGCCGAGCGTGGTCTATGTCATGTGGGTCAGCGGCCGTTACGATCTTCTGGTCGAGGTCATCTTCGACGACGAGGACGGCCTCGCAGGCTTCATGAACGGCATGTGCTACAGCGACGCCGGAATCGCCTCGGCCGAGATCATGACCGGCATCAAGATGTTCAAGAACCAGTTCCTGTTGAAGCGCGATCTGCCGGAAGGCCACACGGCCCGCGATGCCGCCGAATAGAGGCGCAGGCCGCGTCTCCTAATAGAGCCGCAAATACTCCGCCACTTCCCAGTCCGTCACCGCTTGGTGATAACGCTCCCACTCGTCGGTCTTATAGGCCAGGTACGAATTGAGCATGGTCGGGCCCAGCACCTTCTCTGCAAGCGGGTCCTTGGCGAGGCATTGAATCGCGTCGAAGAGCGTCCTCGGAAGGCGGCGGATCCCGGCGGCGTCGATCTCCTGCTGGCTCATGGCGTAGAGATCCTGATCGGTCGGCGCGCCTGGGTCGATTTCCTCGGTCACGCCCTCGACCGCCGCGGACAGCGTCAGCGCCAGCGACAGGTACGGGTTCATGCACATGTCGGCGGCTCTGTTCTCGATGCAGTAGCGGCTTTGCGGCAGCCGGAACTGTGCGGACCGGTTGTTGTGCCCGTATGTGATGTTGGTCGGGGCCCAGGTCACGGTGCCGCCTTCGAAGCCGCCCACGCGCGGGACCAGCCCGTTGTAGGAATTGACCGTCGAACACGCGATTGCGGTCAGCGCCTCGGAGTGCGCCAAGAGGCCGCCCACTGCGTGGCGCGACGCTTCGGTCCATTCGCCCGCCGGCCCCTTGAAGAGATTGCCATCGAGGTCCGCAACGCTGCGCAGCGAGAAGTTGATATGCGCGCCGGACCGCCAGTCGCCCACGGTGGGCTTCGGCATGAAGGTCACGAACAGCCCGTGTTCCTTCGCCACTTCCTTCAAGAGGATGCGCAGGAACACGAGCCGGTCCGCCATCTCAAGGAGATGGGTGTAGTGGAAGTCCAGCTCGAATTGCGAGTAGGCGCCTTCGGCGACCACATCGTGAAGCTGCCAGCCCAGTCCGTTGAGGATGTCCATCAGCTCTTTCAGAAACGGCATGGAGTCGCACGAGTACTCTGCGTCGTAGCCGAAGGCCTGGCGGCGCGGCCGGAGGCCGTGACCGGGGGCCGGATCGTCGTCGAAGGCTTTGACCGGTTGGCCGTCTTCTTCCCAGCGCATCACGATGAATTCGGGCTCGACGCCGGCGAAGCCGACATAGCCCGCCTCGCGTGCGTCTTTGACGGCGCGGCGCAGGGCCTGTCGCGGGCAAACGTTGTAGGGCGCGCCCTCCCAATAGAGGTCGGCGAAGATGAAGGCCGTGCTCGGATCCCAGGGGCAGATGTAAACGGCGTCGAGATCCGGAACCATGACCTGGTCGGAGTCCGCAGGCGTCAGCTCCGGCACGTATGAGATCGAGTGAACGGCGAATTGCGGACCTTTGCCCATGCAGAGCGCATCGAAGTCGCTCATGGGGACCGGCTTGGTCTTCGGGATGCCGAACAGGTCGATCCAGCACGACATGACATATTTGACGCCTGCCTCTTCGAGGCGCTCCCGCACGGCTGCGATCTTCTCGGGTGAGGGGAGCGCGTCCTCGAACCGCTCGTGGAACGGCGGTGTCGGGGACGTGTCGCCCGGTCCGTATTGATCGGTCTCGCTTGGGATGTCTGTGTCGCCGAGCATGGCATCCCCTCGTTGCCTCTGCTTCGCATCAAATACGCAGCGCGTATTTATATGCCAATCTAGATACGCAATGCGTATCAGTCAAAGAAAATGGTGCGGCATGCGGTTTCCTGTGGCGAGTGGACGCACATGCAAAACGACCGGAGCGCGCGGGAGCGCTCCAGCCGTTTGTCGAAGTCTTGGATTGGAGATGCCCCGGCGTCAGGGCAGGTGCCCGAGGGCGGACTATCAGGCGAAGTCGGACAGCTTTCCGAAGTGGTCGGCCAGCAGGTAGTAGACCGTCACCCGGTTCTTGTTGCGGACGTCCTTCAACTTGTCGCCGATCGTCGCGATGGCGCCATCGAGTTCCGCGTCGGACATGCTGAGGCCGAGCTTCTTCTTCAGGAACTTCTCGCGCACGCGCTCGAGCTCCGACTTGTCGGTGAAGGACACGAGCGATGCGTCCCGGCTTTGCAGCGCAATGCCGCAGTGACGAACGATCCCGGCGATTGCGTTGTCGTCGGCATCCGGCACGTATTTTTTGACGTCTTCGCTCCAATCTGTGTCAGCCATCAATTCCTCCCGTAACGTTTTTGAAGTCTGCAAGCGCGTTGTGACAGCATCCTACGTGTGTAGGGTCCGCTTGTGACAAGACAATTGCATGCGTGCGCCAGAATGTACCAGCTGTCGCGCGGACTTAACGGTCGATCTTGGTGATCTTCGAGCCTTCGAGCGTCAGATTGTACATGAGGCCCTTCGGGTCGAGCACGAAACCGATGACGGGCTGGGTGATTTTATCGGTGTCGATGGATCCGCCTGCACCCAACGTGATGATCGCCACCGAGGCGTCCACGCCGATCTTGAAGCCTGAGAGGCTGTAGAACTGATCGAGCGCATCTTGGGTCATGAACATGATGATGACCGAACGCTCCTGCACGCCGAGCTGAAACCCGAACGAGGCGCCGACGAGATTGTAGTAGCCGGCGGGTTTCTGATCGACGATCAGCATGCCTTCGCCGTATTCGCCGCCAATGCCGAAGCCGGCCTTGACGACCGACGGGAACACCAGAATGCCCACGGCCTTGTTGGCAAGCGGCTTGGCCCCGCCGATCCGATCGACGAAGCGATGCAGCGTGTCGTTGACGTCGTCCTCGATCTCCTGGGCCGAGGCCGCCTCCGCGGACGACGACGCGGACAAGGACGGCGCAAGCGCAAGGAAGGCAGCAAACAGACTCGTAGTCAGGAATTTCATGACGCAGCTCCTTAAGGTCCCCCGATCCGCCCTATAGGGCCGCATTGTGGCAGAGCTTCGCCCTGCCTGGGACAACAATCGGCGGATCTATTGCTGAATGTTTCTCCCGTCTGTTCCGGACGGCGCATCGAAGCGGACGGTGACGGCGCCCCCTCCGGCGCCCTAAAGTCCCCGGATGAAAAAGATCGCTGGAATCATCCTCGCCGGAGGACAGTCGCGACGCATGGGCGGAGGCGACAAGAGCCTGCTTCCACTGCGTGACAGGCCTGTCCTGGCGGAGGTCGTCGATCGTCTTGTCCCGCAAGTCGGGCCCCTGGCCCTGAGCGCAAACGGCGACCCCGGCCGCTTCGCCGCCTTCAGCTTGCCCGTCGTGCCGGACACGCTCGAGGGGTCTCACGGGCCGCTTGCCGGTATCGAGGCCGGGCTGTCCTGGGTGCGGGCCCAATGTCCCGGTGTTGCTTTCGCCGTGACCGTGCCCGGCGATACGCCCTTCATCCCTGCGGACCTGGTGGCGCGTCTCGTTGAAGGGAAGGGCGAGGCCTCGATGGCGGTCGCTGTTTCGGCGGTGGGCCTTCATCCCGTGGTCGGGCTCTGGCCCGTGGGGATGGCGGATGCTCTTGCGGACGCCTTGGCGCGCGGGGACCGCAGGGCAAGCCAATTCGTCCGGACGCAAGGCGCGGCGGAAGTTTTCTTCGCGCCTGTCTCGATCGCCGGGACCGAGGTCGATCCGTTCTTCAATATCAATACGCCCGAGGATATCGACTACGCCCGGGAGCTGACGGCGCGCGCTTCGCCATCGGCAAACGACTCGCGCTAGGCCACGTCGCTTTTCGAGGCGCCGGCGATGCGGTGCGGGTGGGTGAAGACTTCGAACCCGTCTTTCCGGGCGACGGCGGCCAGTGTCATGCCGCACGCCTCGGCCATGCGCACGGCAAGCGCCGTCGGCGCCGACACGGCGACAACCAGGGGTGCGCCGATCATGGCTGATTTCTGGATCATCTCGATTGAGACCCGGCTCGTCAGAACGACGATGCCTTGGGACGCGTTGCCGCCCTTGCGCACGCAGGCGCCAGCAAGCTTATCGAGCGCATTGTGACGACCCACGTCCTCGCGCACGGCAACGAGGCCGCGTGCAGGCTCCCAAAAGCCCGCGGCGTGGACCGCGCGCGTCTCCCGATTGAGCTCTTGATGGGTGGCAAGCGATGCCACGGCCGTCATGATCTCGTCCGGTGTCAGCACCTGACCCTGGCCCACCTCGGGCGGGGGGCGCATGGCTTCGTTCAGGCTCTCGACGCCACAGAGGCCGCAGCCGGTGGGACCCGCGATCTTGCGGCGGCGCCCCAAGAACTCGGCCGCGTCCTTAGCCTTCAGCCACACACGCAGCTCGATGCCGGGCTCTTCCTCGATGATCTCGACAGTGTCGATGGCGTCCGGCGACGTCACGATCCCTTCGGTGAGGGCAAAGCCGACCGCAAAGTCCTCGAGATCCTGAGGGGTCGCCATCATCACCGCGTAGGACGCCGTATTGAACGTAAAGGCGATCGCGGTCTCTTCCGGGATCGCGCGCGTGCCAGCGGTCATCGTTTGCGAGGCGGAATCCGAGCGCCAGATCGAGCAGGGGACGCGGACGATGGGCTTGATCATAAGGCACTCCCGGGCCGGCCCGTGATCGAAGGCGGCCGCTAGAGAATCACTTCTCTTAGATACTGGAACATATCAGCCTTCACCACCGGGTGCGGGAGGCGAATAAAGCGGTGGAATTCAAGGGGATTCACTTATCGTCCGGCGTCGACACGGCCGAGTTGCTATAATTCTATGCACTTTCCGCGGGCGGGGGCCTGCGGCAACAACATGTCTTCAGGGAGGAAATGAAGATGGCTGGTATGACCGCCTCAAAGAGTCAGTCCGATATCTGGTGGGTGTTCTTGCTCGAAGGGATCGCATCGATCCTGTTCGGATTCTTGCTGATTACCCGGCCCGCGGAAACGCTGGTCGCTCTTGTGATCTTCCTTGGTCTGTATTGGTTGTTCATCGGCGTGCTTGAGCTGGTGCGCGTGTTCGTGGACGACACCGTGCCCTGGTACTGGTCGCTCATCATCGGCATCTTGGGCATCCTGGCCGGTATCATCGTCCTCAGGCACCCGCTCTTCTCCGCGATCATCCTGCCGACGGCCATCGTCCTGTGGCTTGGCATTCTGGGCGTCGTGATCGGTGTCATCGGGATCATCGGGTCCTTCACCGGCGGCGGGATCGGCTCCTTCATATTCGGCGTGGTGAATTTGATCATCGGCGTTATCCTGCTCGGTGCGCCAATTCCCGCGGCCGTGGCCGTTCCGATCGTTTTCGGAGCGCTCCTACTGATCCAGGGCGTGATCCTGATCGTATACGCCTTCAATATCCGCGAATAGCGCGTCTCCTGACAGAGCGCCTTCTCGCGGCCGCCCATAGGGCGGAATGAGAAGCTTCTTGCGGGGAGGAGGGTGTGAGAGTGCAGTTGCAGCGTAGAACCCTCCTCGCAAGTCTCCTTCTTGTGGTTCTAATTGCCGCGCCCGCGGATCGCGGCGCGGCGCAGGACCAGAAAACACCGTGCACGGAAGATGCGATGATCGTCTTCGACGCCTCGGGCTCGATGGCGGGGAATCTCGGTCAGGGCATCATGACCGAGAAGCCGCGGATCTTCGAAGTGCGCCGCGCGCTCGCGCGCGTTCTGCCCAGTATCACCCAATATCGCAAAGTGGGTTTGATCACCTACGGTCCGGGTCCCTACCGGCAGTGCAATGTCCACCTCGACCTGAAGCCGATCGCCGATGCTGCCGAGCCCATCATGACTGTGGTCTCAAGACTGAACCCGGCCGGCAAGACGCCCTTGACTGAAGCGGTGGAGCAGGCGGCGAACGTGCTCGACCACCGGAGGAAGCCCGGTGTCGTGGTGCTGCTCACGGATGGCGAGGAGACCTGTAACCGCGATCCTTGCGCCTTGGGAAAGAAGCTCACGGCGACGAGCAGCAATCTGACCGTGCACGTCATCGGCTTTCAAATGAAGAACTTCACCTGGACCGGCGAGACGAGCGTTCTGGACGTCAAATGCCTCGCGAAGGAGACCGGAGGCCTCTACATCTCGGCGCAGAACGAGGAAGACCTCGTCAAAGCCTTCCAGCAAACCCTCGGCTGCCCCATCATGTCGGGCTTGGAGACGACGTCGGCCTTGGACTCGCGCCGCGTTTTGGCCGATAAGTCTTCCGGGTTCGCTGTCGGTCCATAGACAGCCACGGGCTCGCGAGTTTCTGGGCGAGGGAATTTCATGACTGGGATGGGTTTTATCGGGCGATGCTGCCTTGTTCTCATGGCGGTCTGCCTTTTGCCGGTCGAGGGCCGTGCCGCCGACGAGGTGGTACCCTGCACCGAAGACGCCATGATCGTCTTTGACGCGTCAGGTTCGATGGCGGGCAGTCTTGCCGAGGGTATCGGCGCGAAGATCCGGCGCATCGACGAGGTGCGGAAAGCTTTGGCCCAGGCGCTTCCCCGCGTGACCCATTTTCGGAAGATCGGGCTCATCACCTACGGTCCCGGTCCCTATCAGCAATGCAACGTCAATCTGGACCTGAAGCCGATCGCCGACGCCGCGGAGCCCATTCTGCACGCGGTCGATGGACTCAACCCGGCGGGCAAGACGCCCATGACGGAGGCGGTCGAGCAAGCGGCCGATGTGCTCGACTACAAAGCCAAGCCCGGAATCATCGTGGTTCTGACCGACGGTGAGGAGACTTGTGGCGGCGCACCCTGCGACCTTGGCAAGAAGCTCAAGAACGAGGGCGCGCGGCTGACGGTGCACGTTATCGGCTTCCGCATGACGGCTTTCTGGACGGCGGCGCAGAGCGCGCTCGACGTGCAATGTTTGGCGAAGGAGACGGGCGGGCTCTATATCGCTACGAACAGCCAGGAAGAACTCGTCAAGGCGTTCGAAAAGACGCTCGGCTGCCCCATGATGTCGGCCGTGGATCCGTCGGACCTCGAGCAGCACGCTTCCGCAAGCCTACGTTTGCACCCTTAGGGCAAAATCGGCGATAAGTGACCGGCCCCTGGGTTCGCCATGGGTCTGCCATCGGAAACGTTGCGAGCTGTCGTATGAAGCACCTTTTCGATTATCTCGCGTGCGCCGTGCTGCTGCTGTCAGGCGCCCTAACCGGGGCGATGCCTGCCCATGCTGCCGAGCAGCCAACGCCGTGCACCGAGGACGCGATGATCGTCTTCGATGCGTCGGGGTCCATGTCTGGAAATCTGGATCCGTTTTCGACGGTGGTGCAGTTGCGCATCGACGAAGTCCGCAAGGCGCTGCGGCGCGTCTTGCCTCGGGCGCAGCTGAACCGGAAGATCGGTTTGGTGACCTACGGTGCCGGCGCATACAATCAATGCAACGTGCAGCTGGAACTCCGTCCGACACCGCAGGCGGCGGCGCCGATCATGCGCATCGTCGACGCCCTGCGTCCGGCCGGCAAGACACCGCTGACGCAGGCGATCGAACAGGCCGCCGAGGTGTTGGACTACCGCAACCAGCCCGGTGTGATCGTCGTCCTGACCGATGGCCAGGAGACGTGCGACGGGCACCCTTGCGAGCTGGGCAAGCGCTTAGGCGCAGAGGCGCCCAATCTGACCGTCAACGTCATTGGCTTTCGCTTGCAGTCCGACTCGTGGCTGGGCGCGCAGAGTTATCTCGACGCCAAGTGTCTCGCCGAAGAGACAGGCGGAACCTATCTGAACGTCCATGGCGAGGACGACCTCGTCAAAGCGTTCGAGCAGACGCTGGGTTGCCCCATGATGTCCATGTGGGAACCGGGTACGGTTCGTTAGAACGGGCTCAGTAGAGCAGGTAGGGAAGTCGCAGCGCCGAGAATTCCGCGACGCCTGTCGTCCAACTCTCCGCAATGTCCATGACGGCGACTTGCGCTTCGACCTGTTCCCGGAGTTCCGGCGAGCCGGCCAGAATATCGATCGGCATTTTGTCGTGCTCGTACTCGTACGGCCCTTCGCGCCATGCGAACTGTTCCGGCGCAAGTCCATAGCACTCGCGGATTAGCGCGGCGCCGGCGATCACGGGCTCGAAGGCTTCGCGCTCCGTGATGTGGAGCTGACATCCGCCGCAGGGCGTCTTGGCGTGCTTCTGGAACGTGGGTTCGAACACGACCGGACGGAAGTAGACACCGCCCAGACCGTGCGCGTTCATGCGTGCTGCCAGCGCTTCCGCATCCAGGTAGGGCGCGCCGATCAGCTCGAAGGGGCGCGTGGTCCCGCGCCCTTCCGAAACCATCGTGCCCTCGAATAGCACCGTGCCGGGATAGACGATCGCCGTCTCCAGCGTCGGCATGTTGGGGGAGGGCATGATCCACGGCACGTCCGTGTCGTCGAAATAGTCCGTCCGGGACCAGCCTTCCATGGTCACGGTCTCGAGCGGCGCATCGATCTCGAAATGCTCGTTGAAGAGTTTGGCGAGCTCGGCGACGGTCATGCCGTGGCGCATGGGAATGGGAAACTGACCGACAAAGGATTCGTAGCCCGGCTCCAGCATGGGCCCCGCCACCGCAACGCCGCCGATCGGGTTGGGGCGGTCGCACACGATCACGGGCGTCCCCGTCTTGGCGGCCGCGCGCAGGCAGTTCGCCATCGTGTAGATGAAGGTGTAGATGCGTGCGCCCACGTCCTGCAGGTCGATCACGAGCACATCGATAAGATCGAGCATCTCCTTGGTCGGCTCGCGGGTCTCGCTGTAGAGCGAGAAGATCGGAACGCCCCGCTTGGGGTCGGTCGCGTGCGGCGTCTCGATCATGTTGTCCTGCAGATCGGAGTTGAAGCCGTGCTGCGGACCGAAGATCGCCGCAAGGTCGAACGTATCCGAGGCTGCAAGCTGGTCGACGATGTGGCGGTAGTCGTGATCGACCGAGGCGGGATTGGCGAGAATCCCCACTTTCAGCCCATTGAGCCGGCCTGAGGCGAGAAGGCGTTCGGAACCGAGCAGCATGGCCTAGAGCCCTCCTAGCGAGCCGCGGGGCGGTTGCGCATCGAAAATCGGGTGGTGCGGCATTCTGTTCTCCCCATGCGCAGACCGTTGCTGGCGGCCGAGCGGCGTCTATCGCCAAGCGCCGCCAAGGACTTAACCGGAGTCGCCCGATCTTTCCACGCCCCAATTTCGCAAGCCTCCCCGCCATTCCCGTCCTTGGGGCTGGCGATGGGGCCAATTTTGCGACAAAAAGCCGGGCAAGGAACACCCTCTTGAAGAGGGGCAAGCAAAGCAACTCGGGGCCCGGCAGGGCAATTCACCGCTTAAGCAGGCGGGACAGCGTTGAGAGGATTATCGGAATGGCGGATCAGATTCGGACGGCGGTCGTGGGCACCGGGTATTTCGGACGGTTCCACGCAAATCACTACACGAAGAACCCCGATGCGAAGCTGGTTGCCGTCGTCGATTCCAATCCCGAGCGGGCCAAGGCGATGGCCGATGAGTTCGGCGCCGAAGCGGTGATGGATCACCGCGAGATCTACGACAAGGTCGATGCGGTGAGCGTGGCCGTACCCACGCCGTTCCATTTCGACGTGGCGCGCGACCTGATCGATGCAGGGCTTCACGTCAATATCGAGAAGCCGATCACCGAGACGGTCGAGCAGGCGCAGGTTCTAACCAAGCTGGCCGAGGAGCGCGGCACCGTGCTGCAGGTCGGCCATATCGAACGCTACTCCGCCGCCTACCGTGTCATCTCTGAGAAGATCGACCGCCCGCTTTATCTTGAGAGCTACCGGATTGCGCCCTGGAAGGCGCGCGGCGTGGACGTGGACGTCATTCTCGATCTGATGATCCACGACATCGACATGATCATCGGTCTGGTCGGCTCGCCCGTCTCCAGCGTCGATGCGGTCGGCACCGGCGTCATGGGCCGCAAGGTCGACATCGCCAATGCGCGGATCAATTTCGAATCCGGCTGCGTGGCGAATGTCACCACGAGCCGGATCAGCTACAAGACCGAGCGGCGCTTGCGGGTCTTCTCGCACAGCCAATATTTGAACTGCGATCTCGGCGAGCGGAAGATCTTCGGCTACAGCCTGCGCGGCGATCCCATGACCGAAGGGCTCGCAGCTATCGCCACCGACACGGTGGACATCCCCCAGGAGGACAGCCTCGGCAACGAGATCGCCTCGTTCCTGGACTGCGTACGGACCGGGAAGAAGCCGTTCGTGGACGGCTATGCGGGGTCGGAGGCTTTGCGCGTTGCCGTGATGATCAACGAGAGCATCGACGCACAGCTCAAGAAGGTGCAGGCCTGGCTCACACCGGGCTCGCCTGTCTCCGTCTCTGCTAAAAGCTAGGCGGTTCGCGCTCAGGTTTCGCGGTTCGCGATAAGATCGAGCACGACTTTTGCGGCGCGTTTGCTCGGCGGCGGATCGGCGTCGCCGAGAACGTGCAAGACCTCGGAGAAGCCCTCCTGCTGCGCGGCGCGCGCCTCGGGAGATCCTAGCAGAGTTCCGACTTTCTCCGCGACGGCCTCCGGCGTGCAGTCTTCCTGTATGAGTTCGGGGACCACCTCGCGATCGGTGAGCAGGTTCACAAGCGAGGCGTATTTCACAGCGATGGGCATGCGGCGCACGATGAACACGGTGAGGGCACTCACGCGGTAGGCCACGGCCATGGGAACGCGCGCGAGACCTAGCTCCAAAGTCACCGTGCCGGATTTCGCCATGGCGACGTCGCTTGCCGCAAACGCATCGAAACGTTCTGCAGGATTCTTCACATGCAGGACTGGCAGCGGCCAGTCCTTCGTTTGCTCTTCGACTTGTTCCGCAACATTGGGCGCGACGGGGATCACGATCTGAAGGTCCGGATAGCGCTCGGCCAAGAGCGCCACGGCCTCGGCGAAGACCGGGAGCATGCGCCGCACTTCGCTGTTCCGGCTTCCCGGCACCACGCACAGCACGGTTGCCGCATCCGCAATGCCATGCGCCTTGCGGAAGGCCTTGCCGTCGCCGGCCAGAGCGGATTCGATCGCGGGGTGGCCCACATAGCTCGTCGGCAGTCCGTGTTCGGCGAAGAACGGTACCTCGAAAGGCAGTAGTGCCATGAGATGATCCACGCGCTTGCCCAGTGTCTTGGCTCGGCCCGCGCGCCAGGCCCAGGCTTGCGGCGCCACGTAGTGCACGATCGGAATGCCCGACCCGCGCAGCTTGTCCGCGACGCGCAAGGTGAAGCTCGGCGCATCGACCGTCACCACGATATCGGGCTTCATCTTGCGGATCGTCGCCGCGGTCTCACTCATCCGCCGAAGGAGGCGCGGAAGATGCGGCACGACCTCGGCAATGCCGATCAGTGCCAGCTCGCGCATGGGAAACAGGCTCTTCAGCCCTTGCGCCTCGCTTTGCGGGCCGCCGATGCCGGCGATTTGGATGCGGCCGCCGGTCATCTCCCTCAGAGCGGCGATCAGCCGTCCGGCGAGATTGTCGCCGGACGGTTCGCCCGCGATGATAAAGACCAGCGGCTCCTGCCGATTCATGCTACGCTCCGATTTGTATTCGTCAGCCCTAGGACTTAGGGCAGGCGGGGGCCGTTGTTCCAGAAAAATTGGCCACGACGCGTGTCGTATCCCCGACAACCCATGTCGTCGGCATGCTGTGGCGGTCCCACAAGCCTCTGAAATGTTGGTGAGATTTTCTGCTGGCGCAAACCTTGCTCCCCAGGGCGGAAACTCTTGTAGCGAGAAGGACGTCAGGACGAATGGCGAAAGTAATCTTCTATGAAAAGCCCGGATGCGGCGGAAATGCACGGCAGAAGGCCCTGCTGAAAGCGTCGGGCCACGAATTGGAGGTGCGCGACCTCCTGAGCGAGGCCTGGACGCCCGAAACGTTGCGGCCCTTCTTCGGCACGCGCCCGGTGAGCTCTTGGTTCAACCCGTCCGCGCCGCGAATCAAATCCGGGGAAATCAACCCGGACATGATTGGGGCGAGCAAGGCGCTCGCGATGATGATCGAGGATCCGCTGTTGATTCGCCGGCCACTGATTCAAGTCGGCACGCGCCGCGAAACCGGTTTCGAGCAGGATCAGGTGGATATCTGGATCGGTCTATCGAAGACGCGCGAGCCGGTGGATGAAACCTGCCTGAAAGCGAAAGCAGGTGTCTAGGCCTCAGCAGCGGCCAGGCACGGGATTTGGCGTGCCGGGGCTGCTCACTCGACGTGGATACTGAACTTCGTGCTGTGCTTATCGCCGGGAGAGACGGGGCGCAGCGCGGTTCGCGGCCCGGATTTGTTATATTCGCGACAATATAGGAACTCCCGCAAGAGTCCGATTTGTTATATCCTCGACAATATAGCATTGGCGAGTGTGCAAGGACGTGGGCTGGAATGGGGACTGTTTCCCAACAGATTGAAATTGCGGTGATTTCTCCTTACCTCGGAGTTGGCCTGCGGCTTGCTACGACAAAAGCCGAGCAAACGACGCAACACCCATGAACCGCAGTCTTCAATCACCCGTCCCGCCAGCGCGGCAGCCCGTTGCCATGGTGCTCGGCACCAACGAGATCGCCTCGGCCGTGGCCGTCCATCTCAAGCGCGGCGGCTACGCTGTCGTGCTGAGCCATGATCCGTTTCCGCCGGTGATCCGGCGCGCGATGGCCTTTCACGACGCGCTGTATGGCGACCCGGCGGTGCTGGCGCTCCTTCATGGTCAGCTTGCGGAGACGGGGCCCGAGCTTTCCGTGGTTTCGGCCAGACCAGATTGCGTTGCCGTATCGCCGCTTCTCCTCAACGACCTTCTCGCTTGGCGCATGCCGCAAGTCCTCATCGACGCGCGGCTTCAGAAGAATCGCGTGACGCCGGATTTGCGCGGCATCGCACGCCTGACGGTCGGCCTCGGACCCAATTTCGCGGTCGGCCGCAATTGCGACGTGGCCATCGAAACGCGCCCCAAGAAGGCTGGCGACATCGTCGTTCGGGGGCGTACCGACGAACCGGACGGGGTGCCGCCGGCTCTCGGAGGCGTGGGCAAGGAGCGGTTTGCCTATGCGACGACCGACGGGCTTTGGCATACGCCCATCGAGATCGGCATGCGTGTCTATAAGAACGTCATCGTTGGAACGCTGGGGAGCGTCGCCGTTCGCGCGCCGATCGACGGACACGTGCGGGGCATCGTCCGCGATTCGCTCACCGTCGAGGCGGGCGGCAAGCTGCTCGAGATCGATCCGCGCGGGCGGAATGCGGTTTGGACGGGCATGGACGGCCGCGGCCGCACCATCGCCCGCGCCACCATGAAGGCGATTCGGTTGCGCACTGCGCAGCGGGCGAGCCGTGGGAACGGATCCAAGGAGGTCGTCGATGGCTAGGGTGGTCTTCTACGAAAAACCCGGTTGCGCGGGGAATGCGCGGAAAAAGCCGCTGCTCGTCTCGTCGGGCCACGCGCTCGGAGTGCGCGACCACCTGGCGAAGTCCTGGACGCCTGAGCGTTTGCGTCCGTTCTTCGGATACCGGCCCGTCAGCGATGCCTGTCGGAACGAGGCGCCCCTTCTTCAGCGGGGGAGGGCGTGATGGCCAGAATTGCTGCGTTGCGCGGGTCTTCGTCGGCCCATCAGGCACTGCTCGCCACGTTCGCACAAAATGTCCGCGATGCCGGCTATCGCGTGGCGGGTCTGGTGCAGATCGCCCAGCCGTGTTCGAGCGGGTGCGAGGGTCTCGCCTTGCAGGACCTCTCGACCGGCGACGTCCTCCCGATCTCGCAAGATCTCGGTCCGGGATCGACTGCGTGCAAGCTCGACTCGGCGACGCTGGCCGATGCCTGCGCCCGCGCGGAGCGGGCGATTGTCGGCGGTGCGGATCTCATGATCCTGAGCAAGTTCGGTAAACTCGAAGTCGTGCGCCATGGCCTCGTCGATGCGTTTCGTGCGGCGATGCTGGCGGGAACGCCCGTCGCCACGTCGATTGCGGCCGAGGCGATTGCGGCCTGGCAGGACTTTGCCGGTCCGTTCGCCGACTTCGTGCCGGCAAATGCGGCAGACCTCGATGAGTGGTGGGGAACGGTAAAAGATTTGCGTGCGCTAGATGAGCCAGCCGAAGCCCTGGCCGGCGATGGAGGCATGAGCTAATGGGACGCGCAGCACCAGGCTCGGCGCACATGGAGATCACGATCCGGTTTGCCAATGGCGGGACCGTCACGGCGGAGGATATCGATCTTATCGAGGCCGTCCGCCGCGCGCGGTCGATCCTCGGGGCCAGCAAGGCGACGGGCGTGTCCTACCGGAAATGCTGGTTGACCGTCGATGCGCTCAACCGCTGCTTCGAGACGCCCGTGTTCGAGACGTTTCCAGGACGGCGCGGTGGCGGCGCTGCGCTCACGGATTTCGGCGCGCGGCTCGTGGCGCTCTACCGCTCCGTCGAGAGGCGCGCCGGAAACGCCGCGGCGCCGTCTCTTGCAGAGCTCACCGCGGCTCTCGATCCGGACTATCAGCCCCGCGCCACGTCCGGGGCTGCGGCAGGTCGTGTGGCTCAACCGCGTCCTTCCCGATGGCAACAGTCTTGATCATGGCCCAGGCATTGAGATGCGGCTCGAGACCAAGCCGCTCGACGGATTCGCTGGTGACCAACGCCGTCAGCGATGTCGAACCGAGATTAAACGTGATCTGGACGAAGGGAAGTTCCAGCGCCTCTACGCCGACGATCGTGCCGGGCAAACGATTGGTGATGGAGACGTCCATAGGACGTGACAAAGCGATGGAGACGTCGCGGGCGAAGATTGTCACCTGCACCCCCGAACCGGCCGGGGCGTCGACGAGGGGAACCCGCAGTTCTCCGTCACCGAAGAAAAGCGTCGACAGGCCGTACCGCGTGTCGTGGCGCAGAACGCGCGCGACAAGGGTCGTCGACAATGCCGGCGGTGTACCCGCCGCCGAAACGTTCGCCGTGCCTTGTGTCTCGGTGACGTCAGTCATGACTTGTTTAATACCACTAAGGAGCAATCAGCATGAAGATATCCGCACGCAACGCTATCCCCGGCAAGGTCGAAGAGGTCAAGATGGGCGTCACGACCGCGCATGTGCGCATTGATGTCGGCGGCACCGTCGTCACCGCTGCTATCACCAACGAAGCGGTCGAGGATCTCGGGTTGGCCGTCGGCGACGAGGTGCGCGCCATTATCAAGGCGTCCGACGTGATGGTTGCGAAGTAGAGGAGAGCCCAGCCTGATGCCGGGTCTCACTCGACGCGGATACGGAATGTCGCGCTGAACGTGTCGCCGGGGGAGACGAGCCGCAGCCCGTCTTCGCTGATGAGCGCGTTGGCGGGCGCCGTCATCGGCTCGAACGCGATGTAGTTCTGATCGTGCGGCGCGTAGACCTGCGTGTGCGTGTAACCGTCGAGCAGGTCCACGGCGATCTGATGCCCGCCGTACGCGATGGAGAGCGTTGCTTGAGGTTCGAGCAGCGCGAACCCGTCGTCGAAGCTCTGCATGCCGAGCAACGCATCGAGGCCCGGGTATTGCTCCGAGGCGCCTGTCGGAATTTGGCGGGCATCCAGCGTGAGGTGGCGCATTTCCGGCAGACGGATATGCCAGTTCGCGCGATCTTGTTCGAAGCCGAAATAGGGGTGAAAGCCGAAACTCACCGGCACATCGATATCGCCTGTCGCCGTCAGCGCGGTCTTGATCGTCAAGCTGCCGGACTCGACGGTGGCACTCAGCGTCAACTGACAGGGATAGGGAAACACGGCGAGGCCTTGGGGATGGGACCAGTCGAGCCGTGCCGTCAGGGCGGTGCCTGAAACATCGGCGACGGCCCATTTGAGGTGCGGCCACATCAGACCATGCATGGGCAGCCCGTTCTCGTCGTAGCGCAACACGAGCGAATGCGGCGGCAGTGTCACACCGCGCCCTGCAACCTCGTATTGAAAGTCGGCGAGGCGGTTGGCGAAGGGAAACAGGAACGGAATGCCTACGGTGCGATTGGCGGCTGCGGCGACGATGAGGTTGTCGACGCGCCGCAAGGCTTCCAGGCCATCTCTCTTCAGCGAAATGCCGATCATTCCGTAGCTGGGGAGAAAGACGGCCTCGGTGTCGCCGGCTGCGATGCGGGTGGCATTGGGGTCGCCGAGAAGGTTGGGGATGTGCGTCTCAGTCACAAGCGTTTCCTTCCGCGTGACGCGATCATCGAACCGTCAGTGTGCCGCTCATCACAGAGATACACCGTCCACCGACCTTTGTCGCCGTGACAACGCCGCCGCGCTTCGCGGCCATCGCTTCCACCAAGCTCGGACGCCCCATATCGACGCCTTGGCCGATCCGTGCTTTGAGGACGAGATCCGGCTTGCTGTTAAGATGCGCCAAAAGACCGATTAAGGCCACATTCGCCGAGCCCGTCGCCGGGTCCTCGGGAATGCCGTGGAGCGGCGCAAACATGCGGGCCTGGATAGGCGGATCGTTCGAGGGTTCGCGAACATACAGAAACAGGCCGTCCGCCATCTCGCGCGGGAGCTGTGCCTCGAACGCGGCCTCGTTGGGCTTGGCTGCCCGCAAGGCGGCGCGGTCCCGGAGCTGTGTGAACACGAACGGGTTGCCCGCGCTCGCGATCAGGGGTAGGTGCCGGCTCTGCTCGATGGCATGGGTGGGCAGTCCGCACAGTGCCGCGACAACGCCCGGCGCCACGCCCGAGCCAATCTTGAGCGGCTGCGGGGCCGCCACATGGGCCCCGACGATACCGGCGCCGTTGCGCAGCACATTGATCGTAACTAGGCCGCCGAGTTCCTCGAACGTGAGCTTGTCGTCGGCGTAAGCCTTTCCCCGGCGTTCCGCCTCGGAGGCCAGGACATAGGCCGTGCCTACATTCGGATGGCCCGCGAAGGGCAGTTCCGCGCGCGGCGTGAAGATGCGGATACGCGCCGTGTGGGCCGGATCCTGCGGGCGCAGCACGAACGTGGTCTCGGACAGATTGAACTCGGCTGCCACCGCCTGCATTTGCTCCGTCGTGAGCGCATCGGCGCCATGGACGACGGCCAGCGGGTTGCCGCCGAACTGGTGCTCGGCGAAGACATCGACGGTGTTGAAGCGATAAAGCGTCATGTCAGCGCAGTCCCATAGAGATCCGTGCGGCGGTCCCGGAAGAACCCCCAGTTCGCGCGATAGGCGGCGATCTCGTCGAGATCGAACGTTGCCAAGATCACGCCTTCGGCGTCGTCTTCCATGCCGGCGACGATCTCGCCTGTGTGATCGGCGGCGAAGGAGTGCCCGTAATAGCGTTGGCGCACCCCGTCATTGTCTTCCTCGCCCACGCGGTTCGCGGCGATGACGGGGACGGCGTTGGCAACGGCGTGACCCTGCATGACCCGGCGCCAGCGTCCGCTCGTGTTCAAGCCCTCGTCATAGGGCTCCGAGCCGATGGCGGTGGGGTAGAGCAGGAGTTCCGCGCCCTGAAGCACCATCGCCCGCGCCGCCTCCGGGTACCATTGATCCCAGCAAATGCCGACGCCGATCGTGCCGTGCCGCGTGCGCCAAGCCTTGAACCCCGTGTTGCCGGGGCGGAAGTAGTACTTCTCCTGATAGCCCGGGCCGTCGGGAATATGGCTCTTGCGGTAGACGCCGAGGATTGTCCCGTCCGCATCGGCGATGGCGACGCTGTTGTAGAAATGGGGCCCGTCCTTCTCGAAGAAGGAGATGGGAATGACGACGTTGAGGGCGTTTGCGAGTGCAGCGAACGTCCGCACGCACGGGTGCTCGTCCACGGCATAGGCCGTTTCGAACCATTTCGGATCCTGGCGGGTGGGGAAATAGATGCCCTGAAACAGTTCGGGCGGCAGAACGACCTCAGCGCCCTGGGCAGCCGCCTCGCGGATCAGGGCTTCGACCCGTGCGATGTTGGCGGTCATGTCATGACCCAAGGTGGTTTGAACCGCAGCAACTGTCACCTGGCGCGCCATGACCTGTTCCTACTGGCCTATCCCCAAGGCCCGTTCCGACTGTCCGACCTGATCGGTCCCTTACTGAGATAAGAGACGCCCGCGGGTGAAGTCCGGTTCCTCGCGGGTGATGCAATGGAAGGCGCCGCCGCCGGCGTCTCCTGCTCCGAGGAGCCCCGCGGCGGGAAGCCCGACAACCTTGCGGTCCGCAAACAAGGCTTGCAAGCGCTCGAGAGCGTCCGCTTGCGTATTTGTGTCGAAGACCGGCACGACCACAATGCCGTTCGCGATGGCAAAGTTAAGGTGGGATGCGGGCGCCACCTCGCCGAGCGCGTTGAGAATGCGGCCTGGGCCCGGAATTGGTATGACCTCGATGGTGCGCCCGTCGGCATCGGTCGCGCCCTGAAGGTTGCGCGCGATCGCCTCGAACACCGCGGCGTTCGGGTCGTCCGGGCCTGCCGGTTCTTGGATGACGATGCGGGCCGGGCCGACAAATCGGGCAATGTTGTCGATGTGACCGTCGGTGTGGTCGCCTTTGAGCCCTTCGTCGATCCAGAGGACTTTGCGCGCACCGAGTGCGCTACGCAGTGCCGCTTCGGCATCGCCTTGCGACCAGCCGTTCCGGTTTGGGTTCAGGAGCGTTTGCCTGGTGGTGAGGATCGTGCCCGCCCCGTCATGGTCGATGGCGCCGCCTTCGAGCACGAAATCGAAGTCCTGCGTGGCGACGCCGGCCAGCCTTGCGATGTCGTCGCCGACGGTCTCGTCGCCCGGGAGCGAGAATTTGCCGCCCCAGCCATTGGTGCGGAAACGCAGAGCGAGAGGCTCGCCGCGCGCCGTGGCAAAAAGGGGGCCGGTGTCGCGCAGCCAGATGTCTCCGTACTTTGCGGGGACAATGTCCGCGACGTCTCCGACCGCACTCTCGGCCGACTGCTGCGCTTCCGCGCCGTCGACGAGGAGGCGGACATGGTTGTCCGGCGCGAGTGCGCGTACCAGCGCCGCCACGTCTCGTCGGGGGGAATCGAGGTCGCCGTTCCATTCTTCGGCCGCGGCCGGCCACGCGGTCCAGATCGCCTTCTGCGGCGCCCATTCGGGAGGAGGTGGATATCGGCCGAGGGCCAATCTGTCGTCGAGGGGTGCAAAGGCGACCGAGCCTGTGAATTATAGGTGGGAGCGGCAGGGCCGTGTTCGGGGCGCGCCGGGGTCCATGAATGCCGGCGCGATGTTTAGGGCGCGGAATTTGGCCCCGCAAGGGCCTCGTTGCTTAGGCGGCAGCGATCAGGTTGGATTGCCCGACAGGGTGTGCGGCCGAGCCGAAGTGCCTCGAGCCATCGCGCAGGCGCAAAGGAAGCGCGCCACGCGCCCGTTCGTATTTGCAGTTGCCAAATCTAGGCCGAAGCCACCCACACACCGGCGACGTAGCCGAATGCCACGGCGTCAGGGTTCTTCCGCGCGGCCGCCAACAGCTGCTCTTCGGCATCGACCTTGAGCCGATAGTCGCCGAGCCGTTGCGCTTCACGAATACCCTTGAAGTCGTCCTTGCAGTAGCCGCTCAGAAGAATGACCTTCTTGCCGCGAACGACAATCTTGGGGAGTGCCATACCCGCCTCCAACTGCGCCATCCTCGAGATGCGCCCCGCTCGTTAAAGCGTCGGAGACGATTTCATCATCGCAGACAGCGATTTTACAACAGCGACCCCCACGTCAGCCTGAAAACACTATAGGCGGAGAATGCGACATTGATAAGACGTGTGATCCGAAAAGTACTTAAAATTCCGAGTGTTGCGCGCTGCAGCATCGATGCGGTGCAGCAATTTCCGAATCGTTGGTCAGCTGGGCATTTGCCGCGCGAGCGCGGCCAAGCCCTGTTGCGTCGCAACAGGCGGCGCCCAGTTCAGCGCGCGTAATGCGGCCGGATCGGCCACGAGGGAGCTGAACAGCGGCCCGGTTTCGATCTGTGGACCGACGGCGGCCAAGGCAGCCTTGAGCAGGGATGGCGGCACGTAGAACAGCCCGGCCCTGCGGCCGAGCCCCTGGCGCAAGGCGCGAACAATCTCGGCCACGGTGACAGGGGCAGGGTCGGCCACGATAAAGGGCCGGTTCAGCGGCTGCGGCGCCGTCAGGATCCGGTCCACGGCCTCGACCAGATTGTCGAGCGCGAGGAGCGAGTGCCGCGCCTTCAGGCCGGCCAGCGGCAGCGGGTAGGGCGCGCGGGCGAGCTTCATGAGCTTGGCGATATTGCCGCCGGCTCCCGGACCGTAGACGAGGGCGAGGCGCAAGGCGGCCCAATCGAGGCCCGTCTCGGCCACGCCCAGTTCCGCTTCGAGTTTCGACCGGCCGTAGGCGTCGGTAGGCCGGGCCTCCTGATCCTCGGTCAGCACGCAAGATGCCGCCGGGCCCGATTGGGCGCGAATGGACGACAGGAACAGGAAGCGCTTCACCCGGGCGCGTTTGGCCGCCTTGGCGAACCGCACCGTCGCGTCGGTATTGAACAGGCGGTAGTCGTCCTCGGGCAGGCCGGTCATGGCGCGGGGAATGCCGGCGGTGTGGATCACGGCATCGACCTCCGCGAGCGCCTCGGACATGTTGTAGGGCTTGGCGATGTCGCCGATGAGGACGCTGGCGCAGGACTCCGGCATCTGGGTGGGCCGCCGCAACAAAACGCGGACACGGTAGCCGCGGTCCGTGAGGCCTTTCAGAAGATGCTGGCCGATGAAACCCGTCGCGCCGGTGAGGGCCACCAGCGGTTTGCGGTCCGGTTCTTGAGCCTTTGCGCCCGGCATGCTGCTCCACGCTTCACGACGGGCGCTGGCCCGTCCTTCAGAACACGGAGTTCACAATCACAATTGGGCTAGAGCAAGCCCTTCGCCGGCCTGTCTCGAAGTCTCAGAATTTGAAGCTGACCGCCGCGTCGAAGGTCTCCCCTTCGAACGTATTCTTGGCGTTGAACTCCTTGTAGTACTTCACGATCACCGTCAGAGCCTTGGTCGGATCGGGGCTGGTGGTGAAGGTGACGATGGGGCCGACGCCATAGACTTCGGACTCGAACGCTCCCAAGCGCGCGCCCGCGCCACTGTCGCCGGTCACCTGGATCATGCCGTAGCTCGCCACGCCCACGCCCAAGGGTCCGAAATTCTTGGTGATCGTGCCTTCCAGATTGACGATGTCGCCGGTGAGGTAGTTCGTTGCCGTGTTCTCGGTGTTCCATGTGTAGAGCACGGCGCCGGTCGCCTGCCAGCCCGTCTGCGGATCGAAATAGGTGGCCGCGAAACGGGGCATGAAAGCCCAATGATTGAGGCTCGTGTTCGCGAGTTGATCGGTGCTGTAGTCGCCCGTCGGCGCCAGGACGAACATGGCGACGTTCCAGTGCCAATTGCCCTCGTTCCAGCCGAGGATCGCCGGTGCGAAGACCATGTCGCCGAGGGCAAAATTGTTATCGCCCCGGTTGACGGTGAACCCGCCGACCGTGTTTCCGAGCGGTCCCGTGAAGGTGGGGATCCCTAGTCCGACATCGACGTCCATGGCGACCACGGTCGGCGTGACGTTCACCGCAAACGTGCCGCCGAGAGGCTTCCACGGTGTCACATAGGTCAGAGAGCCCACCGTTGCGGTGAAGTTCTGGTCGACGCCAAGGTCGACACGGCCATTCAAGATCGTGGTGTCGGCACTGCCGCTGTAATCGTAGACGTCGGTGCGGAGATAAAATCCGGGCACGGAGGGGATGACCCCGCCAAAGATGTCCGTGTAGCCCTTGAGCCAAGGACTGGCACCGAACTCGGCGCTTTGCGCGGCACCTGGTGCCGATACGGCGGCAAGCAGTGCCAAGCCGCCGGCAACGAGACTCTTTCTGGCCATCGATTTTGCCCCCCGTTTGCTGCCTTTTGGCATTCTTGAGGGGAGTCTATCCCGGGCATGGCTCGTATCGCCATGGCATTTTGCGTCAGCGCCCGCGGATCACGGGGCGCCGTGCATATTTGCAACAGGCTGTGTTCTCGCGGTTGTGTGGACCCGCCGCCCGGCTAACCCCTGATGACTTTCTGTAGGCCTTTGGGGTCGACGACTTTGATCCGGCCATACCCTTGCTCCACAAGGCCGTCGCGCACGAAGCGGGCGATTGTGCGCCGCAGCGTCGGCAAGGAGACAGCCAATAGCTGCGCGAGGTCGGGCTGAGAGATTCGAACCCAACCGTCGGCCTTCGGATGAGCGTCTGTTTCGAGGAGCAGCCGGTCGGCCACCCGCTTGTCGATGGAGACGATGGCCAGGTTCGCGAGAACGTTGAGGGCGATCCTGACGTTCTCATAGGCGAGCGTGTAGAAGTCCGTGTGCAGCCGGGGATCCTCGCGCACGAGACGGGTAATACCCTGAGGACTGAGCTGAACCATTGTTGTCGTCCCGGTGGCATGAACCGAGACGAGGCGGGGGGCATCGGCAAAAAGCGCGAGGTCGCCGATCCAAAAGCCGGAACCGGCGTGGTGCGCGATGTAATCTTCGCCGTCGTTCCGCGGATAAGCGATCTTGATGGATCCATCCACCATGCCGAAGACGCCGTTTGGGTTTTGCCCCGCGAGATAGATCGGCTCATGGGCCTCGAAGGTCCTGAGCCTCGCGATCGCGGCCAAGCGCTTTTGCGTCTCCTTGCTGCGCTCCGAGAACCACCCATGCGATTGCAGGACCCGAAGGGCGCCGTCCAGGTCCCAAGACTGTTTCTTCATACGGGAATCTCGTCAGGTGAGCAGGTTTTGATTAGCTGGGGAGAGTATGATCCGGTACTTTCCTTTACGCGACAATGAAGTCCGCACGGTTCACTGGGAGGTCAGAACCGTAGCACGCAGATCAACTTCATCGCGTTCCCAAACTTGCGCAGAGAATGTTGAACAAACAAGGAGTGCTAGGATGAGTTTCGGCTTGTACAAGCAGTTATGCGGCCTGTCGGTTGCTGCGCTGTTGGCCTGCGGTGGGGTTGCCCATGCGCAGGACACGAAGAGCAGTTCCGAAGGCGAGGCCAAGAAGCCCAATATTCTTTTGATCGTTTCAGACGACACCGGGTGGGGCGATCTCGGCCCTTATCTCGGCGGCGAGGGGCGGGGCATGCAAACCCCGAATTTCGATAAGCTCGCCAAAGAAGGCATGGTCTTCACCAATTTCTATGGCCAGCCGAGCTGCACGCCCGGCCGTGCCGCGATTCAGACCGGACGTATTCCGAACCGCAGCGGCATGACCACCGTGGCCTTCCAGGGTCAGGGCGGCGGTCTGCCGGCTGCCGAATGGACGCTGGCGTCGGTCCTGAAGAAGGCCGACTACAACACCTACTTCACCGGCAAATGGCATTTGGGCGAGTCGGACTATGCGCTGCCGAACGCCCAAGGCTACGACGTGATGAAGTACACCTTCCTCTATCACCTCAACGCCTACACCTATCCCGACCCCAAGTGGTTCCCGGATATGAGCCCTGAGCTGCGGGAGATGTTCAAGAAGGTGACCAAGGGCTCGCTTTCCGGCAAGGCCGGCGAGAAGCCGGTTCAGGACTGGGAAGTCAATGGCGAGTATGTGAACACGCCTGAGAAGGGCGTGGTCGGCATCCCCTATCTCGACGAGTATGTCGAGAAGGCCGCGACCGAATTTCTCGAAGAAGCCGCCAAGTCGGACAAGCCGTTCTTCATCAACGTGAACTTCATGAAGAACCATCAGCCCAACATGCCGGCACCGGAGTTCGAGCATAAGTCGATCTCGAAGTCCAAGTACGCCGATGCGGTCGTCGAGCTCGATACCCGTGTTGGCAATCTCTTGAAGAAGCTGGACGAACTCGGCCTCGCCGACAACACCGTGGTCTTCTACACGGTCGACAATGGTGCCTGGCAGGACGTCTATCCGGACGCCGGCTACACGCCGTTCCGTGGCACCAAGGGTACGGTGCGCGAAGGCGGCAACCGCGTGCCGTCCATGGTGCGCTGGCCCGGTAAGGTGGACGGCGGCTCGAAGAGCGACGCCATCCTGGGCGGTCTTGATCTGATGGCGACGTTCGCTTCGGTCGCGGGCATTGAGTTGCCGACGGAGGACCGTGACGGCAAGCCGATTATCTTCGACAGCTACGACATGACCCCAGTCTGGACCGGCAAGGGCAAATCCGACCGCAAGGAGTGGTTCTACTTCACCGAGGACGAGCTTTCGCCCGGTGCGGTTCGCGTGAACCAGTTCAAGTACGTGTTCAACCTGCGCGGCGATGACGGTGCCCACACGGGGGGGCTCGCGGTCGATACGAACCTTGGCTGGAAGGGTGCAAGCAAGTATGTGGCGACGGTCCCTCAGGTGTTCGACCTCTTGGCCGATCCGCAGGAGCGCTACGACATCTTCATGACCACCTTTAAGGAAAGCACCTGGGCGGTGGTTCCGGCCAATGAGTCGGTGGCGAAGCTCATGAAGTCGTACGTGAAGTATCCGCCGCGGAAACTTCAGAGCGAGACCTATACCGGTCCGATCACCATCTCCAGATACCAGTTGCTCAAGTCTGTCCAAGAGCAATTGGCAAAGGATGGCTTCAGCATCGGGTTGCCCACGGGCAACTAGTTCCGACGCGCGAGGCTTCGTCTAACGAGGCTTCGACCAATAGGCTATAAGAGAGGCGGCCCGGCGACGGGCCGCCTCTTTTCGTTTTGCGCGTGACGGGAGTGACAACATGATCACGACAGTTCGCCTCATGGCTGTTGCTGCCCTGATAGGCGTGTGGATGGGAGCGTCCCCGGCTCCGGGGGACGATGCGCCCGACCCGCTACCGTCCTGGAACGAGGGTTCGCTCAAGTCCAACATCCTCGACTATGTCGCGCGCGTGACGACCGAGGGCAGCCCCGACTTCGTGCCGAAGCCCGAACGCATCGCCACGTTCGATAATGACGGGACGCTGTGGGTCGAGAAGCCTGTCTATACGCAGTTCGTTTTCGTCATCGATCGAGTGAAGGCGGTGGCGAACCAGCATCCGGACTGGAAGACGAAGGAACCGTTCAAGTCCGTGCTCGACGGGAACACCGAGAAGCTTCTCACCTACGGCGAGAAGGGCGCCATGGCGCTCGTGACCGCGACCCATAGCGGCATGACTACGGTGGAGTTCAACGACATCGTGTCCACCTGGCTCAAGACGGCGAAGCATCCGAGGTACAAGCGCCTCTATACCGACCTCACCTATGCGCCGATGATCGAGCTGCTGGAGTATCTACGCGCCAACGGCTTCACGACCTTTATCGTATCCGGGGGCGGCACGGCCTTCATGCGCGCCTATACCGAGCAGTGCTACGGCATCCCGCCCTGGCAGGTCGTGGGCTCGTCCGGGGAGACTGAATTCCGCTACTGGGACTCGAGCCCGACCCTCGTGAAGCTGCCGGACCTCTTGTTCTTCGACGATGGGCCCGGCAAGGCGGAAGGCATCAATCACTATATCGGCCGGCAGCCGATCTTCGCCTTCGGCAACTCCATCGGCGACAAGGAGATGCTGGAATGGACGGCGAACTGCAAAGGCCTTTGCTTCATGGGGCTTGTTCATCACGACGATGCGAAACGCGAATACGCCTACGGGCCTGATTCAGATGTTGGGCGCTTTCCCGTCGAGTTGATGGAAGATGCCTTGGCGAACGGCTGGAATGTCGTCAGCATGAAGGACGATTGGAATCGGATTTTCGCCTGGGGCGCGCCTGAGGCGGCGGTGCCCGCGCAGGCACCGCAGGACTGAGCGACAATCGAGGGGGGGGGTAGCGATGACCGCTTGGCTTGTCCTGATATCGGGCTGTATCGAAGTTCTGTTTGGTGCTTCGGCCATACTCGCTCCGGCCCTGGTCGTGGCCGGTGTCGGCGGGACCGATCTGGACGGTCCGGCCATGGCGCTCATACGCCTTCTGGGTGTGGCGACGTTGGCCGTCGGGGCCGGCGCTTTGCTGGGCCGGACCTGGGCGGCGCGGTCGCCCGATCCCGAACGGGCGTACGGCCTTGGCTCGTACGCGGCCGTCTCCCTGGCGATCTACAACATCGTCGCGGCGCCTGTGCTGCTTCTCGGAGCCATGGCCACCGGCAGCAGCGGGCTATGGGGAGGCGGCGCGCTCCACGGCGTCATCGCGCTGCTGTTCGTCTACGCGCTCGTGGCGCGCCGCTGACGAACCCCGCTGCCTTGCGAAAACATGCCTACTAGCAAGACCTGGCAGGTTTGCTGTAGGTTCTTGCCCGATAAGGGAAAACGCGTATCTGAGCGGTGCTTCCCTGGGGGAAAGTCTTGGGGAAGCTTTGTACTGTGTTCGCCTGCCGTAATCTTGCGCGGGCCCTTGCTCTTCTGACCATCGGAGCGTTGCTCGGAGGGTGCGCCGTCGCCGGCGCCCGCAATGCCGTTCCGGTTGGGCTCCAGGACAGCGCGAAGGTGTCCGGCATGGGATCGGAGACGATCCGCTTTTGGGGCGATGAACTGCCGCCGAACGTGGCCGCCTATCGCGCCAAGCGCGCCGCGCAGCTGAGACAAAACAACCCGAAATTGCGTCAGGGGGGACGGCCTGTCATGAACTCGTTGGCGCTGTCCGGCGGCGGCCCGTATGGCGCCTATGGCGCGGGCGTCTTGGCCGGCTGGACGGCGGCCGGCACGCGGCCAAGCTTCGACGTGGTCACGGGTGTGTCCACGGGGGCGTTGAGCGCGCCGTTCGCCTTCCTCGGACCGAAATACGACCCTGCGCTGCGGCACGTCTTCACGCAGTCCCAGACGAAAGACATCGCGCTCCTGCGGCCCGTGAAGGGGCTTCTCGGCGGGAGTTCGATGTCGAGCAATGCGCCGCTCGCGAAGCTGATCGCCCATTATGTGACGCCGTCGTTTCTCGCTGAAGTCGCGGCCGAGCATCGCAAGGGGCGCCGGCTGCTGATCGGAACGACCAATCTCGATGCGGGGCGCCCGGTCATTTGGGATATGGGCGAAATCGCAGCGAGCGGTCGCCCCGAATCCGTCGAGCTCTTCCGGAGCGTCCTGCTTGCCTCTGCCGCCATCCCCGCGGCCTTCCCGCCGAGCTTCATCAAGGTCACCGCGGACGGCTATAGCTTCGAGGAGATGCACGTGGACGGCGGGACGACGCGCGAGGTCTTCCTCGCGCCGACGCAGCTCACGGTGGGGAGCGTGAACAAGGATCTCGGCGTTAAGCCCATCCGGCGCTTCTACGTCATTCTGAACGGCTATGTGATGCCGCACCCGAAAGCGGTGAAACCGTACACGATGGACATCGCCGGCCGCGCGATGTCGACGCTGCTCACGAACCAGGGGGTCGGAGATCTTTACCGGCTGTATGAGTTCTGCCAGCGTAACGGGATCGCCTATAATCTGGCTTACATCCCTGAGGGCATCCAGGACACGAGCACCCAGCTCTTCGATCCGGTGTATATGACCGCGCTCTACGATGCGGGTTTCGAGATGGCCCGGCGGGGCTATCCCTGGCAGCACCAGCCTCCGGGGCTTTAGGCCAGCGGCGCATTTTGCCCTTGCTGACAATCCCCGGCGAAAGCCCGGAATCGTGGCTTGTAACAGGCGCCCCGGCATGGCTTATGGGCTGCAATACGCGCTGACGTTCAGAGTGACACGGAGGAACGACATGGATCTTGAGGCCTTGAACAAAGTCGCCACCGCCATGACCCAGCCGGGCAAGGGGCTTCTTGCGGCGGACGAATCAAGCGGGACGATCAAGAAGCGGTTCGACGCGATCGGCGTTGAATCGACGGAAGAAAACCGGCGCGACTACCGCGAATTCCTGTTCCGCACCGAGCCGGCCATGAAGGACCGGATTTCGGGTGTCATTCTGTACGACGAGACCATCCGCCAGAAGGCGGCCGACGGCACGCCGCTGGTCAAGATCATCGAGGCCGCAGGCTCCATTCCCGGCATTAAGGTGGACGCCGGCGCCAAGCCGCTCGCCTTCTGCCCCGGTGAGACCATCACCGAGGGCCTCGACGGCCTGCGCGACCGGCTGATCGAATACCGCGAACTCGGCGCCAAGTTCTGCAAATGGCGCGCCGTGATCAATATCGGCGATGGTATTCCGAGCCACGACGCCATCAACTCCAATGCCCACGCGCTCGCCCGCTATGCGGCGCTGTGCCAGGAGCAGCAGCTCGTGCCGATTGTGGAGCCCGAGGTCCTGATGGACGGTGACCACACGATCGAGCGCTGCGAGGCCGTGACGACGTGGACGCTGAAGACCGTGTTCATGGAGCTGTACTACGCGAAGGTGCAGCTCGAGGGCATGGTGCTGAAGCCCAACATGATCGTGCCTGGCAAGAAATGCGCGACGCAGGCTTCCGACGAGGAGATCGCTGACCGGACCATCCGAGTCTTGAAGGACTGCGTACCCTCCGCCGTGCCGGGCATCGCCTTCCTGTCGGGCGGTCAGGATGATGTAGAGGCTACCGCGCGCCTCGACGCCATGAACCGCATTGGCGGGTTCCCTTGGCACCTGACCTTCTCCTATGGCCGCGCGCTGCAGCATGCGCCGCAGGTTGCCTGGTCGGGTAAGAAGGACAACGTGCCGGCGGCGCAGGCCGCGTTCTCGCATCGTGCGGAGATGAACGGGCTCGCGACGCTCGGCGAATGGACCGAAGCGATCGAGAAGAAGGCCGCGTAAAATAGCCTTCCGGTACTGCTTGGAAACGCGAAAGGCGGGAGCATGTCTCCCGCCTTTTTCTTATGCCGCTGTTTCCGATGCTGCTGTTTTTGGGGCCGCTGTTCTGCGCCGTGCGAAGAAGCCGAAGATCGCCTTTTCCAGTTCGACCAGGATCAAGAGCGCCGCGCCGATCCCGACTATCAATAGACCGTCCTGCCAGGCGACCGGCTCGGTCGCGAAGATTGACTGCAGCGCCGGCAGATAGGTGAAGGCAAGCTGCGCAAGAACGGTAATGCCGACACCGATCAGGACAGCCGGCGTGCCGAGCATGCCGCGCCATGTGAGCGAGCCGCTATACACGAAGCGCACGCTGAACAGATAAGCGATCTCCATCACGACGAGCGTGTTGACGACCATGGTTCGCGCCATGTCGACGCTTTGGCCGCGTTCGATCGCGTAGAAGAAGACGCCGAACGCGCCGGCCGCGAATAGAAGCGAAACGAAACAGATGCGCCACAGAAGCGTGCCCGAGAGTAGCGACTCGGTCGCCTTGCGGGGCGGTCTTGTCATTGTCCCGGGTTCGGTCGGTTCGAAGGCGAGGGTGAGACCGAGCGCCACGGCGGTGACCATGTTGATCCAAAGAATCTGGATGGCGGTCATGGGCAGGGTGAGGCCAAAGGCGATGGCGCCGATCAGGGTGGCGCCTTCGCCGCCATTGGTGGGCAGCGTCCAGGCGATGACCTTGCGGATATTGTCGTAGACCGTGCGGCCTTCCCGTATCGCCGCGACGATCGACGCGAAGTTGTCGTCCGCGAGCACAATTTCCGCAGCCTCCTTGGCGGCGTCCGTGCCTTTTCTTCCCATGGCCACACCGACATCGGCCTGCTTGAGGGCAGGGGCGTCGTTGACGCCGTCGCCGGTCATGGCGGTCACGTCCTGGTCGATCTGCAGGGCGCGGACGAGGCGCAGCTTGTGTGCTGGGGTCGTCCGCGCGAAGACCGTCATCGAGCGCACGATGTCGGGGAGGTCGGCGTCGTCTATGTCGTCGAGCTGATCCCCGGTCAGGGTCTGCGGTTCCGGCGCCAGCGCCAGCTCACGTGCGATGGCGGTCGCCGTGGCGGCATGGTCGCCGGTGATCATTTTAACGTCGATGCCGGCCGTCCGGCATTCGCCGATCGCGGAGAGGACCTCCTCGCGCGGCGGGTCGATGAAGCCCACGAGACCGATGAGGACGGCACCTTGCGAGACGTCAGAGACGCTTAGGTCCTGCGTGCCCTTCGGAAGGCGCTTCATGGCAAGCGCCAGCATGCGCTGGCCGTGCCGGGCGGTGAACGCGGTTTTCTCGTGCCAGTCTTCAGCGTCCAACGGTGCCACCTGGTCCTGATCGAGTTGCCGGTCGCACATGCTGAGAATCTGCTCGGGCGCGCCTTTGATATAGGCGATGGCGCTCCCGTCTTCGTGGCCGTGATGCAGCGTCGCCATGAAGCGGTGCTCGGTGTCGAAAGGAATCTCGTCGGTTCGCGGCAGTTGTTTGCGTAAGAGATCGGGATCGAACCCGGCTTTCATGCCGAAGCAGACGAGCGCCCCTTCCATCGGATCGCCGTGTGCCGACCAGTCGTCGTCGCAGTGCCGCAACTCCGCGTCGTTGCAGAGGATGGCCGCACGGGCAGCCTCGGTCAGGGCCTGGTGGCTGCCGGGTTCGACCGGCGCGCCGTTGTTCGTGAAGCCGCCTTGTGGACGGTATCCGACGCCGGAAACGTCAAGCACGCTCTCCGGGGTCACGACGCTCCGGACGGTCATCTCGTTGCGCGTGAGTGTGCCCGTCTTGTCCGAGCAGATGACCGAGACCGAGCCGAGCGTCTCCACGGCCGGCAGGCGGCGGATGATGGCGTTCCGGTCGGCCATGCGCTGGACGCCGACGGCGAGTGCAATTGTCATCACCGCGGGCAGGCCTTCGGGGATGGCCGAGACGGCAAGCCCGATCACGACCATGAAGGCTTCCTGCCAGGGATAGGCGCGCACATAGACCGCGAACAGGAACACGGCCGCGCAGGCGGCGAGGATGAAGACGGTGAGCAGGCGGGCGAACTGATCCATCCGCCTGATCAGCGGAGTGGTGAGTTTTTGGACCGTTCCGACGAGTGCACTGATGCGGCCGAGCTCGCTTTCCGGTCCGGTGGCGACCGCGATGCCGGTCGCCGTGCCGTTGGCGACAAACGTACCGGAGAACGCCATGGAGGTGCGGTCCGCGAGGACAGTTTCCTGCGGGACAGGGCGGATGGCCTTGTCGACGGGAAGCGACTCGCCGGTCAGTGCCGCCTCGTCGATCCGTAGATTGCGGGCCCGGGCCAGACGCAAGTCAGCCGGTACGCGCGTCCCCGGCTCCAGGAGCACCAAATCGCCGGGGACGATATCCTCGGCGGCCACGTCCACGCGTTGCCCATCGCGAATGACGGCCGCGTGGGGGTCGATCATGCCGCGGATGGCCTCGAGCGCCCGTTCGGCGCGTCCTTCCTGGATGAAGCCGACGATCGCGTTGAGGACGACCACCGCGACGATGACGGCGGCGTCGATCACGTTGCCAATGGCCGCAGCCAGCACGGCCGCGCCGATCAGGACATAGATCAGAAGGTTATGGAATTGCAGCAGGAAGCGCATGATGGCGCCGCGATGTTCGACATCGGGGAGCCGGTTCGGACCATAGCGCTCGCGGCGTGATGCGGCTTCGGTTGCGCTCAGGCCGCTATCGAGCGCGACCTGCTGGGCGGCCATGACCTCGGCCGCCGTTTGCGCAAAGGGAAGGGGCGCATCGGCCGATGGTTGCGCATCGCGTTTTGCTGAAGGTCGTGCCAACGGTGTTGCCAAGAGTCGTGCCCGAAGTCCTGCCCGCGGTTCAGCAGGCCGATGTCGTCAAGATCGTCTTGTGCCGCAGAACGCCCGCCGTGCTGGGCACAGTCAAGTCTATCGCCGCCCGGCCGCGTTGACGCAGATCATGCGCGGTCCATTCGACACAGTCTCTGCCGCTACTGCGGGGCCTCATCCGGCTCCGGCGGCATCGGAAGGCCGTCGAAATCGGCAGGGGTGTCTTCAGGCGCCATGTCTTCGGCCGGCATGTCTTCGGCCGGCATGTTGGCTGCTCCGGCATTGTCTGCCGGGGGAGGCGGTGGTGGCGCTGAAGCCAGCGTCGTCGTGCTCCAGTCGAGAATATCGAGTGCGACCTTCTCAAAGGCCGCGCGCAGCGCGTCGACATAGTCGCGCGGCTCGTTCCCGGTGGCGGGCTCCGCCACGTTGAACTTCTTGGATCCGATCACGCCGCCGGCAGGATCCTGAAGTTTCGCCAGGATGACGATCGTGGCCGTCGGATCGTCGCCGGTGGAAACGTCGAAGCGCCGGATGTCGATCGAGAGCTGATCGCTGTTGGGAAAGTCGCCCAGCGTGCGGGTGACGTCGTCGGTGTAGCCGGCGTTCTCGAAGGTCTCGATCAGCTTGGCCTGCACCAGGATGGGCAGGCTGTCGTTCCAGCGCGGTCCTTCCAAGGCGCGGCTCTCGTCGGGGGAGGGCCGGGTCATGATCTTGTCGGTGTTGTAAGCGAGCAGCGTGGTCGGCTCGGGGATCGTGAGCTTCCAGCTCGGCGGCGCCTCGGGCGCCGGCGGCAGATCGGTCGCAGGCTTCAGCGAATAGAGCAAGGAGGCTTCCTTGCCGCCCCCCGTCATCCGTTCAATGCCCGCGAGAATTCCGTCAACCTTGTCGGAGTTGCGGGCCAAGGCGTCGGTGAAGACCTCGATATTCTTGATGGCCTCTTGGACCGGAACCCGGTTCTCGTCCAGGATTTGCTCGACCTCCTGAAACGCATCGCGCGCACTTTGCGTCCAGTCGCGCCCCACATCCGGCGGTGCGACCAGTGTCGCGAGGCCGTCACTTTTTGCCAGCGGTTGGGTGGACGTCCCGCCGGTGAGCGTCACGGCCACGCCGCCGGTCAGTCCCTGCTGCTCCACGTTCACCACCGTGTCCTCGCGGATGGGCGTATCCTTCATCACCGAGATCGTCGCCAGCACTTGCTGCGGCTGCGCCGGATTGAGGCTGACGCTCGCCACCTCGCCGACGCGGATGCCGTTGAAGAGGACGGCGGACCCGATATAGAGGCCCGGCACCGCGCTCTCGAACTGAATGCGATAGGTCTCGCGCTCGCCGAAGCCGCCCTTGTTCTCCAGCCAGTACACAAAGCCGAAGGCCGCGCCGAACACGGCGAGGATGAAAAATCCGATCAGGGCGTAGCGGGCACGGGTTTCCATCGATCAGCGTCCTTCTCGTTCGGTCACGCGGTTAGTGTGTCAGTTCACGGTCGGCGAGGCTGCTGCCCCGCTTTCCTTGGAAATAGGTCTTCACCCAGGGGTGATCGGATTCCAGCATGGCGGAGATCGGTCCTTCCGCGGCGAGCTTGCCGTCGGCGAGGACGGCGATTCTGTCGCACGCCGTGTAGAGGCTCTCCAAATCGTGGGTCACCATGAAGACGGTGATCTCCAGGGTCTGCTGCAGCGTCCGGATCAACTCGTCGAAATCACCGGCCGAAATCGGGTCCAGCCCCGACGTCGGTTCGTCAAGAAACACGATCTCCGGGTCGAGGGCCAGAGCGCGCGCGAGCGCCACGCGCTTGGTCATGCCGCCCGACAGCTCGGATGGATATTTGTCCCCGTCCCGTGGCGATAGCCCGACCATCTCCAGTTTGGCGTAGGCCATCTCGTCCATCAGGCGCTGCGAAATCTCGAGGTTCTCGCGCATGGGGAACTGAACATTTTGCTTCACGGTGAGCGAAGAGAACAGGGCGCCTTGCTGGAAGAGGACGCCCCAGCGGCGCTCCATGGCGCGCCGTTCATTCTCGTCGATCTTATCCAGGTCCTTGCCCAGCACGTCGATCGTGCCGTGGCGCCGCGGGATGAGTCCGATGATGGTCCGCAACAGGACGGATTTTCCGGCGCCGGACGCGCCGACAACGCCCAGGATCTCCGCAGGACGCACGTCCATATCCAAATGATTGAGGACGGTCTGTGTGCCAAACCCCACGACGAGGTCGCGCACTTTGATGACCGGCGTTTTCTCACTCATAAGCGGATCACATCCCAATCGAGGCGAAGAAGATTGCGAACAGGCCATCCAGTACGATCACCAGGAAGATCGACTCCACGACGGACTTCGTCGTTTGGATGCCGAGCGATTCGGCGCTTCCCTTCACCCGCAGTCCCTCGGCGCAGGCAACCAGTCCGATGACGAGGCCCATGAACGGCGCCTTGATCATGCCGACCTTGAAATGCGTCAGCGAGATCGCGTCGGTCAGCCGCGCGATATAGATGTCGAGGCTCATGCCGCCATAGAGCCAAGCGACGAGAGCACCGCCATAGAGCGCTGCCATGCAACCGATGAATGTCAGCGCCGGGAGCGCGAGTACGAGCACGATGATGCGCGGCAGGACGAGCACCTCCACGGGGTCGAACCCCATGGTGCGGAGCGCATCGAGTTCCTCGCGCATCTTCATCGATCCGAGCTCGGCGGTGTAGGAACTGCCCGAGCGTCCCGCGACCATGATGGCGACGATCAGCACGCCAATCTCGCGCAAGACGAGGATGCCCACGAGGTCTACGGCGTAGAGTTCGGCGCCGAACTTGCGGAAATGGAAGATGCCCTGCTGGGCGACGATGGCGCCGATCAGAAAAGTGATGAGCGCGATGATGGGCACGGCCTGCAGCGCGACCCGATCGAACTGATGAACCGTAGAAGTAAGCCGGTACTCACTCGGGCGGAACAGGACCCGGGCGGCGGCCATGCCGGTCTCGCCCAGCATCTGTGCGAAGGTCTGGAAGCTACCGGCAAAGCCGGCGGTGCCACGCCCGACGGCGGCAAAGAACGAGACAATAGGGTTTTGGCGTTCCCGCGGCGCGGGGGCTTCGCGGTTGACCGCGTGCATCTCCTCGACGAGGTCGGCGCCGTGTGCGGGCAGGCCGACGACCATCGCGTCGCGCCCCGCGCTTGTCCATTGGCGGGTCAGGCGCTCGAGAAGCCAGGCGCCGAACGTATCGAGTTCGCGGACACCGGCCATGTCGATAGATACGTCCGTGGTCTTGGCCGACGCCGTGCCGGTTGGGCCGCCGGCGAGCCGGTCGATCTCGGTCTCAAGCTCGCCCGCGTGCGGAGCGGTCCATGAGCCTCTCGCGGTCAGCTCCAGCCGATCGCCTACCAGCTTTTGGGTCAGTAACGCCTCGGCCATGGCCGTCTGCTCCTTGTTCCCCGGTTCGCGCCGTCCAACCTGTCGCCCGAGAGGCCCCGAAAAGGGGCCCCTGAACGCCGTACACTATAGGGAAACTCGGAAGGCGGGGCCGGGAATTAGCCGCTGCGGCTCAGCGACATGGAAACACCCCGCAGCGACGTGCCCGTCGTGGAGATCGAGACGTTTTGCCGGGACTGCGTAAAGTTGACAGTCATGCTGCCGTTGACCGTACCCGAAATCCGAATATTCAGCCGACCCGGAGTCAGCGAGCCGGAGGCGCTTCCTGCAGCGTTGTAGGTGCGCTCCTCCCAGCTGCCGGAAACCGAATTGCCGCTCACGCGAAGATTGCTCCGGATGTGAACCTTGGACGTCGGTGAGTTGCAGATCACGGAGAGGCCGAGACTGGACCCGCCGCCCCGGTAATAGGCATTGCAGCTAAGGCGTTCGGATCCGGAAGTGTACCTAGCCGTGCCGCCGCCACGCCATGACCCGAGAAGTCCGTCGACCGCGCTGGCAGAGGCCAGTTTCGACGGCGTGGACATGAAGACGCCCGCAAGCGCCGCGGTGGCGAGCAGAACGGGGGCAGCTTTGCGAATCAAAGGTTTCATGTGGTCGATATTCCCGCAGTTTTGACGTCTGAAGCAAGTCAGGATGGTAGTGTCAGGTGATGATGGGGCAAAAGTGTTGCTGCATGAACAAGGCTGTTGCGGTCGGCAAACGCGCTTCTTGGAACAGTGTTGTTGCGCGCAGGTGACACCCCCTCGATTTCGCCCTCAAAACGCTAAGCCATTCGCCGGCATGGTTTACCAGGAATGAGGCTGGAATCGGTCTCGGGGCCCAGTCTACAGTCTCTTGAAGTTCTGCGCATCCTCTCGAAGACAATAGTCGGAGACATTGGAAGGGCCCGAGAATGGCACCGCCGAAACCACATATCGTTATCACGTACTGCCGCATGTGCAATTGGATGCTACGGGCCGCTTGGATGGGGCAGGAGCTCCTGTCGACCTTCGCAGGAGAGGTTGGCTCGCTCACGCTGATTCCCGACGATACCGGCGGCGTGTTCGAGGTGCGGGTCGATGGCGACCTCGTGTGGTCGCGGGGGCAGCAGGGCCGGTTTCCGGAGATCACCGAGCTCAAGCAGCTCGTGCGGGACCGTATTGCGCCCGCCCACGATCTCGGCCATGCGGACCGTCGAGACGAGGATGCCGGAGACAGCTAACCGTCTGTAATCGTTGGTTTCGTTGAGCGCCGGCTCAGGTCTTGGGGCGCTCGGTCGCCACGGCGGCCGCCACCGCCCGGAACAGAGGCCGATCGTTCAAATCCTCGATGGGAGCGGCGATCTTGCGCCGCCAATTGGGATGCTCGTCGATGGTGCCGGGAAGGTTGGCCTGTTCGACCGTACCCAGTGCATCGTCTAACTGGACCGCGAGCAGGCGACATGGTGTCGCCGCCAGGAAGCGGTGGACCGCGACAATCACGTCATCCGGCATTTCGCTCGCCTCGATGTAGGACGGATCGGGCTTGAGGGCCTGAGCGCCCATCAGTGCATCCAGAAGGCGCTTGCGGTCATGTTTGCGGTCCTGGCGTTGAATCACGGCTTCGGTTTCCGTGGCGCGGGCGCTTTTGACGCGCCAATCGACGTCATTGCAGATCCACCAACCACGAAGTGTGGGGAGGTCGTGGGTGGACGCGCACACCATCGCTTCGCGCCGATAGGCGTGCGGTGCGCGCCAGACACCGTCCTCGTCGCTGAAATAGAAGACCTGGTAGCTCAGCAGACCCGCCCGGACCATGGTGTCGGTGAACCCAGGCGGGACCGTGCCGAGGTCTTCGCCGATGACGATCGTTTGCGAGATCCAGGACTCAGCCGCCACGCCCTCCAGCAACTCGCGGAAGGGATAGGCGACATAGGCCCCGTCCACCGCCGTGTTGCCATCCGGAATCCAGTAGAGCCGCTGCAGGCCCATGGCATGGTCGATGCGCAGCGCGCCCGCATGGCGCATGTTCGCGCGGAGCACCGCCTTGAAGGGCTCCAGGCGCTCGACCGCAAGGCCGACGGGCGAGAAAGGGACAAGACCCCAGTCCTGACCTTGCGTGCTGAAGGGGTCCGGAGGGCAGCCGATCCGCGCAGCGCGCGCAATCGCAGGCCCGCCCTGCCAGCAGGCGGAACCGTCCGGCGAGATGCCCACCGCCAGATCGAGATATAGGCCGATGCGCATGCCCGCGGCACGGGACCGCGCCTGCGCGTCCGCGAGTTGTTTCTCCGCCGTCCATTGCAGCCAGGCGTGGAAGGCGAGGCGGGTCTTGGCGGCCCGGGCAAAGTCGCGCACGGCGATATTGTTTGGGTCTCGATAGACTTCCGGCCAGGTCGTCCAGGCCGCGTTGTACCCTTGTGCGACCATGTGTTCGGACAAGGCCTCGTAGAGCGCGTGGATCTCCAGCGCCTTGCCCTGCTCGTAGCAATAATGCTCGAAGATGTCCTTGGTTTCGGTCGGGGCAGTCTTGAGGAACAGTGCGAACAGTTCTTCGAGGACCGGAATCTTGACGGCGGCGACGCCCGCGTAGTCGATCAGTTCCGTCTCACGGAGCATGGCGCACTTGGCCGCGACGTCGGGCGTGGCGACATCGGCGAACCCCGGCACCTGGTCCGGTGCGATCAGGAGCGGATTGAGGAAATTGCGCGACGAGGGGCTGTAGGGGCTGATGCGTTCAGGCTCGGCGAGAAACAGTGCGTGGAGTGGGCTGACGCCGACGAAGTCCGCCCCGAGCGTTGCGGCATATTCGGCGAGCCGCGCCAGATCCTCGAAATCGCCGATCCCCCAATTGCGCGCCGAGCGCAGCGCATAGGCCTGCACGGAAAAACCCCAGGCACGCTGCTCGACCAGGAAGGGCGGCCAGAAGGCGGAGTCCGACAGGCCGGCAATGTCTTCCATGCGCGCAGGCTTCGGCAGGACGCCGTCGCCGTCCAGCGGCACGCCCATCGCCTCCAGAACCTTGGCCTTGGTCTCGTCCGGCGTCGTGACCCAGTCGCCCTGTTCGCTGATATAGCCCTCGGCAATGCCGAAGCGTTTCGCCAGTTCTTCGATCCGATCCGTCATCGGGACTCCTAAAGGCTCAAGCTGGCAACGACAGACCACGGGGGCAGCGGGCCGTCACCGGGGTTTACGCCAGGAGGCGTCGTGAAAAACGGTTTGCCACCGGCGTTCGAAGGGAGCGTGACGGGGGCATCCGACAGATTGGCGGTTAAGGCCAGCGTGCCGCTGCCTTCCAGGTCCCAACTGACCGTGAAGGCGGGGCCCTGACGTGCGGCGACCGTGCCTGCATGCCCGCCGATGGATGTCATGTGCGGAATGACGTGTGCCTTGCGGGCGGACAGCAGCCGCTTGACCAGGTCCAGGCGCGGCGTGTCCGCCGGCGCAAGAACGCTGCGCTCGAAAGTCTCCAGCGCATTCGGGTTCGGGATTTCTTTCCCGGCCGCGGCATTGGCGTAGGATTCGTGGCTGCCGAAATCGGCACGCCGGCCCTTGACGACGGCCTTGGCCAGATCGCCCTGGAAATCGGTGAAGAACAGAAACGGTTTCGTCTCGCCGTATTCGTCGCCCATGAACAGCATCGGAATGTGGGGCGCGAGCAGCAGCAGCGTCAGGGCCGCATCCACGGCCTCGGCCGGTGCCAGCGATACGAGCCGGTCGCCATGCGCGCGATTGCCGGTTTGGTCATGGTTCTGAACGTAGTTGATGAAAACCGTCGGCGGCAGATGCGCTGATGGCTCCCGCGCATCTTGCCGCGGAACGCCGAATCCTCGCCCTGGTAGTCGTAGCCTTCCGCCATCGTCCGCGCGAGACGCCCGACGGGATCGTCGATGTGGTCTTTGTAATAGCCGGTCTTCTCGCCGGTCAGGATCACATGGACCGCGTGATGCCAGTCGTCGTTCCACTCGGCGTCGTAGAGACGCGGCGCGCCCGTTTCGTCGAATTGGAACAGCCGTATCGAATTCTCGTCGTCCTCGATGGTGAGGTGGACATGCCGATCCGGAATCCGGGTGCGGATCTCCCGCGCGATCTCGGCGAGAACCTCTTCCTCGGCGGTGTCCTTGATGTGGTCGACCGCGTCGAAGCGCAGCCCGTCGCAGCGGAACTCCTCGAGCCAATAGAGCGCGTTGTGCACGAAGAACTCCCTGACCGGCAAACGATCGAAGGCAATGGCCGCGCCCCAGGGTGTGTTCCGTCTGGGATCGAAAAAGTTGGGCGCGTAGTGACTGAGATAATTCCCGTCCGGCCCGAAATGATTGTAGACCACGTCCATCAGCACCATCAGGCCGCGTTCGTGACAGGCATCGACAAGCCGCTTCAGGCCTTCCGGGCCGCCATAGGCAGTATGGGGCGTATAGAGCAGAACGCCGTCATAGCCCCAGCCGCGATTGCCGCCGAACTGCGCCACCGGCAGTAGCTCGATCGCAGTCACGCCCGTGTTCACGAGCCTGTCGAGATCGCGGGCGATGCCGTCGAACGTGCCGTCCGGCGAGAACGTTCCCGTGTGAAGCTCGTAGATGACGGCTTCCTGCCAGGGGCGGCCTTTCCAGTCCGGTGTCTGCCAATCGTAGGCCTTCGGGTCCACGAGGCGGCTGAAGCCATGGACATCGGACATCTGGGCGCGGGCAGCCGGGTCCGGGACACGCATCCCGTCTTGGAGGGCGAACTGATAGCCGCCGCCAATCGGGACGGCATCCGTCAGAGCCTCGAACCAGCCTTCTCCGGATTGCGTCATCGGGACGGTGGCGCCGGTTTCGGTGATCAACGATACGGATTTTTGCGCGGGCGCCCAAAGCCGGAAGCGGGCGCCGTCTTCGATGATCTCCGTGCCCCAGGGGAGCGTATGGGCGAAGCGCGCGCTCATCGTTCCGTCCTTTCGAACAGGAGAAGCCCGCTGCCCGGAAGGGTCGTCTTACCCGTGGCGATCGGCACATGCTCGGGACGGATGAGGCCGTTCGCGGTGTCGCACAGAAGTTTCCAGTGCAGATGGCGCTTGCCGAAATAGGGGAAGATGAAATCGATCTCGTCGATGTCGGCGTTGAAGAGCATGAGCAGGATGTTCCCGCCGCCGGCGAAGGAGGCGCCGATGCACTTCGCGACCGGGTCCTCCCAATGTTCCGGCTGCTGTTCCTCACCGTCCGGCTTGAACCAGGACACGTTTTTGATGCGGGGCGCGACGGGTTCGCCGTGGAGAAATTTCGGCGACCGCAGCAGCGGCAATTGCTGCCGTAGAGCCGCGAGCCCTTGCACGTAGTGGTGGAAGGCGCGGTCACGCTCGGAGATGTTCTGCCAATCCATCCAGGAGATCATGTTGTCCTGGCAGAACGCGTTGTTGTTGCCGAGTTGGGTGCGGCCGATCTCATCGCCCATATTCCACATCGGCGTGCCGTGGCAGAACAGCAGGCTGGCGGCCAGGGCGCGGCGGACCCGGTCGCGCTGGTCCAGGATGTCCGGATCGTCGGTCGGTCCCTCGACACCCCAATTGTAGCTGCAGTTATGCGAGTGGCCGTCCTGGTTGTCCTCCAGATTGGCCTCGTTGTGCTTCTCGTTATAGGAGACGACATCGTTCAGCGTGAAGCCGTCATGCGCGGCGACGAAGTTGATACTGGCCCAGGGCTTGCGGCCGCGGCGGTCGAAGATCTCCGCCGATCCGGAGATGCGCCGGCCGAGTTCGGGAAGCCGGCCCATGTCGCCCTTCCAATAGGCACGTAACCCATCGCGCCACTGATCGTTCCATTCGGCCCACCCCGGCGGAAACATGCCGAGCTGATAGCCGTCCATGCCGACGTCCCAGGGTTCGGCAATCAGCTTGGTGCGCGATAGAACCGGGTCCTGGCCGATGGCATCGAGAAAGGCCGCGCTCGGATCGAAATCGGCGCCGTCACGGGCAAGCGCTGGCGCCAGATCGAAGCGGAAGCCGTCGACACCGCATTGCTCGACCCAATAGCGCAAGGAATCCATCACGAGCTGCAGCACACGGGGATGGGCCACGTTCATCGTGTTCCCGCAGCCGGTGGTGTCGTGATAATGCCGCTTGTTTTCGGCCAGCTTGTAGTAGGTCGCGTTGTCGATGCCGCGGAACGAAAGCGTCGGTCCGAGTTCGTTGCCTTCGGCCGTGTGGTTGTAGACCACGTCGAGCAGAACCTCGATGCCTGCCTCGTGCAGCCTGTCCACGGTGGTGCGGAACTCGGCGATGCCGGCGCCCGGTGAGACGTAACGCTCGGCCGGCGCGAAAAAGCCGACGCTGTTGTAGCCCCAATAGTTGCTCAGTCCATGCTCGACCAGATGCCGGTCGTTGACGATCGCATGGACGGGCAGGAGCTCGATGGCCGTCACGCCCAGCTTCACGAGATGGTCGATGACGGCCGGGTGCGAGAGGCCGCCAAACGTGCCGCGGAGCGCTTCCGGAATATCCGGATGCAGCGCGGTCATGCCCTTCACATGCGCTTCGTAGATGACGGTCTCATGCCAGGGCCGGTTGGGCCGGTTGTTCAGCGGCGCATCCTCGGTGCCCGTGACCACGCATTTGGGCATGAAGGGCGCGCTATCGGTCCGGCTTTTGACGAGATCGCCGCGCTTGGCGCCGATCTGGTATCCGAACAGGCTGTCGTCCCAATGCAATTGCCCGGCATAGGCCTTTGCATAGGGATCGAGGAGCAGCTTGTTTCGGTTGAAGCGATGCCCGTGACGGGGAACGTAAGGACCGTGCACGCGATAGCCGTAGTGCTGGCCAGGTCCTAGGCCCCGGACATAGCCGTGCCAGATCTCGTCCGTGTACTCGGGCAAGGTGATGCGGTCCGTCTCCGTGCCGCTCTCGTCGAACAGACACAGATCGACCCGCGTGGCGTGGGCGGAGAACAGCGCGAAGTTGACACCCTGGCCGTCGAAGGTCGCCCCAAGCGGATGGGGTGCGCCGGGATCGAGCTTTATCGGCATCGGCGGCTACCCCAGGTCGTTATAGACGGGCAAGAGCCAATCACGCGCCATCCCCGTCCGTCGCGGTATCGAGCGGTGCGACGAGCTCCAGCGCGGCGCGCAACGGCGTGCCGAGGTAGACCGGCCGGTTCGCCGCTTCGTAGATGATTTCCTCGAACAGCTTGTCCGCAAGGAAGAGCGGCAGGAGTTCGCCGCCTGCGAGATGCGAGCCGCCCGAAGCGTCGTCCCGCGCCATGCCGTAGGCGCGCAGGAAGCGCCGCTCGGCGAGAGAGCGCCAATTCAGGCCGCGCGTCTCGATTTCTTCCAGATGCGTCGCGCCGCGCTGACGCTGGCGGTCCATGGCCGTGCGTGCGGCGTAGTCGAAAGACCGCAGCATCGTGGCGATGTCGCGCGAGGCCGGCGCCTTCTGCCGCCGCTCCTCGACCGGCCGGTCGGGCTCACCTTCGAAGTCGATGATGTAGACATCGTTCGCCGCGACGAGAATCTTGGCGAGGTGGTAGTCGTTGTGCAGCCGGAGCTTATTGCCACGCGCAATTGTCGGCACCAGCGTTTCGATGCGCCGGAGCATGGCTTCGCGCATGGTCAGCAGTTTTTCCGCGAGCTCGCGCGTTTCCGCATCCGTCGTGTCCGGGAGAGCCTCGAGAGACTCGAAGGCCTCGTTCGCCCGTGCGATCGCCCGCTTGAGCCAGGCATCGAGGTCTTCCTGCGTGACGGGTTCCGGCACGAAAGCGGCGTCTTCCGGATCGGCCGCGGCAAGCGCGCGGTGCAGTTCGCCCGTCCGCCGTCCGATGGTCTCGATTAGGGTCAGGGAATAGGGGAGGCCACGATCCTCTCCGTTCCCGGACAGGGACTCGTCCTCCAGCTCGCGGTCGAGCGCATCGACGACAACCGACCAGCCGTCGCCTTGGTTGCCTACATACTCGGAGGCGATGGCGAGCGCCGTAGGGGTGCCGGTCTCGTCGACATGTTCCAGGGTTCCCAGCAGCGCGGGACTGTTGGTGAATCCGGACCGCGACAGGAAGTGGCCCATCTCGATGCCGGGATCGATGCCCGAGCGCAGGCGCCGCGCCATCTTCAGGAGAACCGCGTCGCCAAGCGTACGCACCGTGTGTGCGTGCTCGCCTGTCGCCACGCGCCGCACATCGAGCGGCTTCGACATGTCCAGTTGACGGAGCTTCTCGGTCGCGCCGAACCGGAACGTGCCGCCAACCGCCGGCAGGGTCGCGTGCGTGCGCATGGCATTGAGCAACGCGCGCGGGAAAGTGTCGCCATGGGCCGCGTCGAAGACGATGCCGGACTTTGCACCCCGGCGGATCTTGCCGACCACGTAAGGCAGGAGCGGGCTATCCTGGCGCAGGACCTCTTCGCCCCACGCCAGCTCAAGGGGAATGAGGTAGCGCTGCGTGTCCCCGCCGTCCAAAGCCACGCGCCCGAACAGGAGGAGGAAGCTCTCGCGCCCCTCTTGCGGGATCTCGCCCAGACGTTCCGGCGTCACATGCGTGATGCGGGCGTCTGCCGGACCGAACCAGCGTTGCCGCGCGATATAGGTCGGCAGCATCTCCTGCACGATGCGGTCGGTGCGCGCGGTGTCGCGCCGCTGGCTTTCGACGAGCATCCAGCCTTTGCCGAGCACGAAGGTCTCGAGCTCCGGCAGGGATTCTGGCTCTTGCTCGGGATGCGAAGCGAGCTGCGCCGGATCGGCGAGCATGAACCAGTAGAAACCGTAGGCCGGCAGGGTCAGCAGATAGGGAAGCGTGCCGATCGGCGGGAAGGCCGACGCGCCGGTCAACTCGACAGGGACCCTGCCGCGCTGGCTCGCCAGGTCCAGCTCCACGGCTTGCGCCGAGCGGGCGAGATTGAAGACGCACAGAATGACTTCGCCGTCGTGCTCACGTAGATACGCGAGAACCTTGCGGTTCCCCGGCCGCAGGAACGTCATGCTGCCGTTGCCGAAGGCCGTATGGGTCTGGCGGACCGCGATCATGCGCTTCGTCCAGTTGAACAGCGAGCTCGCGTGGGTCTGCTGGGCTTCGACGTTCACTGTCTCGTAGCCGTAGATCGGATCCATGATCGGCGGCAGGTAGAGGCGCTGCGGATCGGCGCGCGAGAAACCGCCGTTGCGGTCGGCGGACCATTGCATCGGCGTCCGCACGCCGTCGCGGTCGCCGAGATAGAAATTGTCACCCATGCCCAGCTCGTCGCCGTAATACAAAACCGGCGTGCCGGGCATGGACAGGAGCAGACCGGTGAGGAGTTCGATCTTGCGGCGGTCGTTGTCGAGCAGCGGGGCGAGCCGCCTGCGGATGCCGAGATTGAGCCGGGCGCGCTGGTCGGTGGCGTAGGTCTCCCACAGATAGTCGCGCTCCGAGTCGGTGACCATCTCGAGCGTGAGCTCGTCGTGATTGCGCAGGAAGATGGCCCATTGGCAATCGTCCGGAATCGGCGGGGTCTGGCTGATGATGTCGGTGATCGGGTAGCGGTCCTCGCGGGCCAGCCCCATGAAGATGCGCGGCATGAGCGGGAAGTGGAACGCCATGTGGCATTCGTCGCCCTCGCCGAAATAGGGACGCGTGTCCTCCGGCCACTGATTGGCCTCCGCCAGCAGCATGCGGTCCGGATAGCGCTCGTCGATTTCCTCGCGGAAGCGCTTCAGAATTTCGTGCGTCTCCGGAAGGTTCTCGTTGTTGGTGCCGTCGCGCTCGATGAGATAGGGCACCGCGTCGAGCCGCAGGCCGTCGACGCCCATGTCGAGCCAGAAGCGCAAGACCCGCAGGATGTCCGACAGCACGCGCGGGTTGTCGTAGTTGAGGTCGGGTTGGTGAGAGTAGAAGCGGTGCCAGAAATAAGCCTTGGCCACCGGGTCCCAGGTCCAGTTCGACGTTTCCGTGTCGAGGAAGATGATCCGCGTGTCGGGGAACTTCTGGTCCGTGTCGCTCCAGACATAGTAGTCGCGCCAGACGGAGCCGGGCTTGGCTTTGCGTGCCCGCTGGAACCAGGGGTGCTGGTCCGAGGTGTGATTGACCACCAGCTCGGTAATGACGCGAATGCCGCGATCGTGCGCGGCCGCCACGAACTGGCGGAAATCACGCATGGTGCCGTAGGTCGGATTGATCGACGTGTAGTCGGCGATGTCGTAGCCGTCGTCGCGCAGCGGAGACGGGTAAAACGGCAGCAGCCAGACGGCGGTGACGCCAAGGTCTTGGAGATAATCGAGTTTTTTGACGAGACCGCTGAAATCGCCAATGCCATCATTGTTCGCATCGAAGAACGCCTTGATGTGCAGTTCGTAGATGACGGCGTTTTTGTACCAGTGCCGGTCGTTGCGGTCGATCATGAGGCGTGGGCGATGTGGTGAGGGTTGGTGATAGAGAGCTCCGGAGCGTGCCCTGATAGGCCATCGTGCCGGTGAAAGTAAGAGGGTTCAACAGCCGGGACTAGGGCCAAAAACGCGCCGCCCATCGGTCGTTTCGTCCCACCTGGACGAGCCTGGCGGCGGCGTGTGCCAAAGGGGCGTTGTTCTTAGGCAGCGCCAGCCTCTTTGGGGAAGAGGTTTACCGGGTTCGTGTCGGACTCGGCGAAGGATTGGATGAAGCTGTCGCGCCAGTTGAACAGGTCGTAGGTCTCGATGCGCTGCCACAGCCGGTTGTGCCGGGCCCAGCGCTCCTGGCGGGGCATGGTCAGAGCCCGGTCCAGGGCCCGAGCCGTCTCCTGAATATCGTGCGGGTTGATGAGCAGCGCCTCGCGCAGCTGCTCCGCCGCTCCTGCGAAGCGAGAGAGCACCAGCACGCCGGGATCCTGCGCGGCCTGTGCGGCGATGTATTCCTTGGCCACGAGGTTCATGCCGTCGTGCAAGGGGGTCACGAGACCCACGTCACTCCGCCGGAACAGTCGGACCAGGATGTGCTGGGCGACACCGCGATGCATGTAGATCACGGGCTGCCAGCTCAGGTCGCCAAAGCGACCGTTGATGCGGCCCACCAGACGTTCCACGTTCTCGCGGATTTCCTGGTAGACGGGTAACCCCTCGCGCGTCGGCGGGGCAATCTGCACCATGCGGACCTTGCCGTGATGCTCGGGAAACTGCTCGAGCAGAACCTCGAAAGCCCGCAGGCGCTCGGGCAGTCCCTTGGTGTAATCGAGGCGGTCCACGCCGATGATGGTCTTGATGTCGCTGCCCACGTCGGGAAGGAGCGGACCCTTGGCGTCTTCCTCGTCGGCGAGTTTCTTGAAGTGCTCGACATCGATGCCGATGGGGAAGACGGACGCCAGCGTTGTCTCGCCCTGAGCGGTCACCCGGTCGCCCTGAAGCTGCTCGCCGTCGAGCGAAGCGGTGACGTAGCGGCGGAAATTGTCCCGGTCCGACGTGGTCTGGAAGCCCACCACGTCATAGACCATCAGCGCGTTGCCGAGACGTTTCTGGCTGGGGACCGCCGCGAAGATTTCCGGCGAGGGAAACGGCGTATGCAGAAAGAACCCGATGCGTGCCTCGCAGCCGCGGCCGCGCAACTCCTCCGCCAGGGGAATCAGGTGGTAGTCGTTGACCCAGATGATGTCGTCCGGCGTGATCAGCGGCATCAGCGCGTCCGCGAAGCGGGCATTCACCTGGAAGTAGATCTCGCTCTGCTCTTCATTGGACTGGGCCAGATCGAGTCGGTAGTGCAGGGCGGGCCACAGGCAGCGATTGGCATAGCCGAAATAGTAGCCCTCGGCCTCTTTGTCCGTGAGGTCGATGGTGGCGACGGTCAGCCCTGCAACATGCTCGACATGGGGCGGTACCGAGAGAGCGTCGTCACGCGTGTCGCCGCTCCAGCCGAACCAGAGCCCTTTGGAAGCCTTGAGCGCATCCCCAAGGGCGACGGCCAAGCCGCCGGTTTGGAACTTGGCTTTGAAATCGGCCACCCGGTTGGAAACAACGACAAGGCGGCGCTTATTTTCCGTCTTCTCAGACATCAGCTCTCGAGTTCACCCTGATCGGCTTGGTGCACCATCGCGAATGGGAGTGTGGCCGAATCAGTCGTCGGTTGACTTGCGTGCGTCATATCGCTTGTGGATGACGCGGCCATGTCCCCCTGAAGATTGGCGTTCGGTCGTTCACAAACAATGTGCCGGCGGTGCGGTGCTTCGCAGCCGGGCATATGATCCTAAACCGGAATCGTCACCAAGGGTTCGGAACATATAGAATAATTTTCGCCCTGTTCGGGGGCTAGTGCGAGTTTACCAAATTTTTTGCCGATTGGCCCATCGGCTTCCTGCTCAACATCGTGCCGATGGAAATCAATGACCGATAATTTGCCAGATATTCCGCCCGAGAGCGCCTTCTTCTTCGATTTTGACGGGACGCTGGTCGAAATTGCTCCGCGTCCGGAGTTGGTTGCCGTGGAGCCCAAGGTTCGCGAGGTGCTGGAAGGGCTTGCCGTGAAATACGACGGTGCGGTCGCCATTGTCACCGGCCGCCCCTTGGACGCCGTGGACGGTTTCCTGGCGCCAATCCAGTTGGCGACGGCGGCGGAGCACGGCTCCATCCGCCGTGATGCCACGGGCGCCTTGCATGTCGACGAGGGGAACGCGGAGGCCGTCGAGGCGGCCTACGGCATTCTGCGGCCGTTCGCGGAAGCGAATGACGGCATGATTCTCGAGCGGAAGCGGTCATCCATCGCCATACACTACCGGCAGCGGCCGGACCTTGCGGGTCCTTGCGAAGGCCTGGTCCAGGAGGCGGTGGCGCAGAATCCCGCCCTCGTCATCCTGCCGGGTAAGATGGTGTTCGAGCTGAAGCCCAAGGGTGTCGACAAGGGCGAGGCCGTGCGGGCCTTTCTCGGGAGGCGCCTTTCCAGGGCCGGACGCCTGTCTTCATGGGCGACGACGTCACCGACGAGCACGCCTTCGAGGTCGTGAACGCGCTGGGCGGGCTCTCCATCAAGATCGACGACGGGGAGACGATAGCCAACTACAGGACGGACCGTAAGGGTCTGTTCGATTGGCTTTTTCGGCTCGTCGGCGCCCGTTAGAGCTTCTGCCGCGCCGGCTGACTTACATCCAGCAGTCGCTATTCCTATATATAAAGCCGGTGTGTGAAGGGCCGGGGGCTCTGCCTTCAGTCAGCTCCGGGTTGTCATAGGAGAGGTGTCATAGGGCATGCTTGACGACGGACAGCGCGGTACCGCCCTCGTGGAAACCTACGACGGCGGCGCGCACGACATGGATGATGTGTCTATCGACTCCCCTGCAAAGGAGGAGTCCTGGCTGTCGCGCGTCACGCGCCGCAGGTCGGCTCCCACAGAGGAGCGCGAGACTTCGACCAAGCTGCGCCCCATCAAGCAGAAGGTGGTGAAGCCGGGTCCGCTCGGCATGTTCCTGAAGCCCATCGGCATTGCGATCGGTCTGATCCTGATCGCCTATGCGGTGCTGTCCTTGGGGACCACGTTCTACCGCAGTTACTACCGCCATCTGGACCACACAGCCGCCGTCCATCCGGACGGGAGCCTGTTCGATATCTTCAAGCCGGCGAAGACCCTGCCGCCCGACGCGGTCGATCTGGTGGTGAAGGACGTCGACGGCAATCTGCATAAGCTGGTTGTGGGTCAGTCGGAAGCCGACAAGTTCGTCAACGACACGATCCTGATGCTCGACGAGGAACGCGCGCGGATCAAGCGGGCGGCCCACGAGGATCTCTCGCGCAGCTTCGCCCTTGCTTTCCAGGACCGCGACGAGGCCATCGAGGATTATGCCGACTGGTTCTTCGCGTGGAAGCGCTCCTACATCGTCTTGAAGGAGACGGTGGCGTCGGCGGTCAGCCGGTTTTTCGAGACCGGCAAATACGAGTCCTTGAGTGAGGCGATCGAAGCCGATGTCGAGGAGTACTTCCTCGAGAACTACACGGACCAGGTCTTGAAGCCCGAGATGCGCGACCAAGTCATCACCAAAGGCGTGGAGCAGGCCGTCCGGCATGCGCACGACAGCTACCGGCGCGTGATCGCCAACGCCGATATGCGGCTGCAGCTCTTTCTCGCGAAGAACACGAGCAACATGGAGGACATCCCCAAGACGACCTCCATGACGAACGTCAAGCTCGACTGGGATGCGCAGAAGTGGAAAGCGCCGACCTATCTGATGGAAGACCGCGCCTATGACGGCGTCGTGGGCGTCGGTGCGGCGGCGGCGGGCGGTACGGTTGGGGCGCTGACGCTCGGCCGCGCGATCAACGCCATTGCGGCGCGTAGTTTCGGGCAAATGTCGACGCGGATGGCGACGTCGCTTGCCACGCGTGCGGGCCCCGCGCTCCAGGGCGCGGCGGTCGGAACGGTTGTCGAGCCCGTGGGCGGTCAGGTGATCGGCGCGGCGCTCGGCGTCGCGATCGGCATCGCCATCGACTACTTCGTCAACGAGGCGAGCGAGGCGATCAATCGCGAGAGCTTTGTCGCCGCCAACGAAGAGGCGCTGGACGCCACGATCGCCGCTTGGCAGTTGGGCCTCGACAAGAGCGTCGACGATGCCATCGACAGATGGTTCGATGATGCGAGAGCGTCGGTTGTCCTCGCAAACAAGTAGGGGCGCGCTAGGCCAAGCGACACGAAGGAACTGAAGGACTTCCAGGCGATGGACCATAGCGCCAAAGCGATCAAGCATCCGGCAGGAAGCCGGTCTTTGCGTGACGCCATCCGCAAGGCAAGGCTCGAGGAGGCCGAACGGCTCGACGAAGCCGCCGACCAACGCGACGGCGAGCTTGCCCGGTTGGATCTGCTGAAGGCGGAGTTGGAAGCGGTCTTCGCCGAGATCCCCAATCACGACGACCGGTTCAACCTGGCGCTGGTGCCGAGCCGTCCGGCGCGGCTTTGGATCGATCTGTTCACCTACGTGACAGTTGAAGATGGCGCGAACGCGTATCTCTTCATGCGAAATAGCGAGAACGGGCGGCGGACCTTGTTCCGTTCGACTAATGTCGCCGAGACGGCTGACCGCATCACGGACTATGTGGCGGCTCAGATCGTGCAACGGGAACGCACGGAGGCGGGCTTGACCCACGCCGGTGGCCGGTCTCGGTTCGTGCCGAAGAGGAACGTCCTCGCGTCAACACGCGCATGGTGGTCATGAGCTTCATCGTCGGCCTGCTGACAGGCGCCGTTGGTCTGTTCGCCGCGGTTTGGCTCAGCGTGACCTGATCACCCGCTTTTCGGACTCCCGAACCTCACCTTCGCGCGTGGCGGCACGGCCCGTCATCTCCACCCGCCAGCCGTTTCCGGCCTGCTCGATGGCATATTCGTTGTAGCGGGCGGCGGGGATACGGCCATCGACGGCTTCAGATGCCGACGGGGCGCCGACGACGATCGCCGGACCGCTGACTGTTTCGAATTCGATGAGGCTCTGTTCGTGGTTGTGTCCGTGCAGGACGAGTTCCGCGCCATGATCCGCAGAATATCCCGGACTTCGGCGGCGTCCCGCAAGCCGCGCCGCCAACCCGCCTGGCCCGGCAAAGGTGGGTGGTGGATTAGCACGACGCGGAACAGCCCGTCGCGTCCCAGCCTGTCGAGTATCTCGCCCAACGCACGGCGCTGCTCGGTGCCCAAGCGTCCGGCCGCAATGAAAGGCGCGGTCGGAATGGCGGACGAGAGGCCGATGAGCGCGATGTCGCCGAACCGGCGTACGAAGGGAAACTCGCCGGGGATCTGTTCGTAAAGCGCTTGGCCCGGTTCGTTCCCTTCCATGTAGGGTTGCCAATGAGCCGTGGCCTTCTCGGGATCCACGCGCACATAGGCATCGTGATTGCCTGGAATGACGGTGACGGCCTCCGGGGACCCGAGATTGCGCAGCCACTCAGCTGTTAGCGGGAACTCCTGGGGCAGCCCGAGATTGGTGAGGTCGCCGGTGACGGCGATGTGGTCGGGGCTGCGCGCCTTCAGATCGTTCGTGAGCAGGTCCAGGATGTCGCGCCGGTGCATGAACTTCCGCCCACGGTGCCAGTTCACGTAGCCAAGCAGACGCTTGGACAAGAGCTGGCGACCCTTCACCTTCGGCAAGGGGCCGAGATGGATGTCGGACATGTGGGCGAGCGTGAACACGTGTTGAGCCTCGTTGGCGTTCCAGGGCCTTGGGTAGTGCAAAAGCGCGCAGCAGCCAAGTCGCGGGGCGGTCGCCTGGACAACGGGCGCCTTGTGTCGTCATGGTGCGGCTCTATTTCAGCACGCTGAGCCGGAGACTTTCTGTTGAGAGACAAGAACGGACCACGCAGCAACCGGCTGTCCCGGATCGTGACGGCTGCAATCCGGCCTATCTGGCGTATGCGCCGGGCATGACGCTCGGATCCCAGGGCGCCGTGATCGACGAGGCGGGGCGCATTCTTCTCGTGCGGCACAGCTATCGGGCGGGTTGGTTCTTTCCCGGCGGCGGGGTCGAATGGGGTGAGACTCTGGAGGAGGCGCTGGCGCGCGAGCTCGAAGAGGAGGTCGGCGTCACCCTGACCGGTCCTCCGGTGCTGCATGGCATGTTCTCGAACAACGCGAACTTTGCCGGCGACCACATCGCCCTTTATCTGGTGCGGCAGTGGACGCGAGACGGGGACTACCGGCAGAAGGGGGAAATCTCGCAAACAGGGATGTTCGCACTGGACGATTTGCCCGAGCCTTTGGACCCGGGCACGAGCCGCCGGCTTGCGGAGATATTCGACGGCGCGCCGGTCAGCCCCAAATGGTCCGGCTAGGCGAAGCGTTCGCTATTCGTCGCCCGTCATCAGTTTCTTGGTGATCTTGGCGACGTGGTGACCCTGGAAGCTCGCCAGGTTCAGCTCCTTCTGCGAGGGCGTGCGGGAGCCGTCGGGTGCTGCGATCGTGCTTGCGCCGTACGGAGAGCCGCCCCGAACCTCGCTGATATCCGTCAGGTCGGGCGCGGAATAGGGCAGACCCACGACCACCATGCCGTGGTGGATCAGGGTGTTGTACACGGACACGATCGTCGTTTCATTGCCGCCGCCCGTGGACGTGGACGTGAAGACGCTGCCCACCTTGCCGATCAGCGCCCCGGCCGCCCAGAGCGGTCCGGTCTGATCGAGGAAGTAGCGCATCTGCGACGACATGTTGCCGAAGCGGGTCGGCGTTCCGATGATGATGCCGTCGTATTCGGCGAGTTCGCCCGGCTCGGCAATCGGGGCCGGCTGTTCGACCTTCATGCCGGCGGCGGACATCACGTCGTCCGGCATCAGCTCGGGCACGCGTTTGACCGTGACCCGGATGTCCTCCACCGCGCGAACGCCATGCGCCATCGCGTAGGCAAGCGTCTCCACGTGCCCATAGGAGGAATGATAGAGAACGAGCAGCTTCGCCTTGTCTGCCATGAATAACCCCGCTGAACCCTCGGGGCGAGCCTCGGCGCCCCGGCATTGCCAGAACCGAAGTCTAGCAATTCCAACACTAAAATGTGAGGCGATAACACTTAGTGAACTTGTAGGGCTTCGTAAACTTGCCCTTGTGCCCCGAGCCCGCAATGGGCGCTGGACCTGGGGCGCCCGTCCATGATATTGGCAGCGCCCATGATCTGGACGACCGACACCATAAAGTCACTTCAGCGACGACGAGCACGCGCCCGCTTTCCGCGGAACGCCTGATCCTCGCCGCCGCCTCGTCCGTACCCACACACAATCAGTTGGTCACGTCTGGCGCCCGGTAGGGAGTGTCCCTTCGCCTCTTTCCTTTGGTGCCGACTCTATGATGACCTTTGAAATTCGCCCCGAAACACCCGCCGACATCCCGGCGATCAACGCTCTTTCCGCGACAGCCTTCGGTCCGGGCCGCTTCGCCCGTAGCGCCTATCGCGTGCGTGAGGGCGTCCCGCCGGTGTCCGAGCTCAGCCTGACGGCCAGGCATGAGGGACGGATCGTCGGCGGCGTCCGGTTCACGGCCATCCGTGTCGGGGAGCAGGACGGCGGGCTGTTGCTCGGCCCGCTCGTGGTCGATCCGAGCTTGGCGGGGAAGGGCTGCGGCAGGGCGCTTCTGGAGGACGGGCTGAACCGGTCGCGCGCGGCGGGTTTCGGCTTCGTGCTGCTGGTCGGGGACATGCCCTATTACGGCCGCTTTGGGTTCAAGCCGTCCGCACACGGTGCGATCACGCTGCCGGGGCCCGTCGATCCGGCACGGCTTCTGGGCGTCGAGCTGGCCGAGGGTGCGCTGGAAGGAGTAGGGGGGCAAGTCCGCGCCTACGCGGCTTAAGCCTTTGCCCTGCCTCTAACGGCCTTCGCGATACCAGGCGGCGGCCAAGAGGCCGAGCAGGAGGGCCAGCGCGAGGAACCCGCTGAACAGCGGGAACAGGCGCACGCCCTTGACGTGGTAGGCGTCCCGCTTGTGCAGGCCGAGCCAGTCGGCGCCGTGCATCACACGGCCGCTGCGGATCATCGCAAGGCGCGGCAAGGTCTCTTCGGCGCCTTCTTCGCGGCCCATCCAGAACGCGCCGCCGCCCGTGCCTTCGAGGACCGGCGTGAGAGGTTCGGTCGAGGCCGTCACGGCCGCGAACTCGCGCGTATTGGCCTTGCCGACCGTGGCGAGGCTCGCAAGTTCGCCCGATGCGATGCGATAGACGCCGTGCTCGTCGACCTGGATCACCTTGCGCCAGATGCCGCGTTCGCCCTTGTCGAGGGTCACGGTCATCTCTTCGCCGGACGGCGTGGTCACGGTAACCGGATCGATTTCGTCTTCGATCGAGCGGCGTTCGATGATGAGGCTTTGCCCCTTGGAGGAAGCCCGAAGGGTCTCCTCCTCGAGTTCCGGCTCCTTCATCAGCCAGTGCGCAAGCCGCCGCAGCAGATCCGAATAGGGACCGCCGCCGTCATAGCCGCGCGCCCAGAGCCAGGCCTGGTCGGACAGGAGCACCGCGACGCGGCCCTTGCCGCGCTCGCCGATCACCAGAAGCGGACGATCGTCGGCGCCCGTCATCAGGACTTCCGCGTCGCGTGGCGAGACGTCGACCACGCGGAACCAGCGGCCCCAAGTCGGCTCGCTGCCGTCCGCGCCGCCACCGCGCGCGCCGGCAAGGTCGCCGGTGACCGGGTGCTTGGCGCCAAATTCGGACAGGGCCGGACGGTAGGGCCGCTCCACCACGCGTCCCGACGGGGCTGCGGGCAGGATCGATCCCAGCGGCGTGCGGTAGAGGCTCAAGGGCGAGGCGTAGTCGTCGCCGGAGGAGACCAGGACCGCGCCGCCGCGCTCCACATAGCGGGCCACGTTCTCGAGATAGAGCAACGGCAGCACACCGCGCCGCTGATAGCGGTCGAAGATGATGAGATCGAACTGATCGAGTTTTTCTTGGAACAGCTCACGCGTCGGGAAAGCGATCAGCGAGAGCTGATTGATCGGCGTGCCGTCCTGCTTTTCCGGCGGCCGCAGGATCGTGAAATGGACGAGATCGACCGACGCATCGGACTTCAACATGTTGCGCCAGGTGCGCTCGCCCGCATGAGGTTCGCCGGAGACCAGCAGCACACGGAGGTTTTCGCGCACGCCCTCGATGGGCAGAAGGACGCGGTTGTTGATTTCGGTCAGTTCGCCGTCGGCCCCGTCGACCTTGATCTCCACAATGTTGGGACCGGCATGCTTGATATCGACCGGGATTTCGACCGGGGTGCCGATACGCACGATCTCCTTCTCGGGCTCTTTGCCCTGCTGGGTGATCGTCAGCGTGGTGATGTCGTCCTCGCGGGGCTTGGACTCGCTCACCTTGACCTCGATGGTCTGCGTGCTCCCGACGATGCCGAAGCGGGGCGCTGCAATGACTTCAAGACGGCGGTCGAACTCGTCGTCCTTGCCGGTCAGAAGTGCATGCACGGGCGCATCGAAGCCGAGCGCGGCGACCTTTTCGGGCACGTCGTGAACCTGACCGTCCGTGATCATGATGACGCCCGCCAGCCGATCCGGTGGCACGTCGGCCAGTGCCTGACCAAGATCGGTGAACAGCATCGTCCCGTCGCGGTCGGGTTCGTCGGTGGACGAGCCGGAGCGCACGACGCGGGTCTCGAGATCCGGCACTTCCTTGAGCCGTTCCTCCAGCGCGTTACGAAGCTCGGCGGTGCGGGCCGTGCGGCCGGCCAGCGTCTGGCTCTGGCTGTCGTCGACCACCACGGTGACGATATCGTTCAGCGGCTCGCGGTCTTCGCGCTTCAGGTGCGGATTGGCGAGCGCCAGCAGCAGCGCGGCGAACGTAAGAAGCCGGAGCACGGCGCCCCGCCGCGCGCGCCAGAACAGCAGCGCCAACAGCACGGCGCCAATACCGGCAATGATCCAAAGGACCGGCCACGGCACGAAGGGGACGAAGGTAATGGACCAGTTCATCGTCTACTGCCCCAACCTTTCCAGCAGCGCAGGCACGTGGACCTGGTCCGCCTTGTAGTTGCCGGTGAGGGCATACATGACGAGATTGACACCTGCGCGGAACGACATCTCGCGCTGGAGCTCACCGCCGGGCACCACCGGGTAGAGCGGGCGGTTGCTGTCATCCAGCGCCCAGGCGCTGGCAAAATCGTTGGACGTGACCACGACGGAACTCACACCGTCCGTACGCCGCGCACGTGCATTGCGTTCCGCCTCGTTGGCCGGTTCCGCCTCGACCCACAGCGATCCGCCGTCCCAGCGGCCCGGGAAGCTGTTCATCAGATAGAACGACCGCGTCAGCACGTGATTGCCGGGCACGGGCTCGAGCGCGGGAAGGTCGAGCCGGCCGATCAGGCGGGTCAGCGCCTTGCCCTGGCTGCCACCATAGGCCACGCGCTCCTGGTCGCGCGTGTCGAACACGATCATGCCGCCTTGCTTCATATAGGCGTCGACCTTGGCGAGTGTCTCGTCCGACAACGATTCGGCATCTTCGCGCACCGGCCAGTACAGCACCGGGAAGAACGACAGATCGTCGGTTTCGATGTCGACGCCCATCGGCGCGCCCGGCTCAAGCGCGGTACGGGCGCCAAGCACTTTGCTGAGACCCAAGAGGCCGTCCTGGCTGGTGCGGTCGATCCGGCTGTCGCCGGTCAGGACATAGGCGAGGCGCGTCTTGAGCGTTGCGTTGAGGGCAAACTCCTCCGCGTCCGCGTCGGACTTGGCCGCTGTTTCGACGGTGTCGGTGTCCTGCGCTTGTGCGGCATGAGGCGCCGCGCCGGCCGCGGCGAGCAGCATCGCAAACACCATTGCAGCCGTCGCCCGGTGCGGCCTGCGGAAGCCGAGGCCGGTGCTCAGCGCGAGCACGGCAAGAATATCGAGTGCGAAGAGGCCGAGTGCCGCCAGATAAAGCCAGGGCTCAAGCGCGAACGGCTTCTTCAATGTGTAGAAGCCGACCGTACTCGCGCCTGCCACATCCGGAAGGGGTACGAATTTCGTGTCGGTCTTGACGATGTTCAGCGCGCGGGCCTGACCGGAAGGACCGTAATAGCCCGGCGGGTGATCAGGACCGGCGACCGTCTTGGCGAATTGATCGGGCGCGATGGGAGCGGCGTTCAGAGGCGGCGGCACGAGCTGGCCGAACCCGTCGAGGGTCTGAACCGGCGCGAGCGCCGTCGTCGCGGCACGGCGCGGCGTATCCGCGGCGGCATCGGCCGTCCCGTCGCCCTCATCGGTCGAGGAAAGGATCTGGCTCGGGCCGAGGGCCATCGTCTGGCGCAGCATCTGCACGAACAGGCCTGATAGCGGCAGGTTCGACCAGTCGGAGTTCGCGGTGACGTGGAACAGGACGACCCAGCCGTCGCCTTGGCGCTTTGCGGTGACGAGCGGCGTGCCGTCGGTCAGCGTCGCCCAAATCTCCGCGTCCATGGTGACGGCGGGGTCGGCGAGGACTTGGCGATTCACTCGGATGTCTTCGGGCACGTCGAGACCGTAGAACGGGCTTTTGTCCTCGAAGGGCGAGAGCGGTTGCGGCGTGCCCCAAGAGAGGGCGCCGCCGAGCGACCGGCCGCCGCGACGCAGCGCGACGGGCAAGAGTTCGTCGCCGCCTTGCTCGAGACGTGGGCCGGCAAAACGGATCAGGACACCGCCCTTGTCGAGCCAGGCTTCCAGCTCCTCCTGGGTCGCCGGCGTGAGCCGCCCGATATCGGCCAGCACGATGGTGGAGACGCGCTGCTTGTCGATCAGGTCGTTGATGGCGGTGGCGACGTTGGCTTCGGTCGGAATGAGCACGTCCGCGTAGGGCGACAGGGCCCGCTCCACATAATAGAGCGGCGACAGGAGCGGCTGGGCTTCCTCTTGCGATTCGCCGGAGACGATGCCGACGCGATGCCATTGGGATTGCGCGTCCAAGAGATGCACGGCGCTCGCGGAGCGCTGCCCCTTGATCTGCAGGCGCGCGACCTGATTGCGGATTTCGAGCGGCAGGTCGAAGGGGGCGATGGCTTCGGTCTCGCCGCGCTTGATCGTGAAGGGCGCTTCACCCAGCGGTTCGCCCCGTGCCGTTACGGCCCGAATGGTTCCCGAAATCGGTCCCTCGGCTCCGGCGACGACCCGGCCGGCGAGCGTGCCACCTTCGGCGCGGGCATGTCCGACGCCCAGCGGCGTCTCCAGCGGGCCGGGCTTCAGCACCGTCAGGCCGCCGCCGTCGGCGAGCGTGCCGAGCCAGGACGCGAAGTCCTCGGCATGGCCGTAGTCCAGGCCGTCGCTCAGCCAAATCACGCTGTAGCCGGAGGTTTCCTTCAGGGCTTCCTTCATCGTCGCGGTGACGGCTTCCCGATCCGGCGCGAAGGGCTGGGGCACGAGCCCGGCGATGCGCTCGCGGACGGCGTCGGCAGGCAGTGCCTCGCCGATCTCGTCGGTGGCGGCCGTCGGCACGATCAGCACGTTGCGGTCGCCCCGGTCGGCGCGGTCGATCGCGGCCTCGATGGCTTCGCGCCGTGCGTTCCAATACGCCGCCGAGGCCCAGCCATTGTCGACCACGAGGAGCATGGTGCCCTCGCCGGTGAAACGGCCCTCGTCGGGATTGATGACGGGCCGCGCGAGGGCGAGGATCAACAATGCGGCCAGCAGCATCCGCATCAGGGTCAACCACCAGGGGCTGCGGGCCGGCGTCTCTTCGGTGGGCTTTAGCTCGGCGAGCAGGCGGGTCGGCGGAAACTCGACCACCTTCGGGCTCGGCGGGGTGAAGCGCAGCAGCCACCAGATGGCGGGCAGTGCCGCCAGGGCCAATAAAATCCAAGGCTGCATGAAGCCGATGGGGCCGAGCGTCATCATGAGCCGGCTCCCTTTGCGGCCGGCGCCGTTTCAGCCGTGGCGCGCGCCGCGCGATAGCGGTAGTCGCGCTCCTGGCCGGCGAGCTGACCATGGATGGCGAGCAACACTTCTTCGGCGGGCCGATCGGTATGGTGCACGACGAAGGACCAGCCGAGTTGACGGGCGACCTCCTGCAGGTCGAGACGATGGCGCTCGATCCGCTTCTGATATTTTTCGCGAAGGTCTTCGGCGCGGCCCGCGATCATGGTCGCACCGCCTTCGGAGGCTTCGAACTCCGTCCGCCCCGAATAGGGCAGGGTCTCTTCGGCGGGATCGAGAATCTGAACCAGATGACCGCGCACGCCTTGGCTGGCGATCTGGTGGAAGCGTTCGACCATCTCGTCGATCGGCTCGAGGAAATCGGAAAACAGAACGCACTCGGAAAAGCGGTTAAGGCGCGCGGGCGGCGGCAGGCTGTCGTCCGCCGTTTCGCTGAGAAGAACTTCGGCGACCTTGCGGCTTGCAAACCGGCCCGAGGACGGCGCGCGGCCCATGAGGCCGATGCGTTCTCCGGCGCGCGCCAGCAGTTCTGTCAGCCCGAGCGCCAGCACGACAGCGCGGCTCTCCTTCGAGGTCTTCGACAAAAACGACCGGAACCGCATGGACGGCGACAGGTCAAGCCAGAGCCACACCGTGTGCGCCGCTTCCCATTCGCGTTCGCGGACAAACAGCCGGTCGGAGCTTGCCGAGCGGCGCCAGTCGATCGCAGCCTCGGCGTCGTTCACGTCGAAATGCCGGAATTGCCAGAAGGTCTCGCCGGGTCCAGGCCGGCGGCGGCCATGAGTGCCGTGCGTCACGGTGTGAGCGACACGGCGCGCCTCGACGAGAAGCGCAGGCATGCGCGCCGCAAGCCCGTGGGCTTCGGCCTCTTCCGTCAGAAACGGTTGAAGCGCTGCGCGTGCGTTTGCCACCGCAAGGCCTACTTCAGCGGCTCGATGAGCCTTGCCATCATGTCGCTCATCTCGATCCCTTCGGCGCGGGCGGCGAAGGTCAGCGACATGCGGTGCTTCAAGACAGGTTCGGCGAGGTCGATCACGTCGTCCACGGACGGGGCCAGGCGGCCTTCCATCATGGCCTTGGCGCGGACGGCCAGCATCAGCGCTTGGCTCGCGCGCGGGCCCGGGCCCCAGGCGATCATCTCGTCCAAGGTCTGGTCGATGCCCGTGCCGGGACGGGCGGAGCGGACGAGCTTCAGAATCGCGTCCACGACTTGATCGCCCACGGGCAACTGGCGCACCAGGCGCTGCGCGACCATCAGTTCCTCGCGGACAGGATCGTCTTGAGCTTGCGCTCCTCGGTGCCGGTGGTGGCGAAGAGCATGCGCCGCTCGGACTCGGCATCAGGGTAGGACACGTCGATCTGCAGCAGGAAGCGGTCGAGCTGCGCCTCGGGCAGCGGATAGGTGCCTTCCTGCTCCAGCGGGTTCTGGGTCGCGAGCACGTGGAAGGGCAACGGTACGTCATGACGGACGCCGGCCATGGTCACGTGATGCTCCTGCATGGCCTGCAGCAGAGCCGACTGCGTCTTGGGGCTCGCGCGGTTGATTTCGTCGGCCATCAGAAGCTGGGTGAAGATCGGTCCTTTGACGAAGCGGAACTCGCGCTTGCCGCTCGCATCTTCTTCAAGGACTTCGGAACCCACGATGTCGGAGGGCATCAGGTCCGGCGTGAACTGAATGCGCTTGTTCTCGAGACCGAGCACGGCGCCCAGCGTTTCGACGAGGCTCGTCTTCGCAAGACCCGGCACACCGATAAGGAGGGCGTGCCCGCCCGAGAGCAACGTCACCAGCGCCAAGTCAATGACCCGCTCCTGACCGAAGATGACGGACGAGGTCGCCTCGCGTACATCCTGGATTTTGCTTCCGATTTCGTCGAGGCGGTCGACGAGCTGGGGCTCCGATTCAAGTGTGGTCATGACTGTCTTATCTACATTTCCGTTGGGGTGAATCCACAAGGTGGAGGAAAAATAGGGCTAAAGTCGTATGGAAGCAGAACACTTTGGCCGGCAATCGGATCACAATCCCTTGTTTGTGTCTCTTAAGTTCTTTCTTGCGAACACAAGGTCGTTTTGGGCTGAATACGACAATGCCTAAAAAGTACTCCCAAGGACTCGTAGCATCTGCCAGTGATGGCGGCAAACAGGCCAAGCCATCATTGCCAAAGCTTAATGTTTGCGGGGATATCGGCCTAAAAATCACCCGCGACGGCACCTGGTTCTACGAGGGCTCGCCGATCGGGCGGAAGCCTCTCGTGAAGCTGTTTTCGACCGTGCTGAGGCGCGAGGACGACGGGTTCTACCTCGTCACGCCCGTGGAGAAAGTGCCGATCGAAGTCGAGGGCGAGCCGTTCATCGCGATCTCCATGACGCGGGACGGAGAAGGGCCCGACCAGCGTCTCACCTTCACCACCAATGTGGATGATGAAGTCACCGCGGGCCCCGAACACCCGATCGGATTTCGCGCCGAGCCGGAGGGCGGGCAGGCACCCTACGTGGAGGTGCGGAACGGGCTGCGGGCCCAGCTCTCGCGCGCGGTCTATTACGAGCTCGCCGAGTTGACCGTGGAGACTGATGAGGGGCCGGGCGTTTGGAGTTGCGGCGCGTTCTTTCCCTTTCCCATGGACGAGTGAGGCTAGCCGCGGGGAAAGCGCGCTCGCAATGTGCGTGAGCCGCCGTTAAGCTTGCGCACAACGGCGCGCGTAGAAAGCCACCAACAGCCGACCAGGGGAGACTGCCGAACGCGATGTTGCGCATTGTTCTCATCAACATCCTGTTGTTTCTGCTGCCTTTCCTGATCTACGCGGCCTATGTGGTATGGGTGAAGGGCGTCGCGCCCAATCGTGCCATGGCCGGTGCGCCGTTCCTCTGGCTCATCCTTGCCGGCCTTGTCGTCCTGTTCATCGGGCTGCTCACGCTGGTGGAGTTCACCGGCGGTGATCGCGAAGGCAGTTACCAGCCGTCGGTTCTTGAAGACGGCGTCATCAAACCGGGCGGGATCGATTGACTTTTGCCCGTCCTGTCGGACCAACCGCCATTCGGATCAACCGCCATGGCCGAACACGACACACCGCAAGACGTGCCCCAGGACCTGCCGCCGCCTTCGCTCGACGGGGCCGCGTGGCTCGCACGCCCTGAGACGGTCCGCGTGTTCGCGGCGCTTTCGGGCGAGACGGGCGCCACCCGTGCCGTGGGCGGGGCCGTGCGCAATGCGCTGCTCGGGTTGCCGGTCGCGGATGTGGACTTCGCCACGACGATCCATCCTGAGGCTGTCATCGCGCGGGCGCGCAAGGCCGGCCTCAAGGCTATCCCGACGGGACTTCCCCATGGGACGGTGACGGTGGTCGCCGACGGCGTCTCCTTCGAGGTCACGACGCTGCGCCGCGACGTGGAGACGTTCGGACGCCATGCCACGGTCGCGTTCACCGAGGATTGGGCGGAAGATGCGGCGCGACGGGACTTCACGATCAACGCGCTCTACGCAGGCGCGGACGGGACGCTGTTCGACCCGCTCGGCGGCTATCCGGATCTCGTTGCCGGGCGCGTGCGCTTCATCGGCGACGCTGTTTTGCGCATCAAGGAAGACTATCTGCGCATTCTGCGCTTCTTCCGTTTCAACGCGTCCTTTGGCTGGGGCGCGTTCGATGCGGAAGGCTTGTCGGCCTGCGTGCGCGAACGTGCTGGCCTGCGCCAGCTATCGGCGGAACGCGTGGCGAGCGAGCTGAAGCGTCTGCTTGTCGCGCCGCGCGCGTATGAAGCGGTGTATGTCTTGTTCGCCTTCGGGCTGCTCTGCGACATCCTTGGGGCCGTGCCGCGCCTATCCCGTTTCGCGCGTCTCATCGAGATCGAGGCGGCGCTCGATCGCGAGCCCAACGCCATTTTGCGGCTCGCGGCCCTTGCGATCTTCATTCCCGAGGACGCCAAGCGGCTTGCGCGCCGTTTCAAGCTCTCCAATGCGGAGCGGGCTCTGCTCGCGCTGGCCGGTGTGCCGTTCGACGAGGCGTTGCCGAGCGAGGCCGCGGCCAAGCGCAAGCTCTACCGGCTGGGCCCTGAAAACTATGCTTCGCGGATGCTGCTGGCCTGGGCGACCAGCGATGCGCCCGCCACCGATCCCGATTGGCGCCGTGCGGCGACGCTGGCCGAGCGCTGGGAACCCCCGGTCTTTCCGTTGCGCGGACCCGACATCACGGCGCTAGGCCCGTTCTCCGGCCCCGCGATCGGCGAGATGCTGCGCGCGGCCGAGCAGTGCTGGATCGATGGTGGCTTCAAGGAAGATCGAGATGGGCTACTGGCGATCGCCGGGAAGCTGGCCGCGGCCCGCGACGCGTAGCGCCAAGAAAAAAGCCGCGCCCGAAGGCGCGGCTTTCGCGTTTGTCGATGCGTTCCGAAAGAACGCGACGGAAAGGGTCCTGGCTTAGAAGCCCATGCCACCCATACCGCCCATGCCGCCCATGTCGCCGCCAGGCATGGCAGGCGCGGACTTCTTCGGGATCTCGGCCACCATCGCCTCGGTGGTGATGAGCAGGCCGGCCACGGACGCGGCATCCTGAAGGGCGGTGCGCACGACCTTCGCCGGGTCGATCACGCCTTCCTTGACCAGGTTGCCGTACTCGCCGGTCGCGGCGTTGTAGCCGAAGTTGTACTCCTTCTTGTCGAGGATCTTGCCCACGACAACGGCACCGTCTTCGCCGGCATTCTCGGCGATCTGACGCAGCGGCGCCTGAAGGGCACGGCGGACGATGTTGATGCCGACCTTCTGGTCGTCATTGCTGACACGGAGGGACTCGATGGCGTCGAGCGCACGCAGCAGCGCAACGCCGCCGCCCGGCACGATGCCTTCTTCGACGGCTGCGCGCGTTGCGTTCAGCGCGTCGTCGACACGGTCCTTCTTCTCCTTCACCTCGACCTCGGTGGCGCCGCCGACCTTGATCACCGCAACGCCGCCGGCGAGCTTCGCCAGACGCTCCTGCAGCTTCTCACGGTCGTAGTCGGACGTCGTGTCCTCGATCTGCTGACGGATCTGAGACACGCGGGCTTCGATGTCCTTCTTCTTGCCGACGCCGTCGACGATCGTGGTGTCGTCCTTGGTGATGACGACCTTCTTGGACTGGCCAAGCATGTCGAGCGTGACGTTGTCGAGCTTGATGCCGAGATCCTCGGAGATGACCTGACCGCCGGTCAGGACAGCGATGTCCTGCAGCATGGCCTTGCGGCGATCGCCGAAGCCCGGGGCCTTGACGGCCGCGACCTTCAGGCCGCCGCGCAGCTTGTTGACCACGAGCGTGGCCAGAGCCTCGCCCTCGACGTCTTCAGCGACGATGAGGAGCGGACGGCCCGACTGCACAACCGCCTCGAGCAGCGGCAGGATGGACTGAAGATTGGAGAGCTTCGCCTCGTTGATGAGGATGTAGGGGTTCTCCAACTCGACGCGCATCTTGTCGGCATCGGTGATGAAGTAGGGGGAGAGGTAGCCGCGGTCGAACTGCATGCCTTCGACGACCTCGAGCTCGGTGTCGAGGCTCTTGGCTTCCTCGACGGTAATCACGCCGTCATTGCCGACCTTCTGCATGGCTTCGGCGATGAAACGGCCGATATCCGCGTCGCCATTGGCCGAAATGGTGCCGACTTGCGCGATCTCGTCGTTGGAGGTGACCTTCTTGGCCTTCTCCTTCAGCGCCTCGACGACCTTGCCGACGGCGAGGTCGATGCCGCGCTTCAGATCCATCGGGTTGGAGCCGGCGGCGACGGACTTCGCGCCTTCCTTGACGATAGCCTGGGCGAGGACCGTGGCGGAGGTGGTGCCGTCGCCGGCCTCGTCGGCCGTCTTGGAAGCAACCTCGCGCACCATCTGGGCGCCCATGTTCTCGAACTTATCCTCGAGCTCGATGTCCTTGGCGACCGTCACACCGTCCTTGGTGATGCGGGGGGCGCCGAACGACTTCTCGAGGACGACATTGCGGCCCTTGGGGCCGAGGGTCACCTTGACCGCATTGGCCAAGATGTCGACGCCGCGGAGCATCTTCTCGCGGGCGTCCTGGGAAAATTTCACATCTTTCGCAGACATGTTGCGTTTAACTCCTTCGAACCTTGCCGCGTGTCACACCCCGCGATTGCGGCAGTGCCCAGGCGGCGAAACGAATTGCGGTTGAGGCGGTAGGCTTTCGCTACGCTGCCTTCTTCTTCGAGGCGGTGGCTCCTTCGAGGACGCCGAGAATGTCGCTCTCCTTCATGATGAGAACGTCGTCGCCGTCGATCTTCACCTCGGTGCCCGACCACTTGCCGAACAGCACACGATCGCCCACCTGGACGTCGAGCGGCTGAACCTGACCCTTGTCGTCGGCGACGCCCGGGCCCACGGCAACGACTTCACCCTGCTGCGGCTTTTCCTTGGCCGTGTCGGGAATGATGATGCCGCCAGCGGTCCGTTCGTCCTCATCGATCCGGCGCACAACGACGCGATCATGCAATGGACGAAACTTCATCTTGCTTACTCCTCCAGACAGATTGTCCAAAAATTGTCGTGAATCGAGGGCGTTACCCGAGAACCGGGTCCCTCTCGCACGCTATGTAGATGGGCTTCTTGGCACTTTCAAGGTGGGAGTGCCAAAAAATCAGCACTCCCTGTCGTGTGCTGCCAATGCGCTGATATTGCTCAACAAATCGTCTGGACGGGCTCGGGGGTCGGTCCTAGCATCGACGAGTCAAAAACGCGACGAAAAATGGGGGACGAGAACCGATGGATCAGGCCTTCGCCGATCAAATGGCTGGGTATTCTCTCACCACGGCCGAAATTCTCTACCGCTTGCCCGATCACCGGGAGCTTCTGCAGAGCTACGTCTGGCAGGATTTCGATCTCGCGCCGCGCTTCCCGCGGCTGTCCGAGTTTCTGGATTTCTGGCGCACCAGTCTGGAGGGCCCGCTCTACCGGGTGCGCGTGGCGCACAAGGCGCTGATCTCGCCCACGGAGTTCAGCTTCGTGGCGGGCGAATTGCAGGTTCACTAGGGCTCTCGTCCGGCATCCGCCGCTCGCCTTCATGCCCACGCCATGGCAAGCTCCCAACGACGCTAGGTGCGGTCGTGGGGCATTGGGAGGGGCGACATGTGGCGATTCATCAAAGGATTCTTTTCCGGCATTCTGATCGGGCTGGTGCTGGGCCTCGGCCTCGGCATCTTTTTCTTCCCGTACCTGTTCCCGCCGCCGGATGCGATGGAGACGCTCAACCGTAATGAGGCGGGCGCGCTCGTCGCCAAAGGCACGTTCATTCACGCCAATCCGTCAGACCCCGTCCATTACGGCAAGGGCGAGGTCAGCGTTTATCCGAAGACGGTATTTCTCGGCCAAGACTTCGAGGTCGGGCCGGGGCCCGACTACCACGTCTATCTCGTGCCCAAGGCCGACATCCGGTCGTCGGACGACGTGAAGGATACGATGTATGTGGACCTCGGACGCCTGCGGGCCTTCAAGGGCAGCCAGAACTACGCGATCCCGGCGGGCGTCAATCTCAAGGACTTTCCGTCCGTGGTCATCTGGTGCCAGCAATTCGGTGTGCTGATCTCGCCGGCGGACCTCACGTTCGAGACCGGCACGTAATCATGGCGAGCGGCTCGGAGGTGCCGCTCAAACTGTCGAATGGGGCGCGAGGGCAAAATTTCGTTAATGGCCCTTAACTTTCTGGATAGGGCGCTCCTGTATCAAGCGTGTTCAACCTCTTCTACCCAGAGGCGATGATGGCTATCGATACACTTTCGTCTGACGAACTCTGTGCGGCAATCGCCGAACTCGACCGCTGCAGCTACAACCACGATCAGTGGCTGGAGTCGCTGATGGGCACACTCATTTGTGCTCTGCCGCCGGACCAGCGTGATATCGACGACAATCCCCATCGCAAGTGCCGCCTCGGCCAGTGGTATTACTCGGAGACGAAGCAGCCTCTTGCCCTCTCGAACCGTCCGGGCTTTGCGGAACTCGGAACGGCGCATGAGCGGATGCACTGCTATGCGGCGGACATGCTGCGTTCCACCGCCGCCGGCGAGCGGGTCACGATTCAGCAGTACCAGCGCTTCATCGCTGCGCTCAAGAACATGCGGCTGGAAATCGCCGCGCTGAGACAAGTCATGGAAGATGCGCTTCAGGCGGTCGATCCGTTGACGGGCGTGCCCGGCCGGTTTGGCCTCCTGTCGAGACTGCGCGAGCAGCAAGCCCTCGTGGAGCGCTGCGCGCAATCCTGCTGTGTCGCGATGATGGATCTGGACCACTTCAAAGCCGTCAACGACGCGTTCGGACATGCCGCGGGCGACCATGTCCTGAAGGCGTGTACGCACCACATGGCGCGCGGTTTGCGGCCCTACGATCAGCTGTTCCGGTATGGCGGTGAAGAGTTCGTGGTCGTGATGCCTGAGACCACGATCGAAGAGGGACTGGCCATCATCGATCGGCTCCGTGGTGAGCTTGCGGGCGTTCCCCAAGAGCTCGGGTCAGACGAGCCTGTTCACGTGACGGCCTCGTTTGGCGTCACGCCCCTCGAGCCGGGAGTTTTGGTGGAGACATCCATCGCCCGCGCCGACGAGGCGCTTTATGCCGCGAAAGCCGCGGGGCGAAACCGAGCGCTCGTCTGGGATCCAGCCATGGACGGCCACCAGCCTGCGTCCTCGCGGAGCGCGTGAGGGGTGAAGCGCTGCCGGGCCGAAGCTTCCTAGGGCCGGCGCGTAAAGGCGCCTGCGACACCCCGGCGTACAGCAGGCGGGAGCCTGGGGCTCAGCGGAGACATTCCGACAGATGATCGTCTTCGTCGAGGCGATCGATCTCGACGCCCTTGAAGTCGCCACGCGAGACGACGCCGAAGATCGTGTGGTTCTCCACCACCGGAAGATGGCGGATGCCCCGGTCGCTCATGGTGCGCAGTGCGTCGACGGCGCTGGCTGCGGGCAGGGCCGTCACCGGATTGGGTGTCATCGCGTCCAGTAGGGGCGTGGCGTCGGCGCTCTTGCCTTCGGCAAGCACGCGTACGGCATCGCGGCCCGTGAAAATGCCGATGAGCCGGCTGTCTTGATCGATCACGAGGACCGACCCCTTACGACGCTCCCACATGCACTGGCAGGCTTCCCGGACTGGTGCATGCTCCCTGAGTGCCAGGAGCCTCTGGTCCCCCAAGATGTCGGCGAGCCTTCTGTTGGTCATGCTGCCCTCCAATCTTCAGGAACCAAGAAGGCTAGCACGTTTTGCGGCTGCGACACATTGATGCGGAACAAGGTACGAGCGCTGCCTGAAGCCGCAGCCGGCGAAAGCAGCCCCAGCCAGCCAGTCGGCCGTGCCCACGCCGACGATGGGCCAAACGCGACGGCCTCCGCGCTCTCAGGGATGCTCACTCTGGTTCGAGAGAAACTCGGCCAGCGTGTCGTAGACGAGGCGGATGCGGCGGCTTGTGTAGAGTTCCCGGTGCGCGACGAGCCAGGTCGGAAACCTCATGGGCGCCATGTCGGGAAAGACGGGTTCCATGCCCGGTGTCCTGGCGGCGACGGCGGCGGCCATGAGGCACATGCCGAAGCCTTGGCGCGCCATCTCCCACATGACGAGGGCGCAGTCCGTGCCGAACCGGAAGTTCTCCCGCGCGGGCGAGATGCCGAACCGGCCGAGATAGTTGACCATCTCCTGCTGATTGTTGCTGCCGATGAAGTAGTGACCCTCGAGGTCCGCAGGCGAGCGGGGGCGACCATACTTGCTGAGATAGCGCTTCGACGCGTAGAGGCTGCCGTCGCTCTCGTTGACCAGCCGTCCGACAAGGTCCGGCTCATGCGGGCGCACGTGACGGATCGCAATGTCGGCCTCGCGCCGCCTCAAGTCGCGCAGCTCGTTCGACGCAACGATGTCGATTTCCAGGTTGGGCGCGAGTTCGTGCAGGCGCTCGATGACGGGCGGCAGAAAGTACACGGCGTACATGTTCGTCGCGGTGACCCGCACCACGCCGTCGATGGCCTGGCTGTGCCCCGAAGCCGCCAACGATACGCGGTGCGCCGCGTCTCCCATGACCCGGACATGATCGAGAAGCTCGAGGCCCGACGGGGTCAGTTCGAGCGTGCGGCCGATCCGCTGGAACAGCATGACGCCGAGATCCTCTTCGAGCGCCGCGACCTGGCGCCCAAGTGTCGGCTGCGTCAGCCCCAGGACCCGGGCCGCGCCCGAAAACGAGCCTTCCTCGGCCGTCGCGAGAAAGGCTCGGACCTGATTCCAGTCGAAGGAGATGGCCTGCCAGTTCATGCAAATTTGCATACACAAACTGCGAATTTTGACAATTCACATTTTAAATATGCATGGCACTCTACATCCACGAAAGGAGCCCATTCATGGTTCACGCAGCACAGTTTTGGGACGCCCAAGCGGAGAAATATGCCAAGCAGCCGATCGCGAACGAGGCGGCCTATGACGCCACACTCGACCGCACGCGGTATTACCTGGACGAGGGTCAGCGTGTCTTGGAAGTGGGGTGCGGCACCGGTACCACCGCGCTGCGTCTGTGCGACAACGTCCGCGAATATGTGGGCAGCGATTTCTCCAGCGGCATGATCCGCATTGCGAGCGAGAAGGCCTTCGAAAAGGGCGCGCGCAATGTCGCCTTCAAGACCGCGGCCGTCGGTGAGATCGCCGACAAGAACACGCCGTTCGACGCGGTTCTCGGCTTCAACCTCTTGCACCTGCTGCCGACGCTCGACGAGGACTTGAAACGGATCGCATCCGTGCTGAAGCCCGGTGGCCTATTCATCTCCAAGACCTTTTGCGGTCTCGGCCCCAAGGCGCCGCTGAAGTGGCGGCTGATGAAGATCGCCCTTCCGATCCTGCAGGCTCTGGGAAAGGCTCCCTATGTCCGATTCCAACGCGAGGCGGAACTCAGGGAGCAGATAGAGGCGCACGGGTTCGAGATCCTCGAGACGCGGCACTTCGTGACCGATGTCTCCGTGCCCTTCATCGTCGCGCGCAAGATCGCCTGATCCCGACTGAGCCCAGTCTCGTTACGGCAAAAAAAATAGCCGGGCTTGAGGCCCGGCTATTTTCATATTCGCGATGAGGCATGTGCGCCGCTAGCGCGCTTCGGTTGCGGCTTCGCGGTGCGGGCCGAAATCGTATTCGTAGATGTGGGCGTGTTCCTTCTCCAGGACCGGCCGCAGATCCGCGAACGCATCCTTGTATTTGTAGAAGGGGATGCGCGGGAACAGGTGGTGGATCAGGTGGAAGTTCTGGAACAGGTAGAGCCAGTCCACGACCGGCTCGATGATCTTGCCGTGCACCCAGAAGACGTTCGTGTCGCGATAGCGTTCGCGCACCTTGTGCGGCTTGTGGGGCAGATAGGCGAAGAAGTAGATGATGAGCGCCGACGCGAAAATGTGCGGCAGGACCCACAGCATCAGAACTTCGCGCCAATAGCCGATCACGCAGAGCCCGATGATGACCGCGTAGTAGAGGCCGTTCATCAGGGCGATCTGGATCGAGAGACTGCGCATGCCCGGGACATGCGGATGAAAGGCGATGTGGCGCCAGAAATAGTTGTGGTAGACGAACACGATCGTCAGACAACGCCAAACAAGCAGGAACGGGTTGTTCACCGCGACCCAATGGTCTGGATCGAGCTCCGGGTCGTTGGTCTCCCGGTGATGCGCCAGATGCATGTAGCGGAAGGCTTTGTATTCGTGCAGCAGGATCGTGCCGCACACATAGCCGACGAGATGGTTCAGCCATAGATAGCGAGAGTGCTTGCCGGCGATATTGCCGTGGCAGGCCTCGTGCAGCGGCGTCTGATCCGCGTAGAGAATGAGGCTGTTGAGGATCAGTCCGAGCCAGAGGGGGATGATCCCGAGCGTTCCCAGCGTGCACACGGTCACGAAAGACGTCACGATGCCGATCGCCAGGAACACGGTCGGCCAAGCCACCATGCCCTGATAGGGCCGGATCTTCTTCAGGGCTTCTCGGTCTGCTGGGGCGTTTGGCTGGTCGCGGGAGATTTCAGTGATCGCGGGTTCGGCGACAACGGAAACGGACATGGGCTGCAACAGTCCTCGGATTCTTGAGCTTCGATTTTTTCTAACACCGTCAAGACGGTAGTCGCGGCGTTGCGCTACGACTTTGCGTCAAGACAACAAAACACGGCGGCTGGCAACAAAATATGGCAAGCCACGCTAAACGCGTTCGAAAACGCTCGCAATTTTGGGCTGTGTCGGCATCGCGTTCAAGACGCAATGAATGTCGGTGTAATTAAGCATTGATGAAAAGCAGCCAGCAGCGGAAATCAGCCGGTTAGTGCGATGCCGGCGGCCGCGTGCCGTGCCGCGTGTAAACCCGCATGAAACCTATGTGGCGTGCATGCAACAGCCCGCCGGCTGTGGACCGGCGGGCTGTGCTGCATTGAACGACATCGGTTCAATCGACGGGTCTAGCGGCAGAAATGCTCGTAGCCGTCGTAGCCGACAAAGGTTCCCGACCGCGGGTTGAAGCTCCGGTAGCGGGACGAGCAGTAGGCATACCAATCCTGCGTCCAGGGCTCCGGACGGTAGCCCACGGGCCGCGCCGGCGGGGTCACGTAGACCTCCTTGGGGGTAAGCGCGCTGCCGATCACCGCGCCGGCGGCAAGGCCGACAAGACCGGCGCCGAGCGCATTGATATTGCTGCCGCCGCCACGGCGGCCGTAATAGTTGTTCTGGACGTAGGGACCGCCCGGGCCGCCCCGCCAGCCCTTGCCCTTGCCATGGCCGCGTCCGGCTTCCGCCGGAGCCGCCGCCACGAGAGCGAAGACTGCGACGAGCGCAGCGACAAATGCAAAATACGATTTCCGACCCATCATGTCTGTTCCTCGGATGTGGCGCCGTTGCCTCCGGGCGCCGTGAAGGTTGAAAGACCCCCCAGATCCGTGGGGCAATCTGCCCCCCGTTCATGGCACTCTAGGGGCGGCCACATGAACCTGTCCTGAACGTTGGCGCGTCGGCTAAGTTCCCCTGCGATCATGAAAAAACCGCCGGACCCCGTGTGGGGCCGGCGGTTCTCTAAAGCCTGCTGGCGCTTCTTGGAAGCGCGCGGCGATATACAGTTGGGCAGTCCTAGGCGCTATTGCGCAGCCTGGATGTTCGCTGCCTGCTTGCCGCGGCCGCGGCGGTCGTCCTCGATCTCGAAGGAGACTTTGTCGCCTTCGTTCAGGGGCGGCATGCCAGCGCGCTCCACAGCGGAAGCATGAACGAACACGTCCTTGCCGCCGTCTTCCGGCTCGATGAAGCCGAAGCCGCGAGTGTGGTTGAAGAATTTGACGGTGCCATTGACACGAGACATTTCGGGGGAGTCCTTTCCCGTTCGCTAGTTTTAAAATAACGGGCCACATGACCCCTTCGCTTGAGGCGTTCTCTAAGGAGTCCCCCAAGGAAGAAGCCCATGGCGTCTTCAGATGTCAGGAAAGGGTCGTGCTCTTGGCTACGTTCGTCGCTTACCGTCGTCTTCGTCCACGCCCAACAGCGGGCGCCCGGTGCCCCTAAACATGCGGCATTCTGGCACTTTTGGCAAGCGTTTTTGAGCCGCTCCCAGGCCGCTGACCCTTGCGGGCAAAGGGTTTCCGGGGCGTTAACCAAAACCTGTACGGCAGATGAACGGCCCTCTCAGATTGGGTTCAGCCGCCCCTCACTAAACCTGTTCCTACGACGCGCGGGAAGGACGCGCGCCGGTGCCAAGGAAGGGAACAGGTCATGGGGAAGATCGCGGGGAACATCACGGGGAAGAAGATCGCAGGTTTCGCGCTGGCGTTTGTCGCTCTCGCAGCCCTCGCGATCGCCGCCGGCATCCTCGCCGACGCCCAGACCGCCAGCCAGTTCGCCGACAACACCCCGCTGATGTACGCCGGTATCCGGGGGTAGGGCGCCGCTAAGGCCACATGACCAGGGGTGGCATGGAGGACAGGATCGCGTCCACATTGCCGCCGGTCTTCAGGCCGAAGATCGTGCCCCGGTCGTAGAGCAGGTTGTACTCCACATAGCGTCCGCGCCGGATAAGCTGCTCGGTGCGGTCTTCCTCGGTCCAGGGCGTACCGATATTGCGGGCCACCAGCTCCGGATAAATGCCGACGAAGGCCTTGCCGACTTCCTGAGTGAAGGCGAAGTCCGCCTCCCAGTCGCCCGTATCCAGATAGTCGTAGAAAATGCCGCCGATGCCGCGCGGCTCCTTCCGGTGCTTGAGGTAGAAATACTCGTCGCACCAGTCCTTGAAGCGCGGATAGTCAGCCGACGGCTGGCCCTCGCAAGAGGCCTTCATGGCCGCGTGGAAATCCTGCGAGTCAGCGTCCTCCTGGACGCGCCGCCGGTTGAGCACGGGGGTGAGGTCGCCGCCGCCGCCGAACCAGCCCTTCGAGGTGACCACCATGCGGGTGTTCATGTGGCCCGTGGGGGCGCTGGGGTTGGTCGGATGGGCAATGAAGGACATGCCGCTCGCCCAGAAGCGGGGGTCCTCGGCCGCACCTGGGATCTGGCCCGCGAACTCCTTCGGGAACTCTCCGTAGACGGTGGATGTGTGGCAGCCGACCTTCTCGAACACGCGGCCCGACATCAGGGACATGACCCCGCCGCCGCCTTCCTCGCGGTCCCACGGGGTGCGGGTGAAGCGGCCGGCTTGCTTGCCCTCGCAGCCGGGTGCCCCTTCGGCGGCATCCTCGACGGCTTCGAGCGCAGCCAGCATGCGGTCGCGCAGCTCCTCGAACCAGCGGCTCGCCCGGTCCTTATTGGCTTCGAAGTTGTTCTTCGACTTAGGGTTTTCCGATCCTTGCGCGTCCATGACTTCCCGTTCGATGACGTTTTCTTCTTGCATGATCCATCTACCTTACCGGCTCGTATCCGTCACATGGATGCATCATGTCGTTGCCACCATTGGCGCCCCCTTGATCTTCATCAGTAATTACCTGCGCCAATTTGACCACTGTGTCTGCTGGACAACATCCCACCGCAATGACAGAAAACCGCCATGAATCGCGTTGCACCGCAGCGCGCGGCTGGGCAATAACAAATCCGCGGCACGCTGGGTGCCCTTTTGTTGGGCAACAACAGAGTTTCGGCACGCACCGTGCCTTAACTAAGAGAGCCGAGAGGCTGGGCTTTTGCTCTCTTCGGCTCCATCAAATTAGGAGCGTTTGGCTTCATGGCCAATTCAGACAGTTCCACCGATCCTTCCTTTGTAGATGACGACGATCCGTCCCGGCGCGACGTGATCCTGATCGGCGCCGGGGCCTTTGCGGCCATTGGCGGCGCGGCCGTATTGTGGCCCTTGCTCGATCAGATGAACCCCGATGCCTCGACCCTGTCGCTTGCCTCGATCGACGTGGACCTTGCGCCTGTCGAAGAAGGCCAGGCCATCACGGTCATGTGGCGCGGCAAGCCGATCTTCATCCGCCATCGCACGGCCGAGGAAGTCGAGGCGGCCAAGGACGTGAAGCTGAGCGACTTGCCCGATCAGCTGGCGCGCAACGCCAATCTGGCGGACACGGCGCTCGCGACCGACACGAACCGGGCCGCGACCGACAAAGAGCCCTGGCTCGTCATGATCGGCATCTGCACCCATCTCGGCTGCATCCCGCAGGGCCAGTCGGTCGGCTCGTACAAGGGCGAGTATGGCGGCTGGTACTGCCCCTGCCATGGTTCGCAGTACGACACGGCGGGCCGTATTCGCAAAGGTCCGGCGCCGGAGAACATGTATATCCCGCCTTACGCCTTCACCTCTGACACCAAAATCAAGATCGGATAGGGCGGATCATGGCGCACGAATCGACTTACAAGCCCTCGACCGGCATTGAGCGCTGGCTCGACACGCGTCTGCCCGTTCCGCGGATGATGTACGACCAGTTCGGGGTCTTCCCGATGCCGCGCAACGTCAACTACTGGTGGACGTTCGGCGCGATCCTGAGCTTCATGCTGGCGGTGCAGATCGTGACGGGCATCGTGCTCGCCATGCATTATGTGCCGACCACGGACGGTGCCTTCGAGTCCGTCGAGAAAATCATGCGCGACGTGAACTGGGGCTGGCTGCTGCGCTACACCCACGCCGTCGGCGCCTCCATGTTCTTCTTCGCGGCCTTCGTCCATACGTTCCGCGGGCTCTATTACGGGTCCTACAAGGCGCCGCGCGAGATCCTGTGGATGCTCGGCGTGCTGATCCTGTTCCTGATGATCGCGACGGCCTTCATGGGCTACTCGCTGGTCTGGGGCCAGATGAGCTTCTGGGCGGTGACGGTGATCACCAACCTGTTCACCTCGCTCGACACCCTGATCCCGGGGCTCGGCACGACGCTGGTGCAGTGGATCTGGGGCGGGTTCTCGGTGGGCGAGCCCACGCTGAACCGGCTCTTCGCGCTCCACTATCTGTTCCCGTTCATCATCGCGGGCGTCGTGGTTCTGCACATTTGGGCGCTGCATATTCCGGGCAGCAACAATCCCACGGGCGTGGACGTCAAGACGAAGTCCGACACGCTGCCTTTCCATCCTTATTTCACCATCAAGGATGGCTTCGCAGTCGTGCTGTTCTGCCTTCTGTTCGGCGTGTTCCTGTTCTACGCGCCGAACTATCTCGGCCACACGGACAACTACATCCCGGCCAACCCGCTGCAGACGCCGCCGCACATCGTGCCCGAATGGTACTTCCTGCCGTTCTACGCGATCCTGCGGGCCATTCCCGACAAGCTGCTCGGCGTCATGGGTCTGATCGGCGCCATCGTGGTGCTGTTCTTCATTCCGTGGCTCGATACGTCGCGTATCCGCTCCGTCAGCTACCGGCCCATCTTCAAGTGGTTCTTCTGGCTGTTCGTGATCTGCTGCCTGGCGCTGGGTTATTTCGGCTCCCAGGCACCGGAAGGCTGGAAGCTTCTTTGGGGGCGCATCTGCACCTTCTACTACTTCGCCTTCTTCCTGATCATCATGCCCGTCGTGGGACTGATCGAGAAACCGAAGAGGCTGCCGGGCAGCATCACCGAGTCGGTGCTCGGAAAGAAGGATACGAGCGCCAGCGGGGGGACTGCGTGATGCGGAACGTCATGAAACTGTTTGCCGCCGTTGCGGCTCTCGCCATCGCGCTTCCCGGCATCACCCATGCCGCGGATGACGGCCATGGCACGGCGATCGAAGCGCAGGAGTGGTCATTCGGGCCGCCCTTCGGTCACTTCGACCGCGCGCAGCTGCAGCGCGGCTACAAGGTCTACCAGTTCGTCTGCGCGAACTGCCACTCGATGGACCTCCTCTCCTACCGCAATCTCGGGCAGCCGGGCGGTCCTCAGTTCTCGGAAGCGGCGGTCAAGGCGCTCGCGGCCCAGGCCCAGATTTCGGATGGCCCCAACGACAAGGGCGAGATGTTCCTGCGTCCGGCCAAGCCGTCCGACCGCTTCAAGGCGCCGTACGCCAACGAGCAGGCCGCTCGCAACGCCAATGGCGGGGCCTATCCGCCGGACCTCTCCGTGATGGCCAAGGCGCGTCCGGGCGGCCCGGACTATCTCTATGCGCTGATGACCGGCTACGAAGAGGCGCCGCACGACATGAAGATGTCCAAGGGCATGCACTACAACGCTGCCTTCCCCGGACATCAGATCGCCATGCCGAAGCCGCTGTCGGACGGCGTCGTGGAGTACACGGACGGCACCGAGCCCACCGTCAAAAACTACGCGAAGGACGTGTCCGCTTTCCTGATGTGGGCGGCGGAGCCCACGCTGGAGCAGCGCTACAAGACCGGCGCGCGGATCATGATCTTCCTGATCGTCTTCGCGGTGATCATGTTCCTCGCAAAGAGGGCGGTCTGGGCTCCGATCCACAGACGCGACCACGCGGCCCAGCACGCAGCCAAGACCGATACGTAGGACGCGATCGATGCTGCGAGCGCTCGTCTTTATCTGGATCGCGCTCGTCAGCTTCGCGGCCGTCGCTCAAGAAGATGGTGAGCCCGCGCCCGACGGCATGGTGCTGCTCACCGTCGGCGGACTGGTGGGCAAGACCAATCGCGGGGGGTTCGATAAGAACCGAGACAGCGCGCTCGCCAAGCTGAAGGTCGATTTCAAGAACGCGTATGCCTTCGACCGGGAGATGCTGCTCGCCCTGCCGCAAGGGACGGTCACGGCCGTCACCCCGGAGCTTGGGAGCGAGGCGGTCTTCAAGGGACCGTTTCTGCAGGACGTGCTGGTCGCGATCGAGGCGGCCAAGGTCAAGACACGTTTCGTGGCGACGGACGGCTACAGCGGCTATCTCTTGCCTGAGGACATAGACGGATCGGACTATATTCTCGCGCTCGAGGCCGACGGGAAGCCCCTCGGCCTGAACAGCCAGGGGCCGCTCTGGCTCATGAACACGCGCCAAGAGGGCGAAACAGTCGGAGAAGACAACCGTGGCAGCCATGTCTGGGCCTTGGTCTACATGCATGTAGGCGACTGAGTTTGGCCGGACCTAGGGCAGGGCAAGGGGCAGGGCAAGACGCCGCCGCATCTTCATTCACCGAGAGGAACGTATGACAAAAGCAGTGCTCGGCATTATCGGCGGGTCGGGTCTCTATGACCTGCCGGGACTTGAGAACGTGCGTGAGGAGCGCATCGAGAGCCCTTGGGGCGATCCGTCGGGCGCGCTTCGGTTCGGCGATATCGCCGGGCTGCCGATCGTCTTCCTGCCGCGCCACGACAAGGGGCATCGCCTGTCGCCCACCGACATCAACTATCGTGCGAATATCGACGTCATGAAGCGGGCAGGGGTCACCGACCTCATTTCGCTGTCGGCCTGCGGCTCCTACAAGGAGGATCTGCCGCCGGGCACGTTCGTCATCGTCGACCAGTTCGTGGACCGCACCCACAACCGCGCCACATCGTTCTTCGGCACGGGCTGCGTCGCCCATGTGTCCATGGCCCATCCCACCTCACCGCGCTTACGCATGCGCATCGCGGAGGCGGCGGAGGCCGAGTCCATCCCGTTCGTGCGCGACGGCACCTATGTGTGCATGGAGGGTCCCCAGTTCTCCACGCTGGCCGAGAGCCTCACCTACAAGGGGCTGGGGTATTCTGTAGTCGGCATGACCAATCTGCCTGAGGCGAAGCTCGCCCGCGAGGCGGAGCTCTGCTACGCGACCGTGGCCATGGTCACCGATTTCGATTGCTGGCATCCGGACCACGACGCGGTGACGGTGCAGGACATCATCCGCGTGCTCACGGCCAATGCGGAGAAGGCCGCGCGCCTCGTGGGTCGGCTCGCCCGCGACTTCCCGCGCGAGCACGAGTCTTGTCCCGCCGGCTCCGACCGTGCGCTCGACACCGCCATCATCACGGCGCCTGAAGCGCGCGACCCCGAGCTGCTGAAGAAGCTCGATGCCGTCGCGGGGCGCGTGCTGAACGGCTAGATGCCCCTGTCCTGGCCAGGCTCGTTCTAGTCAGCCGGTGCACCTTCCGCTATCAAGGCGTTTCGCCTGCCTGTTGGCTTTCCCGACCGTTGGCCTTCCTGAATTGGAGACCGTTGCCCGATGACCACCGAAATCGACATCAAGTCCCTTGTGCGGACGATCCCGGATTACCCGAAGCCCGGCATCATGTTTCGCGACGTGACCACGCTGTTCGGTCATCCGTCCGGTTTCCGGGCCTCCGTCGAACAGTTGGTGGCGCCGTTCCAGGATCAGCGGGTCGAGTCCGTTGCGGGCATCGAGGCACGCGGGTTCATTCTGGGCGGGGCCGCGGCGGACCGTATGCATTGCGGCTTCGTGCCCATCCGTAAGAAGGGCAAGCTGCCGGCCAAGGCGATCGGTCAGGAATACGAACTCGAATACGGTGTCGATGTCATCGAGATCCATGAAGACGCGCTGAGCCCCGGCGAACCGGTGCTGCTGGTGGATGACCTGATCGCCACGGGCGGAACGGCCGTCGCGGCCGTGGAGCTGCTGCGTCAGCTCAAGGCCGAAGTCGTTGGCGCCGCGTTCGTCATCGATCTGCCGGATCTCGGCGGCAGTGCACGTCTCACCGAACTCGGCGTGCCATGCCACACGCTGATGGCGTTCGAGGGCGACTAACGCTACGGACGACCGGGGCCAAGGACCACTTGGGGCTCTACGGACCTCGGCAGGTGTGCTAAGGCGGTTCCATGAATATCGAAGGCAAACCGTATCGCACCATCTGGCTCGGGAGCGATGGCATCTCCGCGGAGATCATCGACCAGACCAAACTTCCTTTCGCGCTCGAGATCGTCACGCTGCGCACGCTCGAGGAGGCTGCCCACGCCATCTCCAGCATGCAGGTGCGGGGCGCGCCGCTGATCGGTGCGACGGCAGCCTATGGTGTGGCGCTGGCCATGCGGGAGGATGCCTCCGATGCGGGCCTTGCGAAGGCCTGCGACGTGCTGGCCGCCACGAGGCCGACGGCCGTCAATCTGCGCTGGGCGCTCGATGAAATGGTGGCAGAGCTTCAGCCATTGCCCGAAGGTGCCCGCGTTGCCGGTGCGTTCGCGCGGGCGGCGGAGATCTGCGATCAGGACGTCGAGACCTGCCGTAAGATCGGCGAGCATGGGATGGGGCTGATCGAGGCGCACGCCGAGCGGAAGAAGGGCAAGACGGTCAACATCCTCACCCATTGCAACGCCGGCTGGCTCGCCACCGTGGATTGGGGAACGGCGCTCGCGCCGATCTACCAAGCGTTCGACAAGGGGATTTCCGTCCATGTCTGGGTGGACGAGACCCGGCCGCGCAATCAAGGCGCGTCCCTGACGGCGTTCGAGCTGGGCGCGCATGGCGTGCCGCACACGATCGTCGCCGACAACACCGGCGGCCACCTGATGCAGGCGGGTCTCGTGGATCTGTGCATCGTGGGCACGGACCGCACCACGGCCAATGGCGACGTGGCCAACAAGATCGGAACTTACCTGAAGGCACTCGCCGCCAAGGACAACGGGGTTCAGTTCTTCGTCGCCCTGCCGCACTCGACGATCGACTGGACGCTCGACGACGGACGCGAGATTCCCATCGAGCAGCGCGATGCCAGCGAGGTCACCCACATGACCGGGCAATTGCCCGACGGTCAGGTCGCGACTGTCGCGATCGCTCCGCCAGGATCGGCCGCCGCCAACTACGCCTTCGATGTCACACCGGCGCGGCTCGTCACGGGCTTCATCACCGAGCGCGGCGTGACGCCGGCCTCGCGTGAGGGGCTGTCTCTATTATATTCGTAGAGGCAGGAGGCGCCGTCGTCGTGGCCCGTTGAGGGCCGGTAGTCCGCCGCGAGGAGGGCGCAGATGGAGCCGCACGATCTCATGGCCGACGCGATCCATTTCGGGATCGCCGTACTGCTTGGTGCCCTTGTCGGTATCGAGCGCGAGAAGCATCGCCGCGAGCGCAAATCGAAGACCGAGCAGACGGCGGGCTTGCGGACCTTCATCCTGTTCGCGCTCCTCGGCGCCTGCACGGCGTGGCTGGCCCGGCTCTTCGACTCTTATTGGATCGTGGCGGCGGGTCTTCTGATCACGGGCGCTTTTGTGGTGGCAGGCTACATCGCGACGACGCGCGGGCAGCAGGAGGCCGTGGGCCTTACCACCGAGGTAGCTGCCGTCATCGTCTTCGTGCTGGGCGCGATCGACATGCTGGGCGGCACCGAAATCGCCATCGCGTTGGCCGTCATCACCACGGCGGTCCTTGCCTACAAGGATCCGATGCATGGGTTCGTGAAGCAGCTCGGCTGGGACGATGTCTATTCCGGACTGCAGCTGCTGATCGCGACCTTTATCGCCTTGCCGCTCCTCCCCGATAAGCCGATCGATCCTTGGGGCGCGCTCAACCCGTACGAGCTCTGGCTCCTGGTCATCCTGATCTCCGGCCTGTCGCTGGTCGGCTACGCGATGACGCGCTGGCTTGGTCCCGGAAAGGGCGCGCTGCTGACCGGGTTTGCCGGCGGTCTCGTAGCGTCCACCGCGGTGACCGTATCGTTCGCCCGCGAGGCGCGGACCAACCCCGCCAATACAATGGCCTTCGCCAGCGGGATCTTGGTGGCGTGGGCGGTCATGTTCGTGCGCGTTCTCGTGGTCGTGGCGGTCGTCAACCGCGCGCTCCTCGGACCGATCTTCGTACCGTTCGCGGCGATGGCCTTGGTGGCGGCGGGGAGCGCAGGCCTGATCTATCTGCGCCGGCATCGGAATGGAAAGGACGTTAGCGCCCGGGAAGACTTGCGCGTGACCAACCCCTTCAGTGTCACGTCGGCGGCAAAGTTTGCGGCGTTCTTTGCGGTGGTGCTGGTCGCGGTCAAGATCGCGCAGGAGAACTTCTCCGACAGCGGCGTTTACGCCGTGGCGGCGCTCGCGGGGCTGACCGATGTGGATGCCATCACCCTCTCCATGGCCGAGCTTGCCAAGACGGGAAGTGCGCATGTTGCCGTGATCGCCATCGTCATCGCGTCGTTGGTCAACACGGCGGTCAAATGCGGGATCGCCTTCGTGCTCGGCGGCGTCGCGCTCGGCAAGCCGCTTCTCTTGGCCATCGGCGCGATGCTGGTCGCCGGTCTTGCAAGCGTGCTGCTGATCTGACCGGCGGCGTGGGCAACAAAAAACGCGGCGCCTCAAAAGGCACCGCGCTTCTTCGAAACCACACTCCTATGCGGCGGTCCTTCTAGATACCCACATAGACTCCGACACGGGGCCCGCGCCAGTAGCGCCGGCCATAGTAGGGGTAGCGGGGTCCGTAATAGGGACGGCCATAATAGCGATAAGGCCGATAGTAGGGGCGCCGGGAATATCGGTAAGGCCGGTAGTGGGGACGCCGGTAATAGTACCGCCGCTTATACCACCGCCGGACCGGCACGACTTCCGATGCAGTCGCTGGGCTGTATTTCAGTACCGCAGCGGCCGGCGTAGCCGATGCGGGTTTGGGGCTAGCCACAACGAATATGGCAAGAAGCCCCGCTAGGGTCGTGAAGAGAACGGAACGCATGAGATATACCTCGCGATCTTGGTGACCCTTCCTCGTAGACCTCTAACGTGGGCCTCCATGACCCAAAAGGGAAGCCCAAAGCGTTGAATTTTACGAATCTTTTGAAATTGCGGGGCTGTCTCAGACGCGTCTGGGCGCGAGTCCGCGCGCGTGGAAACCCATCGCAAAACCTGCGTCGGCTCAGGCCGGTTTCAGGCTATGCCAGCACCATTACGGCCATGAAGCCAAGCGTGACCGCGGCGGCCATCGGCGCCATCCAGCCCAGCAATTGAAACTCTGCCGCCCGAAGCTCTTTCAGCGCCGCACCATGGTTTCCGGCGGGCTGAGCACTGGCGGCCGTCAAGAGCGAGGCAGAATGCTTGGCGTGCCATTTCGGCCCAGGCCCGCGCATGTAGTGCCGCTCCGGCTTGTATGCGTCCAGGAATCTCCCCACGACGATGTCTCCCTCATCCCTAAGCGCCCCTTATGGTCTGATTATCCAGCCGAATTTGTTTCGAATCCGTATCGTCCTGGGGCGAAAATGAGGATTCTCGCGTCCAGCCGGTCCATTTCGGCCAGGGCATCGGCCGGGGGTCGGGAAATTTGAGTTCTCGTCTTGCCGGGATGGCGGAAACTTGCCACAACCCGCGCCATGAAGAGCCAATGGAATGACGACGAAGCGAAGCGCGCAGTCGAGGTCTATGGCGCCGACGGCGTCAATGAGGACATCGCCCTTCGCGTCTACACCACCCGCCTAATCGGCCGCGACCCGCTGCTGGTTCTGCATGGCGGCGGCAACACGTCCGTGAAGACCCGCGCGGTCGACGATCTCGGCCAGGAGCACGACGTCATCGCGGTAAAGGGCTCCGGCGCCGACATGGCGGAAATCGAGCCTTGGGGGCTTCCTACCGTGAAGCTCGGTCCCTTGCGGGAGATGCGCGCGCTCGATGCGCTCTCCGACGAGGCCATGGTCAACACCCAGCGGCTCAACCTTCTCAATGCCTCCGCGCCCAACCCGTCCGTCGAAACGCTGCTGCACGCTTTTCTGCCGCACAAATTCGTAGACCACGCCCATGCGGCGGCGGTCCTGTCGCTCGTCGACCAGCCCGACGGCGTGGCTTTGGCCCGCGAGGTCTATAACGGGCGCATGGGGATCGTCCCCTACATCGCGCCCGGCTTCGACCTCGCCAAAGCGGCGGCCGATGTCTTCGACGAGAAGCCCGATGTGGAAGGGATGATCCTGCACAAGCACGGGATCTTCACGTTCGGCGACACGGCGCAGGACGCTTATGAGCGCATGATCGAGATGGTCTCGCTCGCGGAGAGCCGCCTGCGCCAGGGCCGGCCCGTCGTCTTCCAGGGCGCCCATATTCCAGAGGCGCCGGCGAGCGCCGCGGAGATCGCGCCGATCCTGCGCGGGGCCTGCGCCATCCACCGTCCGGGGCAAGAGCCGACGCGCTTCATCGCCGAGTTCCGGTCGAGCCCTGCCATCCTCGACTACGTGAACGGAGCCGAACTCACCTCCTACAGTCAGCGCGGCGTGGTGACGCCCGACCACATCATTCGGACCAAGAACAAGCCGCTTGTCGTGCCGGCGCCCGAGTCCGGAAAACTCGACGCGTTTACCCAGTTCGTTGAAGCCGCCGTCGAGACTTATGTGGCGGAGTACGACCTGTACTTCGCGCGGGAGAACGAGGCCGTCGGCGGCACCAAGACCAAGCTTGATCCCATGCCACGCGTCATCCTCGTGCCGGGGGTCGGTCTGTTCGGGCTCGGCCGCTCGGCGAAAGACGCGGCTATCGCCGGGGATCTCGCCGAGAACACGGTTCGCGTCATCACCGACGCCGAGGCCATCGGCCGTTACGAGCCGCTGCCCGAGAGCGATCTGTTCGCCCTCGAATATTGGAGCCTGGAGCAGGCCAAGCTTGCCAAACAAGTGGTCAAGCCCCTCACGGGCCAGGTGGCCGTGGTGACGGGCGCCGGTGCCATCGGCACGGCGACGGCCAAGGCGCTTGCCGGCGATGGGGCCGCGGTTGCCGTCCTCGATGTGGATGGCGACGCTGCCGCCGAGGCCGCGCGGGCGGTCAAGGGCATCGGCATCGCTTGCGACGTGACAAAGCCGGACGATGTGGCCCGCGCCTTCGAGGCTGTCTGCGCGCGCTTTGGCGGGGTCGATATCCTCGTGTCGAATGCGGGTGCAGCCTGGCAGGGACGCATCGGCGATGTTCCCGACGAGGTCCTGCGCAAGAGCTTCGAGTTGAACTTCTTCGCGCACCAGACCGTGGCGCGCGAGGCGGTGGCCATCATGCAGAAGCAGGGCACGGGCGGTGCGCTTCTGTTCAACATCTCCAAGCAGGCCGTCAATCCGGGACAGAATTTCGGTCCCTACGGCCTCCCCAAGGCGGCCACCATGCTGCTGATGCGCCAGTATGCGCTGGACTATGGCGCGGAAGGTATTCGCTCGAACGGCGTCAACGCGGACCGGATCAGAAGCGGGCTTCTGACGGACGAGATGATTGCCACGCGGTCGAAGGCGAGAGGCGTCACGGAGACGGACTATATGGCCGGCAATCTGCTCCACGCCGAGGTGACGGCCGACGATGTCGCCCAGGCGTTCCTGGCCCTTGCCAAAGCGCGCAAGACGACCGGCCATGTGGAGACCGTGGATGGCGGCAACATCGCGGCGGCGCTGCGTTAGCCAAAAATCTCTGTACCCCCTAAAGGGACTATTAACCACAACAGTCGAAGCTGCGATCACCACGGGGTGTGTCGGGGCAATCCTGCGCGGGTGGGTCCCGGTCGCACGCGATCGGCTTATTTGGCGGTAGTGGATTTGAGCTTTCAAATGGATCTCAGCAAGAAATTTTCTCTTTACTTCGGCGCCACGGCCTTGGTCGCTGTTATCGTGACGATCACCTTGCAGATGGTCGTCCCCGGTGTCGGCGGAGCCATACTGCTCGCGCTGTGTGTTGCCACGCTACTGGGCGCCGGCGCCGGTTATTTGTGCGGGCGATCGCTTTCCCGTGCGCTTCGGGATCTCCATACCGTGATCGAGCGTCTGACCAAGTGGGACACGGCCGGAGATGTGCCCCATACGGCGCGCCGCGACGAGATCGGCGTCATGGCCAATGCGCTCAAGACATTTCAGGCCGATGCCACGAGTTGGAGCGAATCCCACCAGAGCGAGCAGGACAGCCAGATCGAGGGGCGGCTTGCCTCGCAGCGGCGGACCGAAGAACTCATCCACCAGTTTCGCGGCTCCATCGCCGGCTTGCTCGGCGCGTTCGCCGACAGCGCACGGCAGATGGACGATACCGCACGGCTCCTGTCGAGCGTTGCCATCGACACGAACGACCGCGTCACCGTCGTGGCTTCGGCGTCCGACGAGGCCTCGGCGAATGTCCAGTCCGTGGCGGCGACGGCCGAGGAACTGGCCGTCTCCTTCAGCGATATCGGCACACGTGTTTCCACCGCCAGCAAGATCGTCGACCAGGTGACCGAAAACGCGCGCATGGCCAACCACAAGGTTCAAAGCCTCACCGAAGCGGCGGAGCGGATCGGTGACGTGGTCGATCTCATCCAGGATGTTGCCGCTCAGTCCAATCTCCTGGCGCTGAACGCCACGATCGAGGCCGCGCGTGCCGGTGAGGCCGGACGCGGGTTTGCCGTCGTCGCGGGCGAGGTCAAGACGCTGGCCGATCAGACGGCCAAGGCGACCGACGACATCAAGAAACAGATCGATGCGATCCGCTCTTCAACGCACAGCGCGGTCGAGGCCATGCAATCCATCGTGACCACGATGGGCGACGTGAACCAGAACACGCAAGAGATCGCCGGGGCCGTTCAGCAGCAATCGGCGGCGACCTCCGAGATTTCCCACAGCGTCCGTCAGGCGGCGCGCGGCACCGAGGACGTGGCCTCGCATATGCCGGACGTCACCAAGGCCGTGGATGAGACGAACCAGTCCGCGGCGCAGATGCTGCAGGTCAGTAAGGATCTCTCGCGCCATGGCGAGCAGCTCCGTCACACGGTCGAAAACTTCCTGCGCCGCGTTGCGGCCGCCGATGCGCTGAAAAACGCCAGCTGACGCCCGCGCGGCGCAGCACACAGTTTCCAGTACCGCGTAGAGCCGCCGGGGCTTTTTGTCCCGGCGGCTTTTGCGTTTGGCCCTGATGTCCTGGATGGGCTAGCGTCCGGTTTCAAAGTGGAGGTTTCCCCGTGGGCCGCATCTTCCGAGTTTTCCTGTCCGGCGCCCTCGCGCTGCTGCCGATCATGGTCACGATCCTGGTCACCGCGTGGCTGGGGTCGCTGGTGGCCACCTATGCGGGGCCTGGAAGTTTCCTCGGCAATCTCATCACCCATCTCGGGCTGAACCTGTCGGGCTCGTCGCACGTGGCCTATTTCATAGGGCTCGGCATCATTCTGGGGCTGATCTTCCTGCTGGGCCTTGCGGTGGAATCGGGCCTGCGAAACTGGATCTCCAACAGTTTCGACTGGTTCATGATGCGCATTCCGCTGGTGTCGAATGTCTACGACATCTCGAAGCGCTTCGTTGCGATGATGGATCGCGGCGACGACGAGGACAGCCTGAAAGGCATGAGCCCCGTCTGGTGCTTCTATGGCGGCGAGGGGAGCGCGGCGACCCTGGCGCTCATGCCCTCGCACGAACCGGTGGTCATCGGGGAGCGGACCTATGTGCCCGTGCTGGTGCCGTTTGCGCCGGTGCCCTTCGGCGGGGCGCTCGTCTATGTGCCCGAAGAGTGGGTCAAGCCGGCCGATGGCGGCGTCGAGAGGCTTGTGAATGTCTACCTGTCCATGGGCGTGACCCCGCCCAAGGGCATCCCGCCGGAAGGTGTGATCTTGGACGGCGAGACTGCGGAAGCGGCTGCCGGGGCCGCAAAGGCCGCTCAGCCCAAGCGCCCCGCGAAGACCAAGGCGCAGGACGAGAGCAAGGCCTAGTTCGCGAAGCGGAAGTGCAGGACGTCGCCGTCCTTAACCACATACTCCTTGCCTTCGAGGCGTAGCTTGCCCGCATCGCGCGCGCCGGCCTCGCCACCTAGATCGACATAGTCGTTGAAGGCGATCGTCTCGGCCCGGATGAAGCCTTTCTCGAAATCGGTGTGGATCACGCCGGCCGCTTGCGGTGCGCGGGTGCCGCGCTCGATGGTCCAGGCGCGCGCTTCCTTAGGCCCCACCGTGAAATAGGTGAGGAGGTCGAGCAACTTGTAGCCTTCCTGGATCAGCCGGTTGAGGCCCGGCTCCTCGAGGCCCAGATCGGCGAGATAGGACCGTCGCTCTTCGGTGTCGAGCTCCACCAGCTCGGATTCGATCTTGGCCGAGATCACGACGCAGCCGACATCTTCCTTGGTGGCGCGCGCCAGAACCGCTTCCGAGAGCGCATTGCCAGTTCCGGCCGAGGCCTCGTCCACGTTGCAGACATAAAGAACGGGCTTCGAGGTCAAGAGGCCGAGTGAATGGAATGCTTTGCGGTCTTCGTGATCCACGGCGGCGTAGCGCGCGGGCCTGCCTTCGCGCAGCACGACCAGCGCCCGTTCCAACAGCGCCAAGGTCTCCTTGGCTTCCTTGTCCTGGCCGCGAATCTTCTTTTCGAGCGCGGGCACGCGCCGCTCGAGGCTCTCGAGATCGGCCAGCATCAATTCCGTTTCGATGGTCTCCGCATCGGCGAGGGGGTCGACCTTGCCGTCGACGTGGACCACATCGGAATCCTCGAAGCAGCGCAGCACGTAAGCGATGGCGTCGACCTCGCGAATATGGGCGAGGAACTGGTTCCCCAAGCCTTCGCCTTGGGAGGCACCGCGGACGAGACCGGCGATGTCGACGAAGGTCAGGCGGGTCGGGATGGTCTGCGCGGAACCTGCGATCTCCGAAAGCTTGGCGAGGCGCGGGTCGGGGACCGGCACGTCCCCCACGTTCGGCTCGATCGTACAGAAGGGGTAGTTCGCGGCCTGCGCCGCGGCGCTCTCGGTAAGAGCGTTGAAGAGGGTGGACTTGCCGACATTCGGCAGTCCCACGATGCCGCATTTGAATCCCATATCCTGCTTTGGCTCCTGTCGCGCCGCCCCGTCGTCTTGTCCGGGCTAGTCCGTTTCGCCTTGCGTTTCGTTTCCGGTGTCGGCCCGCATGAGGTCCCGCGTCTCATGGGCGACCTGGGTCTGAAACTTGTCCTTCTCGCCTTTGGCAAGGATGGGGGCCGCGTCCGACATCGCCGCAAGCACCGGCTCGAGCCACTCCATGTCCGCCTTGGCGAAGTCGCGCATGACGTGACCGATGACACGTTCGCGGTGGCCGGGGTGACCGATACCGATCCGCACGCGCATATACTCGTTGCCCAGATGTGCCGTGAGCGACTTGAGCCCGTTGTGACCGGCGACGCCGCCGCCGATCTTCACGCGCACCTTGCCGGGCGCAAGATCCAACTCGTCGTGGAAGGCGACCACATCGCTGACGGGAATCTTGTAGAAGCGCGCGGCTTCTCCCACCGAGCGCCCCGACTCGTTCATGAAGGTCTGTGGCTTGAGGAGAAGCACCTGTTCGCCGCCCAGCCGCCCTTCGCAGGTCAACCCCTGGAAGCGCTTGCGCCAAGCGGCGAATCCATGTGCGGCGGCCATGACGTCCACAGCCATGAAGCCGACATTGTGACGGTTGAAGGCGTATTGCGCCCCCGGATTGCCGAGGCCGACAAAGAGCTTCATCGCGTCGTCCCGTCTCGCGGCCCGAACGGCCCGTCAGACGAAGGAGAAGACTACTCCTTCGTCTCCTCGGCTTCTTCGGTCGCTTCCTCTTCGGCGCCTTCTTCCTCCTCGCCCGCATCGTCGCCACCACGGCCGGCGATGGTCGCGACGGTGAAGTCGCGGTCGGTGATCGTGGGGACAGCGCCCTCAGGCAGCGTCACGGCCGAGATGTGGATGGAGTCGCCGATCTCCATTCCCGCCAGATCGATCTCGATCGCTTCGGGAATTTTGTCGGCCGGGCAGCGCAGGGAAATCTCGTGGCGGACCACGTTGAGTACGCCGCCACGCTTCAGGCCCGGGGAGGCGCCTTCGTTGAGGAAGTGCACCGGCACGTCCACGTCGATCTCGGCGTTCTTCGCGAGCCGCAGGAAATCCACATGGATCGGGAAGTCGCGCACCGGGTCGACCTGCACGTCGCGCGGGATGGCCCGGATCTTCGTGCCGTCCATGTCGAGCATGTAAACCGTGCTCTGGAAGTGACCGGTTTGAATCTGCTTGGAAACTTCCTTCGTCTCCAGAGCGATGTTGAGCGGCTCGTCGCTGCCGCCGTAAACGATGCCGGGAATGCGCCCTTCACGGCGAATTGCGCGCGCGCCACCGGTTCCGGTGCGCCCTCGCGACCACGCCTTGAGCTCGATCGCCTCAGCCATTTGATCCTCCGAACGTCTGAAATAGTGAGGGGCCGGAAACCGGCCCCCAGAATCGGGCGCGGCGCTCTGATCGTGGTCGCCGCGACGGAATTTGAGAGGCTTATAGCCTAAGGACACCTAAGAAGACAATCGCCTATCGGCGCTGTTTTTCGGCCCTAAAGCGCGCCCGAGACCGCCTCCGGTGAGAGGCCCGGCGACCCCTTCTTGGCCGTTTCGGCCTCTTTGACGAGCGCCAGGACCCGCCGGTTCAGCGGGGTGGGATGCCCGACCTGATCCGCCAGCCGGATGATTTCCCCTTGGAGATAGTCGATTTCGGTGTGCCGGCCGGCCTGCAGGTCCTCCCACATGGACGAGCGGGCGTTCTTGTCCATGGAGAGCATCCGCTTGGCGGCGACCCGGAACAGGGCGTCAGGGAGTCGCAGGGCCAGCGCCAAGACCCGCTGCGGCACGCCTTCATAGGGTGCGTACCGGATCCCGGCGGCATTCAGGACCGCCAAACCCTCGCCGAGCTGCCGGGCCACGAGCGCCCGCCAGCGCCGGTCGCCGAACTGCTCGACGATCGGCAGGCCGGACAGGGCATTGAGCCCATTGTTCAGATTGACCAGCAGTTTGCCCCACAACACCGCTTCGATGTCGTCTCGCTCGGCGACCGGCATGTGTTGAACGTCGAGCACGGACCGCAGCCCGGTCGTCGTCGTCTCGACCTGGATCACACCGCCGCTCGCGCGGTGAAAGCGCGGCGGGGCATCGGCCGGGCGGTTCTGAACCACATTGAACGGGACCATCGCGTCGACCACGCGCTCGGGTCCGAGGTGCTCCCGCAGAATGCCCGCGTTGGAGACGCCGTTCTGCAGGCTCACGGCGACGGCATCGTGGCCGGCGTGCTCCGCGATCAGGGCGGCCATTGCGTCGGTATCGTGGGACTTGACGGCGACGAGGATGAGCTTTGCACCGGCGAGGGCCTCGGACGGGGCCGAGCTGAGCTTCAACCGATCCGGGCCGAGGTCGATGTCGTGCCCCTCCAAGTCGGAGCAATGGAGACCGTGCCGGGAAATCTCGGCGGCGAGCGCGGGCCGGGTCAGCAACGTGACGCTGCGCCCGGCTGCGGCGAGACGCGCGCCGACATAGCAGCCCACGCTGCCGGCACCGGCAACCGTGATGGGAAGGTCGTTCGTTTCGGTCATGAAAGCCGGCCCGGCCCGATGGAAGGAAATGAGCCCATATCGTGGTGTGATGGCCGCTTTATGGATGGGCCCAGAATTCGACGGTACGGCCTCGGGCAGGCTATAGTAATCTATCTGGCTTGGGATGGGTGTTGCACGAATGGGCGCAGCCGAAGGCTGCCGATCTGCGCAAAACGGGGACTGCGCACGTCATGTATGAAGAGTTCGACGGCCTTATATCCGGCGTGCCCGCGAAAGGGGTGACCGGTGCCGACAGGGAGAACCCGCGCGGCGGCGCAATGATCCGGCCATCGACCTTGGCCAATCATCCGCACGACCTTCGCGACAAGGCCAAGCGGCATCTCCCCGCAATCGTCTTCGATTTTCTCGAAGGCGGTTCCCACGACGAAATCACCATGCGGCGGAACCGGGCGGACTTCGATGCCGTGCGCCTTCGCCAGCGCGTGTTCGACCATCCCGTCATCCGGACCACGCGCACCACGCTTTTCGGGCAGGTCGCGTCGATGCCCGTCGCTTTGGCCCCCATCGGCATGGGGGGCGCATTTCATCCGCACGGGGAAATTCATGCCGCGCGCGCGGCCTCGGCCTTCGGCGTGCCCTATTGCCTGAGTTCGTTGGCCTCGTGCTCGATCGAGGAGGTCGCCGCCGCCGTCGAGACGCCATTCGTGTTCCAGCTCTATTTGATGAAAGATCGCGACATCAATGCATCGCTCCTGCAGCGGGCGGAGCAAGCCAAGTGCCCCGCGCTGATGGTCAATGTCGACACGGCCGTGCAGGGACGCCGCAACCGCGATCTCGACAACGGTGTGAGCATTCCGTTGAATTTGCGGATCTGGCAGTTGTTGGACATCGTGCGCCGGCCGAGATGGGTCTGGCGCTATCTGCGCAACAAGCCTTCGCTCGGCAACCTCGCAGCCTATTGCCCGGATGGGCGGGACCTTCCTTCGGTCTCCGCCTGGGCCGAGCCGCGGTTCAAAGGCGCGGTCACCCGGGACGATCTCGAATGGCTCCGGAACAACTGGTCCGGCAAGCTGATCGTGAAAGGGGTTCTCGACCCCGAGGATGCGAAGATTGCCGCCGATCTCGGCGCGGACAGCGTCGTGGTGTCGAACCACGGCGGGCGGCAGCTCGACAGTGCCGCGAGCTCGATAGAGATGCTGCCGCGCATACGCGATGCTGTCGGAGATTCGGTGGAGCTGGTCCTCGACAGTGGCGTCCGTTCCGGCTTCGACGTGTTGAAGTCGCTCGGGCGCGGCGCGGATGGCTGCCTCTTGGGACGGGCCTACATCTACGGTCTCGCGCCCTATGGCGAGCGCGGCGTGGCGGCCGCGCTGTACCTGGTTGCGCAGGAACTCGACGAGGCGATGACGCTGACCGGAACGGCCGACGTCAACGCCTTGCCCGAGAATCTGGTTTTCGGCCCTTGAGGGGTTAGGTGCGCCAGGGATGCGCCGGCATCTCGGACACGCCGAGAACGGCGACACCGGCGGCCGCGACTTCATGATCGTTGTCGACCGTGCTGCCGCTCACGCCGATTGCGCCGACCAGGACGCCGTCCTCGTCGACGATCGGCAGGCCGCCCGGAAACGTAATCAGGCCGTCGTTGGAGTGCTCGATCCCGTAGAGCGGTTTGCCGGGTTGTGAGAGCTGGCCGAGCGCGCCGGTCGCCATGCCGAAGAAGCAGGCGGTCGTCGCTTTCTTGATGGCGATGTCGATGGAGCCGACCCAAGCGTCGTCCATGCGCATGAAGGCCTTCAGATTGGCACCGGAGTCGACCACGGCGATGCACATCTGCGTGTCCAGTTCGACGGCCTTCTTGCGGGCTGCTTCGATGACTTGTTCGGCATTCTCGAGATTGACGTGCATTCCTCATCTCCTCCTCGGTGGGTCAGGCCGCGTCCATCGGCAAGCCTGGGGATTTTGTGTCAGCCGTTCTTGTGAAGTGTTTGGCACCTGACGGTAGGCGGTTAGCATGTCACGCGATTGACCAGGGTACCAGATGCTCAAGACGCAGCACGCTACGTCCTTGCGGCACGTAGCGTTTCTACTTCTGGCCTTTATTGAAGTTCAAACTCCCGTATGACGAACGACTCGCCTCAACCCTTTCCCTCAAAGATCAGCCAAAGCGCGACGCCCGCACGGGTACGCATCGCGCTCGCGATTTTGCTGCTCGGCGTCTTCGTGCTGATGCAGCTGCGGCTGGGGGAGGAGCCCGCATCCGGTGACGTCCTGGCTTGGCGGGACGATGGGCGGCTCCACGTCTTCGTGCATCCGGACTGCCCGCATTGCCATGACGCGCGCGCGTTCCTCCGGGATCATCCTGAGATCGACTTCGACATTCATGACGTTTCAACACCGGCGAACGAACGGTTGTTCCGTGCGGTGGCACGAGACTATGGCCTTTCCGAACGGGACCTCGGCGTCCCGCTTTTCATTTTCGGCGACCAGCACATGCTCGGCTTCGACCGTCCTGAAACGACGGGCGTGGAGCTGTTGGCGATGGTGCGCGGCGACGTGCAGGAGAACACGCAGTCAGCAGGCCATATCGATTTGCCGATCATCGGCACGATCGATCCAGACCGGTATTCATTGGCCGGCTTGGCGGTGATCATGGGGCTGGCCGACGGCTTCAACCCGTGCGCCATGTGGGTGTTGATCTATTTGATCTCGCTGATCGCGGGACTGAAGGACCGCGCGAAGATCTGGTGGCTGGTAGGGACCTTCGTGCTCACCTCGGGCATTCTTTATTTCCTGCTGATGACCGCCTGGCTCAACGTGTTCCTCGTGGTCGGATATGTGCGGCCGCTCACCGAGTTCGTCGCGCTCCTCGCCATCGGGTTCGGCATCAGCCATCTCTATGAGCTGGCATGGACGCGCGGCGTGATCGAATGCGAGGTCGGTGACGTCGCGCAGCGGCAGCGGACCATGTCGCGCATCCGCGATGTGGTGGCGGCCCCTGTCGGTATCGTCAGTCTGGTGCTGATCGTCGGGCTGGCTTTCGCGGTGAACGCCATCGAGTTCGTCTGCTCGGCCGCGCTGCCGGCCATCTTCACGCACGTGCTGGCGCTAAGCGACGTCTCCACGTTCGGCTACTACGCCTATATCGCGCTCTACGTCGTCTTCTTCATGCTGGATGATTTGATCATCTTCGGCTTGGCGGCCTTCGCCGTACAGAGCTTCGTCGACACGCGCTATGCGGTGTTCAGCCGGTTCGCCGGCGGCCTGGTTCTGATCGGCCTCGGTTTCTGGATGCTGATGCGCTAGGGCGCCTGTCAGAGACGCCTAGTAGAAGAGGCTGGAGACCGACTTCTCTTCCGCCGTGCGCGCAATGGCTTCGCCGAGCAGCGGGGCGATCGACAGGACGCGGATGTTGTGCGCGTTGATCACCGAGTCGCTGGGCATGATCGAATCGGTGATCACCAGCTCCTTCAACTGCGAGGCCATGACGCGGGCGATGGCGCCGCCGGACAGGACGCCGTGGGTGATGTAGCCGGTGACCTGCTTGGCGCCCTGTTTCAGAAGCGCTTCGGCCGCGTTCACCAGCGTGCCACCCGAATCGACGATGTCGTCCATCAGGATGCAGCTGCGTCCGGATACGTCGCCGATGACATTCATCACCTCGGACTCGCCAGGCCGCTCGCGGCGCTTGTCGACAATGGCGAGCGGCGCATCGATGCGCTTCGCAAGGCCGCGGGCGCGAACCACGCCGCCGACATCCGGCGAGACCACCATGAGGTCATCGTTCCCCATGACCTCCTTGATGTCACCGACCAGCACGGGCGCGGCGAACAAATTGTCGGTCGGAATGTCGAAGAAGCCCTGGATCTGGCCCGCGTGAAGGTCGAGCGTCAGAACGCGATCGGCGCCGGCGCGAACGATCATGTTCGCGACGAGCTTCGCGGAGATGGGCGTCCGGGGCCCCGGTTTCCGGTCCTGCCGCGCGTAGCCGAAATAGGGGATGACCGCCGTGATGCGCCGCGCGGACGCCCGCTTCAGCGCATCGCACAGGATCAGGAGTTCCATGAGGTGATCGTTGGCCGGCGCCGAGGTCGACTGGATGATGAAGACATCCTCGCCCCGGACGTTCTCCTGGACTTCGACGAATATCTCCTTGTCCGCAAACCGTCGGACAACGCAGCGCGCAAGTGGCGTATCGAGATAGTTGGAGATTGCCTCAGCGAGAGGGCGGTTGCTGTTGCCTGCAACCAGTTTCATGCTCTTGTTCCCCGAAACCCAGCCAATGTGACGTCAGCCGAGGGCCTCCGACACACCCGGGCCGCTTTTAACAAGCGTGTGGCACCTCTGTAAACGTTCGAAGTTATCCATGCCCAGTTGTTATGGTCGCGGGCCGGGCGGCAGGGGCGCCGGAGACCCTTGGGCGTCATTGAACCAGCTTCTTGATGCCGGGCACGGCGGCGCCGGCCGCGGCGTCGGCAATCGAGCCCCACGGACCGTTCAGCGAGCCTTTCGGGATGACGTTCTCCTGGGTCACGGTGCCTTTGACCTTGCCGCTCGGCTCCAGAACGCGCCAATCGATGCGGATTTTTTCCTTCGAAAGCCCAGCGGTGGTCAGCTTCACCGTGCCGTTGACCGTGTAGACGTTCGAGCCCCGGGTCACGACTTTGACCCCGGAGCTGCGGAGCTTCTTCTGAAGGGCCGAGGCCAGACTGCGGCTGCCATCGCCCGGGGCGCCCGAGACGGACCCGATTTTGACGCCCGAGGGTTTCGGGCCGGAAGCCGTGCGGGAGTTCGACGCGGCCGCTGCCCCCGTGGCGGCTGCGGCTCCGGTCGCCGCCGCGGTGCGGCCCGTAAAGGAGGAGGAAGACGGCGAAGAGGAGGAGCTGGCGGTGGGCTTCGCAGCACCGCCCCCACGTCCGCCCGGCAGGTTCGCAGCCAATTGCGAGGCCGTGCTGTTGGCGATGTTGGCCATGGCCGTGGAGTTCAACCCGCGCCAGGGATTGGCGCTGGATCCCCCGGACACGACCTCCTCGCCTGAGACCCGGGTGACGCGCTTGCCCGCCGCGTCGTCCACGTCCCACACATAAGAGATCCTGGAGCGGCTGCCTTCGGCGGCCGTCAGGAGGTAGCCCCGAAGCGTGTATTCCGCCTCGGCGGAACCGCTGGGGAGGATGGTGAGATTGCGATCGGCCCCGGCAGTTTGAAGCGCCTGGGTCAGCTGGCTTGTCACGTTCTTGGGCGGACCGACAACGGGGCCCATGGCGATCTTCGGGGAACTGGCGAACAAGCCGCCGGCGCCCTGCATGATGTTGCCCATGCCCGAACCGCCGCCGCAGCCTGTCAGAGACAGCGCGGCCGCGAGTAGCGCGGCTGCCGTCAGGACGAAGCCCAGGGCGTGTGTCGTTCTGTATCGCTTAGCGGCCAACCGCTCGCTCCCTCGTTGGCTGCACACGGTTTTGCGCGCTGCGCGCGTGCGCTCCCAACGTCGTTTCCAACCAGTGTTCTTTTGGCGGGGCCAACGTCTCAAGCCGGCCAGATTGATAATTCCGGCCAACCATACTTGGCAGGCCCCGAGGGCGTCCAGACGCCCCGCCCGTCCCGGAGCCGACGGATCAGTCTATGGTGAATCCTAATCAGGTAAGCACGATGGCGGAAATTTGGCGGCCATAATCTGCCTCGCCGTGATGTTGCGACCGGCGATAGCTGTAAAGGCGGGTTTCGTCGTAATAGGTGCAAATCCCGAGATCGTAGATATTGCTTACGCCGGCCCGGTCCAGCCGGTCGGCGACATAGGCGGGCAGGTCGAAATGCGGTTCCCCGGTGCCTTCGTCATTGGCGAAGAAGGCCTCGGCATCGGGCTCGGTTTCGAGGAAGCGGGCCTTGTAGTCCTCGCCCACCTCATAGGCTCCCTGGCTGATGGCGGGGCCAATCGCGGCGACGATCCGGTCCGGTGCGGCGCCGAGCCCCGTCATGGCCTGGACCGTGGCCTCGACGATCCCGGTGAAGGCGCCGCGCCAGCCCGCATGGGCCGCGCCGACAACACGCGCTTCTGGGTCGCATAGAAGCACCGGGGCGCAGTCCGCCGTGACGATCCCGACGACGATGCCCGGTGTGGCGGTGACCACCGCGTCGGCTTCGGGGCGCGTGTCGGTCGCCCAGGTCTCGTCGGCCACGGCGGCGATGTTGGTATGCTTTTGATACACGGTCGCGAGCTTGTCTGGCGTCGCGCCCAGCAGCCTTGCGACGCGTGTCCGGTTCTCCGTGACGGCGTCGGGTGCGTCTTTCGAGCCCACGCCGCAGTTCAGAGATTCATAGAGACCTTCCGAGACCCCTCCGAGCCGCGTGAAGAACCCGTGGTCGATGCCGTCGATCTCGGCGAGAGTGCGGGCCTGAATTCTGAGTTTGTCGTCGGTGATCATTGGAATGTGCTCAACGTCTCATGCACTGTTTTCGAAAGCAGGGGGCGCCGGGAGGTCATTACTCGTGATCGCGAGCGCTTTGAAAAGCACGCCCATAGCCGCAGGGTCGACCAGACGCTCCGCCCCCGCCAGGAGCGCTTCACGCTGCTCCGGGGTTGCATCCCGGCACAGGCGTTCGAGCCGAGCCTCCAGGCCAAGCTCCAACAGGAGTGCGCGTTGCAGTTTGGGACCATAGGCGGCGAGCCCTGCGCCGCGCACCGCATCCTTCAATGCGCCGAAATCCACATGGGCCGTGAGGTCCACAGCGCCCGGCGCTTCGAGGGGATCGACGAATTTGTGCCGGGAGATGGCCTGGAGCGTATCGCCGCATTCGGTCGCCTCGTGGCCGTAGTCGACGATCAGCGCCGCGAGCGGGGCAACCTCGGCCTTGGCCGCAAGGGCGGCGACCACTGCGTTGGCCGCGGGCCTCACTTCGAGGATCGACCCATCCGGTAGCTGCTGCAGCTCGGCGTTGCGGCGCAGGCTCTCGACGGGGAGGGTGGGGCCGTCGCAAAACTCGAACCCGCCATTGGCGGCGATGCGTATACAGCGTTCGCGCCACTCGCCATCCCGCCAGATGAGCTGCCGGATGGGCAGGGCATCGATGAACTCGTTGGCGAGCGCGATGAGCGGGCCCGCCGGTACGGTCTCGATGGTGTCGTGCCACGAGATCTCGACGCCGGAGCCGGCGAGGGCTTCTTCCTGCGCGCGGCGGAGCGGTTGGCTGGTCTCGACGAGGGCGACATGCACGGTGTCCATGAAGCCGGGCAGGCGCCGCAGGGCGCGTAACGCGTCGGCCATCAGCGTGCCGCGTCCCGGTCCGAGTTCGGCGAGGACTACGGGGTGAGGCGAGCCCATCGATTGCCAGACGGCGTAGGCCCACAGTCCGAGCAGTTCGCCGAACAGCTGGCTGACTTCGGGGGCGGTGATGAAGTCGCCGGCAGCCCCGATCGGTTGCTTCGAGGGATAGTAGCCGGCCGTCGCGTCGGCGAGGCACACATCCATGTAGCGCTCCACGCTGATCGGACCGATCCGCGCGATCTGCGCTTTCAGGCGCACGCTGAGCAGCGTGCTCTCCATGCTGGTCGGTGTCCGCATCGGCGCCATGGTGCCGTCCGTCAGGCCGCGAGGGCCGCCTTCCGCCGGGCGCGCCAGATGAGCCAGACCCCGATGAGAAACATCGGAATCGAATAGGCCATGCCCGGTGTGAGAATTCCGATGTCGAGAGGATGTCCGGGATGCGGTTCGCGCGCGACCTCCTCGATGACGGAGCGGAATATCCCATAGAAGATGAGAAAAAGGCCGAACACGGTGCCGGGCCGGTTCAGTTCCTTATAATAGTGTGTGGCGATCCGCAGGATGATGAACAGGACGACGCCCTCGAGTGCGGCCTCGTAGAGCTGGCTCGGGTGCCGGGGCAGATCGTCCACACCGGGAAAGACCATGGCCCAGGGCACGTCGGTGGGACGGCCATAGACTTCCGAATTGATGAAGTTCGCGATGCGCCCGAAGAACAGGCCGAAGGGCGTGGCCGCCGAGGCAATGTCGCCGAGCGAGAGCGGGTTGATCCCTTGGGCCCTGGCGAAGAGATAGACGGCGGTCACGACGCCGAGCAGCCCACCATGGAAGGACATACCGCCGTTCCAGATGGCCGGAATTTGCGCCGGGTTCTGCCAAAAGAAGCTGGGCTCGTAGAACAACACAAAGCCGAGGCGTCCGCCCACCACGATGCCGAGCGTGATCCAGAGCAGGAAGTCGTCCGCCTGGCGCACCGTCATGGGTGGGTTGCCGTTCCACAGATCGGCGCGGGAGACGATCCGGCGCCCGTAGAGCCAGCCCGCGAGGATGCCCGCGAGATAGGCCAAGCCGTACCATCGGACCGAGACGGGTCCGACCGAGAAGGCCACGGGATCGACGACGGGGAAGGGGATGACGAAAAGCTGCATGGTGCCTCAGGTAGATTAGTCGTGGCGACCCTCGGCTGCAGGTCCACCCCTGTCAAGCGCGCCCTTTGCCCTCAACGATGTGCCCCCGACGATATGCCGCCGACGGAGCGCTCTCGTCCGCTTGCCTCTGTTGGCGCGCTACGCAATAGTCCGCGCAAATGACAGTTTCGCTAAGCGGGGATCCGGCTTAAGTGCGGGTCTCGCATCACATTTTCGGAGGTTGCGTGCCATGACGCAGACCAGCGGGCGCTTGTTTGACGAGTTGGGTAAGCTTCTGACCGACGCGGTCGGCGCGGCCGACGGCGTGCGGCAGGAGGTTGAGGGTGTGATGCGCGGTCAGGCCGAGCGAATCTTGAATGAACTCGATGTGGTGCAGCGTGAGGAGTTCGAGGCCGTCAAAGCCATGGCGCAGAAGGCCCGCGAAGAAAACGAGACCCTGAAAGCCCGTATCGCCGTGCTTGAGTCCAAGCTAGCTGTGGATAACCCGGGATAACGCTTGGCGGAGAGTCGAGTCGAGTCTCCGATTAATCCACAGATTTCTCGGCTCATCCACAGCAATTCGACGCTCGGCGACTCAGGTGCCGTTTTGTGCGCGGACTCGCCGGGATATAACTGATTCATCTACTGATTCGCGGTTGCTGTTTCTTGTGCGCGGACCCCCTCAACGCGGGCCGAGAGGATACGCATGGCTTCGATCGAAGCGACTTACGACCACTTCACAAATCCCGTGGACATGGTGGAGCAGATTGCCACCATCCGCGACTGGAGTTTCGAACGCAGCACCCCCGACGAGCTGTCCCTGACAGTCGCCGGGTCCTGGTGCGACTACCATGTCTCGTTGAATTGGCGAGAAGATCTGGAAGCGCTGCATCTTGCATGCGCCTTCGACTTCCGGGCGACGCACGCGAGGATCCCGGAGGTCTACCGGCTCATGGCCAATATCAATGAGCAGCTTTGGCTGGGGCACTTCGATCTGTGGCGGCAGGACGGCATGCTGCTGTACCGCAACGGATTGTTGCTGGCGGGGGCCAAGACCCATGTCGGGCAATGCGAGGGTCTGCTGACCGCGGCGCTCGAAGCCTGCGAGCGCTACTACCAGAGTTTCCAGTTCGTGCTGTGGGCTGGGAAGAGCGCCGAAGAGGCGCTCGCGGCCACGATGCTCGAGACGCAAGGCACCGCTTAGCAGGAAACAGTCAGCCACTATCGGCTTTGGGCGTGACCGGACACCGGGCGGCTGCTTAGATGGCCGGGAACGACAGGTGTTCCGATGAGGCAGGACCAAGCATGACGATTGCCTTGAACGGCCCTTTGCTCCTGGTGGGCGCGGGCAAGATGGGCGGGGCGTTGCTCGAGGGCTGGCTGGCCCGCGGCCTCGACCCCAAGACCGTCTTTATCCAGGACCCGGCGCTGCCGGAGAGCATCGGCGAATTGGTGGCCGGCCATGGGATCGTCGCAGGCGCGGCGCCGCGTCTGCCGCAACCGCCCGCCGTCATCGTCCTCGCCGTGAAGCCTGCCCTTGCCGGTGAGGTTTTGAGCGTCATCGCGCCGTCGGTCGGTGCCGAGACGGTTGTCCTGTCTATTGCGGCGGGGCGGACGCTCGAAAGTCTTGCCGATCCCCTGCCGGAGACCTGCGCCGTGGTGCGCGCCATGCCCAATACGCCGGCGGCCGTCGGCGAGGGGATCACGGTGTGCGTCGCCAATGCCCATGTGAGCGAACCCCAGAGACAGATGTGCGAGACGCTGCTCGCAGCCGTCGGCGATGTGGTGTGGGTCGACGAGGAAGCGCTGATGGATGCCGTGACGGCCGTCTCGGGCAGCGGTCCGGCCTATGTCTTCCACCTCGTCGAGTCCATGGAGCAGGCAGGGCTGGAAGCGGGGCTGCCGCCGGAGCTCGCCGCGCGGTTGGCGCGCGCGACTGTGGCGGGCGCCGGTGCGCTGCTGAAGCAGTCCGAACACGACGCCACGACGCTGCGGACCAACGTGACCTCGCCCAATGGCACGACGGCGGCGGCGCTCGAAGTGCTCATGGAAGAGGACGCGCTGAAGAAGCTTTTGGCGCGCGCGGTGGCGCAGGCTGCGAAACGGTCGCGGGAGTTGTCGTCCTGAGGCGTCTCCCGCGCGTGGTGAAACGTCGGGCCTCCCGTCTTTCGATGGCCACGAAATCGGCCTATCGTCTCTTTCAACAAGACGCCGAAACGAGTGTCCCATAGAGGAGTACGGCCATGTTCGAGGAATTCTCCAGACGGAACCGGGCGGTGATGGCGGCCATGTCGCTCGCGGCCAAGCGCGATTGGGGTGACGTCGGCCTCAACGATATCGCCAAGGAAGCAAATCTGACCATCGCGGACCTGCGCCGGGAGTTCGTCTGCAAGAACGAGATCCTGCGCGCGTTCCAAACCGAGGTCGATGCTCAGGTTCTGGCTCGGACCAAACCCGCCGGACCCGACGACACCGTTCGCGATCAGGTGTTCGAGGCTTTGATGACGCGCTTCGAGGTGATGGCGCCGCACAAAGAGGCGCTGAAGCGCATTGCGGCCTATCTGCGCTGCCGGCCGGGCGAGGCCTCGATGTTCGCGTGCTCGCGGATGGTGACGCAGTATTGGACGCTTGCGAATGCTGGCGCGAAGCTCGATGGTCCGACGGCCTTGGTGCGCATCGCCGGCCTGTCCGCCGTCTACGGCAAGGCGTTCAGCACTTGGCTCGACGACGACTCGCCGTCGCTGGACAAGACCATGGCGACGCTCGATCGCGGTCTGACGAACGGGGAGCGCGGCATGCAAAGCCTCGAGAAGGCCTGCGAGACCGTGTGCGGGCTCGTGCGCGGCTTGAAGCGGAACTTCGGAGGTAAGGGCACGCCCGACGGCAAGCCATCACCCGATTCCGGACCGGTTCCGTCCTCTGCTTAAAGGCTCCATGCGCTAGGCGGCGATCAGCTTCCTGCAGGCTTTGATGCACGCATTGCAGGCGTCACCGCAGGCCTTGCACTCTTCGTGCTTGGCCGCGTGCTTGTCGCATTCCTTCGCGCAGTCGTCGCACACATCGATGCAGACGCGGGCAAGCTCCTTGAGGCGCTTGGCGTCGGTTACAGCGTAGCGGGCGAGCGTTGCACACATCGGCAGCATCGCATTGACGCTGACGAGGCAGTCCGTGAGCGAGGTGTCGCCCGTGCCCAGCACCTTGATGCAGTGCGCAACACAGGCTTCGCCATACCCTACGCAGTCCAGAGCTAGCTTTGTCAGATCCTTGTGGTGGCTGCCGTGATGTTCATGACCGGATTCCGCCAGGGCGCTTCCGGCAAGCGGCATGGCAAGACCCGCAAGAGCGGCTCCGGCGAGAAGTTCGCGGCGGTTTGCGATGGGTGCATCGACGTCGTTGTCGTTTTCAGCTCTCGACTTTTTCATCACAGGCCTCACTCATGTCGTCGGTCCCTTGAACCGTGGCGGTGTTTGCGGTTCCTACGATACGTGGCTAGTACGGGAGTGGATCGTCGTCATCCGGACCGGAGAGGCTCTCAGGACCTTCGCCAGGGAGTTCTTCATCGATCGCATTCGGGCCTAAGGGCTCTTCCCGGTCGTCGCCCAGCGCCTCTCCTTCCTGGAATTCTTTCTCCAGTTCTGCGTCGTCTTGTGCGTTTGTGGCCGCTTTGGCCTCGGCGGCCGCTTCGTTAGCGGGGAAGATCTTGTTGCCGTCTTGGCGGTGGACGTCCGCACCACCTTCGCCGATATCGATCTGAATCTCCGAGCCCGGCATCTCGTCTTGCTGGAAGCCGTCCGGCTCCGCCTCGTTCTGGGCAAAGGCCGGGCCGGTCAACGCCAGGGCCGCGATGGCGGCAAGCCCGATAGACGCACGTTTCATGGAAGCACCTCCAAGTGAGAAATTAGACCGGGACTTTTAGCACGGCTTTCAGTCCGCCGAGAGAAGATTGATCGAGGGTGATGTCGCCACCGTGTATGCGGGTGATGTCGCGGGCGATGGCGAGCCCCAGGCCCGTCGATCCCGAATCCTGGTTGCGCGCGTGGTCGATCCGGTAGAACGGCCGGAACACGAGCTCGCGTTCGTCTTCAGGGATGCCGGGGCCGTCGTCCTCGACCTCGATGGTCAAGACACCATCCGCCTTCGCGGCCGTGATGCGCACGGTGTCCGCAAAGCGCGCGGCGTTGTTGACGAGATTCGAGACCGCGCGCTTGAAAGCGTGGCGGCGGGCGCGCACGATGAGTGGCTCGCTCTTCATGCGGACTTCCACGGTCTTACCTTCGAGATCGGCCTTGCCGCCATGAGCTTGCGAGCTGACCTCGTTCAAAACCTCGCCGATGTCCACGTAACTGATGGCTTCGCCAGAGTCGCCCTTCGCAAAGGCCATGTAGTCCTCGAGCATGGCCTGCATCTCGTCGATGTCGGCGCGCATGGCGTCGAGTTCTGATCCTTCTTCCATCACGGCGAGCTGCAGCCGGAAGCGCGTCAGGATGGTGCGTAGGTCGTGGCTGACACCGGCGAGCATGAGCGTGCGTTGCTCCACGTGACGTTCGATGCGGTCGCGCATTTCGACAAAGGCGTGGGCGGCCTGTCGGACCTCACGCGCGCCGCGCGGTTTGAAGTCCTGCGGCATGGGACGTCCCTTGCCGAAACTTTCGGCCGCATAGGCCAAGCGTAGGATCGGCCGGATCTGATTGCGCAAGAACAGAATGGCCACGGTGAGCAGGACGACGGACGTTCCCAGCATCCAGACGATGAAGATGTGGGAGTTGGACGCGTAGGTCTGGCTGCGCCGCGCCAGCACATGCATGACGGCGTCATCGAGCTTGATGCGGATGTCGACGAAGTCCGACCGGCCAACGGTGTCGATCCAGAAGGGGCGGCCGATCCGCCGCTCCAACTCATCGGACAGGGTCGTGTCCAGCAGGTCGAAGAACGGCTTCGAGCGGACTTGCGGCAGATCCTCGCCGGGGGCGAACCGCACGCGCAAGCCCAGGTTCTTCGCTGCCAGGCCCGTCAGCGTCGCCACGTTGTGCTTCTTTGGAAGCTCCTCGTACATGTCGATCAGCATGGCGATGTTCTGCACCGTGCCCGTCGACAGGCGATGGGTGACGGTTTGCCAGTGACGTTCCAGGAACACGAAGGTCAGGACCGACTGAAGCAGCACCATCGGGGCGATGATGATGATGAGGGCGCGCGCATAGAGGCCCTTCGGCATTTGCTCGCCGAAACGCGCCAGCAGCCATTTGAGCGGGCCTTGCCGTTCGGCTTTGGCGTGCTCCTCGGGGAGCGGGCGGGCGGTATCGGAGACGGCGCTCATCACTCGGAATAGAGTATGTAGCCCTTGCCGCGCACGGTCTGAAGATAGACCGGATTGGCAGGGTCGTTTTCGATCTTGCGTCTTAGTCGGTTGATCTGCACGTCCACTGCGCGTTCGCCGCCGATGTCGGCGTCCTTGTCGGACCCCTTGGCGAGTTCGTGGCGGGACACCGGCGTTCCCGGCCGCTGCGCGAAGTAGCGCAGGAGTTCGCGCTCGCGTTCGGTCAGGCGCACGGTCTCGCCGTCGCGCTGCAGCTCGCCGCGGCTGATATGGAAAATAAAGTTGCCCATGCGGATCTCACCCGACGGGGCGGCCTGGGCGCCACGCTTCAGGATGTTGCCGATGCGCAGGAGCAGTTCACGCGGGTCGAAGGGTTTTGCGAGATAGTCGTCGACGCCCGTCTCCAGACCTTGGATGCGATCCTCGGGCTCGGCGCGCGCCGTCAGCATCAGGATGGGCACCTGGTTGTCGGTCCTCAGCGACTTGGCGAAGTCGATGCCCGATTCCTTCGGCATCATGACATCGAGCACGATCAGATCGAAGGCGAGACTGCGCATCTGGGCACGGGCGCTCTCCGCATCGACGGCCATGGTCACCCGGAAGCCGCGGTCTTGGAGGTAGCGCCCCAGCAGATCCCGAATCCGGCTGTCGTCATCCACGATGAGGATGTGCTGTGCGTTGTCTTCCGGACCGGCCCCCTGTTGAGGTTTGGTGTGGATCGCTTGGGTCAACTCGGTTTGCCTTCGTCCTTGCGGTCCGCCGTGGGCGGATTGGAATGCGTCCGACTGGGATTCGTTATGGCCGACACTTTGGGCCGATCTTCGGCATTGATCATTGTTTCCAGAAAACGGCGAATTGCTGGCTCCCCCTCGGGGCCCGCAGCCTCCAGCGCCGCGCGAAGCCGCACCATCTGCGGCGCGGCCAAGCGCGCCGCGAGGGCTTTGCCGCTTTCGGTCGGGTAGAGCAGCCGCTCCCGGCGGTCCGAGGCGCCCGCCTTCTGGGTGATGTAGCCCTGATCGATCAGCTGTTTCAGCACGCGCGACAGGCTCTGCTTGGTGATGTTCAGGATATCCAGGAGGTCAGCGACGCGCAGGCCCGAGTGGCGTTTGACGAAGTGCAAGACCCGGTGATGGGCGCGGCCAAAGCCGAAATCCTTGAGAATCGCATCCGGATCGCCCGTGAAGTCGCGATAGGCGAAGAACAGGAGTTCCGCGAAGGAGTGGAGATTGTCCTCGGTCGGCCCCTCGGCCGGACGTTCCGCCGGTGCCGCCGCCACATCCTCCATCGGGGCCTTGGTCAGGGCCTCTGGTGTTTCGCTCATGGTCTCGCTGCTGGCCACAACCGCTCCGTCCGCGCGGGTGCCCGCGCGCTTGTTTCCCGCAGTTTTGCGGCCACGGGAGAGAGGTGTATTTAGGTCAGTCATGTTGACATATATTTTGGCTTGGATTATGTCAGCCATGTTGACTTAATACCCCTTGATACGCCCCGCCGCACGTGTGCGCAATTGCTCTGACACGGTATCGTATGGCTGGACTTGGGGTGGAAATTGCCCAGGGGTTAGACGCATCCGGAAAAACCGGCGCGCCCCTATTCTTGGAGGAGACCGATGCCGGGCTTTGATCAGCGTGACGGCTTGATTTGGTTCAATGGCGAGATGATCCCGTGGGATGATGCGCGGGTGCATCTGCTGACCCATGCCCTGCATTACGGCAGCGCCGTGTTCGAAGGCATGCGCGCCTATGACGGTGAGATCTTCGACCTGACCGGGCACAATCAGCGCCTACGCGAATCCGCCGAGATGCTTGATTTCGAAGTGCCGTATTCCGTCGCAGAGCTCGACAAGGCCGCGCGCGAGGTCATCGCCGCCAACAAACTCTCCAACGCCTATGTGCGCCCGCTGGCTTGGCGCGGCAGCGAGCAGATGGGCATCTCGGCCCAGAAGACGAAGATCAACGTGGCCATCGCCGCGTGGGAATGGGGCTCCTATTTCGATCCCGCCGCGATCGAGAAGGGCATGAAGCTCAAATTCGCCAAATACCGCCGGCCGGATCCGGCGACGGCGCCGGTCCACAGCAAGGCGGCGGGTCTGTACATGATCTGCACCATTGAGAAGCACCGCGCCGAGCGCGAAGGCTTCGCCGACGCGGTCATGCTCGACTGGCGTGGTTACGTGGCCGAGTGCACGGGCGCCAACATCTTCTTCGTGAAGGACGGCGTGATCTACACGCCCACCGCCGATTGCTTCCTCAACGGCATCACGCGGCGCACCGTCATGGGCCTCGCCAAGCAGCGCGGCTGGGACGTGGTCGAGAAGCACATCCTTCCCGAAGAGCTTGCGGATTTCACCGAATGCTTCGTGACGGGCACGGCCGCCGAGGTCATGCCGGTCGGTTCCATCGGCGAGTACAACTTCGTGCCCGGCGAGATCACGCGCACGCTGATGGCCGATTACGCCGCGCTCGTGCACCCCGCGAAGAGCATTGCCGCGGCAGGCTAACGGCCGCCCGCAAAGGCTCCCCAAATAGCGATCACGCTTGCTTTGTCGGTGAACCCTGCTTCGCCGGCCGGCTTCGCGCGCCGGCCGCATATCAGCAGCCCATAAAAAGAATGCGGCGATCTCCGGCCGAAACCGAGAGACCGCCGCAAGGCTGAGATGAGGAAGCGCCCAGGCTCGGGCAGGGACGCTTCTGACATTCGGGCTGGGCGGCCGAACGTCATGAGTAGGTTCTAGCGGTTTCCTATCCTTGCATGAAGTGAGTTGTTTTCAGGGAAATAGATGCATTTTGCTCAAGGACCGAAAAGCTCGATCGTACCGACCGTACCGTCAGCGCTGCCCGAAAGAACGAGCAAGCCTCGCGCGCGAGCATGGTAGGATTTGCGGCGATGAAAGCGTTTGGCGATCAATTTCAGCAGCGCAGCTCGCGTGAGCCCGAAAAGGGCGACGCCGACACGCGTGAGCCCGTGCCCCAGTTCGACGGCTCGTTCCGCGCGAAGCTCTACGATCTGTTGCGCTGGCGGCGGGACGTGCGGCACTTCAAGCGCGATCCGCTGCCCGAAGGCATGATCGACCGGCTGCTGGGGCTGGCCTGCCTCGCACCGTCCGTGGGCTTGAGCGAACCCTGGCGCTTCGTGCTGGTGGAGGATCCTGCACGCCGCGCCGCGATCCGCGCGAATTTCGAGGCCTGCAACGCCGAAGCGCTCTCCATGCAATCGCCGGACAGGGCGGCGCTCTATGCGCGGCTGAAGCTGCAAGGCATGGACGAGGCGCCGGTGCACATCGCGGTCTATGCGGATCGCGAGACGGTGCAGGGCTATGGGCTCGGCCGCATGACCATGCCCGAGACCATCGACTATTCGGTGGTGACGGCGGTGCACACGCTGTGGCTCGCCGCGCGCGCCGAAGGCATTGCCGTCGGCTGGGTGTCGATCATCGATCCGGCCGGCGTCACGGCGGCGCTCGACGTGCCGGAGGAGTGGATCTTCATCGGCTATCTCTGCGTGGGCTATCCGGAGGCGGAAGACGACACGCCGACGCTGCAGCGCTCGGGCTGGGAGCATCGCCACGGGACCGACGACGTGATCGTGCGCCGTTAGTCCGCCCTCACGCGGCGGAGTGTTCTTGGGCCTGCGCATAGGCCACGATCCGCGCCAGCCATTTCTCGTAGACCCGGTCCGTGAAGGCCGCATGCATCGCCACGCAGCGTTCGGCCAGGTCCTCGCGGATTTTCTCGATCGGCTGGATGCTCGGCGCCGTGGGCTCGATGTCGTAGCCGTAAACGTCCAGCCAGCATTCGAGCAGTTCCTCCGTCACCTCCGGATGGGCGACCGTCGCCACCGTATTGCCGAACGCATAGGCCTGCTCGGCACAGAACGGGCTCGAATAGAGCGGCGCCGCACCGGCCGGCAGGGTGAAGGCCTCGTGGTGCCAGATGAGAATCTCGACCGGATCGGGCGTCTCGGCGAGCCACTCCCGCGCCACGGGGTTGTCGCACTTCGTCACCTGCCACCAGCCGATCTCCTTGTCCGGCATGGGCGCCACGGCGCCGCCCAGCGCCTTGGCGATGAGCTGGCTGCCCATGCAATGGCCCAGCATGGGCACGTCCTGGGCCGCGGCCTTGCGGATCAGCGCCATCTCGTCGAGCTGCCAGGGGAATTCGTCGTTGACGCTCATGGTGCCGCCGAGAAAAGCGAGTCCCGCCACGTCGTCGACCGTTTGTGGCACGGGATCGCCCTGGTCGATCCGCACCAATTCCCAGGGAATCGTCTGGGCCTCGAGAAACTGCGTGAGACGGCCGGGATTGATCCAGTCCTCGTGGCGGAAAATGCGGATGGGCTTCATGGGGCGCGCCTTGGCGGTTGGTGAAATCTTCTCATGAACTTACAATCGGAAAAGCGGCTGAAAAGCGATATGTTTTCATCAGGTGTTGAGAAGAATTCATCATGACCGCGCACGTTCCGATCCCGACCATGGCGGGCCTTCGAGCCTTCGAAGCCGTGGCGCGCCTCAGGAGCTTCCGCAAGGCGGCGGCGGAGCTGTCGGTGACCACGTCGGCGGTGAGCCATCAGGTCCGCGGCCTGGAAGAGGCGTTGCGCATTCGGCTGTTCGAGCGCGGGTCCCATGGCGTGACGGTCACCGGCGCCGGGCAGCGATTTCTGCCGGAGGTTCAGGCGGCGATGGACCGGCTCTCGCTCGCCATTGCCGATCTGCATGAGCGCAAGCCCAACGCGCCGCTGACGATCAGTATGCTGCCGACATTCGCGGTGCGATGGATGATCCCGCGCGTCGCCGATCTCAAACGCAAGCATCCCGAGATCGAGGTGCGGCTCGACGCGAGCATGGAGGCGGCGAGCTTCACGGGATCGGACGTGGATTTGGCCATTCGTTACGGGCAGGGGAATTGGCCGGGGCTTCATTGCGAACCGCTGATCGCCGAGCGCTTGATTCCGGTTTGCAGCCCCGCGCTGTTGGAGGGGCCACGCCCGCTGAAAGAGCCGGCCGATCTCGCCCATCATGTTCTGTTGCGCAACGACGCCCATCCGGAAGACTGGCCGCTTTGGCTGAAGGCCGCGCGGCTCAAGGGGATCGATATCGATCGCGGTCCGAGCTTCGGCTATTCGGAGCTTCTGCTGCGCGCCGCTTCGGAAGGCCTCGGCGTCGCCGTCGCGCGGCAGCACCTGGTGAAGGCGGAGCTCGAGGCCGGCAGCCTCGTCGCGCCGTTCGACATCACGCATGAGGTGGGCATCCGCTACTGGCTGGTCTGTCCGCCGCGCGCGCTGGACGATCCGCGCGTCGCGACCTTTCGCAAATGGCTACTGGCCGAGGCGGGGCTGAACTAAAGAGACCGATCGGGTAGCATCGTCGCCGATACTGCGAGAGGAGCGATCATGGCTTATGCGCGCATCGCACTCGGAATTGTAGGGCTTCTGCTTTCGGTGGGGACCCTCGCGCCGGCAAGCACGGCGGACGTCTCCAAGTTCACGCCGATGCCGACGTCGATGGTCGTCCCCGTCAAAGCCGCGAAGGCTGCGCCGGTCTGCCAGAGGATCGTGCGTTGCGCCGGCTGCCGCCCGGTCTATCGCTGCCAGGTCTGCCGCAAGCGGCCCATCTGCACCCACGGCGTCTGCATCTACCGCACCGTCTGCGGCTGGGGCCCCGCGCTCCCGTCGCTGCCCAAAGGCGCGCGGGTCGTTAGGGTACGGTGACGAAGGCCTGTGGGCCTTGTTCTGGGCACTTAAGCCGTATATCATCCCGCATCATTCTTTCATTCCATTGATTTTAAAGCGAAAAATTGGCTTTAGCCTTGACAAAACTATCAGCTGTTGATAAGTCTAAGTCCGCAGACAAGGACCATACCCTTGATCGTCTCCTTGATTTGGATGGAGAGATCATGGAAATGGGGCGCGGTTATTGGGTGGAGATTCACGCAAAGATTGTGGGGCCGACCGAGGCTAAGCCACATGGCATCGACTACGGCCTTTGTCTGTTGGATCCCAAGGGAAATCGCTTAGTGTGCTTTGACAACGCGCATCCAGTCAAAACCGGGCGATCTCCCTCTAAGAAGAAAAGCCCTACGAACGATCACAGGCACGACGAAAGGGGAAACGTAAAGCCATACGCATACACTGACGCAGGAACGCTCGTGGAGGACTTTTGGGCAGAGGTAGACAGGGTTTTGAAAGACGAAGGTATTTCACCATGAGCAAACGCGCAAAGATTCTACGGATTGGGATTGCATCACGCGAGCAGATGAAGGCGCGAACGATTGCCATTGCACGCGGCGAACATAAACCAGGGCCGAACGAGCCTAAGGTATGGTTTACATCCATGGAGTCCTTGGCTCAGGTTCTCTCTTCTAAGAATACACTTCTTTTAGAATTAATCCGTCGCGCTAGTCCCGCCTCTATTAGAGAGTTGGCGCAGCTGTCCGGTCGCAAAGAAAGCAATCTATCCAGAACGCTTAAGACAATGCAGCGATACAAATTAGTCCAGCTTGAAACGCTAGCGCGGGCTGTTGTGCCGAAAGTGCCATATGACAGGCTAGTTCTGGAGCAGGAACTAGGGGCCAGCAATTCGGCTATTCCTATATCCTTTCAAGCAGCGCAAAACGCGCGACGTAGACAGGAAAAACTCACCGAAAACCCGGCGTTTTAGCCGGGTTTTCAAGTTACTGTCGACGACGCATCTTCTCGTCTCTGTTTGGTTGGTAGTTCGGCAACGCCTCCTCCACGCGGCCAGGTCGGTGTAGTATGGCCCCGGCGCTGAGGGTGCGTTTAGAGCTTGGTTTCGCGTCTTCCAAGCCTTCGTTTCCGACCTCGTATTAATCCTTGCATTGCCTATGAAGTCTTCAGCAGAACCGGCAAAGATTTTCGTTCAAGCGAATGCATTCTACTTCGCCAACGTTCGCTTGCGCGGCAACGATATGCCACCTGCACACATCAAGGTGTTCGCAGGGCCATCGCTTGTGCTCTCAGCATTCGCGTCGGAACTCTATTTCAAGTGTCTTCAGTGCATTGAACGTGGCAGGTACGACAAGGGCCACAACCTCAAAAATCTGTTCCGCAGTCTTTCGCCAGCAACACGAAAACGGATCAAGGAAAAATGGGACGCGGACATAGACCGGAATGCCGGAGCCCGCGAATTGATTGAGAAACAATTTGGTGAGCGCATACCAGCGGATCTGGATTGGGCGCTCACTGCAGGCGCTCGCGGATTTGAGGAATTGCGCTATTCGTTTGATCCTGAGAATGCCAACAGCAAATTCTTTCTCACTGAGCTACCTCGTATGTTGCGAGAGGTAATCATTGAGATGAAGCCTGAATGGAGTCCGCAGTAGTCTTATTCAGCCCAACTGAACTAGGAATACCGCTCCCGGGAAGGCGGGGTGACATGCGAGGGCGCTCTACTCCTCGCGCCACTTCGCGGCGGCTTGGTCGTCCGTCGCTTTCGCCTCCACCCAGCGCTCGCCTTCCGGGCCCGTCTCGCGTTTCCAGAACGGGGCGGAGGTCTTGAGATAGTCCATGAGGAAGCGCGCCGCTTCGAAGGCGGCTTCGCGATGGGCCGAGGCGGTGATGACGAGCACGATATTGTCGCCGGGGAGGAGCGTGCCGACGCGGTGTACGATCAGCGATGCCTGCAGCGGCCAGCGCGATCTCGTTTCTTCCTCGATGCGCGCGAGTTCCTTCTCGGTCATGCCCGGATAGTGTTCCAGCGTCATGGACGTGACTTCGCTGGCGTTGTCGCCATCAGACTCGCGAAGCGCGTCGCGCACGGTGCCGGTGAAGGTGACGATGGCGCCGATGTCGGTGCGACCGGCACGTAAAGCGTCGATCTCTTCACCGATATTGAAGTCGCCCTCTTGGACGCGGATCACGGCACGCCTCCTTGCCGCCTAGCCACCCGTGACGGGCGGGAAGAAGGCGATCTCGCGTGCCCCGGCGATGGAGGCATCGGCGCGCGCATGGGTCTGGTCGACGGCGGCGCGGATCGTCTCTTCTTGTGCGAAGGCGTTCTCGAATTCGGGACCGCGCGTCTTCAGCCAGGCGATGACGTCGGCGACCGTGCCGATGCCGCCCGGCAACTCCACGTCTTCGGACGCGATGCCGGTCTTTTCCTTCACCCAGGCAAAGTAGAGGAGGCGTGTCATTGTTCAGTTGTGCCTATTTCTCGTCGGGCATGAGATGGCGCAGCGTGGCGCGCAAATAGTCGTAGCCCGTGTAAAGCGTGAGGATCGCGGCGATCCAAAGAAGCGTCAGGCCGAAATTGGTCGTGTAGGACCAGACCTTGTCGCCGGCGGGGCCGGCCAGCAGGAAGCCGATCGCGACCATCTGCACCACGGTTTTCCACTTGGCGAGATTGGTGACGGGGACGCTGACGCTGAGGCCCCCGAGGAATTCGCGCAGGCCCGAGACCAGGATCTCGCGGGAGAGGATGATGACGCCGGCCCAGAGCGACCAGCCGGCGATCGTCCCGTTCGCGGCCAGCATCAGGAGGGCTGCGGCGACGATCAGCTTGTCGGCGATGGGGTCCAGCATCTGGCCGAGCTTGCTTTGCTGCTGCCAGGCGCGGGCGAGATAGCCGTCGAGGAAATCGCTGACGCCCGCGGCGATGAAGATCCACATGGCGAGCCAGCGGCCCCAATCGGCCTCGATGAAGAAGCAGGCGACCATGGCCGGAACGGCGACGATGCGCCCATAGGTCAGGATATTCGGCAGGCTGCTGTAATGCCGCCGATCCGCGTTGTGCCCGCGGTCCGCATCGTGCCTGCCTGGCACGCCCCGTCCCGCCAATCCTTGTTCCGACATGTCGTAATCGCTCAACTGAAGTTCGTGCCTCCCAACATAACGCAATGGGCGGCGCTGCTAACCGCGTTCATGGAAAAAATCGTAGATCGTTTTCGCCATGTGGGCGCTGATGCCGCCAACGCTCTCCAAATCGGCGATTCCGGCCCGGCTGACGGCCTTGGCCGAGCCGAAATGCTGGAGCAGGGCCCGCTTGCGGGTGGGGCCGATGCCGGGCACCTCGTCGAGGGGCGAGGCGGTGATGCCTTTTTTCCGCCTCGTACGATGCGCGCCGATGGCGAAGCGGTGGGCCTCGTCGCGCAGGGTCTGGATGCAATAGAGCACCGGATCGCGCGGCTCGAGCATCAAAGTCTCCTTGCCTTTGCGGTAGATGCGCTCGCGCCCGGCGTTCCTGTCCGGGCCTTTGGCGACCGCAGCGAGGTTGATGTCGGTCAGGCCGAGCTCCTCCAGGACCTCGTGGGCCGCGGAGAGCTGGCCGGGCCCGCCGTCGATCAGCACGAGGTCGGGCATGGACCATTTGTCCTCCTCGTCGTTCTCGCGCTCTTTCAGAAGACGGCTGAAGCGGCGGGTCAGCATTTGCCGCATCATGGCGTAGTCGTCGCCGGGGGTGAGGTCGTCGCCCTTCATGTTGAACTTGCGGTATTGGGCCTTTTGGAAGCCTTCAGGCCCCGCCACGATCATGGCGCCGACGGGGTTCGTCCCTGAAATATGGCTGTTGTCGTAGACCTCGACGCGCTCCGGCGGCTCCTCCAGATCGAGTGCCTCGGCCAGTCTTCTATATATGTCGCGCTGTGAGGCGTGTTCGGCGAGGCGTCTTCCTAGGGCTTCCTGCGCGTTCGTCCGCACGTGCTCGACAAGATCGCGCTTCTCGCCGCGTTGGGGCGTCAGCACCTCGACCTTGTGTCCGGCCTTCAGTTCCAGGGCGGCCGACAGCAGGCTTTGGCCCGCGATTTCGTGGCTCAAAAGGATGTGCCGGGGCGGGGGCTTGTCGTCGTAAAACTGGGCGATAAAGGCTTCGAGGACCTCCTCCGCGGGGAGGGCCTTGTCCGCGCGCGGGAAATAGGCCCGGTTGCCCCAATTGTTGCCCGCCCTAAAGAAGAAGACCTGGATGCAGGTCTGCCCCGCCTCCTGGTGGGCGGCGAACACGTCGGCGTCCTTCACCGTGTGCGGGTTGATCCCCTGATGCGACTGGATATGGCTCAGCGCCGTCAGCCGGTCGCGGAAGCCTGCCGCGCGCTCGTAGTCCTGGGCCTCGCTCGCCTCTTCCATGAGCGCGCGCAGGCGGTGCTTCACCTCATCGCTCTCGCCGCGCAGGAAACCGAGGGCTTCGTCGAGAAGCTCGCCATAGGCTTCCTCGGAGATCTCGCCGGTGCAGGGTGCGCTGCATCTCTTGATTTGATAGAGCAGGCAGGGGCGGGTACGGGCCTCGTAGTAACCGTCGGAGCACGAGCGCAATAGAAAGGCGCGCTGCAAAGTATTGATGGTCCGGCCTACCGCACCGGCCGATGCGAAGGGGCCGAAATAGTCGCCTTTGCGGTTGCGTGCCCCGCGGTGCTTCAGGATCTGCGGCACCGGGTGGTCGCGCGCAATCAGAATGAAGGGAAACGATTTGTCGTCGCGCAGCACCACGTTGTAGCGGGGCTTCAGCCGCTTGATGAGGTTCGCCTCGAGGAGAAGCGCCTCCATCTCGGTGTTGGTGGTCACGAACTCCATGGCCGCCGTGTCGGCGATCATGCGGGCGATACGATTGTTGTGGCCGGTGCCGCGCGCGTAGCTCTGGACGCGCTTCTTCAGGTGCCGGGCCTTGCCGACATAGAGAACCTGGCCTTCGGAATCGAACATGCGATAGACGCCGGGGCCGGGCGGGGCGAGCTTCGCGTGGCGCGCGATGACAGCGGCGCCCGTCTCGGGAATCGCGTCCTGTTCCCGCTGCAGCGGCGGGTTTGCGCTTTCGCTATCAGAGCTTTCCGGTGTCATGGAATCGTATTGTGTTGGCGCCCACGTCTCCGCGGGGCGCACCTGTCATTCAAACTAGGGGGTGGCTCCGGCCACCTTCAAGGGCGCCCCTCGACGGGGCTTATAGTACAAGTATTCGCCTTAGCCGGCGTCGGCGCGCCAATTGAGGTGCCGCCCGCCGTCCAGCGCGATCATCTGGCCCGTGATCGACCCTGTCTCTAGCAGAAAGCGCACCGTCGCCGTGATGTCACTCATGGGGACCGGGCGTTTCAGCAAAGTGTCACGGCACTCGCGTGCGAAGTCCTCGTCCGACTGGCCCGCGAAGGGCAGCACCGGACCGGGTGCGATGGCGTTGACCCGGATTTGGGGCGCCAGGGCCTGGGCGAGGGTGCGAGTCGCGGTCCAAAGGCCTGATTTGGCGACTGTGTAAGTAAAGTGATGGGGGTTCAGCGCATGAACCTTCTGATCGATCAGATTGATGACATTGCCCTCGACCCCGTCCGGCAGGGCCTTGGCAAAGGCTTTGGTCAGGAAAACCGGCGCACGGAGGTTCACCTCGTGATGCTGCGTCCAGCCGGTCTCGTCGAAGTCGTCCGGCCAGTCCCAGGAGAAACAGGCCGCGTTGTTGACGAGGCAGGTCACGGGGCCGAGGGCCTTGGCGCTGTCCTCGATCAGGCCCGGCAAGGCCTGGATCTCCGACAGGTCGGCCTGGATGGCCGCCGCGCGGCCGCCGAAAGCCTCGATTTCCGCCACGAGGCTGCGCGCGTCCGCCTCGGAGGTCTGAAAGTGGACCGCGACTCGCCACCCGTCGCGCGCCAGGTCTTCCGCGATGGCCCGGCCCAAGCGGCGGGCGGCGCCTGTCACCAATGCACAGGCTTCCAAGGGGTTGGCGGCCATAGTGTCCTTCGAGTCGTAGGCTGCTGCCGGAAATATCGGAAAAAACCCGCCAAGCGGGCCCCAACCAAGTGGGATCGGCACTCTATGGGAGCGAAATCTACCGAACAAGACGTGGTGCGGGGTCGCGATTCCGCACTGAGTCGTCCGGGTTGACCTGCGTCATTCTGGCAAGGTCCCCTGGCTCCGCGCCCAAAACGCCTATCATCTGTGCATTTGGCCGAATAGGTAGGCTGACCAAAGCTACCCCCAAGCCCAATGCGGTATCAAAAACTGCAAATCATTGCAGATAAGACACACTGGGTTCTTAGATTTCGAACCAAGCTTGCTTTTTCGTTGCTTCCCCAAAAGCCCTGACTATTGTCAAAGCCACGGGGGACGTTGCACCGCGAACACAGCGTGTCAGCAGCATCCTAAACAACGAAATCAAGTCGTCAGGGACAGGCGAAAAGCAGGAGACTGGATAATGGCTCGGCGTGATATTGCGGGGATCTTCAAATCTACAGTTTTGGGAGCGGCGCTCGTTGCGGGTTCCGCCCTTGCAGCACAGGCGCAAGATCCTGGGGACCAGGCATTTGGCCCCTTCGGCGGTGGCTCTGGTAACCAGCTTGAGCTCAGCGCTACGACAGCTTTCACCACGGACTACGTGTTCCGTGGTATTTCTCAGACCAACCAGAACCCGGCCGTTCAGGGTTCGCTCGATGCTTCCTACGGCATGTTCTATGTGGGCATGTGGGGCTCGAACGTCGACTTCGCTGACAGCCTCGAGATCGACTACTACGGTGGTATCGCTCCGACGATTGGCGGTTTCGACCTCGATATCGGCGTCCTGTGGTACACCTACCCGGGTGCCAACGGCATCGACATCGTCGAAATCAAGACGGGCGGTTCGTACACCTTCGGTGATGCCTTCACTCTCGGCGTGACCAACTACTGGGGTACCGACTCCGACTACGACGTTCTTGAAGTCGGCGGCGAGTACGCCTTCGCCAATGAGTGGTTCAACTTCTTCACCCCAGCGTCAGCGGTGTGGTCGGCTTCCAGTGGGCCGATGCCGGTACGGACTACACGTACTGGAACGCGGGTCTGACCCTCGGCTTCCTGGACAACTGGGCCGCCGATATCCGCTACTGGGATACCGATCTGAGCGATATTGGTTGCGGTGGCGCCCCTGGTGCCGGCGACAACTGCGACGGCCGCGTTGTCGGTACGATCAGCGCATCGTTCTAAAACTTACCCAAACACTACCTTCCAAAGGGGCGCCGTTTCGGCGCCCCTTTTTCTTTGTTGGTGCGCGTTTTCAGCCACCCCTTATGTTCAAGCGATGACGAAATCGGAAGAGGGGGCTCCGACGCCCTGTCCAAAATCAGCGCGGGGCGGTGTCGCGCGCGCCGGGGCAGATTCCGTCGCCACGATGGACGCTGTCGCAAAGGCTCACGCCATCTATACGCCCGCCTCGTTGTCGTTCTACGACCTGGCGGTTCACGGTCTCTCCAATCGGTTCGCGTGGCGCTGTCCGACCTCGACGATCACGGATCTCTATCAGCGTCATCTGTCGGCGAACCACCTGGAAGCCGCGGTCGGCACGGGTCTATTCCTCGACCGTGCCGGCACGGCGTTTGACCGCCTGGTCTTGCTCGACATCAACACGCATTGCCTGAGAGTGTCGGCGCGGCGGCTGGCGCGGTTCGAGCCGGAGTGCCGGGAGGCCAATCTCTTGGAGCCGCTGAAATTGGATCTCGCGCCGTTCTCGTCGGTGTCGCTGACCTACGTGCTTCACTGTCTGCCGGGCTCCATGGCGGAGAAGCTCGTGGTGCTCGATCACCTCAAGCCTCTCATGGCACAAGACGCGTGCCTGTTCGGTGCCACGATTCTCGGCGACGGCGTGCGGCCCAACGGGCCCGCCCGAGCATTGTTCAAAGTCTACAACGAGCGGGGCGTCTTCAATAATACCGAGGACAGCCTAGCCGCGTTGACGGATGGTCTGAATCGCCATTTTGCCCGTGTGAAGGTCGAACAGCGCGGCCTTGTCGCGTTGTTCGCTGCGCGCTAGGGGCGGGGCCCCCGGCCCTGGAGCGAGCACAGGTCTATGCGGACGCCGGCCGGCGTCGCCCACTGCATTCCAGTGGTTCGGAGACCTAACCGGTGTGGCGATCGACCTTGTCGACGTCCTCGTCGGCAATTCCTTCCTTGAAGCTCTTTATGCCTTTGGCCACGTCTCCCATGACGTCGGATATCTTGCCGCGGCCGAAGAGAAGCACGAACAAGGCAATAACGACTGCGATTTGCCACCAACTCGGTCCCATGGATTGTCCTCTTTCTCGTCTTTGAACATGTGGGGTCAGACCCTCTCGAGCCGAACCTCGGTGCTATGAACGGTCGTGTTTTCCGCAAGGTCGCTTTTGCGGCCAGAGACCAGTGCGTTGATATTGGCATCGGCATCCGTCGTCCCCGGCCAGCGGCCTTTGTAGACAATGCCCATGCCAGGCTGTGCGATCTCGGAGACCGTCACGGTTAGCGTCAACCGTCCGATGTCGTTCACCAGAACGATCGGATCTCCGTCCGATATGCCGTACTCGGCCGCATCTTCGGGGTGAAGAATGATCGATGGCGCGCCGAGCTTCTTCTGGATAACGGAATCGTTGCCGTAGCTCGAGTTCATGAGCCAGGCCGATGCGGGCGAAACGATCCGCAGAAAACCGGGTTGAGCCCGCTCGTCCGCATGGGCCGAGGGCGCGCGCGGAAGTCCGAGTTCGACCGCAGCGTCGTTCGCGAGCTGTATGCGTTTCGACTCTGTCGGAAACGAAAGGTCCGGGAACTGTATTTGGGGCTCGTCGTAGAGCGTGACTGTCCCGGCCGCCGCCAAGTCCGAGAAGCTGCCGGCGTAAGGCGTTTGCTCGAGCAGTCGCTCGATGAGATCGGCTTCGCTCTCGAACAGAGCAGGCTCCTCATAGCGCATCGCGCCTGCCAATCGCCGGAATATCTCATGGTTTGGCAGCGCGTCGCCGGGAGGATCGACAGCCTTCGCCTGGGCCGACAGCGTCAGGTCGAAATAGGACAGGACCAGATCGTTGCACTCGAGAAAACTCGCTGCAGGCAGAACGATATCCGCATAGGAGGTCGTGTCCGTATGAAAGAGCTCTACCGCAACATGGAAAAGGTCGTCGCGCGTCAAGGCTTTGCGCAGACGCCTTTGCTCCGGCGAGGACGCTGCCGGATTGCTGTTCCAGGTGACGAGTGCCTTCGCCAGCTCAGGCTGTTCGAGTGTCGCCGCCAGGTCCATGTGACTAATGGACGGTGTCTCGCCGTGCGCGAGTTCGGGCATCGCGACCGTGTCCATGTCGATGCCGCGCCGGTCGGGACCGTTCAAGTAGAGGAAGCCCGCGCCGGGCTTCCCGACATTTCCGCTGAAGGCGACCAGCGCCGAGAGAACCCGAAAGACGTTGCCGCCATAGGTTTGGCGCTGCACACCCTGTCCAAGCCAGAGCAACGAGGGCCTTCCGCGTAGGCGCGGGCCGCTTTCTCGATCAATTCGGCCGGCACACCGCATAGCTTTTCCGCCACGGCCGGGGTCGTGCGGTCGATCGTCTCCATGAGCGACTTGGCACCGAGAACATGCGCATCGACGAACTCCCAATCGATCAAGCCGTTCGACTGCATCACGTTGAGAAATGCAAATCCCAGGGCGGCGTCGGTCCCCGGGCGCAGCTTGAGGAACATGTCCGATGCGGAAGCCGTAGTATGCTCGATCGGATCCACGACGATGATCGTTGTGCCAGCCGCAGCGGCGTCAGCTATGAAGCGCTGGTCCTGGTGGGGGGCCGAGTGAGATGGATTGGCGCCCCAGACGAGAATGCAATTTGAATCCCGCGCCGTGCGCGGATCGAAGCCGACAACCGATGTGCCGAACGTGAGGTCCAAAGCGGCATGGCCGGCCTTGTTGCAAACCGTGTCGGGGTCGACCTCGGTCGCGCCCAGACGGTGGAAGAAGCGCAATGGGAAGGCGATGTTTAGGAGTCCGACCGTGCCCGTATAGTGCGTATGCAGAATAGTGTGTGCGTTGTCTTGCGCGACAAGTTGCCGGAAGCGTTCGGAGATTTCCGCGAGCGCTTCGTCCCAGGAGATCGCAACGAACTTGCCTTCGCCTTTCGGTCCCGCACGCCGCAAGGGAGAGGAAAGCCGAAGTGCCGGGTCGCGCCATGCACCGTTGTAGGCAATCGCGCATTTACCGCAGAGTTTTCCGCGCGAAACAGGGTGGTCCGGATCGCCAATGACCTTGGTGATCGACCCGTCCCGCGTATGCACGGCTATTCCGCACGCGTCGTAACAGTCGCGCGCGCATGTCGTTTTGATGATGGTCTCACTTGGCACGATGAATCCTCGAAGGACTTGCTCAAGGTTTCATCGCTCAATCCTGCCAAGTGATCTTTTGGAAGTCTAATGTATTCCCGTACCCCCTAGGAGTTACTCACTCAAGAGGATTGCCCCGCCGTCGTTTCAACACCGAAACTACCGAGCATCAGAACGATATCGGCCCGATTTCGAGGCCGGAAAACTGGTGGCGCAACTCGCGGTTGGAAGCTTGGGCATCATGAATAACCGAACTGAGCTTCATACAGTCCACTGCGCCGCGCCACCCATTCATCACCCATCAGAAATGCGTGTAACAGGCAGGCCGTTCGCACTCGCGGTCGTGCCGTCTTTTGACGTGGAGGGACTAAATGACAAGCAAATTCACGATTAGTCGCCGCGACTTTCTCGCAACCACGGCGGCGGTAACGGCCATGGCCGGCGTGTCGATGCCGAAATTCGCCTTCGGCAAGGACAACGTGGTCAAGATCGGCTTCCTCGCCCCCTTGACCGGCGAAGTCTCCGCCTGGGGCAAGCCAGGTCTGGACGGCTGCAAGATCTGGGCGGACTGGGTCAACGCGGATGGCGGCGTCAAGATCGGCGATGAGGCGTACAAGGTCGAGTTTGTCGCCTATGACGACGAGTACGATCCGAGCAAGGCACGGACCGGCGCGGTGAAGCTTGTCAAGGAAGACGACGTCAAGTTCGTCATGATGCTGGGCGGCGATCCGTGGCCGGGTGCGGCTCCGATCGCAGAGAAAGAGAACATGTTGTTCTCGACCCTCCTGCCGAGCGACCTGAGCCCCGAGACGGAGCTCCTGGTTGCGCCGTGTGAGGTGCATCCGATTTACAATGTGACGGGCGTCGAGTGGCTTGCCGAGAACAAGCCGGAACTCAAGACGGCCGTCGTCTGCGCGCAGGATGACTCCCTTGGCAAGCCGTCTGTGGCGACCTACCTCGCCGCCTTCGAGGCCGCGGGCATCGAGGTCCTTGACGAACCCATCTTCTTCGATCCGGCGACGACCGACTTCGCGCCCCTCATGTCCAAGATGCTGGCGCTGAAGCCAGACATCATTTGCCTGGACACGTGCTACGCGGATTATGTGCATCCGTTGGTGGAGCAGGCGTTCCAGCAGGGCTTCAAGGGCCAGATGATCTCTTGCACGGCCGACTTCTACGAGAAGCTGGTCGAGAAGACGTCCAAGGAGTTCATGGAAGGCTTCATCTTCCAGTTCCCCGACTTCGACGACCCGGCGATGAATGCCGAGCACGTGAACTTCAACAAGCCGAACGATTTCTACGCCGAGTACGTGAAGCGGTACGGCAAGGGCGAATGGAGCGCCGTGTCCTGGGAGTACGCCTCGATCATGGATCTGTGGGCTGACGCCGCGGGACGCGCCGGAACGACCGAACCGGTCAAGGTGCTCGAGGCCATGAAGGTCGGCGGTACCGGGCGCCAGGCGTTTGGCGAAGCCAAGTGGTGGGGCAAGGAGCTCTTTGGCATCGACAACGCGCTCGTCGGCGAGTGGCCCGTCGTGGCTATCAAGGATGGCAAGGCGAAGATCCAGGACTTCAAGTCCATCCCTGCCTGGTGGGAAAAGCATAGCGACCTGATGATCAAGCACATGAAGGCGCTCAATCAGATGTACTATCAGCGCGGCTAAACAGACTGGGCGCAGGCTGGTTCGCAAACGCGGAGCGAACATTGACATCGGCAACGCGTGCCGTGAACGGCGCGGACCCGCCAGAGCCATTCTTTCTGTGCAAACGACTGCTGGCACCCGGCCCCATACTGGGCCGGGCGCGCGGCGGAGCGATATGGAATGACAGCAGAACTTTTCTTTCAGACAGTCGTCAACGCGACCTACGCCGCGAGCTACATGGCGCTCATCGCGGTTGGATTCGTCCTCATCTTCGGCGTGATGGGCGTGGTCAATTTTGCCCACGGTGAGCTCTATATGGCAGGGGCTTATACAGTCGTCGCCCTATATGCCGACCAAGGATTGCCATTCTTTCTTTCAGTCGCGGCTGGTCTCGCCTTTGTCGGGGTGCTCGGACTTCTGATGGAGTTGGCTCTATTCCGGCCCTTACGCGATAATCCATTGGGCGGCCTGATCGCCTCGATCGGTTTTCTCCTCATTCTGCAGACCATTGCGGTTCTCGGATTCGGCGTGCGGATGAAGAACGTGCCGCCCTCGACGCAGGACAAAATTGTCTTCATGGACGGGGTCGTTCTGACCTACCAGAGACTCTACGTCATCGTGGCTGCCGTCGCCCTGCTGGGCGCGCTTTGGGTATTCTTGCGCAAGAGCAAGTTTGGCTGGGCGTTGCGGGCCTGTGCCCAAGATCGGGAAGCGGCCGTGCTTCAAGGCATGTCGATCAACAACACGGCACGTTTGGCGATGTTCATTGGCGCGGCGCTTGCCGGTGTCGCTGGCGCCCTGACGGCGCCGTTGGTTTCGCCGACACCCTATATGGGGCACCCGGTCGTCGTTTCCGCCTTCATCATCATTATCGTTGGCGGCCTCGGTTCTTTGGAAGGGGCTGTTCTGGTCTCGATCCTCTACGCGTTCGTCCACACCTTCGTGACGACGCTCTACGACGGCACCCTGGCGAATATTGTTGGTCTCCTCCTGATGCTCGGCGTCCTCATCGTGCGGCCAACAGGACTATTTGGAGCGAAAGAACGTGCATAAGCCTGACAGTCATTCCGTGAACCTCGCTGCGGCGTTTGGGTTCGTACTTCTGGCAGGCGTGCTCGTCGTGCTCCCTCATCTCCTGTCGTTCTCGCAGCAGGAGGTCTTGGTTCTGCTCGTGATCAACGTACTGCTTGTTTGCAGCTATCGGCTGCTGACGCTGACAGGCGAGTGGTCTCTGGCCCATGCGGTCATTATGGGCGTGGGGGCCTATACATCGGCCCTGGTGGCAAAGAAGCTATCGGTCCCGGTCCCGCTTGCCATGCTGGCCGGCGCCTCGATGGCGGGCTTTATCGCGTTTCTTCTCAGCTTTCCGTTGTTCCGGATGAAGGGGTTCTACTTTCTCATTGCGTCCTTCGCGGCCGGCGAGGTCATTCGTCTTTCGTGGAAGTGGAGCGACCTGACGTTTCTGTTCGGCGGCCCGAAGGGCATCAAGCGTATTCCCGCCTTCCCGGACTTCCTGACGATCGATTTCTATGAGCCGGTGAACTACTACTATCTCTGCCTCGTCGTCGTCGCGATATCCCTTCTCATTCTGTATCGCATTGAGAAGTCGCGCATCGGACTGACGTTCCATGCGATTCACTGGCAGGACAAGCTGGCCGAATCCGTCGGCGTCAACACGTTCCGCTACCGGACGCTCGCCTTCGTGTTCTCCGCGTTCTTTGCCGGTCTCGCCGGTGCGCTCTACGCCCACTATGTGGGGGCGATCGCGCCCAACAGGTTCAGTGTGGAGGAGATGGTCTACATTCTGATTTGGGCGATCGTCGGCGGGACAGCGACCTTCTACGGACCCATCATCGGCGTCGTGGTGCTGACCATCGTGAACGAAATCGTGCTGCGGTCGCTCGGTGTTGAGGAGATGCGGCCGATGTTCTACGGCGCGCTCCTGATCATCGCGATCCTGTTCCTGCCCAACGGGCTGGAGAGCCTGGTTCCGAAGATCAAGCGACTGTTCCGGGGACGGGACAAAGAGGGGAACGGATCTCTCGCGTCACCTCAAGTCGCAGAGTGAGGATCGGCGGATCGGCGGGGCCGGCGCTTAGCCGGGCCCGCGCGGCAGCCGCACGCAGCGCGCAATAACGGCCACTAAGTTCTCAAGCAGAATGGAAGAGCGACTCTAGGCGCTAGGATTTGCAGCCGGCGCAAGTAAGAGCTGACCGGCCGCCAGCAGCTTGCGGGTGTCATTCAACATGGCCGGCCGTTCGCGCCGCCAAGCCGTGAAAACGGCCGCATCGGGCGCGCTAAGCGTGCCCGGATCGTCCCGCAAAGCCTCAAGGCGCGTTGCCGCGTCCTGGGCGATTTCGTTCCACCGCTTCTGCCACAGGGCGCGGTAGGTATCGCGGTGAAGAGCCTCCATGCGGAGGTGGAACATCGAACTGCGCGCCACTCTGGGCGCCTGCATGCGTGCGATCCAGGGATGGGCACTGCGCCAGGTCTCAAGGGCCTTTGTGGTCAGAGCGGGGAGGTCGTTCTTGTCGCCGGTCAGCGCAAGGCATATTCCGAAATTGGCGAGGCTTGTGCCCAGCCGCGGGTCAATTGGTTCGAAGGTCTCACGCGCGAGCCGCAAGGCGCTGCCCGCCTCGTCCTTTGCCCGCTCGAAGTCTCCTGCACATGCGGCCGAGACCGTTTCCTCGCTGGTGGCTTCCCACGCCAGATCGTCCTCGCTCCAGCCGGCGTTGACGAGTTCCTGCAGACTCCAGATCTCAGGCGCCGAGGTAGGCTTTTCGAACATGGTCATTGTCGTGCAGCTCCCGTGCTGGTCCTTCCAGCGCGATTGTTCCGGTCTCGAGGACATAGGCGAAATTCGCAAGCTTCAGGGCGAGCTCGGCGTTCTGTTCGACGAGAACGACGGGAACGCCGCGATCCACGATGTCGCGAATGGCACGCGCCATCTCCTGAACCATGACCGGCGACAAGCCCATGGAGGGCTCGTCGAGGATCAGCATGCGCGGCCTGGACATCAGGGCGCGGCCGATTGCCAGCATTTGCTGTTCGCCGCCCGAGAGAGACCGGGCCCACTGACCCCGGCGCTCTTCCATGCGCGGGAAGCGTTTGAAGACGTCGCGTAGGTCCGCTTCGATCCCATCCTTGTCGGATCGCAGGAACGCACCGGTTCTGAGATTCTCTTCGACCGTGAGGTCCGGGAAAACACGCCGGCCTTCGGGCACATGCGCGATCCCGAGTGCGACAATCTTTTCAGGCGCCAGCCGATCGATGCGCTGGCCGTCGAAAATGATCTCGCCGTCACTGATCCGGACAAGGCCTGAGATTGCGCGCAAGGTCGTGCTCTTGCCGGCGCCGTTTGCGCCGACGATGGTGACGATGCCCTTGTCGGGAACAGCCATGCTGACGCCCTTCAGGGCGGCGACCTTGTTGTAGTGAACTTTGACGTTCTTGATCTCAAGCAGCATCGATTGCGGTTCCCAGATAGGCTTCGATAACGGCGGGGTTGGTGCGAACTTCTTCCGGCGTGCCTTCGGTCAAGAGCGTTCCGAAGTTCAGTACCGTGATGATATCGCAGAGGCCCATGACCGCCTGCATGTCGTGTTCGATCAGCATGATGGTCACACTCTGCTCCTCGCGGATGCGCCGGACGAGTTTGATCATCTGCCGTGTTTCTTCGGGGTTCATCCCGGTAAAGGGCTCATCGAGAAGCAGCAGCCGCGGTTCGGCGGCAAGTGAGACCGCCAGTCCAAGGGCGCGCTGGTGGCCGTGCGACAGGTTCGCCGTCAACTCGTCCGCCAGATGCGCAAGATTGAGGAACTCGAGGATCTCGTAAGCCTTGACCCTTGCGGCCGCCTCGATGTTGCGGTCCGTTCCGAGGATTCGGCTGAGCACGCCTGCCTTCGCACTGCGATGGCATCCCAGCAGAACGTTCTCGATCACGGTGAATTCGTGGAACAGCGTGGTGCCTTGAAACGTGCGGATCAGGCCGCGCTCGGCAAGCGCGCTGGTCGGCCGGCCCGAAACGTCCTCACCGCAATACAAAATCTTGCCCCGTGACGGCGGATAGAAGCCGCTGATGACGTTGAAGGTCGTTGTCTTGCCGGCGCCGTTGGGACCGATCAGGCCGTGGATTGTGCCCTCACGAACAGTCAGGCTGAGATCGTTGATGGCGACGATGCCGCCAAAGATGCGGCCAAGATCGCGAACCTCAAGAATGGGCGTTTGTGTCTGCATCATCGGCGTGTGCGTGGTCCCCGGAAAATCAATTCTTGTCGAGATTTAGCACAGCTTCACAGAGCACTGCATTCTTACAAGATCGTACCTCTTAGGAGTTACTTCGATCAGAGCATTGCTGGCTCGTAGCGGATGCGGGACCTTCGTGCGGACAACAAAACAACAGGACGGGGCCTAGGAACCGTCCCAGTCGGGGAACGATCGAAAGCCGGTGGCCGTAGAAGACGTGGGACAAGACGCCGGCGAAAGCCCGCGGTCGCTGCAGAGGCAGATTGGTTGGCGGGATGCATTCTGGGTCGCCAGTGGCGTCCCGGCCCTGGTTCTTTTTACCATGGGCGGTGTCGCCGCCACCTCAGGCAAGGCCTCCTGGCTCGTCTGGGTCGCGGCCATCACGGTGGCCTTTATCCAGGCCTTCACCTACGCGGAAATCGCGGGACTCTTTCCGGGCAAGTCCGGTGGTGCGGCCATCCACAGCGCGATCGCCTGGTCACGATACGGCAAGCTGTTCGCCCCGATCGCGGTGTGGTGCAATTGGTCGGCGTGGTCGGTGGTGCTGTCGATCGGTGCCGGGCTCGGCGCCGGTTACGTTCTCAACCTGTTTTTCGCCCCGGACGCCGCCATCACGAGTTGGCAAATCGTGCTGGCCGATCTCGGATGGCTGAAGGAGGGGCTCACCTTACGCATCAACGCGACGTTCATCGTCGCGGCCACGCTGCTCCTTGGCTGCTTCGCGATCCAGCGGGGCGGCATCCTTCAGTCTGCGCGCGTGACCATGCTGCTTGGGATTGCGGCGCTCGTGCCGCTCATTCTAATCGGCATCGTTCCGCTGTTCACCGGCGACATGCCGCGCGAGAATTTCTTGCCGCTGGTCCCGCTGGCCTACAACGCGGCCGGTCAAGCGGTCGACGGCACCTGGGACAAGGCGGGTTGGATCGCTGTCAGCGGCGCCTTGTTCGTTGCCTTGTGGTCCGCCAACGGGTTCGAGACGGCCGCCTGCTATACGCGCGAATTCAAGGACCCGGCCCGGGATACGTTTCTGGCGCTGATGTCGTCGGGGCTGTTGTGCGTCGGGGTCTTCACGCTCGTGCCGCTAGCCTTTCAAGGCTCGCTCGGGATCGAAGGCATGATCGCGCCGGGTATCCGCAGCGGCATGGATGTGGGTCATGTTCTGGCCGACATTCTCGGCGGCGGCTTGGTGCTGGAAACCATCGTCGCGGTGCTGCTGATCCTCGCGATCCTGCTCTGCATCATGACGGCGATGTCCGGCGCCGCGCGGACGTCCTATCAGGGTTCGGTCGAGGGATGGCTGCCGCGCTACCTCTCCCACGTGAACAAGTCAGGCGCCCCCACACACGCCATGTGGACGGACCTGGTTCTCAATCTCGGCCTTCTGCTGATGTCCGACTACATCTTCGTCCTGGCCGCGACCAATGTCTCCTACATGGTCTTCACGTTTCTCTACGTGAACGCGGGCTGGATACACCGGCTCGATCGCCCCGACTGGGTCCGGCCTTATCGGGTCCCGCGGGTCCTTCTGATCGCCGGCGTCCTGATGTCGTTCGTCAACATGGCCGTGGCCGGGATCGGTGCGAACATATGGGGGCAGGGCACCTTGCTGACCGGCTTCGTCATCGTGTTCCTGGCCGTGCCGTTCTTCATCTACCGGCACTATGTGCAGGACAAAGGCGTCTATCCGGAGAACATGGCCGAGGACATGCATCTCGGCCCGGAGGCTGGCGTGGCGACGCGTGGGGGGGTGCTGCCTTATCTGGCACTCGCCGCCGCGGTGGCCGTCACGCTAGCCTGCCATCTCTGGGCATCGGCTTGATCGCTTCTGCGTACGGTTTCCGCCGAATGTGCAAAGGGAAAGAGCCGGCCGCGTGACGTGCACACAACCGGCTCTTGGTACCACCCGCGGCCAGTAGCAGGCGGCACTCGGGGCTACTATTCCTCAACACGCAGGCGCATTGGGTCGTAGAACGGGGTCCGCACCACCGTACCGGTGCAAATGCCCGGTTCGCCGCCCAACGTCACCTGCGTGCCAAGTCCGGTATAGTCCGGGAGGAGATGAACCATAGCCAAGGACTTCATGAGGTACCGGCTGAAACTCGAACTGGTGACGACACCGATATCTTTGCCGTCCTTGAAGATGCGCGTGCCGGGTTCGACCGCGTCGTCGGTGTCACACACGATGCCGGCTTGTTTGACTCGCTCCCGACCGCGAAGGGAAAGGACCGCCTGCTTGCCGATGTAGTCCGCTTGCTTGTCCTCATCGATGCCCCAGCCCATGTTGACTTCCCACGGAGTCGTGTCGCCTTCGGGCATGTCGTAGGGGAAGAACAGAAGCGTGGACTCGACCCGGATGAGATCGAGCGATGTCCAAGAGGCCGGGACCACGCCGAACTCTTTGCCGGCGGCCAGAATGTTATCCCACATCTCACCGGCATCGGCTGACGAGCAATAGACCTCGTATCCACGCTCTCCCGAATATCCGCAGCGGCCGATAATGACGTCCTTGCCGAACAGGGTCGTCTTGGCGTGATTGAAGAAGGGGAGCGTCTCCAGCGCCATGGGCGTATGGGGGTTCAGCGTTTTCAGAGAAGCCGGACCCTGCAGCGACAGAACGTGGGTATCCCGGTCCCACTCGACGGAAACGTTCTTGCCCGCGGAGACCTTCTTGAGATGTTCCGGCGTGGCGCCGCTGCCGTGGGTTACGCGGTATTCGTCCGGTCCATCGCAAATAATCATGATGTCGTCGACGAGGGCGCCGTTCTCGTTGACTTCCGCGCCCAGCCGTGCCGTGCCCGGAGCGATCGTGGATACGTCGATGGCCACGAGGCCATTGAGCGTGGCAACGGCGTCGGGGCCCGTCACGCGCACGATATTCAGCGCCGAAACGTCGTAGAGCCCGGCGCAGGTCCGTACCGAGACGACTTCGTCGTTCGGATCGGTGGCATAGCTCCATGGCACGCGCATATCGCACCATGTCTCGCCGTCGAGTTTCGATCCCAGAGCTTCGTGTCGACTGTTCAATGCGGAGTTTCGCGTGCTCATGTCGCCCCAACGTGTGCGTGATTTCGATCAAAACCGCATCGTGGCGGCTCTCCGTAGTGTCGAAGTGAATACGCCGAATGACAATTACTCTCGTGGAGGTAGCCCATTCTGAATAAGCGCCTGGTTCCTGCCGCGCACCGGGCGGCGGCTAACCCCAAGTGGGTATCCATCCAAGGGAATTGGAATTGGGCTGAATTGGCCGAGACTTGCATGGCCAAGATGTCTCGGGTTGGGCGGCCGGTTCGGCACATAACAATAAGCCGGACGAAACTTTTTCCGAGCTCTGGCTGGTCGAGAATAGCGGTTGAGCGGAGCTGATCTCCCCACCGCCAGAGAAAGGGAGATGCACTCCATGGCGAGTGACTCGAAATACGACATCCTATTCGAGCCCATCAAGATCGGGCCCAAAACCCTCCGCAACCGCTTCTATCAGGTGCCCCATTGTATCGGCGCCGGATCGGACAAGCCGGGTTTCCAGGCTGCGCACCGTTCGTTGAAGGCCGAAGGTGGCTGGGCTGGCATCAACACGGAATACTGCTCGATTCATCCGGAGTCGGACGATTGCCATCGTGTGTCCGCCCGAATCTGGGATGATGGCGACATCCGTAACTTGCGCGCGATGACCGATCACATTCACGCCAACGGCGCGCTGGCCGGTGTCGAGATGTGGTACGGCGCCGCGCACGCTCCGTGCATGGAGACGCGCTGCACGTCCTACGGGCCGAGCCAGTTCAACTCGGAATACGAAAACCTGACCTATTGCCACGAGGCCGATCAGGACGACATCAACCGGCTGCAGCAATACTACGTGGATGCCGGTATTCGTGCGCGCGACGCGGGCTTCGACATTGTCTATGTCTACGGCGCGCACTCCTATCTGCCGCTTCAGTTCCTGTCGCCCTACTACAACCGCCGCACCGACAAATATGGCGGCTCGCTCGAGAACCGTGCGCGGTTCTGGCTTGAGACGCTGGAGAAGGTCCGCAATGCGGTCGGCAAGGATTGCGCGATCGCGACTCGTTTCGCTGTCGACACGCTTTACGGTGATGGCGGCGTCGAGGTCGAGGAAGACGGCATCAAGTTCGTCGAGCTGGCGGATCCGCTGGTTGACGTCTGGGACGTCAATGTGGGCGACATCGCCGAATGGGGCGAGGACGCCGGCCCCTCGCGCTGGTATCGCATGGGCCATCAGATCCCCTGGCAGAAGCACATCAAGGCGGTTTCGAAGAAGCCGGTGCTTGGCGTCGGCCGTTTCACCGATGCCGAGAAGATGGTTCAAGTCATCCGTGCCGGTGAACTCGACATCATCGGCGCAGCCCGCCCGAGCATCGCCGATCCGTTCCTGCCCGAGAAGATCAAGGAAGGCCGGTTCGACGACATTCGGACCTGCATCGGCTGCAATGTCTGCATCTCCCGGTGGGAGATCGGCGGGCCGCCCTTCATCTGCACGCAGAACGCGACGGCTGGTGAAGAGTATCGCCGCGGATGGCATCCCGAGAAATTCCCGAAGGCCGAGTCCGACGACTCGATCCTCGTGCTCGGCGCCGGCCCGTCCGGTTCGGAGGCCGCGCGCATCCTCATGGAGCGGGGCTACACCGTTCACCTGGTCGACAAGGCTGACAAGGTCGGCGGTTGCGTCAACACGATCGCGACGCTGCCCGGCCTCGGCGAGTGGAGCTATCACCGCGACTACCGCGAGACCCAGCTCAACAAGCTTCTGAAGAAGAACAAGGACTCGCAAGTTGCGCTCGGCGTGAAGCCGATGACGGTCGACGACTGTCTCGACTACGGCGCCGACAAGATCATCGTGGCCACGGGCTCCCATTGGAACACGGACGGCACGAGCGGTCTGACCCACGAGCCGATCCCCGGTATCGATGCAACGAGCCAGGACTGGTGCGTCACGCCCGAGCAGATCTTCGAAGGCAAGAAGAAGATCGGCAAGAAGGTCGTGGTGCTCAACTGCGATTGGTATTTCATGGGGCCGAGCCTCGCGCAGCGGCTCAAGGAAGCGGGCCACGACGTCACGATCATCAATGGCGTGCAGATGGGCCGGTACATGGAGTTCACGCTCGAACTCCCCAACCTGCACCGCTGGCTGCACAACAACCATGTCGAGATGATCGATGGTGTCTGGGCCTCGCGCGCCGAAGAGGGGCGTATCGAGATCTACGACATCTACGGCGACGGCTGGAAGCGGCAGTACAAGGGCCCCGGTCAGCTGCCGCGCGATGAGAACAAGACCCAGCGCTGGGTTGATTTCGACACGCTGGTACTCGTGACCGGCCGTTCCTCGGACGACGAGATCTATCGTGGTCTGAAGGAGCGGAAGAGCGAGTGGGCCGAGAAGGGCATCAAGGGTGTGTATGTTATCGGCGATGCCTGGGCTCCCAAGCTCATCGCCGACGCGACCTTTGATGGACACCGGATCGCCCGCGAGATCGAAGAGGACGATCCGCAGCATCCGAAGCCTTACCGCCGCGAAGTGGCGGTCTGGGGCACGTCGCATATGCCGGGCGGTGCGGTCGAAATCGAATACCAAGAGTAGAACGACTTTGTCCCGGGCGGTGCTCTCCCCCGCCCGGGACGATCCTTCAACAGCGAACTTTGGGGCTTTGGCACAAGGGAATCCGAACGGTCCGACCTGAGCGACACGATTCGCGATCAGGGAGCGCGGGTTCCAAGAAACGCCCTCAACCCGTCAGGAGACGACGTTGATCGAAGCGGGACAGAACCCGGAGCAGGTCACCCGAATTCTGTTCCAAGATTTCCCGACGTGGATGCTGGTGTCATTCTACGTCGTCGCGATCCTTGCGATCGCCGTCTTTGTCTACGGCTGCTACGCACAGGTCCGGAAATACGCCCGCGGCCGCGCGCAGACCGGAGAAGGCCTGTGGTCCGGCGTCAAAGGCATGATCGAGGCGATGCTGACGCATCGCACGATCCGCCGCCGCGATGCCGCTGCCGGCCGCAATCATGCGCTGATCTTCTTCGGCTTCGCCTTGCTCTTCATCGGCACGGCGACCATTACGCTCGAGTACGACATTCTCGAGCCGATCGCCGGCATCAAGTTCTGGTACGGCTCTTTCTATCTTTGGTTCTCGCTGGTACTCGACATTGCGGGCGCGGGCTTCGTCGTCGGCCTCCTGTACATGATGTACCGGCGGAAGTGGCTGGCGCTTCCGAAGCTGAATTACCGGCGTCCTGATCGTGTTCCCTCCGATCCTGACTACGGCCGCGACTGGTACCGGATCGAGGACTGGCTGTTTCTGTGGGCCCTGGTGCTGCTCGGCATCACCGGCTTCATGCTCGAGGCCGCGCGCTTGGTTTGGCTACAGGCCGACCCCACCGTCTGGGACTACCGCTGGTGGTCGCCGGTAGGGGCGATTGTCGCTTACGGCTACAAGGCGCTCGGCCTGACGCCGGCCGGGGCAGGGGACCTGCGCATCGGGCTATGGTGGTTCCACGGCCTTCTGGCGCTCACCTTCATCGCGGCCATTCCTTACACGAAGGCGAAGCACATCTTCACGGCGATGGCCTCGCTCGCGGTGCGCGATGCGAAGCCTGCCGCGCATCTTCCGGAAGCCGACCTCACCGCGAAGAAGGTCGGCGCGGATTCCATCACTGACTTCACATGGGAGCAGCTTCTCAATCTTGACGCCTGTACGAAATGTGGCCGTTGCCACGAGGCGTGTCCCGCCAACGCGACGGGCTTTCCGCTGTCGCCGCGTGATCTTGTCCTGACACTGCGCGAATTGTCGAACGCGACCCTCGAAGGGTTCAGCCTTCCACCGCAGGATCGTCTGGCAGCGATCGGCGATGGCGTCAATCAGGTGCGGCCGGAGACGTTGTGGTCGTGCCGGACTTGCGCGGCCTGTGTCGAGATTTGCCCGGTGGGCGTCCAGCATGTGCCGATCATCGTCGAGATGCGCCGTGCGCTGGTGGATGCCAGCGAGATGGAGCCCACGCTCCAGAAAGCGCTGCAGAACATCCACAACAAGGGCAACTCGCTTGGCGAGAACAAGCGCAAGCGGCCCGGCTGGACCAAGAAGCTCGACTTCGAGATCAAGGATGCGCGGAAGGAGCCGGTCGACGTTCTTTGGTTCGTCGGCGATTTCGCATCGTTCGATCCGCGCTATCAGCGGGTCTCGCAGGCCTTCGCGCGCCTGCTGCATCATGCGGGCGTCGATTTCGGCATTCTGTACGAAGCGGAGATGAACGCGGGCAACGACGTTCGCCGCGTCGGTGAGGAGGGACTCTTCCAGCATGTCGCGGAATCGAACATCGAGACGCTGGAGGGGTGCGACTTCAACCGCATCGTGACGACCGATCCGCATTCCTACAACACGATCCGCAACGAGTACCCGGACTTCGAAGGCGTGTACGAGATCGAGCATGCCAGCGCCATGATTCAGCAGATGCTGGCATCGGGGCAGCTCAAGCCGTCGAAGACCTTCGATGCGCGCGTGACCTATCACGACCCCTGTCATCTCGGGCGTCTGAACAAGGGGTTCGAGCCGCCGCGGGAGTCCATCCGGATGCTCGGCGCGGAGCTGGTCGAGATGGAGCGGTCGCGGGACAACTCCTTCTGTTGCGGTGCTGGCGGGGGACGCATCTGGATTGCCGATCCAACCGACAAGGAGAAGCCGTCGGAGAATCGCGTCCGCGAAGCGGCCAAGATCGACGGTCTCGATGTGCTCGTCGTAAACTGCCCCAAATGCATGAACATGTTCGAAGACGCGCGCAAATCTACCGGCAACGAAGATAATTTCCGTGTCATGGAGCTCATAGAGCTCGTCGAGGAATGCATGGATTTCGGTGAGGACGCAGGCGTCGTTGCGGCTGAGGAACAGCGCGCGGCCGATGCAGCGGTCCAAGGTGTCCAGTAGGACCATCATGAGCCTCGTGGATCGCGCACTAGTCTCCGGAGACGTGTACCTGGCAGCTGCCGTCCACGGTGCCGCGCCGCGCCCGCAGCGGCAGAAGCTCGAAGCGCTGCTGTTCCGGACGGCGAAGACAAGGCGTCAGTTCGGCGCTGCGCCATACGTTCCGCGTTCGCTGTTGGACAGTCTGGCAACAGACGATGACGGCAAGGTGCGCTTGCGGGTGGCGCGAAATCCCGCTGCTTCGCCACAAGCCTTGGCCAAACTTGTCGAGGGCAGCCCCGTCGAAGAGATGGCCGTCGCCGTCGCCGCGCACGCGAATGTGTCCCCTGACACGCTGGCAGGGCTTGTGCAGTCCGCATCGCCTGCGGTTCGTCATGCACTTTGCGGCAATCCGAACACGCCGGCGGCGACGCTGCGCGCGCTCTATCCTGTGGCAGGGCCCGCGGACAAGAAGGCTTTGGCCGGAAACCCGAACGCGCCGGCGGAGATTCTCGGCCTCCTGTGGAAAGGAGGCGATGCCTACACGCGCGCCGAGGTCGCGGCGCATCCCTCTGCACCGCAGGACGTCGTGGATGCGGCCCTGACGGATTCAGAGGTTCTCGTCCGGCGCAAGCTTGCGTCCAATCCGTCGGCCGGAATCGCATCGCTCGAAAGATTGTTGGGAGACTCGGACGGAACGGTTCGCGCAGCGGCCATTCGTGGGTTCGCCCCGGACGAGGCGCTACCCGATGCCGTCGCCGGGGATCCGTGTCTACGGGTTCGGCGTGCGGAAGCCCGTCGAGACGGGCTGGCCGCAGATGTCGCGCGGCAGCTTGCAGACGATCCCGACGCGTGGGTTCGGCGCTGGCTGGCGCGAAATCCGACGGTGCCCGAAGATGTCCTCGTTCGCCTTGCCGCCGATGAGGAGGCCGATGTACGGCGCAGCGTGAGCCGCAATCGGTCGACCCCACTCGGCCTGCTGCGACAGTTGTCGCGGGATAGCGTGGCTTGGGTGCGGGCAGGGGTCGCGCTTCGCGCCGATGTTCCGGACGACGTGATCGGCGTGCTCGGACTGGATGACGATGCCGATGTCCTGTCGGCCTTGGGGCGGAACCCGCGCGCGCAGCTCGATCTTCTCGTCCGTATCGTTGGGAGCGCCGACGCCGATGTCCGCCGGTCGGTCATCCTCAATTCAGGCGCGCCCCGCGAGGCTCTGGTGCTGCTGCTTGAAGATCCGTACCCGCTCAATCGCGCATTTCTGGCCCGGCATCGGAACCTGTCGGAGGCCGACCTCGTCGCGATGCTGAGCGATCCCGAACCACAAGTGCGCTTCTCGGCTGCAAGCGCGTTGATCAACAGAGCGAATTCGACCTGAGGACAACATCGGAAAGGAATATTGGTGTGAGGGTAAGACCATGAAAATCCTAGTTCCCGTCAAGCAGATCGCCGTCGTGGACGAGGACTTCGAGCTTCGTGATGACGGCAAGGACGTCGATCCCGACTATCTGAACTTCGAAGCGAATGAGTGGGACGACTATTCCTACGAAGCCGCGCTGAACATTATGGAAGCGTCGGACGGTGTCGAAGTCGTTCCTGTGACCGTCGGTCCGGACGATGCCGAGGATGTTCTGCGCCGTTGCCTCGCCAAGGGGGGCGATAGAGGCATTCGGGTGTGGGACGACGCGCTGGAAGACGCAAACCCCGCGGTCGTTGCGCAAGTCCTCGCCGGAGTCGCAGCGCGCGAAAAGCCGGACATGATCCTGACCGGGACACTGTCTTCCGACCGGTCTTATGCCCAAACCGGCGTCGCCCTTGCGGCCGCTCTCGGCTGGCCGCATGTGGCGGTCGTCACAGGGATTGAGTGGACGCCGGGCGACCCGAAGGCCACGCTCCTTCGCGAGCTCGAGGGCGGACTTGTGGAGAAGCTCTCGGTGGAGTGTCCCGCTGTCCTGACGATCCAGCTTGGCATCAACACGCCGCGCTACGCATCGCTGCGCGGCCTGAAACAGGCGAAAGAGAAGCCCGTCGAGGAACTGTCTCTGGACCATCTCGGTCTATCCGGCGACAGCCTCGCCGAACTAGCTTCGTTTCGCGTTCGGCGTATGTACAAGCCGGAGACGGGTCAGGCCGAACTCATTGAAGGTACGCCGGCCGAGCAGGCCGCGCGCCTTGCGGAAATCATTAAAGAACTCAAGGGAGCGGCATAATGGGAGAGATCCTTGTGATCGCGGAGCATCGCCAGGGGCAACTCAACCCGGCCTCGCTGGAAGTCATCGCCGCGGCTGTCGCGTTGAAGGAAGAGTCCGGCCACAAGGTGACCGTCGCGGTCATCGCGGAATCGCCGGATGACTTCGCGGGCCTCGTAGCGAAGGCCGGTGTCGACGAAGTCGTGAAGGTGCCCGTCCCGGTGGCCTCGTTTCAGAGCGATACCTATGAGGCTGCTGTCTTGGCGCTCGCCGAGGCGCGGAAACCGGCCGTCATCATGTGCGCGCACACCGTGGATGCCTGGGGCTATGCACCGGCAGTCGCGGCACGCGGTCAGTTCGGCTGTGCGACGGATGTCTTCGAGATGCGCTTCGAGGCCGAAGGCCTTGTTGCCGTCCGTGCCGCCTACGCGGAAAAACTGCATATGGAAGTCGACTTCCCGGGCAAGGAAACCGTACTGCTGACTGTCCGGACGAATGTCTTCAAACCCTTGGAAGACGACGGAAGCCCAGCCGTGACCTCGTTCGAGGCGCCCTCGGCGGAAGCACACACGGAACACCTGACCTTTGTCGAACCGGAGCAAACCGGCGACGTCGATATCACGCAAGCAGAGTACATGCTGTCGATCGGGCGTGGTGTCGGCGAGGAAGACAATGTCGAGGAGTTCAAGGAACTCGCCGATGCGTTCGGGTTCACCTTGGGCTGTTCCCGACCGATCGCCGACAATGGCTGGCTGCCGAAGTCGCGCCAAGTCGGTCAGTCGGGGAAGACCGTCGCCAAGTGCAAGATCTATCTGGCGCTGGGTATCTCCGGTTCCGTCCAGCACATGGCCGGCATGAAACACGTGCCGAACATCATCGCGGTCAACAAGGACGCTGAAGCATCCATCTTCACGATCGCGAAGTACGGCATCGTTGGAGACATGTTCGAAATCGCCGAGGAATTGCGCGACCAGGACTCCTAACGAACTGGGGCGACGCGTCTGTCTCGCTATGAATGTGCGCTAGGCCGCAGGCGCATCGTCCAGATTTGCAATCTCGATACGGCCAAGTCCGAGATTGCTCGCACGTGCCGCTGCGCCGGAGGCGATCCCAAGGACGTCTTCGGCGCTGTCCGTCGTGGCGGCCTCGAAGCCGGTTGCAAGGCCGATGCTCGTCGTGAGGAAGAAGGCATCATCGCCGTCGCCGATAGGCGCGCGCAGAGCCTTTTGGACCTTTTCGGCGAGCTTGATGGCGTCGTCGACCGACTGCGTCCTCGTGCGCAGGATGGCAAATTCATTGCGCGTCCAGCGGCACAACGAGTCCGACCGGTCCAGGGCACCTTCGATGCGGCGCCCGATGTTGAGCAGGGCCCGCTCTCTGTCTTCGGGTGCGAGCGACTCATGCCAGTTCTGTAGCTGGTTCAAATGGACGACCAGAATGGCTGGGTGCTCGCCGGGCGTGGCGTTCAGCAATGCCATTTTGATGCGATCGAGGAAGAGTGCCGGCGTCGGAAGTTCGCTGGCAGAATCGTAGAGGCTGTCGCCCCTCAGTCTCAGCTGTTCGTGCCGCTCCCGCGTGATGTCGGTGATGAAGCCCTCGACGCCGAGAAGTTCGCCGCTGGTATAGAAGTTGCCGTGTCCCCGCTCGAGGACCCACTTCACATCGCCGCTCGCGGTCTGAATACGATACATCAGCTCGAACGGACGGTTCTCGCGTACGGCGGCCTGAACGTGTTCCCAGACTTGTTCGCGGTCTTGAGGCAGGATGAGGTCGGCATAAGTAAGTTGCTTGTTGTTGACCAGGGCCTCCGCCGGGTAGCCGGTCAACGCCTCACAGCCCTTACTCATATATTCCATCGTCCACTGACGATTGTTGCGGCAACGGTAGACGAGGCCGGGCAGGTTGTTGATCAGGATATCGAGGGTCCGGTGGGTGGCTTCCCTGATATTCTCCTGCTGCACGCGGTTGCCGACTTCCGACAGCGTGCCCACGAAGCCGCGGCAGACATTGTCTTTGGAAATCAACCCTTGCGCACTGGCTTCCAGGTAAACGGTTTCGCCCGAACGCGTCAGGAAGCGAAGAACGAGAACAGGATGTCCTTCAGGGTCGCGCTTGGATGCATCCAAGAAGCGCACCCAGCGGTCCTGATCCCGCGGGTGGAGGTAGTAGGCGTTCGGAAGCCCGCGCGTGTCTGCCGGGCTAAATCCTGTGAGGCGCTCCCAAGCTGCATTCGCATAGCGGAGCCGACCGTCCGTGTCGGCCACGAACACGATCGTCTCAACGGCATCCAGAAGCAGTTCGAAGAGGTGCGGTTGGGTCGGCACGAGCCCGGAGGGCCCGGTCTCAAACAAGGAGCCTGCGCGCGCAAGGATCTCCGACAGTTGTTTGATTGTGGTATTTCCCATTTCGCGAAAGCTCTTCTGGACTGTGCGGCGCGTCCGATCCTCAGGTCTTCGCCCTTGGCGTACTGAAGATAGTCTCGCTCGGCAGATCGGTTAGTCAACAAGCAAAAGTGTTGATGATCTTAATGGGTACTACATTGGTGGTATCGAACAGAGCGTGGATCAACTCGCCAAGTGTCTATGTGTAGCGCGAGGTGTAGCGCGAGAGTTTCTGATGGGACAAACGCAACTGTCTCGTTGGAGGAATAGGCGGACCATTCAGCGCGGGGATGCTTTGTGGTGTCTAAGTCCAAAGGTACGGTCGGGTCGGGTCGGGTTGATACTCGGACATCTGCCTATGGAAGGCTGCCGGACCAACAAGAGTAGCCTCTGCGTGGTGCGGATCGGCGCCAGGGGGCACGACGTTGTATCAGGGCGTTAATGCCCAGACAGCCGCCTCAAGCCGCGACTGCAGATTCAGCTTTCGCAGAAGGTTCTTCACGTGAACCTTGACGGTTCCGTCGCTGATGTTGAGGTCCCGCGCGATGTGCTTGTTGCTCTTGCCGGCAGCGATCAGTTGCAGGATCTGCTTCTCTCGGGTTGTGAGGCATTCGGCGTCGGGCGCGGGCTTCGGTGCTCCATCGCGCATGGCGCCCAGCAGAAGATTCATCAGTGGCTCGGTAAAGACCGACTCGCCGCGCGCGGCAAGCCGCAGCTTGTTCAGGATCTCTTCCGGCTCGGATCCCTTCAGCAGATAGCCCTTGGCCCCGGCCCGTACGGCGCGAAGAAAATCCGTCTCGGCGTCCGACACCGTCAGCATGATGACTTCGGTGCTGAGTTCGGCCTCCTTGATGCGCCGGAGCGCTTCGAGTCCGCTCCCTTCGCCCATGTGCATATCCATGATGACGAGATCTGGACCGAGCGATTCAGCAAGGGCCACGCCGTCGTCGCAGGTGGCGGCTTCGCCGACGACCTCGAAGTCCGGTTGAGACGAGATCAACTGTGCGACGCCCGAGCGGAATAGGGGATGATCATCTACCAACAAGACTTTGCAGCACTCAGCCATACCAACACCTTCTCAGTCGACAATCGCATTGACGCCCAGATCGTCCGTGCCGGGGCAATACACGTTGAGACGCGTGCCACCACCCGTACGGTCCTCGATGCGGAACGTTCCGCCGAGCGCGCGGGCGCGCTCCTGCATGATGATGAGGCCGTGATGGTGCTCGCCGTCTTGCAGGGCGAGTTGCATGCCGACCCCGTTGTCCTCGACCCGCATTAGAATGGCGCCATCGTCGCGGACGCGGACGCTGACCCAGCAAAGACTCGCGTGCGAGTGGCGTACGACGTTGCAAAGCGCTTCGCGAAGAATAAGCAGTAGCTGCATCTCGTCGGAGACCGTCAGCCGTCCCGCCTTCAAGCGGTTGTCCAAGTCGAAGGCGATGGAGCTACGGCGCTCGAACTCTTCGATCGAATCTTCCAGTGCTTGCGAAAACGTCCTGCCGCGCATCGTCAAACGGAAGGTCGTGATCAACTCGCGCAGTTGCAGGTCCGCGGTGCTGAGCGTGCTTCGCACTTCCTGAAGCGTCTTTTCGATATCGGGAACACTGTCGGTACGCTTGCGCAGCGTGTCCTGCAGCAGGCTTACCTTCACTTTCAGATACGATATGGACTGCGCGAGCGAGTCGTGCAGTTCGCGCGCAATCGCGGCACGTTCCTCGCTCTGCGCGCTGCGCAGCTTCATGCGAGCGCATCGTGCACTCTCGATGACGCCTGAGAGATACTCGGTGAACGATTCCAGCGTTGTCCTGGACACAGGGATTTCGCTGCTCTCGACGCGTAAGAGGAGAAGGCCGATGCCCGAAATGCCTTGGGAGAAACTCTGCACGACGACGGAGGAATGCGGGTCTGTCACATCGCCGACGATCTTGGGGCCCTCGGGCGTGTCCAAGGAGGAAAACAGACGGCTCTGCCGGATAATGTGGAGCCAGCGGGACCGATCGTCATCTCCGACAACCGCGAGCTGAACCAACTGCCGGCCGCTTTCGGTGCTGACGAAGATCGCACCGGACCGGGCATCGGTCATATCCATGATGTGAGAAAGAACGAGCTCGAAGGGCTCTACGGAGTCCGGGTCGGAGAGGAGGCGCGTCAGAATCTTGTTGAGCAGGTTTATTGTCGTGCTCGGGCTTTGCTCTCGCTCGCTGCCGACCAGGCAGGGGGCGAACCATGCGGAACGCGGGGCCAGCTTTGTCCCTCGCGCTTCCGTCATGCCGCATTCCTCTCGGCATTTTTCGTGTCTGGTGTCACCTTGCCCATCGCGACATCTCAGCGCGGAGATCCCTAGGAAAAAAGCCGCCCTCTCTTCGGTGCGGCGGACCTCCTCATTTGACCTTGATCAAGCACAGCAGCATTGTTCAATATCATTGAATAATATTCATGGCCAGGGGTAATAGTAATCGGCTATGCTGGTATTCGCATAGCGTGTTGCGCTGCAGCACAGCGGCGACCAACGGACACTAAGCAATGGCCCTCGATAAGACTGACGCCCCCGGCCAGACGGCCGATACTGAAGAAACCTACGATGAAGGCCTGGGCCGGGAAGTGGCTCTATCGATTGGGGTTCAGGTCCGGGCTGCGCGCAACCGGCACGGCATGACCGTGGCCAGAGTGGCCCAACTGACTGGATTATCTTCAGGAATGCTGTCGAAGGTCGAGAACGGCAATGCGTTCCCCTCGCTCACGACGCTTCACGCCTTGTCCCGAGTTTTCCAGGTACCGATGACCTTCTTCTTCGAGACGCACCAGGAGACGCAGGGCTGCTGCTACGTCAAGAAGGACGGCGGTCTCTTCATCGAGAGCCGGGGGTCGAAGGTAGGCCACCAATATCAGCTGTTGGGACATGGCGTCGGCAAGGAGCTGTCCGTGTCGCCGTACATGATCGAACTCAACGATACGTCGGAAGTGTTTCCCCTGTTTCAACACCCGGGTGTAGAGTTCATCCATATGCTCGGCGGGGAAATGGTCTACGAGCATGGAGGCAAGCCCTACCGGCTGTCTCCAGGAGACTCTCTCTTCTTCGAAGGGACGACGGCGCACGGGCCTGTGGAGCTGATACAGCTGCCGATCCGGTTTCTCTCGATCATCGTCGAGCCCGGTCCCAAGGACGGATCTTAGGCCGGCCCCTGGGGCCGACCCCTCGCGTCGTCTGCCGCGGCGCCGATACCGCGCCCGGCAATCCGATCAATGAGACATGAGGACCGGGACCGTCATGGTCTTGATGACGGTGCGGGTGACGCCGCCGAGAAGAAGCTCGCGCATGCGGCTGTGGTGGTAGCCGCCCATGACCATGAGGTCCGCGCCGAGGACCGCACTCTGCGACAAGAGGAGATCCGCGGTCGGCGTCTCGGAATCAAGTGGAATGCGCCGGACTTCGACGTTGAGGTCGTGCCGGGCCAGGTGGTGCGCGATGTCGATTCCCGGATCCGTGCCGAGGTCTGACTGTTTGTCGTCCGTGGCGACGAGGACAATCACCTTTTCGGCGAGGCTCAGAAGGGGCACGGCATCGGCCAACGCGCGTGCGGCCGTGCTGCTCGCATCCCAAGCGACGATGGCTGTGCGTGGCGTGGGCTTGGGATGTCCCGCCCACGGCACAACAAGGACAGGGCGGCCGCTGTGGAACAGCAGTTCCTCGTAGAGCGCCGTCTGATGTTTGCCATTGGCGCCCTCGGGGTACGGTTGGCCAATGATGCTTAAGTCCACGTGGCGGGCCTGAACGGACAGCTGTTCTGCGAATTTGCCCGTGGCGCATGTCGCAAGACGGGTCTCCCAGCTGATGCCGCGCTGGTCGCCGGCGCTCGCGAAACGATCCATCGCCCGTTGAGTTTCCGCGCGCGGCGCCGTCTCGCCCGCCGGCACATGGGCGACGCCGATCGCGTGCGCACCCAGCGCCTCGGTCACCTCAATAGCGTAGGGCAGTTGAGCGTCAGGGGCCGTGAGGGAGTCAAAACTGATGATCAGGTCCTTGATGGCCATGGGGTCCTCAAGTCAGAGAGTTGGAGGGGATTTCGCGCTTCATCTCCGGCAGCCGTAATGGCCGGATCACGCGCGCCGGTGAGGCGCTATCAGGTCGATTGTGTTCCATCCATTTCACCGCTCATCGCGTTCAGATGAGGCAATTGATGGCCCAGCTTGTCGCGCTTCGTTTCCAGATAGCGCTGGTTGGCGGCATTGGGTTCGATGCGGAGCGGCACCTTTTCGACGACCTGCAGCCCATCTGCCTTGAGCGCGTGGACCTTGCGAGGATTGTTCGTCAGGAGACGGATGCGCTGGAGGCCGAGAAACTTCAGAATTTGTGCGCTGATCGTGTAGTCGCGCTTATCGGCCGGGAAGCCGAGATGAAGATTCGCCTCGACCGTATCGAGCCCTTCGTCCTGCAGCCTGTAGGCGGCCAACTTGTTGGCGAGCCCGATCCCGCGTCCTTCCTGGCGCATATAGAGCAGGACGCCGCAATCCGCCGCCGCGATGCGCTCAAGGGCGGCATCGCGTTGTTCGCCACAGTCGCAGCGCAGCGAGTGGAAGACGTCGCCCGTCATGCACTCCGAGTGCAGGCGCACCAAGACGGGTTTCTGAACCGGTGGGGTGCCCATCACGGTTGGCCCGGTGATCCCGCGGGTCAGGGCAAGATGCTCGGAGCCATCCAGGATGCTGCGGAAGAGATGCAGCATGAAGGTCCCATACCGCGTCGGCATCGGGAGGTTGAGTTCGACGGGTTCGAACAGCCGCTCGGTCTGCTGACGGTAGGCCACGAGGCTCTCGATCGTGCAGACCTTGAGGTCGAACCTCCGCGCAAATCTGTGCAGGTCGGGTGTCCGCGCCATGGTGCCATTGTCGTTCATGATCTCGCAGATCACGCCCGCAGGCCGCGCACCGGCGAGTTTGGCGAAATCGACGATGGCTTCCGTATGACCCGGGCGCACCAAGACCCCGCCGCTCTTCGCCCGTAAGGGAAAGATGTGGCCGGGCCGGTTGAAATCCACCGAGGATGCCTCGGGATCCGCGGCACGCCTGACCGTGTGGGCCCGGGCCTGGGCACTGATGCCGGGCCCCGGGGCGTCGGCAGCATCGATGGGAATCGTGAAGCCGGTGCCGAAGGCGTTGCTGTGGCGTTTCGGCTGCAGCTCTAGCCCGAGCCGATCGCAATCGTCCTCCCGGAGCGGAAGACAAATGAGTCCGCGTGCTTGCGTGGCCATGAAACTGATGGCTTCGGGCGTCGCGTGCTCGGCGAGCATCACGAGGTCGCCCTCGTTCTCCCGGTCCGGGTCGTCGATCAGGACGACCATACGGCCCTGTTGCAAATCGTCGACGGCGTCGGCTACCGAGCAAAAGTGATCCTTCATCATGTGAATTACGATAGCTGAGCTTTCAACTGATGAAACTACACCCGAAGAGATAGTCCCCAGGAGGAAGGCCGTTCCGGCCGCCATCTGGCATTCGGCGTATGTCCTCAGAGTGAGGCCGCGCGATCGCCGGCTCGAGCCGGCCCCGCAAACGTTGAGTTTGGGGGCATTTTTGGCGTATGATCAGGATTTATGGGTGCGACAATTCTCGCCGGCGCTCGGACACAATTCCGACACCTACCCTCCAATGGGTATGGAATTGCACGGAAGTGAATGGGTAAGTTGAACCAGGTTCAACATACGAAGACTGACACGAAACAACAGGATTTGTTGTTCGATATCAGCAGTTTAGGCGAGAAGACGGACTCATGGAACAGTCAGCCAGCTCGAAATACGTGATTATCGGGGCCGGAATCCACGGCCTGAGTACAGCGTATCACCTTGCCCTTCAGCTCAAGGCGACGGGCAAGGGGTCCGGCGAGGATATTCTCGTCATTGACAAGGCGTCAATCGGCGGCGGTGCATCGGGAATTGCCTGCGGCGTGGTGCGCAACAACTACTTCCAGCCGGCCATGCGCGAGTTGATGGCGCACTCGGTCGGGGTGTGGGAGAGCGATCCCAAGGCCTACAGCTATCACCCTGTCGGGTACATGCAGATCAGCGCCGAATGCATGCATTCGGATGTGGCGACGATCTACGAACAGCAGCAGGCCATCGATTACGAGTCCACCTTCATCGAGGGGACCGACGACTGCCGCAAATACATGCTGGGCATCTTCGACGATTGGCAGGCCCAAGGCATCACCTCGGTCCTGCACGAGAAACGCGGCGGCTACGCCAACAATACGGCCTCGCTCTATGGTCTGGCCGGCAAGGCCGAGGCAGAGGGCGTGCGGATTGCGACCGGTGTCGAGGTTCTCGGCTTCGAATACGGCAACAACTCCGGTGCCGTCACGGGCGTCGTGACGAACCGCGGCACGATCGCTTGTGATGCGGTGGTCGTTGGCGCAGGTCCTTGGGTGCTGAAGTTCTGGGACATGCTGGAGCTGCCGAAAGCCATCTCCATCAAAGGGCCCGACGGCGCGATGCACGACGACGTGCCGATGTGGAAATTCTGGTGCCTGGAGGAGGGGACGCTCGGCGTCGATCCCGACATGCACAAGACCAATAACGGCAGCATGCCGCCGGTCATTCACGTGGATACCGACGCGCCGCTCTATTCGGACGTCGACGGGTCGTTGATCACCGACAAGCTGTGGGGCCTCTATTACAAGCCCGACTTCAACTTCGGTGGCATTCAGGGCGGCGCTTCTCCGTACAAGGTGGACGAAGACCCCGACAAGGTCGCCCTCGATCCTTACGGGCCGGACTCGCCGGACTTCATCGTCGGCGACGACTTCATCCACATGTGGTGTTCGATGCTGGCCCATTGCCAGAAGCGTTTCGAAGGCAAAATCTCCGCCTACAAACACAAAGAGAAGTCCGGCGGCCTTGGCTGCTTCACGCCGGACAACTTCCCGGTGTTCGATACCTTCCGGGAAAATGTCTACGTCATTGCCGACTCCAACCATGGTTACAAAATGATCGGGGTTGGTAAGCTCGTCGCGCAAGAGCTGGTTGGGGAGAAGAGCAAGCTACTGGAGCCGTTCCGCTTCGGGCGCTTTGCGAAGGGTGAGCTGCATCCGGTCTCCCACAGCCCATTTCCGTGGAGTTGATGTTAGGGAGACGTCAATGGATATCGAAACCTATGTAGATGACCCGCAACGCCAGGAGCTGGTCAAAGAAGTTCGGAAGAAGATCGACGAACTTGGAATTGAGTATCTGTACCTGCAGTTCGTGTCGATCACGGGCCGCATCATGGGCAAGGGCATCCCGGCCGATCACTGGGAGAGCGTTGCGAAGAAGGGCTTCCAGCTCGTTTACGGCGCGACGGTCAATCTGTTCCTCAACAGGCATGGCGAATATTTCGGCTACGGTCCCGAGGCCGCCGAGCTCGTCGGCATCCCCGACCCGGAAACCTTCATGCAGCTGCCGTGGGACAAACGCGTTGCGCGCATGTACTGCACGCTGTTCCGGAACCGCGAGGAAAAAGAGAATCCGGGCGGCTTCCTGACCGCAGATTGCCGCGGCAACCTTCGCCGTCTCCATCAGGACTTCCAGAAGAAGCACAACGGCCTGCAGCTCCGCGTCGGTACCGAGCCGGAGATGATGTGGCTGAAGAAGGACGAGGACGGCAAGCCGAACGGCGGCTACTCCGAGCCCTACTGCTATCACATTGATCAGTTCGAGAGCCTCCGTCCCGTCTACATGAAGGTGATGGAGTATTCCCGCAGGATGGGTCTCGACATGATCCAGGGCGACCACGAAGACGCGCCAGGTCAGCTCGAGCTGAACTGGATGTACGACGATGTGCTGCGGAACGCAGACCGACTGACCACCTACCGTCAGATCTGTGCGCAGGTCGCGCGCGAGTTCAACATCATCGCCTGCTTCATGACCAAGCCCTTCATGGGCGTGTCGGCGAGCGGCTGTCACCACAACATGTCGCTGTGGCGCGGCGGTGAGGATGTGTTCCGTCGGACCGGAAACGACCCCGACGACCTGCCGGGCATGCGTGAGAACTACATGTACGTCTCGGGCGGCGACAACACGTTCATGCCCGACGGCGACGACCCGCAAATGCCTGGCAAGGCGGGGCTCGCGGCTATCGGCGGCATCGTGCATCACCTGCGCGCGTTGACCGCGGTCGGCTCCTCGACGGTGAACTCTTATCGCCGTCTCTGGGACACCGGCTTCTGGGCGCCGATCTTCGCCGACTGGGGCTTCCAGAACCGCACCACGGGCCTGCGCGTTTCGGCGCCTGGCCGGTTCGAATACCGCTCCGTGGACTCGATGGTGAACCCTTATCTGATGGGGTCCACGATCCTGGCGGCCGCCGACGACGGCATCGACAACAATCTCGATCCGGGTCAGCCCGAGGAGCGGAACATCTACGAAGCCATCGCGGCCGGCAAGGACGTGAAGCGGCTGCCGATGAATCTCGGCGAGGCGCTCCAGGCTTTGGAGGACGACGAGGTCGTGCAGCGTGGCATGCCCGGCGAAATGTACCGTCTCTACAGCGAATACAAACGGGACGAGTGGGAGCGTTTCAACCACACCGTCACCGAATGGGATGTGGAGACCTACCTCAACTGCCTGCCATAGCAGCTGAACAACGAGTTGAACGCGTCGCGCACTTTGCGCGGCGCGCTTGGTGAAACGGAGGAACAAAAACAATGTGCGGGATTGCTGGTGTCATTCATCGCGGTAAAGCGGTGGGCGTCGGTCAAGAGATGACCGCGATGCTCCAAAGTCTGAAGCATCGTGGGCCCGACTCGACTGGGTTTGCCGTTTACGGCGTGACGAAGCCTGACGAGTACGTCATGCGCTTAAAGCTCGCCGAAGCTGAGGACTTCGAGACGGATTACAACATCCGTGACAAGATCCGCGACCGTCAGGCCCTTGTCGACAATCGGCTGGCCGAACTCGGTGCGCAGACGATCGAAGTCGAGCAGCCGACGCCTTATGCGTTTCGTTATCGCCTGCGCTTTTCGGGCGACACGAAGCAGCTGGCCTCGGACCTGGAGCATATCGACGGCGGCGAAGTCCTGTCTTTCGGTAACTCCCTTGAGCTGATCAAGGATCTGGGTGACGCCACGGTCGTGTCCCAGCAGTACGGCCTTGCTGATTTCCAGGGTACGCACGGCATCGGGCATACGCGTATGGCCACGGAATCGGACGTCGATATCCGTTCGGCGCATCCCTACTGGGCCTATCCCTACAACGACATCAGTGTCGTACATAACGGTCAGATCACGAACTACTGGATCATGCGCCGTGAAATGGAGCGGCTTGGTCATCGCTTCATGTCGAACTGCGACTCTGAACTGCTGGCGGTTTACACGGCCAACAATCTGGAGCAGGGCGCGACGCTCGAGGACTCCCTGAAGGCGTCGATCAAGGAGATCGACGGCGTCTTCACCTACATCGTCGCCACGGACAAAGAGCTTGGCATGGCCAAGGACACGATGGCCGCGAAGCCGATGGTTCTCTACGAAAGCGACGACATCGTTGCGCTCGCCTCGGAGGAAGTGGCCATCCGCGCCATCGTTCCCCGGGAAATCGATACGTCTGATCCCTATGATGAGGAGGTGCGGGTATGGCAACGCTAACCCAAGCTGCGCCGTCTGAGCAGGAACGCAAGTCCCATGAAATGGGCATGCACACAGAGCAGCTCACCGGTCGTTCGCAGCAGGTTTTCTTCGATATTGATCTCAACGAGGCCCATCACGGCTTCAGTCTGCCCGATGCGTTCGACGTGGACTTCAACAAGCGCGGTGAGATCGATGCGTCCAATATGGATGCGAAGCATGTCAACGCCCGTATCCGTGAGATGATGAGCGAGGGCTACGGGACGATCGTTCTGAAGAATCCCGCTGCCAAGCATTCCTTGGCGGTCGGTATTCTCAACCGTCTCAATCTCATCATCGAAGGCTCGCTCGGCTATTTCGGCTGCGGCCTGGTGGACGGACCGAATATCCGCATCAACGGCCGCGTTGGCTGGTCCTGCGGCGAAAACATGATGAGCGGCACCATTCTCATCGAGAAGAACGCGGGTTCGCAGTTCGGCGCCGCGCTGCGCGGTGGCGACCTCGTCTGCAAAGGCGATGTCGGTTCGCGCACGGGCATCGACATGAAGGGCGGCAACATCATCGTCGGTGGCGACACCGGTTCGTTCACCGGCTTCATGATGCAGCGCGGCCGCATGGTGATCTGTGGCAATGCCGGCAAGAACCTCGGCGACTCCATGTACGACGGAACCATCTTCCTGGGTGGGGAACCGAGAAGCCTTGGCGTTGACGCCGTCTGGAGCGACATGACCGATCTCGATCGGGAGTGGCTCGAAAGAAAACTCACGAAGTACGACGTGATGCCGAAAGGCGGCATCGGATCGTTCCGCAAAATCGTCGCCGGTAAGCAGCTCTGGAACTACGACAATCTAGAGCCGACCGAGAAGAAACTGGTTCTGTAAGGGGAGCTTGCTGAGATGGCAAAGGATAAGAAGCAGAAGGCGAACGGCGCGAAAGAGCCCGCCGAGCAAAGCCGGTTTCTGCTGGGTAAGAGTCAGATCTTCACACCGGAGGTCATGAACGACATCCACGTGAAGGCAGAGTTGGGCCGCTACCGTATGCGCGGCTTCTCGCTCTTCAAGAAGATCCCGCACTGGGATGACCTCACCTTCCTGCCGGGTACGCTGACGCGTTTCGTCATCGAAGGGTATCGTGAGAAGTGCGATACCAAGACGGTGATCGGGCCGCAGGCGAAACGCCCGCTGCAGTTGGATATTCCGGTCTACGTGACGGGCATGAGCTTTGGTGCGCTGTCCTACGAGGCGAAGATCGCGCTGGCGCGCGGCGCCACGATGGCGGGTACGGCAACATGCTCGGGCGAGGGCGGTATGATCCCCGACGAGCGCCGCTATTCGTCCAAGTGGCTCTACCAGTGCATCCAGTCGCGCTACGGCTTCAATCCGCATCATCTGCGGCTGGCCGACTGCTGCGAGTTCTTTATCGGACAGGGCTGTAAGGTCGGCCTCGGCGGCCACTTGATGGGCCAGAAGGTGACCGACCAGGTCGCCGAGATGCGCTCCTTGCCCGCCGGTATCGATCAGCGGTCGCCGGCACGGCATCCCGATTGGCTGGGTCCGGACGATCTGGCGCTGAAGATCGAGGAAATTCGTGAAGCGACCAACTGGGAAATTCCGATTCAGCTGAAGCTCGGCGCCGCGCGTGTCTACGACGACGTGCGCATGGCCGTGAAGTGCGGTCCGGACTCCATCTATATCGACGGCATGGAAGGCTCGACGGGTGCCGGTCCGCACATCGCGACGGAAGACACGGGCGTGCCCGGTATCGCCGCGATCCGTCAGGCACGCCGGGCCATCGATGAGCTCGGCATGCGTGGCAAGGTCAGCCTTGTCTATGCGGGCGGCATCCGTAACGGCGGCGACGTCGCCAAGGCGCTTGCACTTGGTGCGGACGCGATTGCCATCGGCCACTCGGTCATGATGGCGCTCAACTGCAACAAGGAAATTCCGGAATCGGATTTCGAGGCCGAGATGGGCGTACCTGCCGGCCGTTGCTACCACTGCCACACGGGCCGCTGCCCGGTGGGCGTGGCGACGCAGGATCCGGAGCTGCGTAAGCGGCTCGATCCGGAAGAGGCGGCGGAGCGGGTCTACAACTTCCTGCACACGCTGACCTTGGAAGCGCAGCTTCTGGCCCGCGCGTGCGGCAAGACCGACATCCACAGCCTGGAGCCGGAAGACCTTGCGGCGCTGACAATGGAAGCCTCCGCCATGGCCCAGGTGCCGCTGGCGGGTACCGACATGACTGTCGGTGTCGAGAACTATCACAAGCTGGGGTGAGGAAGACGATGTCCAAGAAAGATCAGAACGACGTCGATAAGTACTTGAAGGACTCCGCCGGTCTCGACACCGAGCGCGAGAAGGTCATCGGTCAGCACATCGGCTACCGCTACGACGTGAACCTGTTGCCCGACTACGACAGGATCACGCCGTTCCTCAAAGAGTACATGGAGTTCATGGGTTGGGACGACCTCAACTGGTTGGAGGACGTCCACATGGGCTACGAGGAAGGCCAGCCCGCGATCTTCGATCGCAACATCAATGGCTGGGTCCGTATTCCGAAGTCAATGGCGCTTCCGAACAATCAGCAGGACCGGGACATGATCGCCCGCGAACTGCTGATCCGCTTCCAGACTTCGCCGAACCATCCGCTTCACGACCTGAACAAGGCTTACCGCAAGTTCTAACGAACTTGCGGTTCGCCGCGTCGAAGAAACCAGAGTCAATCAACAGAGGAGGTGTGTCCGCAGTTACGACTGAACAATGCAAACGCAAAACGCCCGAGCACAAAAAAAACAGCGAGGGCGACATCAGAGCCGCCTCGTGCGGCCGATTCCTTGAGGGAGGAACAAAATGTCAGATGCAACCACGGCTTCCGCTGCCGGAAGCCCGGGCACGGAGTCTACGCTCCATCGTGTGATTGGTTGGAAGGATGCATTCTGGGTCGCTAGTGGCGTCCCGGCGCTTGTGCTCTTTTCAATCGGCGGCATCGCCGCCACTGTCGGAACACCGTCCGTTCTTGTTTGGACGGTTTCGGTTCTGTTCGGATTCATTCAGGCTTTCACCTATGCGGAAATTGCAGGCCTCTTCCCGACCAAGTCGGGTGGGGCGTCGGTCTATGGTGCTGCCGCTTGGGTTCGATACAGCCGGTTGATTGCGCCGCTTTCGGTCTGGTGCAACTGGTTGGCTTGGACTCCGGTGCTGGCGATCGGTTGCGGCATCGCGGCCGGTTACATTCTGACGGCACTGTTCCCCGCGGACTCGGCGATCCGGGCCTGGGAGATTCAGTTCATGGATCTGTCCTTCTTCAAGGAGGGGCTCAGCCTTCGCGTCGATGCGACGTTCTTCATCGGGGCGCTCCTGATGTTGATCTCGTTTGCGATTCAGCATCGGGGCATTCTGTCGACCGCCAAGGTGCAGACCATCGTGGGTGCATCTGTCCTGATCCCGCTTCTGATCATCGGTATCGTGCCGCTGATCACGGGCGATGTGGCGATGGAGGCGTTCAAGCCGTTCGCGCCCGGCACGGACCCGGCAACGGCGGCTTGGGACAAGGCAGGCTGGACATTGTTCTTCGGCGGACTCTTCATCGCCGCCTGGTCCGCCTATGCGTTCGAAACGGCTATCTGCTATACGAGCGAGTTTCGCGATCCGGCTACGGACACCTACAAGGCGATCCTCTATTCGGGGCTTCTGTGTATTGCCGTGTACGTGCTGGTGCCGCTGTCGTTCCAGGGCGCGCTCGGTCTTGCCGGGGTTATCGCTCCGGGCATCGTCGATGGTTCGGGCGTTGCCCAGGCCATGGCCGGCATGGTCGGTGGCGGTGCCTTCATCACGAATCTGCTCGTGGTGATGCTGTTGCTGGCTTTGATGCTCGCCATTACGACGGCCATGGCCGGCAGCTCGCGGACGCTCTACCAAGGCTCCGTGGACGGATGGCTTCCGCGCTACCTCAGCCGCGTTAACAAGCACGGTGCGCCAACGAGCGGTATGGGAACGGATCTCGCCTTCAATCTAATCCTGCTCCTCATGTCCGATTATCTGTTCGTGCTGGCGGTCTCGAACGTCTGCTACATCGTGTTCAACTTCTTGAACCTGAACGCAGGCTGGATCCACCGGATCGACAATGCGCATGTTAAGCGCCCGTGGAAGGCGCCGACCTTCCTCATGGGCATCGGCGTGGTGCTGGCCTTCGTCAACGCGTTCCTCTTGGGCGCGGGCGCGGAGGTTTGGGGATCGGGCACCTTGGTCGCCGGCGCAATCGCCATCGGCCTCGTCATCCCGGTCTTTATTTTCCGGCACTACATCCAAGACAAGGGACAGTTTCCGCCTCAGATGCTGTCGGATTTGTCAGTAGACGGAAAGACGATCTCGCAGGCGAAGGCAGGGGCATTGCCCTACATCGCCTTGGTTGGCGGCGTCCTGTCGGCCGGTATCGGTTACGTGATTTTCTGGACGTAACGCGTACCTAGACAACACAGGAAGGCGCCGTCGCGGCGCCTTTCTCAAGCGATGGCCGAGATCCTGAGATATGGGTCTCGGCCACTTTTGATTCTGCTGCAATGAAGGGTGTCTTGCCCGCTGTGCGACCCGGGACGTGGACCTAATTTCTGGCGCAGATCCGGGCTTTTCACATCAGGAAACTAGGTGTTTTCCCAGGGCCAAATTGTCCCTGGGAGCAGCGCCACGACGCGGCAATGTTTCCTGTTGGTAAAAAAATTTGCACATAATTGACGGAGCCGTTGGCGGCGCTTAGCATGCCAGATTAATCGGTGTGTTCCCCAAGTATAACCTGGGGCAGGTCCGATGGATTTCGAAGGAGGTGTGCTAGCGACCAACTTACCAACATAACGTCCAACCAACATGGCAAAGGGACAGATCTAAATATAAGTCCCGCCACTGAACCCTAGGGGGGTTACAAATATGGGCAATAACTTAGACGCGCTGACAACCGTCTTTACCGAGTTCTATTACTGGGTAACGGTTGTCTTCATGTTTCTTATTCACGTTGGGTTTTGCATGTACGAGGTCGGCGTCAGCCGGCGGCGCAATCATATGCATACCCTCATGAAGAACACGATGCTGATCCCGTTGGTGACCATCACGTTCTTCTTCTTCGGCTGGTGGATTTATTGGGCGTTCCCCAACGGGCCGTTCATCACCGGCGGACTCGACACGGAGACGGCGGCCGCGAATTTGCCCACCTCTCCGACGATGGCGACCGACCTTTCCGATCGTATTACCGGCGTGTTTTGGGCAGCTTTCCTCCTGTTCTCTTGGACAGCGGCCTCGATCGTTTCCGGGTCGGTGATTGAACGCATCCGTTCCGGTGCGTTCTGGATCATCGCGGTCATGATCGGTTCCGTAACCTGGATCATCGATGCGGCCTGGGGCTGGAGCGCCAATGGCTGGATGGTCAAGCTTCTCGGCTATCACGATGCGTATGCGTCCGGCGTCATCCACGCCATTGCCGGCGGTACCGCGCTCGGCGTTCTCGTCGTACTCGGGCCGAGACTCGGCCGCTTCCGGGCGGATGGCACGGCGCGGGACTTCGTACCGCATAATCCCTGGCTGGTGACGGTGGGTCTGTTCCTGATCTACACGGGCTTCTGGGGCTTCTATGCCGCTTGTAACGTTCCGATCATCTCGCCGGAAGGTATCGGCGGCCTGATCACCGGTGAGACGTGGACGGCGACGACCATCTATCTCACACCGACTACGCTTGGTGCGATCACCTTCAACTTCCTGATGTCTTTGTCGGGCGGTCTGATGGTGGCCTACCTCATCTCGAAAGGCGATCCGTTCTGGACGTATTCGGGTGGCCTTGCGGGCATCATCACGGCCTCGGCGGGCAACGATCTGTATCATCCGATCCAGGCGATGTTCATCGCAGGCATCGGTACGTTCATTGCCTACAAGATGCACTATTGGGTGGAGCGGACATTCAAGATCGACGACGCGGTCGGTGCGGTGGCCGTTCACGGCTACGCCGGCTTTGTCGGTCTTGTGATCGCAGGGTTCATGCTCTGGGGTTACCCGTCCTCGCCCTATGAAGGCTACGCGGCGATCAATCCGCTCGGTAACACGATCGGTGCGGTCATCATGTTCTTCGTTCTCGGCTTTGTTCCCGCCTGGATCGTTTCCAAGATCCTGAACGGGATGGGGCTCCTTCGGGTGCCGCGCGAAGTCGAACTCATGGGTCTGGACTTCAAGACCCTGGCCGACGAAGAGCAGGCACGGGAAGACGTGCGCGCAGCCGAAAAGGCGCTCGTGTAACGATGACGGCAAGACATAGAAAGGAAAACCATTATGGGTAGCACTTGGGCAGTCGATCTTGCCAACGTGAGCGCGATCTATCCTTGGCAAGGCAGTGAACTGATCATGGTGATCGCCGGTGTCGCGGCGTGGATCCTCTGGCACATCATCCAACTCCGTGAGGAGAAGGAGGAGTTCCAAGAGGATGTGGCTAAGTACGGCAGCAAGGAAGCCATCCGTAAGGCTCTCGACGATCACTCGGTCTAAGCCCTCACTTAGACCGGCAGCAGAGGGGGGCGCCCGCCGTTCGCGGGCGCCCTTCTACGTTCACGGTAGGGTTAGGTGAGAGATTGCGTGAGACCGGCGCCGGCTTCCGCGCCGCGCAGTCAGAAGTTCGTTTCGACCGACTTCCAATCGGGCTTGAATGCCAGCACCTGCATGCCGTCGGGCAGGGCGGGGTTGAACACGCGGTTGTGCCAGATCGCCGCCTCGTGGTTGGCGTTGCCTTCCTTCACAGCCTTGACCTTGCAGGGGATGCGGAAGGCGTGCCGTCCTTGAGAAAAATCGAGGATGCACCGGCCGTCCTCGATGAGCGTGCCGGTGAGCGGCGCGTCGGGCGGTAGTACCGCCAATAGTCGGTCGGTGAATTGCTTCGTCTCTTGATAGTACTCCGACTGGAGAAAGCGCAGCGCCTTCTCATAGGTCTCGCGCGGGTCCGCCGATTTCTGAACCTGAAAGCGGAAGAAGGCGGTGCTTTCCTCCGGCTCTTCAGGCGCCAGCAAGACGGTGAGGGCGGAGAGCTGCTCCTCCCCGGACTCGCTCAACACGCGGGGACACATGCCGCTTGACGGCCGTCCCCCTTGTTCCCGCATTGCCGTCTTCCTCAACTGGCACTGCCATTCCAGGAAACGGTCTCTCAGCTTTCGCGACCCGCTCTTGCCCACGATGATGTACTGCCTTGATTTATCTAACTGTTGTGCGGTCACCATAGCGCGTCTTGGCCGCACCATCAGTCCCGCCGAAGGGGTATTGCAAGGGACTTAGCGCGGCAACGTGCAGGCGCCAAGTCGATGCGTTTGCATTCCGGCGACAGGCCGGTCGCGGCACGGTTTGGATCGCGCATCGCGCCGCTGCCGTCGCCGCGCTGACGCCCTTAACCCGCCACTAACCATACGAAGTTTTGCCGCCCTTCATCGTTAAGAGACGTTTAGGGGCGGGCTCTATCCTTCGGGGGTGAGGCCTGGTTTCGTAACGGGATTTGGGACGAAACCGGCGCTCGATCCATTGAGGGAGTGACTAATGCGTACGGGATTTTACCGGGCGATCGCCTTTTCCGCGGCTCTTGGCATTTGTGCTACGGCCTCCGTGCCTGCCAGCGCGCAGGACTACGGACTGTACGACAGCACGTCGTATTACGGCTCAAGCACGATGGGCTCTGACTCGACGTTCGAGGGGTGGTGGCTTGGCGCGACGATCGGCGGTTCCACCGTCAGCTACAGCACCTCGCCTGGTTCGGTCGATTCCGACGGCTTCATCGGCGGTGTCATCGGCGGCTTCAGTTGGCAGCACGGCCCGTTCGTGATCGGCCTCGAGGGCGACTATATGGGCGCCGATATCGAAGGCGGCGGCAGCATCAACAACGGGGTCAACAAGGCCAAGATCGGTTTCGACAATCTCGCCGATCTGCGCATGCGCTTGGGCTACACCATCACGCCGAACCTGCTGCTGTTCGGCACCTTGGGTGGTGCTTGGGCCGGCGCCGATGTGTATATGAGCGGACCTGGCGGCGGCTTCCGCGAAACCTCGTTCACCGGTTGGAGCGCGGGCGGTGGCGCCGAATACGCGTTTCAAAAGGACTGGAGCCTGCGCCTCGATTATCAGTTCACGGATTTTGGCGAAGAGTCCGTCAAATTCCAGGGCGGCAACAAGCAGACCTTCGATCCGGATTCGAACTCGTTCCGCGGCTCGGTCATCTATCGCTTCTAGAAACCGGCACTGTGATGCGTTGAAGCGGGCATAACCGTTTCTGATCGATGTTGGCGCCGCAGGCCTGCGGCGTCAGGTCCGTGCTGAAGCAAATCCGCACGTCGAAGAGATTGCCGCGCCGGCAGCTCACCGCGATCATGTCCGGTTGCAGCCAGTCGTTGGCGGCCTGGAACTCGCTCTCGATCTTCTCGGGCGACAGGAAGCGTTGCGTCTGCGGATCATCGAGCGGGCCGGGGATCGTGACCTGTTCGTACGCCTTGCGTGCCTTCGCGAAGTAGGCGGACGGCGACAGGCCGGTGCACGTCCCATGCGTCTTGTACTCGTGGATGACGATTTCCTTGTCGGGCATGATGCCCTGCATCTCCTGGATCACGTCCGACGAAATCCACGGACGTTCGCCATGGTAACAGTCTTCCGGCCAGCCGAGATCGTATTGCGGCCATAGGCCGTGCAGGACGAAGTCGGCCTGCCGGTCTTCGTCGCATTGGTCGTCGCCGCGTTCATGCCCTTCAGTGAGGCAGTGGGTCGGGGACCAACTCAAAACGAGAGCGTAGTAATCGACGTCGCCGGGATCGGCATGCCGGAAGGCATGCGGTTCGGGGCCGTTGTCGGCGCACGCCGGCGCGATGCCGAGGAGCGATATCGCGAGGGCGAGGGCGAGGGCGCAGACAGACGCGCTACGCCGCGGCATTGGCAGCTCCGAGCGCAGCCAGGATGCGGACCCAGCTCCGCGCCCCCTTTTCGAAACTCGAGAGATTGTATTTCTCGTTCGGCGAATGAATTGCATCGTCCTCCAACGCGAAGCCGACCAGCAGCGCGTCCATGCCAAGCCGCGTCCTAAACGCCTCGACAATAGGGATGGAGGCGCCGCAGCCGACGATCACCGGCGCCTTGCCCCATTCCGCCTCGAGCGCTTGCGCCGTCGCGCGAAAGGCCGGCGCATTGGTATCGAAGCCGACGGCCGGGGATCCGCCTTCGCCCTTGTACGTGACGTCGACATCGGCGGGCAGGCGCGCCGCGATGTATTGGTGGAGGCCTTCGATGACCTTGCTCGGCTCTTGGCCCGGTACGAGCCGGAAGGAGAACTTCGCCGATGCTTCGGCGGGAATGACCGTCTTGGTGCCGGGGCCCGTGTAACCGCCGAGGATGCCGTTCACCTCGATGGTCGGCCGGCTCCAGAGCTGTTCGACGACGCTTCGATCCGTTTCGCCGGCGGGCACGCTAAGGCCGACTTCGCCGAGGAACCCTTCGCCGTCGAAATTGAGCGCGCGCCAGGCGTCACGTTGTTCCTGCGAGGGCTCCGACACGCCGTCGTAGAAATCGGGGATGGTGATGCGGCCGGTGTCGTCGTGCAGGCCCGCGATCAGTTCGGCCAGAACGCGAATGGGATTTTGAGCAGGGCCGCCGTAGATGCCCGAATGCAGATCGCGCGACGGCCCACGCAAAGTGACTTCCGAAAAAGCCAAGCCGCGCAGGAAGGCGGTGATCGCCGGCGTCTCGGCATCCCATTGGCCCGTGTCGCAAACGAGCGCGATGTCGGCCTTCAGGGAGTCTCCATGCGCTTGAAGAAACGGTTCCAGGCTCGGGCTTCCGGATTCCTCTTCGCCCTCGAGCAGCACCGTGACATCCACGGGAAGGGCGCCGGTCGCGTCCATCCACGCGCGGCATGCCTCGATGAAGGTCATCACCTGGCCTTTGTCGTCGGAGGCGCCGCGCGCCACGATGATCTTGCCGTGGGTCGGGTCGTCGACGATCTGCGCGTCGAAGGGCGGCGCGTTCCAGGCCTCCAACGGATCCGGCGGCTGCACGTCGTAGTGACCGTAGAAGAGGACATGCGGGCGCGGCTGGCAGTCCGGTTCACCGCGCCACCGCGCCACGACCATGGGCTTGCCGTCGGTCGGCTCGACGCCGGCTTCGAAGCCGATGTCGCGCAGCGTCTCCGCGCACCAACCGGCGGCCTCGAGGCAGGCATCGTGGTAGGCCGGGTCGGTCGAAATGCTGGGAATGGCCAGGAACGCGGTGAGGCGGGCGAGCGCGTCCGCCTGATCTTTCTCGAGCGTGTCCAGAACGCTGTCGGGCGCAAGGTCCGCCCCGCGTTGCGTCACGCCGTTGTCCTGCACCGTCATGAACTCGCTCGTCTTGCATTTGGCCGTGCTGCGTCCACCGGCCAATAAAAACCCGCCGGCGACATTAGCGTCCAATGACGCCAGAGTCGCGGCGGGTAAACAACTTCAGGTATTCGGGACGTTATTCTCCGAGCTGGACATTGATCGCCTGGGGTCCCTTGCCCCGGCGGTCCGGCTCCGTCTCGAACGAGACCCGTGCCCCTTCGTCGAGTGCCGGCAGACCGGATCGCTGCAGAGAAGAGATATGCAAGAACACATCTTTTCCGCCGTCGTCTGGCGTAATAAAGCCGAAGCCTCGCGTGTGATTGAAAAACTTGACCGTACCGGTCTGACGCATGGGAAGCTCCTTTCCCCCTCCAATAGGTCCCGCGCGCGCGGGAAATATAGGCAAGTCTAGGAAACGGGAAAAGAAACCACGTCACTTCCCACGGAGCGTGAGCGGCCAGCCTCAACCCTGGTTCGCAGTCTGCCCAATAAAGCGCCTCACTCTAGTTGTGTCTGCTAGTCATGCGCAAGACCCCACGTGGGTCTTGGGCGAGGCTAGGGCAATACAAACGAGGCGTTTAGTTGGGGTAGGGCGACTGGTTCGGCGGCCCATTGAGCTCGTAACCACCGGCGCCGTAATCGAAGCCAGGCGCTTCGACGGACGGCTCGGGCATTTCCGGCGTGCCCCAGACATCGCTCAACGTCCAGGAGGTGCCGCCAATGGCCGGTCCGCGATGGGGCTTCTGCAAGAGGCCGCCGGAGCGTTCGCTGCGGGCGCCGTTCTGGGCTTCGGCCGTCTCGACCGAAAGGCCAATAGAGGTCGCGACGATAAGGGTCGCGAGGGGAAGCGCTCTGAAGAAAGCCGCTAGCGTGAGCATTTGGGTAGCCTCCGGTCGGGCCGGGCCCGCATGGCCCGTCGTTCGATTCTCACAGTATTTGGTTCGGGCGTCACTTGCACGCACGATCGAAGACAATGTCTTCGAAAACCCTTCGAATAAGGAATATGGAGGCTTTTTCGGCCCGTGCCTGTGGCATCCGGGCAACGGTCGGAAATCTTCTGCGTGTTGCGCGCCGACCTCTCAACGAAAAGAGGGACGCCCGGTCCTCCCAGGCATCCCTCTCAGCATGTGATCCCGCCTCTTGGCGAGAGATTTGGCCGGCCCGCTAGTTCAGGCGGGTCAGGCTCACCTTTGCGGTGCCCGAGCTGATCATGCCGAGCTTCGAGGCGGCAGCTTTGGACACATCGATGATCCGGCCGCCGGTGAAGGGGCCGCGGTCATTGATGCGCACGACCACAGAGCGGCCGTTGTGCAGGTTTTTCACGCGCACCTTGGTGCCGAAAGGCAGCGAGCGGTGGGCGGCGGTGAGGGCGTTGGGATTCATGCGCTCGCCACTCGCAGTCATCGAGTGGAGGGCGTACCAAGACGCGTTACCCACCTGGGCGGCGTTCGCGGCGTTGAGCGGCAGCAGGAACGGCGCCGAAAGAAGTCCCACCAACAACAGTCTTACGCACACTTTCAACATGCGTTTCTTATCTCCTTCAATCTTGGGAGGGGTTCGAGCTTGGGGACTCGGTCGTTCGCGAGTCAGCAGTGCTCGTTCTGCGCGGATCGCAATTTATGGAAGAAGGCGGCGGAAAGCTGGCAGCCGCGCGGTCTTTGGAAGGCCATTTGCTGACGGCGTAGCCACGCTTTTATCAAATATTACAAAAGCTTATCTTTTTGCGCCAAATTGTGCCAGCGCGATGCCCGAAAGTACTGTGGCGCGATACCACGGCATGGCCACAAGCATTCGCGGTCGGATGGCCGTTCTTGGAGCCGGCAAGTCTCGAGGGTATCTGCCGTCAGTTTAGGCTGTCCGAATCTGTGCCCAAATCATTGACTTACATCACCTAATGCTTGCCCTTTTTAGTCCCTATTGTAACACTCTTATGTACAAACAGATTCCAATGGGGAAAGCCAAGGACGCGTGAGAGATGGAACAAGAGAAGAGGGTGCCTGAAGGTCAGGAAAGTCAGTACATGGCAGGGGACGCCAACGGACTGGAGCCGATGACTGTGACGCAGGCAACTTACCTCAAGACACTCGCCGACCAGATGCACGAACCGAAGGCCTTCGAGCAGGGGCTGAGCCGCAGCGAGGCATCCCGGCGCATCGACGTGCTGCGAGAGAAGATCAGGATTTGGGAGCTCCCGCCGCACACCGACTAGCATCGGTTTTCGCGGGGCCCGTTCCCACACGCGGCGGCGCGTATCGCACGCGCCTCCCACTCTGATTTGCCGGACACGGCCTCTATGCGGTCGGGCCATTTTACAATGGCATGACAAGCATTCGCCGATCTGTTCGAACTCATTCCTCTTTGCTTGACGGATGCCGTCCGACTGGGTTCAGTGGCGCGCATGTCTACACACCCCCTGACTCGCGTCATTCGATTCTCAGTGCTCGCTGGCCTGTGTGCGGCAGTGCTGTTCGGTTCCGCTTCGTCTGCGCTCGCGCAGAAGTGCCCCGGCCCCGCAGGCTTCAGTAAGTGGCTGCAAGGCTTCAAACAGGAAGCCATCGCCGAGGGGATCTCGCCGCAAACAGTGGCCACTGCCCTGAACGGCGTCACCTACGATCCGCGGGTCGTCGCGAAGGACCGCGCCCAAGGTGTGTTCGCGCAGGACTACCTGACCTTCACCAATCGGATGGTGAACAAGAACCGCTTGGCGTCGGGCCGGGCGCGGCTTCAGAAGTACGCGCCGGTCTTCAAGCGGATTGAACAGCAATACGGCGTACCCGGTCCTGTGCTGGTGGCTTATTGGGGCCTGGAGACCGACTTCGGCGCCTTCATGGGCAACATGGACAGCATCCGCTCCCTGGCGACGCTGAGCTACGACTGCCGCCGACCCGAGGAATTTCGCGAGCAGCTGATGGATGCCTTGAAGGTGCTCGACCGGGGCGACCTTCACCGTTCGCAAATGCGCGGGCCGACCCACGGTGAGGTGGGGCAGTTCCAGTTCCAGCCCAGCACCTACTACAACTTCGCCGTCGACTACGATGGCGACGGGCGCCGCGATCTCGTGAAGAGCGTGCCGGACTCGCTCGCCTCGGCGGCGAACTACATAGCCTCGAAGGGCTGGCAGGCCGGTCAGCCCTGGCTGGAAGAGGTGATTGTGCCGCAGAACCTGCCGTGGGACCAGGCCGACGTGACCATCCAGCGGCCGCGGCTGTTCTGGTCCAAGTACGGGGTGAAGTATCGCAACGGCCAGCCCGTGCCGGCGGACGCGACGCCCGCCGCGCTGCTCCTGCCGATGGGACGCAACGGACCGGCCTTCCTCGCCTATCCCAACTTCATCAATGTCTACCTCGACTGGAACAATTCGCTGGTCTACTCGACGGCCGCCGGCTACTTCGCCACGCGGCTCGCGGGCGCGCCGCCGCTTCGTACCGGCAACCCCGAACCCTTCAGCGGTGAGGAGAGCAAGCAGCTGCAACGGCTCCTCGTGCAGCGCGGCTACGATGTCGGCAAGATCGACGGCGTGATCGGCGCGGCGACCCGGGATTCGATCCGCGCCATGCAGCTTCAATACGGGCTGCCTGCGGACGGCTATCCGAGCCACGCACTGTTGCGGAAATTGCAGGCCGGCGGCTAAGCGCCGGCCGGCCCGCGTTTCACGCAGACACAACCCTTCCTTACGTCACGCGCCGCCAGATGAGGTGATCGATCGAGATCGCCCGGGGCCGCGCGCGACGAGGAGGAACAGCAGCGCGAACCACAGGATGTGGTCGGGCCAGCCCTGCGGATAGACGAAGACCTGGATGACGGCGACCATGCCCATAAAGGCCAGCGCCGTGAGGCGGGTCGCCAAGCCGATCACCAGCAGAACGGCACCGATGAGCTCCTGGTAGGTGGCGAGATAGGCCAAGATCTCCGGCGGAATGACGGGCACCTTGTATTCCTCCTTGAAGAGGAAGAACGTGGTGCTCTTCACCTGAAAGGTCTCGTCTACCTTTGTCAGGCCCGAGCGCCAGAACACGGAGGCCACGGACAGACGCGCGATCAGCGCGACCAGGCTATAGGGGATTCCTTCGGCCAAGTTCCGGCCGGTCTTCAGTAAACGGACGAGTGCGGACATTTCGACTCCCTGCTGCCAATTTGATGTGCAGCCAAGCTAGCCGACCTTGCCGTCACGTAAGGCTCATATCTCCTCACAAGCGCTTGACCGCTTCGCGAGGTGGCGCGCGCGAAAAAGCCCGGCGCGGTGGCCGAGCTTTTCGACGCAAAACTTTGGCTTTCCGGTCTCCGGGGACTGTCCACGCGGGCAGGCGCAGACGAGGGGAGGCGAAACCGGGAAGGCTTACGACGACAACAGACTACTTGTACGGCACGGGGGCCGGGGGAAGCTCCGTGACAACAGCCTGCTGGTGCAAATGGAAACACCCGCCAAGGGCGAGCGTCGCGGTAACGACCGCAAGAGCGATGATGGTGCGCATAACTGATTCCCTCTACGCGTTGCGTACTCAAATCGGTACGCAACCACTTTCGCTTCATAGGCTTGAAAAAGCGTTAAAGGGGGGATCGGTTTGGAACGGCCCGTTTTCCGCGGCGTTGCTGGGCCCAATAACCGAGAAGCCCGGCGCGAGCGCCAGGCTTCCGGGTCGATAGGCTTCCCCTCGCTTGTGGCACGAGGAGTTGGGGGTGAAGAGCCATGTCCTTGTGGATGCGTTCGCCGGATCCTCAAGGACATGCGGCAGGAGACGTCATGGCGCGGCTCGTCTCTCCACCCTGAACGAAGCGTGGCGCAACGCGCGGCCGCGGGCCTTGCGTTGGATCAAGTGCAAGTCGTTGGAAGTTCTGATGTTTGTCAGAACCTGCCTAGGTGCGGTTTGTCTTGAACGTCCGCGTGCCGGGCTTGCCGGAGCGTGAGCGGGGTTTGGCTTTGCGCAACGGGATCTCGCGGTTGTGCGGTCCCATCTCGTCGAGGCTCGGCTTGTGCGGGCGGGAGATGTCGGTCGATGCCGCCGAGCGTTCCAGCTCCGATTGCCGGGCCAGCGGATCGTTGGCGATGGCGAGCTCCATCTGGCGCAGCCGTTTGACCTCGTCGCGCAGGCGGGCGGCCTCCTCGAATTCGAGGTCGGCGGCGGCGGTGCGCATGCGTTTCTCCATGTCTTGGATAACGCTCTCGATATTGTGGCCGACCGTGCCTTCGATCGGCGTTTGGCCGTCCTCGGCGAAGCCGGCGCCCGCGTCCACCAGCACGTGGTCGCGCTCGTATACGCTTGAGAGGATGTCGCCAATGTTCTTCTTCACGCTTTCCGGCGTGATGCCGTTGGCCTCGTTCCAGGCGACCTGCTTTTCACGCCGCCGCGAGGTCTCGGCCATGGCGCGCTCCATGGAGCCGGTTATGCCGTCCGCATAGAGGATCACCTTGCCGTCCACGTTGCGGGCAGCGCGGCCGATGGTTTGGACGAGCGAGGTCTCGGAGCGCAGGAAGCCTTCCTTGTCCGCATCGAGAATGGCGACGAGCGCGCACTCGGGAATATCCAGGCCCTCGCGCAACAGATTGATGCCGATCAGCACGTCGAAGGCGCCGAGCCGAAGGTCACGGATGATCTCGATGCGCTCCAGCGTCTCCACGTCCGAATGCATGTAGCGCACGCGCAAGCCTTGCTCGTGCATGTATTCGGTCAGGTCCTCGGCCATGCGCTTCGTCAGTGTGGTGACGAGCACGCGGTAGCCGTTGGCCACCACTTTGCGGGTCTCGTCGATGAGGTCGTCCACCTGGGTGGTGGCGGGGCGGATTTCGACCGGCGGGTCCACGAGCCCCGTGGGCCGGATGACCTGCTCGGCGAACACGCCGCCGGTCTGATCCAGTTCCCAGCCGCCCGGCGTGGCCGACACGTAGACGGTCTGCGGGCGCATGGCGTCCCACTCCTCGAAGCGCAACGGACGATTGTCCATGCAGGAGGGCAGGCGGAAACCGTATTCCGCGAGTGTGGACTTGCGCTTGTAGTCGCCGCGGAACATGGCGCCGATCTGGGGCACGGTGACGTGGCTTTCGTCGACGAAGACGAGCGCGTTGTCGGGCAGATACTCGAACAGGGTCGGCGGCGGCTCGCCGGGCTTGCGTCCGGTGAGGTAGCGCGAATAGTTCTCGATGCCGGCGCAGGACCCGGTGGCCTCGATCATCTCCAGATCGAACAGGGTCCGTTGCTCAAGGCGCTGCGCCTCCAGAAGACGCCCGGCGCCGTTCAACTCGATAAGGCGCTGCTTCAACTCCTCCTTGATGCCGCGCACGGCCTGTTTCAGCGTGGGCTTCGGCGTCACGTAGTGCGAGTTGGCGTAGATCTTCACGATGGCGAATTCGTCGGTCTTGGCACCAGTCAGGGGATCGAACTCAACGATGGCTTCGATCTCGTCGCCGAACAGCGAGATACGCCAGGCCCGGTCGTCCAGATGGGCCGGCCACAGCTCGATCGTGTCGCCGCGCACCCGGAAAGACCCGCGCGCGAAATTCACGTCGTTACGCCGGTACTGCAGCGCCACGAGGTCCGCCATCAGCTGCCGCTGCTCGATGCGGTCGCCGCGCTTCAGGCTGAACGTCATGGCCGTGTAGGTCTCGACCGAGCCGATACCGTAGATGCAGGACACGCTGGCGACGATCACCACGTCGTCCCGCTCCATGACCGCGCGCGTGGCCGCATGGCGCATACGGTCGATCTGCTCGTTGATGGACGAGTCCTTCTCGATATAGGTGTCCGTGCGCGGGATGTAGGCTTCCGGCTGGTAGTAGTCGTAATAGGAGACGAAATACTCCACCGCGTTGTCGGGGAAGAAGCTCTTGAACTCCCCGTAGAGCTGGGCGGCCAGCGTCTTGTTGGGCGCCAGAATGAGAGCAGGCCGCTGGGTGCGCGCGATGACCTGAGCCATGGTGAAGGTCTTGCCCGAGCCGGTGACCCCGAGCAGCACCTGATCGCGCTCCTGCGCATCCGCCTGGGCCACGAGTTCGGCGATGGCCTGGGGCTGGTCGCCTTTCGGCTCCATCTCCGTCTGGAGGTTGAGCTCGATGCCGCCTTCGGATTTCTCGGGGCGCGCGGGACGGTGGGGCGTAAACTCCATGGCCGCGCCCGTGACGAGCGGGTGGTCCTGGATCAGGGGTTGGGACGCTTCGCCGAAACCGGGGTCGCGCCGGTCGCCGGACACGGGCATGCCCGCCGCTTCGCCGGTGACGGCGCGGGGCTCAGCGCGGGATCCGAAAGTCTTGGGTGGGCGAGGGGGCATGCTCGCGAATATGGCGACCGGGAAGGGCGTTGGCTAGGGGCGAGAGGTCGCTCTTCGGACGGGGCCGAGTTGCGGCGCGCAGCGGCTCTCGTCACGCGTTGTTGCCATGCCAGTTCTAACGATTGTCTTCATGGTTTCTTGGGCAGGGTATGCACACAGTGAGGGTGTCGAACTCATGAGAAAGGTGCTTCAGATGACGCGTCGGACGTACTTGTTGGCCGGAGTCGCCGTTTTGGCCCTGTCTGCTCAGGCTGTTGCGAAGGAACAGCCCGCGCCGGGCGAGCCCGTGACCTGGCATGCCACCAGCAAGACGGCAGACTCCATCACGGGAGACGTGGTGTATCTCCCCAACAGCCTGACCTTTGCCAACGGTACCTCGCTGGCGATGACCGCCGTGACCAATGGGCCGGCCCCTTGGGCGATTTTCAGCAGCGGCTCGGGTGGCGACGGGGAAATCTACAAGCTCGAGAGCCCGGCCGATCCGGAACTTCTCAACGGCAACAAGCTCTGCGGTATGCCCGACCAGCCCGTGACCTATGTGATGATCGCACCCAATCCGAAAGGCGATGAGATGGTCTTGGGGGTGTTCACCGGCGAAGACGCGCCGACGGCCACATCCGAACCATGCGCGACATACAGTTACGAACTCTGACGCGCCACAGGCAGCGCTACCGGGTAGAGGCTGCCTAGCCGGCTAGGGGGCGGTCAGGACGATGTCCACGGGCAGCGGCTTGCCGGCCTTATGGGCCGCTATCCACCGCTTCAGTTCCGTGACATGCCCGCGCTCTTCCTCGACGAACTCCTTGGCCAGCGCCTTGATCTCCGGGTCCTTGGTGGTGTCGAGAACGGTCTTGTAAAAATCGAAGCCTGCGGTCTCGGCGTCCAACGCAATTTCCAGCGCCGCGTCGCGGCCGATCATGGGGTCCGCGGCCCAGATCGCGGCTGTCTCGGGGCTCTCGAGCTCGGGCCAGCTGAAGTCCCCCGGTTTCAAATCGGGGATTTCACGGAACCCAGAGCGGGCTTTTGCCTCGCCGTAGTGGAGCCTCGAATATTCCGACAATTGCCGGAATAGCTTACCGACGTTTCGATTGCCAGATGCGTCCATGGCGTCCGCGAGCTGGCCGAAACGTTCGGCCGCCTCGCGTTCCAGGTTCATAGCGTAGGCAAGAAACTCCTCCACACTCTCCATAGCGGGTTCCTCCACGGGTTCGCTGTTGCCCAGCCGGTCGCTGTAAGACCGCCTAAACGGTGGCGGGTTGCTTTGCGCTCTTCTCCGCCCATTCCTCACGCGTGATCCAGGCCTCGATGACTTTGAGCCGCTCCGCCTTGTGGGCGACGAAGTCCCTGGCCACCGACGCGACCTCGGGGTTCTTGGTCGTCGCCGTTACCGAGACATAGAACTCGTAGGCGCGCGTTGCGCCTTGCAGAGCGACGCGGAGCACGCCCAGCCTTCTCAGTGCTGAATCGCCCGCGAAAGACGAACTCTGCTCCGGCCCAACCTGTTCGGGCCAGACGTAGTCGGGGGGAACCGACTTGCCGTCGTCGATGCTTCCGGCGCGTGCTCTCGCTTCGCCAAGATGCATCCGCGCCGAGTCTGCCAGCTGCTCAAACAGGCTCTTGAGCTCGGAGTCGCCACAGGCGCCCATGTCCTTGGCCAGCTGGTTGTAATGGTCGGCGGCATCTTCCTCGACCTTGACCGCGTAGCTGAGGAACTCATCCACCGTGGCGATCTGCAATCCGCCGGCGAAGACCTTGGCCGCAGGGGTGATGTAGGGGCCTTGATCGGGCACCGTGTCGTCCCCTTGGAAGGTGACGACGATGTCCTCGTGCCGCACGAAGCACTGGCAGGCGAGCCGGTAGCGCGGCGGCATGTCGTTGACCTCCGCGTCGTAGATCTCGTCCTTGGTGATCTTGCCGAGCTGCTTGAGGAGTTCCTTCTCCTTTTCCGTCAGCGCGATCGCGTTCTTGGTCGTCGGGCTGAGATGGCTGACCTCCACGAGGCACGAGCCGCATTCACCGTCCTGACAATCGAACGGGATGGGCACTTTGTGCGCCTTGGCCAGAGAGAGAATGGTCCCGCGATCTCCGGCGATCGCGTAAACGGTGACGTCCTTCGCCAGCTTCGGCGAGGAGAAGGTGACGTTGGCCACGGCGTGCCTCCGATCCTGACAGTTTGCCCAGCGAGGCCTCTTGGCCTCCCGCATCGAAAAGCAATCGCCATGCCACGAGAAAAACGGCCCGATTTCAGGACACGCGCTCACCTCTCGGCGCCCCCGTTTGAGGGGAAACCGACAATCGCCGCACGATTGCTTGAGCCAGATCAAGAAATGGCGGAAGTCGGCCGAAGACCTAGCCTTCCAGTTCCTGCCGGACTTGCGCGTAGCTGATCATGGCGAAGAGGACGGTGCCGCCCGCCACATTGCCCAGGAGCGTCGGTATGAAGAAGCCGCCGAACGCCTGCCAGAAGCCCACCTCGCCGATGAGGACCATGTAGATCGCCTCCACCGAGCCGGCGATGATGTGGGTGAAGTCGCCGAGCGCGATGATGTAGGTGATCAGCGTGATGATGAATATCTCGGTTCCTTCGGAGGAGGGCAGCATCCACACGAGCGCGGCGATCAGCCAACCGGCCATGATGCCCTTCATGAACATTTCGGTCGGGCTGTTGGCCATCAGATGCCGCCCGATCTCGGTGATCGCGTGTTGCGTGGTGTCGGAGAACGCGCCCGAATAGGCGAGGAAGGCAGCGAAGAAGAAGCAGCCGACAAGGTTGCCGCCGAGAACGATGCCCCACAGGCGCAGCACGTCCCATACGGCGCTCCAGTCCTTTCGCACCATGACGGGCAGGACAGCGGTGAGCGTGTTCTCCGTGAAGAGCTGCTGCCGGGCGAGGATGACGATCAGGAAGCCGACGCAATAGCCGAAATCGGCGATGATGGCCGCGCTCGGGAAGGGCTGCAGATAGGCTTCGAGCAGCGCCTGCGAGAGGACGGAGAAACCGATCGACAGCCCTGCGGCGAGGGCGGACCACCACAGGGCGTTGAACCTGCGCGACAGTTCCGCTTCGCCCTCCAGGCGTATGATCTCGTACACCACGGCGGCGCGAAGCCGGCGGCGCTCCTTCGCCTCCTTGCTTTCCCGCCGTGTCAGCCCCTCTTGCGGCTGGGGTTCGTTTGAGCTTGAACCTTTGTCGGCCATAGGTTTCTGTGTCCCGAATCGCTTTGAGTGCCGGCGAAGTCTAGCGGACACCGCCGGACGCGCCCAACACCGCCGACGCGAGGATTGCCGCCTCATGGTAGACGCCGCTCCCCCGATCGCCTTTCTCAGCTTGATGCGAGACACGCCCCTGTGGGCGATCGGCGCCGTCGTGACGGTCGTGGTGGTGGGTTACGCGGTCGGGCTCATGCTGCTCACGCGCTTTCACTACGGCGCCGACCGTCTGAAGGAGAACAACGAGGTCGCAGGCTTCAAATACGCCGTGGTCGGTGTTTTGTACGCCGTGCTGCTGGCATTCGTCGTCATCGCCGTCTGGGAGGACTACACGCATACGGAGGACTCGGTACGCGACGAGGCCAAGGCAACCATCGACCTCTATCACGTCGCGTTGGCGTTGCCGGACGAGGGCAGCAATGTCCGTGAGGCGGTTCTGCGCTACACGAAGAGCGTCTACGACACTTCGTGGGACTCTATGGCGCTCGGCGGAAGAAGCGAGGCCGTCGGCCGCAACCTCGTCGCACTTAACCAGGCGATACTCGACCTGGAACCCTCGAGCCGCAAGGAGCAGGTGCTGTTTCAGCAAGCGCTCGACTTGCTGACGCTGATCACGGACAACCGCAACGAACGGCTGGACAGCGCGAACGGGTCGGTGCCGGGGGTGCTCTGGTTCGTGCTCATCGTCGGCGGCTTGATCACGCTCGGCTATCCCGCCTTCTTCGCGTCGTCCAATTTGGACGCGCAGGTTCTCATGACCGGCTCACTGGCGGCGCTGCTGGCGTTGACGCTGTTTCTCGGCATCGCCTTCGACTTTCCGTTCACGGGCGATCCGCACATTTCACGAGGGCCATTCGCCGACGCCTTGCTGCAGATGGAGTAAGTCCGCGGCGCGCACCTAGCGTCGCGTTTGCGTGAAAAGACGTATACGGTCCAACCGGTTGGCACAGAGGTTCGGAAGGCGTCTTGCACTGCAATATGATTGCGGCGTTTCCTCTGCACAAAGCGAATCGGTTGGTGTCCGTGAGGCACGAACGGCTGTATCGTGGAGCGCGCTGTGAAAGATTCGCTTGTTGCAGTTCAACGGTGTGATCTGTTGAATTGCCACAATGCGCATTATATGTGCGTATACCAAATAAAAAGAGTTCACTTGCCATGTGGTGCGGCAAGCCTGGAGCACTAGTGAAGCGTAACTGGAGTACGCGTCCTCGTGAACGGGTCGCTGAGCGACACCAAACAGCATCGGAGCAAACCAATGGCTACGAGAACAACTGGGAAGAAACGTACAGCGAGTAAGAAGTCACCAGCCCGCCGTACGGCGGCACGACGAACGGCGGCGCGTAGGCCGGCCGCTCGCAAGACGGCAGCCCGGAAGACGGCTGCCCGTAAGACCACCGCGCGCAAGAGCACTGCGCGTAAGTCGCCTGCAAGGAAGACTGCAACGCGCAAGACGGCCGCTCGCAAAACAGCCGCTCGTAAGACAGCCGCTCGTAAGACGGCGCGGAAATCAACCGCACGCAAATCGACGGCGCGGAAGAGCGCAGCCCGGAAGACGGCGGCTCGGAAGAGCCCGGCGCGTAAGACAGCCGCCCGCAAAACCGCGGCGCGGAAGACCGCACGGAAGTCGACTGCACGTAAGAGTGCGGCTCGGAAGACGGCGGCCCGGAAGAGCCCGGCGCGCAAGACGTCAGCTCGCAAGACAGCCGCTCGTAAGACGGCAGCGCGGAAGACCGCTCGGAAGTCGACCGCACGTAAGAGTGCGGCCCGGAAGACGGCGGCTCGGAGAAGCCCCGCCCGCAAGACGGCTGCTCGCAAGACGGCGGCGCGGAAATCGACGGCTCGCAAATCCACTGCGCGCAAGTCGACCGCACGAAAGTCTGCCGCGCGCAAATCGACAGCGCGGAAATCGACGGCTCGGAAGAGTGCGGCCCGGAGGGGCACGGCACGAAAGTCCGCGGCCAAGAAATCCGCGGCCAAGAAGTCGGCGCGAAAGGCTTCCGCTCGGAAAGCGCCAGCCAAGAAGTCGGCCGCTAAGAAGAAAACTGTCGCCAAAAAGTCGGCAGTGAAGAAGGCGGCCGCGAAGAAGAAGAAGGCCCCAGCGCGTAAGACGGCAGCCAAGAAAACCGTCGCGAAGAAGAAGACGGTCGCGAAGAAAGCGGCGCCGAAAAAGGCCGCTTCGAAAAGAGCTGCCCCGAAGAAGGTCGCCCCGAAGAAGGCAGCCCCGAAGGCCGTGGCGCCAAAGACCGTGGCACCGGCGCCGAAGCCTGCTGCGCCTCCGATGGCGCGGCCGGCACCAAGGCCGCCTGTGGCCCAGCCGGTACAACGGCCGCCATTGGCACAGCCGTCACCGTCGCAGCCGTCGTCGCCCGGATTGGGCAGTGCCCCATCGCGGCCGGGTGGTCCCGGAAGCGCCATACCCGGGTACACGCCGCCACGCCCGCCGATGCCCGGAACGACGCCGGGTCCGGCGCCCACGCCGATGCCTTATCGGCCTTCCTGGGCGCGGGACGACGACTAGACCGGTTGTCGATGAAAACACGAAGGGCCAGCAGCGATGCTGGCCCTTCTTATTTTGTGCGCCTTCAAGTCTTGTGCGCTCTCAAGCAGTTGCGGCGTCCGTCCACGGACGGTACGCGGCGGGTTTTTTTCCGCCGTCAGTCCGAGCCGGGTGGGACCGGCCCCTAGACGCCCCTGAAGATATTGCCGACCGCAAGGATCACGTAGGCGGCAATCGCCACCCAGAACCTGTACTCGCCGATGATTGGCAGCGGCATGAACGTGCTGAGCACCGCCAAAATCGCCAGAACGATCGAAATGACGAAGACCATGGTGGTTGGCGGAGATAGATTCATTGTCAAACCCTCCCTCATGTTGACGTTGAAACTGTAATCGTTTTCTGTGACTTTGCGAGCGCGGAACCGTGGCGCTCGTGCCACAGTGGCGGCCGTTTGCAGGGGCTCATCGCCGAGAATACAGGAGACGTGGGTATGGCGCCGATGATGCGGCTCATCCTTGGGCTTGGTGTACTTGTTCTGATTCTTTCGGCGGTCGCGCTCGGGCTCCCGGCCTATGTCACAGCCACGCGGTCGGTGGTCATCAACGCACCGGAATACGTGATCTATCCGTACTTGAACAATCTGCGGAACCAGAAGGAATGGGCTCCGTGGGCGGTCAAGGACGAGAATATCAAGATGACCTATTCGGGGCCGCCCGAGGGTAACGGTGCAAAGGTTCAGTGGGAGAGCGACGTCGCCTCCGTGGGTGACGGCAGCATCCAGATCGTCGAGTCCGATCCGCCTCACAGCCTGACGCTGGCTGCGGATGTCAAAGGCGTTCAGGGGACGAGCAATTTCCAGCTGGTGCCCGACGGCGCCGGATCCAAAGTCACCTGGTCGTTTGAATTCGAATCCGGCTCCAGCCCGATCAAGCGCTGGAAGGGCTTGATGCTCGACGGCTATATCGGCGAGGTCTACGAGGACGGCCTGGAGAAGCTGAAGCAGACCGTCGAGTCCACACGAGCACAGGCGAGGCCGCAGCCCGCGCCGGTGGCGCCTGCGGCGCCAGCGGAAACCCCCGAGGCCGCAACGCCGGAAGGCGGTGAATCGGTCATCCCGGAACAGACGCCGGCGCCCGACGCCCCGGCCGCCGAGGCCCCCGCGGAGCAGCCTTAAACGCCCGAGCGTTTTGCCGGGCAGCACTGAGCGCGGCCGCAAGCGGGCCTGCGTCGTGCGGGCTTAAGCCTAATTGCCGTCAGAGATCTAGAGTTTGCGCTGGTGCTCGATCGCGTGCGCTTCGGGTGCGGCCTTTGGGGCCGCTTGCGTTGCGCGCATGATCAAATTGTCGAGCGGGCTGCAATCGAACAGTCCGGCTTCACCCTTGGCGCCTTCGGCTTGGCGCGAGTCGAGGTGCGGATCCACGACCGGGCGCCCCGTGACGCGATAGACGCACGTCGCGCCGTCGTCCGCGGTAAAGGTGATGCTGTCGCCGATGCCCACCGTGCCGGAGCCGACATCGCCGAGCGCCACGTCGCCTTGCGCGGAACGCGGGCTGGATTTCTGGCTGGCCAGGGACGGGGCGGCGTCGCGGCCGGGCTCGGCGGCGACTTCCGTCATGTCACGGAAGGAGGCGCTCAGTCCCAGCCGGCGCACCTTCGCCGACGGCAACGCCGACATGTGCTGCGAAACGTTCTGCCACGGCCACGCCTCGGCGGCCGATTGATCGGAGAGAGCCTTGGTCCACGCGCTCTGACGCAAGGACTGCGCGAGCCCGTCCTCGTTCATGGTGGGAAAGGCGTCGCGCATGTTGGACGCTGCGAACAACGCGACCAGCGCGGCGGAGGCGGCCAGGCATGCCTTTGCAGCGAGCCGCCGGCGCGGCGCCGGCATGGAAGACGGCTTCAAAGTCTGCTTTCGCATCAGACGCTCCTCCGGCTGCGCCGCGGCGCGGCCTTCGCGCGGGCGGGCTGCTGCCGCATCTGCAGCGCAACAAAGCCCAGCGTTCCGAGCAGAACAACACACACTGCCAAGGCTTCCAGCATTCCCAAAGGTCCCGTCACTTTCGTCGGTCCCAAACCGGGCCGATTCCCGTATGGCCGGAGACATTACCACAGAGTAGCGCCTCGGAAAGAGGGCTGATGGACGTGCCAGCGTCCAGACTCTGGCGCCCACAGCCCGGTACTCAAGTAGGGATTCGGGGCTGACCCCTTCTAAACCGTTATATTTCAATGGTTTGGTGCGCTGCAGATCGGCCTATTCGGTCTCACGCGAGCGGACTGGAGTCCCGCTTACCACACGGAAGCGTGAGCCCTGGCGGGGCGATTTGTGCCGTTTTGCGCGCGCCGCCGCGCGCGATGGCGCCCCATTTGGCCCCTCCGGGGCCGTTCCGTTCCCGGTTTCGTCTCCTCCGAAAATCTATGGTGCAATGCACTTGCGGCAGAACAGGCGCACGCATAGGGTTGCCGAGATTTTTCCGCAGTGACTGCGCTTTTGCAGCCCTCTGAAATCGTCAGGAGCACCTCATGGGACTGGTTTCCCGCACGCTTGAACGGGTCAAGCCCTCACCGACAATGGCCATCACGAACAAGGCTCGTGAGATGAAGGCCGCCGGTTTTGACGTTATCGGCCTTGGCGCCGGGGAGCCCGATTTCGATACGCCGGACAACATCAAGGCGGCCGCAATCGAGGCGATCAACAGGGGCGAGACGAAGTACACTGCCGTCGACGGCATCCCGGAGCTGAAGCAGGCGATCTGCGAGAAGTTCGCGCGGGAGAACGGCCTCGAGTACCAGCCCGCCGAAGTGACGGTCGGCAGCGGCGGCAAGCACGTCCTGTACAACGCGCTCCTGGCCACGCTCGATCCCGGCGACGAGGTCGTGATCCCGGCGCCGTATTGGGTGAGCTATCCCGACATCGTGCTTCTGGCCGGCGCCGAGCCTGTCATCGTTGAGACGAAGCTCGAGGACGGCTTCAAGCTGACGCCGGACGCCCTCGAAAAGGCGATCACGCCGAAGACCAAGTGGTTCATCTTCAATTCGCCGTCCAACCCGACCGGTTCGGCCTATACGCGCGACGAGATCAAGGCGCTGACCGACGTGCTGCTGCGCCACGAGCGGGTGTGGATCCTGTCCGACGACATCTATGAGCACCTCGTCTATGACGGCTTCGAATTTTCGACGCCGGCGCAGGTCGAGCCCAAGCTCAAGGATCGCACCTTGACGCTGAACGGCGTGTCCAAGGCCTATTCGATGACCGGCTGGCGCATCGGCTATGCGGGCGGCCCGGCCGCACTCATCAAGGCCATCGGCAAGCTGCAGTCGCAGTCCACGTCGAACCCGTGTTCGATCAGCCAGTGGGCGGCCGTCGAGGCTCTGCGCGGCTCTCAGGACTTCCTGGCCGATTGGGTCAAGGCGTTCCAGGAACGCCGCGACGTCGTCGTGTCCATGCTCAACGAGGCGGAAGGCATCACCTGCGCGACGCCCGAAGGCGCGTTCTATGTCTATCCGTCGTGTGCAGGCACGATCGGCAAGAAGACCCCGAAGGGCGATGTCATCGGGAACGACGGCGACTTCGCCGAGTTGCTCTTGCAGGAAGAAGGCGTTGCCGTCGTGCATGGCGAGGCCTTCGGGCTGTCGCCCTTCTTCCGTATTTCCTATGCGACCGGGATCGAGGCGCTGAAAGAGGCGTGCATGCGCATTCAGCGCTTCTGCGCTAGTCTCACGTGAGCGCGCGACACTGACAAAACAAAAAACGAATGAAGAGGCGGGGAAGATGTCAGACGAACCAAAGATGAAGCTCTCCAAGCTCAGCACCGCGAACCAGTTCGCGGGCAAGATCATGGAGATCCGCAAAGGGGCCGTGACGGCCATCGTTTACGTGCAGATTGCCGGCGATACGTTGGTGGAAGTCAGCGTGACGATCGCCTCGCTCGAGACGCTCAAGCTTTACGAGGGCAAGGCGGTCACGTTGATCGTCAACCCCGTCGACATCATGATCGGTTGCGAATAGCGCTGGACGTCCATCCGTGCCTTTGACGGCTGGCGCCGTCCGAAGCAGGGCACACGGCACAGCTATTGCATCGAGTCTCGAAGCAAGACCAACCCCGCAAGGCCATGGACAAGCTCGTCTTGGACGAACCCCATACAATTGTTGACCGCACCGCGTGCGTGCTGCGGCTGGAAAAGGGACGTCACATCGGGTTTGCGGAGTACGGGGCGCCCGAGGGGCTGCCGGTCGTTGTGCTGCACGGCACGCCGGGGTCGCGGATGCTGTTCGAAAGCACCGACTCCGTTGCGCGTAAAATGGGTTTCAGGATCGTTGCGCTCGACCGGGCAGGCTATGGCCTGTCGGATCCGCACCACCACGCGACCCTGAAGGATACGGCCTACGATATCCAAGCCTTGGTGAACGGTCTGGGCATCAACCGCTTCTTCCTGGTCGGTTTCTCCGGCGGCGGTCCCCATGCCTTGGCGGCGGCGCTTCTCATGCGAGACCGGATCCAGCAGGTTGCCCTGATTTCGCCAGTCGGGCTCGTTGCCGATGCCGAACGCGTTTCCATGACCAGCCTGCAGCACTTCATCTTCTCCTATCTGGGGCATTCCGAGACTGCGGCGCGCGTCTATTTCGAGGGTGTGCGTTCGATGGTCACGTGGTTCCCGCACAGCGCCGAATATCTGGTGACCCAGTACGCGACCGAGACGGACCGCGCCATTTTGGATCAGTACGGTCTCCGCCACTCCTTGGGCACCAGCATGCGCGAAGGTCTGAGCCATTCGGTCGAGGGCGCCGTCCAGGATTTGCGCCTCTACTGCCATCCTTGGGGCTTGAACCTGCACAAGTTGGAGACGCCGGTTACGATCTGGCAGGGTAGTGAAGACACGATTGTGCCGCCCGAGGCGGCGTATCGTCTTGCGGAGGTGCTGCCGAATTGCCGGCTCGAAGTCATCGAGGGCATGGGGCACTACTGGCTCTTCGGGTCGTTCGAGCGCATCCTGGACAGGATCCGGACAAAACCGCCGCGCCGCAGCCGCGCAGCGCCACCCGCGCCGTAGCGCCGGGACTTACGTCTCCCCTCCCGTCTGTGGTCCAATACGGTCGTGATGACCGTGGCCTTCACCCATTGCGCCCTTCAGGCGGCGGACCTCGACAAGTCCATCGACTTCTATGCGCGCTATTGCGGCATGGAGATCGTCAAGGAGCACGGTGAGGACGACAAGCGTGTGGTCTGGCTGGCGAGCCCCGGCGCGGGCGACCGGTTCGTTCTCGTTCTTCTCGGCGGCGGCGCCTTGCGGGAACAAGAAGAAAGCGACATGACCCATTACGGGTTCGGGGTTGCGACGCGCGAAGAGGTGGACCGGATTGCGGCCCTTGCCCGGGACGATGGTTGCCTTCACTGGGAGCCGCACGAATACGCGCCGCCCACCGGCTATCTTTGCGGGGTCAAGGACCCCACCGGTTACATCGTCGAGTTCTCGTACGGGCAGCCGCTCGGGCCGCATGCAGTCTCGGAGCAGGGGTGAGCCGTCAGTTCTGGCTGTAGATGCGGCAGCAGCAGTCCTTCAGCCCGTCGGCGCGGAAATCGCACACGAGCTTCTCCTGCGCGCTGCGGCAGGACTGCGGCGGGGCGTTCGCGGCCAGTCCGCGGCTGCAGGTTTGCTTGTAGGGGATGCAATGGCCGCCGAGCATTTCGGAGTTCGGAGGGCAGCCGCCTGCCGCCGCGCTGCCCGCACCGCCGGATGGCGCGGCTGCCGGGGCCTCGTTTTTGTTGCCGCCCCAGAGCGATCCGCCGCCCAACAGGCCGCCACCGCCCCACAGGCCGCCGGACGATCCGCTGCTCGGCGCGCTCGGTTTGCCGCTGTCCGGAATGTCCGGCATCTTCCCGCGCCGGATGGCGCCGCCTTCGCTGCGGCAGCGATATCCTGTGCCGTCGTCGCCGCACACGATCTTCGCCCGTTGGACAAGGGTTTTGCCCGGCTGGGACGGCGCGGAGAAGGCCGCGGCCCGGTCCTGGCCGGTGAAGAGCGGCGACAACCAGAGAACAATCAACAGCACGAAGGCGGTGACAAGACGCATGAGGAACTCCCGGCAGCTTTCGGCGACACCATACTGTCTCAGCGAGTGGATCAGAAGAGGCGAGGGGTCATTTGGGGGAGTTGAAGACGGGGCCCTTGCCAGACCGGATTTCCCTTGTCACGATGGCGTCGTGAAGGCTCGCGGAAGGACGAAGGGCCGGAAAAAATCGGCCCACCTTGCGCGTTTTGCCAAGGGAGGAAGATATGGGCCAAGCGCAGGGCCAACCAGCCCGCAGCGCTCGCTGCATCGCACTGGTTGGCCCCTATCTCAGCGGAAAAACAACACTTCTTGAAGCCATTCTGGCGCGGACCGACGCCATCAAGAGGCAAGGTTCGGCGGCGGCCGGCAACACGGTCGGAGACGCCTCGGAAGAGGCCCGCCATCACGGCATGAGCGTGGAGCTCAACGCCGCCACAGTCGAATTTCTCGGCGACACATTCACATTTCTCGACTGCCCGGGCTCGATCGAGTTCCAGGCCGATGCCGCCAATGTGCTTAGCGCCTGCGATGCGGCGGTCGTGGTGTGCGAGCCGGACGAGAAGAAGGTACCGGCCCTGCAGCTGATCCTGAAGCAGCTCGAGGACCGGGGCATCCCCCACTTCCTGTTCCTGAACAAGATCGACAAGGCCGAGACGCGCGTGCGCGACATCGTGCCGATGCTGCAGCCCGCGTCGACCGCGCCGCTGGTGCTGCGCCAGGTGCCGATCTGGGAGAGCGGCATCGTCACGGGCTTCATCGATCTCGCCCTGGAGCGCGCTCACGTCTATCGGGAGCACGCACCGTCCAAGGTGGTCGACATCCCTGACGCGCTCACCGACCGGGAGCAGGAGGCGCGCTTCTCGATGCTGGAGCAGCTTGCCGATTACGACGACGAGCTGATGGAGCAGCTTCTCGAGGATGTGCCGCCGCCGCGCGACAAGGTCTTCGACGACTTGGCGGAAGACCTGCGCGAAGGCGTGATCTGTCCCGTGCTGTTGGGGTCGGCGGAGAACGGCAACGGGATTGCCCGGCTCCTCAAGGCGCTTCGCCACGAGGTGCCGTTCGTCGACGTCGCGGCGGCCCGGCTCGGCGTCGCGGATGCGGCGTCCTGCGCATTCGTGATGAAGACGATCCATACGGCTCATGCGGGCAAGCTGTCGCTCGCGCGGATTCTCGCCGGCACCTTCGCCGACGGGGACGCGGTCTTCGGCGGCGCGGCCGAGGAGCGTATCGCCGGGACCTTCGATGTTCTGGGTCAGGAGCCGGTCAAGCGCGGGCCGGGTAAGCCGGGTGACACAGTCGCCTTCGGGCGGCTCGAAAGCGTGCAGACCGGCGACACCTTGTCGACCGACAAGGCCGCAGTCCCGTCGATCGACCGGGCGGTCATGCCCGAGCCCGTTTTCGGCTTGGCACTCGTGGCCAAGGAGAAGAAGGACGAGGTGAAGTTGACCACGGGCCTCGCCAAGATCGTCGAGGAGGATCCGTCGATCTCCGTCGCCCACGATCAGGACATGGGTCAGATGATCTTGTGGGGGCAGGGGGAGATGCATTTGCGCGTCGCCCTGGAACGCCTGATCCGCAAATACGGGGCGGCGGCCTCGACCTATCCGCGGGAGGTTCCCTACAAGGAGTCGATCCGGAAGCCGGCGCAGGTGCGCGGGCGCCACAAGAAGCAGTCGGGCGGCCACGGCCAGTTCGGCGACGTGGTGCTCGACATCAAGCCGCAACCGCGCGGGAGCGGTTTCACCTTCGCCGAGACCATCACCGGCGGCGTGGTACCGAAGAACTACATCCCGTCCGTCGAACACGGTGTGCGCGACTATCTGCACACGGGGCCGCTGGGGTTCCAGGTGGTTGACGTGGCGGTGTGCCTGGTGGACGGCTCCTACCACTCGGTCGACAGCTCCGACATGGCGTTCCGCCAGGCCGGCCGGCTGGCGATGGCCGAGGGGATGCCGCAGTGCCAGCCGGTGCTGCTGGAGCCGATCATGGCCGTGGAGATCGCGGTTCCATCGGAGGCGACCCCAAGGGTCAATTCCATCGTCTCCTCGCACCGCGGCCAGATTCTCGGCTTCGACGCCCGTCCGGGCTGGCCGGGCTGGGATGTGGTCCAGGCCCATATCCCCGAAGCCGAAATCCAGACCCTGATCGTGGAATTGCGGTCGGCGACGGCGGGCGTGGGGACGTTCCAGGCCCGGCACGATCATTTGGCCGAATTGGTGGGCAAAGCCGCCGATCAGGTCCTCTCCCACCGGCGCGATCAGGCCGCCTGATCGCGCTGAATCAAGGGCGGGCGGGGTGATTCGTTCTGGGTCGTCTGGTAGGGTTGGAGCTACCAAATTTTGGCCCCGGGCCTTGCCCCGCGTCTCCCATACCGGTAGACGATGGTGCCTTATACTTTCGTCTGATGTCAGTTAGCTTCCAGAGGGTAATCCCATGACTGTATTTCCAGCTCTCGTAATCCCGGAGACACTTGCCGCAGGCCCCGGGCCCGGCAACACGGATCCCCGCGTGCTCGAGGCTTTCGCCAAGACCGGCGTCGCCGACCACATGCAAGCCGACGTGCTGCGCGGCATGAAGGAGGCGAAGCTGATGCTCCGCGAATTGTGGGGCACCAAGAATGTCTACACCTTTGGCGTTGCGGGCACGGGCTGGGACGGTCTGGATTGCGTACACAGCCTGATCCTTCCGGGTGACGAGGTCGTGGCGTTCGTCAACGGTACGTTCTCCAGCATCGACGGCCTGACCATTCGCATGAAGGCCGCCACCCAGGAGGAACTCGCCGAGAATTCGCTCGACCCGAAGCCGGCCAGCGTGAAGATCATCGATACGCCGCACGGCCAGTCGATCTCCGCCGAAACCATCGACAAGGCGCTCGCCGAGCACAAGCCCATGTGGGCCTTCATGGCGCATTGGGAGACGGGCTCGGGCCGCGTCAACGACCTCAAGGGCTTCTCCGACGCCTGCGTGAAGCACGGTGTCATGGGTATCGTCGATGCCGTGTCGAGCCTTGGTGTCGGCGATTTCAATATCGACGACTATCCGGGCGTGGTGGCCTGGGCGTCTTGTCCGCAGAAGGGCGTGCTGTCCCTGCCGTTGACTTACGCGCCGGTCAGCTTCACCGACAAGGCGATCGAGATGGTCAAGAAGCGGGGCTGCCGCACTTTCGTCCATCATCCGATTCTGGACGCGCGTCACTGGGGCATCATCGACGGCAAGGACGTCGACACCCCCGTCTACCACCAGACCCATTCGGGTTATGCGGTTGCCGCGTTCCATGAAGCGCTCCGCATCATCCTGGGCTACGGCCGCGCCCGTAAGGCGTCGGACTACAAGTATCACGAGGCTGCGCTGCGCCAGGCCGTCGAGGCCATGGGCTGCGAGGTCACGTCGAACATGCCGAGCCTCGTGGTGCTGAACCTGCCGGGCAAGCTGGCCGGTCGCGAGAAGGAGCTGGTCCAGGGCGCACGTGCGCAGGGCTTCGGCATCTGGCCGACCCTGTCCGAGCCGGTTCAGGTCCGTATCGGTATCCTCAACCAGCTTTCGCCGGAGCAGATCACCGAGATCGTCAGCCGTTTCGCCGACTCCATGCTCGCCATGGGCGCCGAGTTCGACAAGGCGACCGTGTTGAACCAGCTGAAGTCCTACTACGCCAAAGCCGCGTAAGACGATCAGCCCGGCGATCCTCTTCCCGGTTGGGAGAGTTGAATGGCTTTGCTAAGCCGCCGGATTGCTAGAACACTGCGATCAGCGCCCGTGCCCCTGGCCGTGGCGCTGATCGCGCTTTCCTTCCTCTTCGCTTCAGGCACCTCCGCGCAAGCGGGCGAGCCTGAGGACTTTTCCGGGATCAGCCGCGAAATTCCTGCGCTCGCCGACCGTGCCAAGATGGATGAGGCCGAGGCGCTGGCTGAGCGCTATGTGGTGGACGCGGGCGCTGAGACCGGCAAGGACAGTCCCGAATACGCCACGGCGCTCACCTGGCTCGGCTGGGTCTATAAACAGCAACAGCGCTACGCCGACGCCGAGCCCCTGCTCAAGCAGGCGCTTGCGATCCGCGAGAAAGCCTATGGGCCTAACCATCCCCTCGTCGCGACCAGCCTGAACAATCTCGTAGGGCTCTACGAGCAGCAGGACCGTTTCGCGGACGCCGAGCCGCTCCTGCTGCGGGTGGAGGCCATCCGCGCCAAGGCGGTCGGGCGCGGCATGCTTGAGGCGCTGCCGCTCGAAATTCAGGAGCTTCAAGCGAAGGGCAAGGATGCGGAAGCTGCCCGTCTGGCCGACCATTACGTCGCGCTGGCCAAGGAGCGCTACGGCGCCGATCAGCCGGGCGTGGTGCCGGCGCTGGTCGAAGCTGCGTTCGTGTTCCAGCAGCAGGGCAAGCTCGGCAAGGCGGAGGCCCTGCTGAAAAAGGCTCTCGCGATCCGCGTCGCCGCGTTCGGCCCGCGCAGCGTCGAGGTGGCCGACAGCGCCGAGCAGCTTGCCTACCTCTATCAGAGCGCCAAGCGCTACAAGGATGCCGTGCGTGCCATGAAGCGCGCGCTGTCCATCCGGCAAGCCGCGTACGGCGCCCGCAACGAAAAGTCCATCGCGACCATGGAGGCGCTGGCCGGTGTCTACATGGCCGCGGGCCGCACCAAGGAGGGGGAGAAGACGTTCGCCGCCGCGCGCAAGCTCGAAGGCAAGAAGAAGCGGCGCTACGCCTATATGCGCCAGGAGACCTCCTACGCGGTGGTGAAGGTCTTCTATGCCACCGACCGCAAGAACACCGGCAAAACCGATCCGGCCTCCGTCTATGGCGGCGACAGGGGCCCGCTGACATTCGGCGTCGCGGCGGTCAGCATTCCGCGCAGTCATCAGGTCGGCGTGGTCGAAACGCCGTCGATCTGGCGGCTGGAATGGTGCAACGATCCGGACCAGTTCGTGGTGCTGCTTTCGGTGGACGAGGTCGACAAGACCAAATTCTTCGAAGACGTCGCGGCCCGCGTGAAGAGTTCGGACCGAAAGTCAGCCTTCGTCTTCGTGCACGGCTATAACGTGGCCTTTGTCGATGCCGCGCGGCGGACAGCGCAGATCACCTACGACCTCGGCTTCGGCGGGGCGCCGGTGCTCTACAGCTGGCCGTCACAAGCGAGCTACGCCTCGTACAAGGTGGACGAGACCAACGCCGAGTGGGCGCGGCTCGACTTCAAGAACTTCCTGAAGGACTTCGTCGCGCAGTCCGGAGCGGAGCACATCTATCTCATCGCCCACAGCATGGGGACGCGCGTCCTGACCGGCGCGTTGAAGGAACTCGTGCTGGAAGACCCGAGCATCCGCGAGAAGTTCGACGAGATCATTCTTGCGGCGCCCGACATCGACGCCGACACGTTCAAGCGCGATATCGCGCCGAAGATCCTGGCAGGCGAGGGCGGGACGACGCTCTATGCCTCCTCGGGCGACTACGCGCTGCTGGCGTCGAAGACCTTTGCCGGCTACCCGCGCGCGGGCGATACGGCCGACGGCGTGATCATCGCGCCGGGCGTCGACACGATCGATGCGAGCGCCATCCGCACCGACTTCGTCGGCCACGGCTATTACGGGGACTCCGACACGGTGCTCGGCGATCTGCGTGATCTCATTCTCGAAGGCAAACGCCCGGACAAGCGTTCGCGTCTCGCGCCGGTGAAAACCGATGGCGGGCGCTACTGGACCTTCACGGAAAAGCCAAAGCCGGCCGCCACGCCATAGGTGGCCACGCCCGGTCCGCGTCAGAGACAGGTGTCAGTTCGTGCGCGGGTTTTGCTCGCGCCATTCGCCGGGGCGCTGGAAGGTGCCGGCCCAGATGCCCTTGCCGGCCGCGCGGGCCTCGCTTTCCGCACCGGCATAGGCGAAGCCCGTTTGCCGGCCGAGATCGATGGCAAGTCCTTCGCGCACCATGGCCTCGCCCACATCCGGTACACCCTTGGCGCTGCATTGGGCGATGTTGCGGCCGTATTTGTCCGTGGACTTCTCGATGCAGGAGACCTCGCCGCCCTTGATGAGCTTGGCGAGTTCGGTCTTCGCGGCGCGGCCGCACGCCCATTCCTTGCCCTTGGCATCGGTGCAGGTCTGGTGGAGCTCCGGCGCGTCGATGGCGAAGATCCGATACTCCTCACCATTGCTGGCGCGCAACGAGTCCCCGTCGACGGCGACGAGCTTCGCGCCCGGACCGATCATCTCGGACTCCATCCCGCAATAGCGGTTGAGCAGCAAGACCAGCCCCAGCACGAGCAGCAGGGCGATTGCGCGCCCCAGCTGATTGATGAGCGTCCGCCGCGTCATCTGCGTCGGCCGACGGCGGGTCGACGAACTACTCCGGGTCTTGGAAGTCGTCTTCCGGGCCATCAGCCGCCGTCGATCTGGGCGCCGACGATCGCGATCGTCTGTTGGTAGACGCCAGCGGCATTCCAGCCCTGGATCGCCCGATAGTTCGGCTGACCGGGCTGATAGCCGGCGCCGGGCCGCCAGCCGTGACCGCGCAGGAAGTTGGCGGTGGAGGCCAGCGCGTCGGCCTTGTTGTTGAGATCGACGCGGCCGTCACCACTGCCGTCGACCCCATAGAGTAGGACGTTGCGCGGCAGAAACTGCGTGTGGCCCACTTCGCCATGCATGGCGCCGACCTGGCTCGGGCTCAAGGCGCCCCGGTCGACGAGCTGCAGGGCGGCGTAAAGATGCGGGCGGAAGAAATCGGGACGCCGGCAGTCATAGGCGAGGGTGGCGACCGCCGAGATCGTGTTCTGGCGGCCCATGTAGCGTCCAAAGCCCGTCTCCATGCCCCAGATCGCGATCAACGGTCCGGGCGGTACGCCGTACCGGCGCTCGATTGCATTGAAGAGGGCCGCGTTCGAGGCCTTGTAGCGCTTGCCTTGCGAAGCGATGGCGGAGGCGCCGCGCTTCTTCATGAACTGGTCCAGGGACAGCTTGAAGCTGTGCTGGCCGCGATCGGCCTTGATGGTGCCGTAGGCGTAACGGGTGCCCATGAGCGCATTGATGCCGCGCTGGCCAATGCCGTTGGCCTTGGCTTCCTGTGCGAAGGATCGTTTCCACGCTTCGAAACCGTTGGCGTTGTTGCCGCAGCGCGCGGCGAGCGCCGGGGCGGTGGCCAGAATAAGAAGGGCGCTCGCGAGCGCGATCAGTCGGGTGTACGCCATCAGGGCCTTCCATCGTTCAGGAGGCACCGGGCGAGAGCCGTCCCGAGCCACCGTCCTTGAGTGTCCTCCGCCTGAGCGTTCTCGATTCGCCCAAGCCTATCAAGCAAAGCTCCGTTCCCCGCGGCAGCCGTTGTAGCGTGCGGATTCGCCGCTTGGCAATCGGCGCCTGATGTCTCCAGCGCGTTATTTTGCGCGCACGACAGCGCGTGCATGGCCGATGCGCCATGCACGTAGGAGACCCTTGGATTGGGGGTGACCATCCGCGCCGTGGCATGGCGCACGAGGGGGCCATGTGCGCGTTCGGTGTCGCTTAGCGCTTCGGGCGTCCCGTCTGCATGTTCTGCAGGGCGTCCGCCATCAGCCACGACAATTGCTGCGCCTGGATGCCGAAGGTCTGCATCTGCGTTTGCACGTAGCGGCTCTGCAGCGTCATGACCTCCTGCAGATCGTGGGCCTTGGCCATGTCGCTCGCCAGCGCAAACGAGCGCTCGGCGTTTTCCTTGGCGAAGCCAATCGCGCGATCCTGAATCGTCTTGAAGTTCTTCGCCTCTGGCACGCCGGACGCGGACCAAGCGTTCATCGCTTGGCTCATGAACTCCATGAACTGGCCATAAGCCACGCGCGCTTGCTCCACGTTCTTCTCAGCCAAGTCACGCATGTCTGTCGGAAATTCGAACATTTGTTTCTTATTCATGGGTTCCCTTTCAGCCCGGCTCTCTTCTTCAAAGGGCCCTGAGCCCAACGCGATACAGGACATAGATTACAGCATATTCGGCCACGAAAGCTATGTCAGGGGCCTTAAGGAACGCTTGCCGGGCGGCCCCTCCAAAGGCCCGTAAACCGCGCTTTTGGGGCCCTCCGGGCCGGTTCTCGCTTGGTATGGTGAACTGATCGTGGCAGTTAGCTGAAGTAATGGCGGGGATTCACGACAGCTTGACGGCGGGTGCGGCGCCCAAGGCGGATGCCGCTTCCTCCCAGAGGGAGCCTGCACCCAGAGAGCTAACGCCAAGGGCGCTGGCCACAGGCCTGATCCTCGGCGCGCTCCTGGCTCCCTGCAATGTCTATTCAGGGCTGAAGATCGGCTGGTCGTTCAACATGTCGATCACGGCCTTGCTGCTGGCCTTCGCGTTTTGGGCGCCCGTGACGCGGCTTCTCCGGCGGCCGTCCTGGGGCATGCTCGAAAGCAACATCAACCAGACCACCGCCTCGGCCGCCGCGGCCATCACGTCGAGCGGCCTTGTCGCGCCGATCCCGGCACTGGCGGCGATGACGGGCGAGAACCTGCCCTGGCTACCTTTGATCGTCTGGGTGTTCTCGGTGAGCTTCCTCGGCGTGTGGATCGGCTGGTTTCTGCGACCGCGCATGATCGAGCAGTCCGATCTCGTGTTTCCCGCCGGCATGGCGGCGGCGCAGACCATGCGCGATATGTTCGCCCATGCGGACGAGGCGATGTCGCGGGTCAAGGTCCTGATGTCGTCTCTGGTGGGCGCGATCCTGTTCAACGTGCTCGATAAGCTGGTCTGGCAAATCCCGAGGATGGGTCCCACCCTGACCGCTTCGAAGCTGACCTTCGTATTCGACCCGTCGCTGCTGCTGCTGGGCTTCGGCGGCATCATCGGCTTGCGGGCGGGACTCGGCTTGCTGATCGGCGCGCTGCTCGCGTGGGGGCTGATCGGGCCCGTGTTGATCGATCACGGCATCGTTCAGGTCTCGGAAAGCCAGGTAAGCTGGTTCGAGCCGCTGGTCGGCTGGCTACTCTGGCCGGGTGTCGCCGTGATGGTCGCGGCCAGTCTCACAAGTTTCGCCGCTTCGCTGTTCGCGTTCTCGAAGCACCATCCGCACGGTCAGGCGCGCGCACGCGCATCCGGGAACGGCTGGTTTCAGGTCGCCGGGTTTGCCGTCGCGGCCGCGCTCGCCATCGTGCTCCAGGTGATCCTGTTCGAGGTGCATTGGACCATGGCGCTTGCGTCCATCCCCGTGGCCTTCGTGTTGGCCACGGTGGCGGCGCGCGTGGTGGGGGAGACGTCGGTCGCGCCGATCGGGGCGATCGGCAAGGTCTCGCAGCTGACCTTTGGGGCTATGGCGCCGGGCCAGCCCGTCACCAATCTCATGACCGCCAATGTGGCGGGCGGGTCGGCGGGGCAGTCGGCCGACCTTCTCAACGATTTTCGCGCGGGTCACGAGGTCGGCGCGCATCCGGCGCGCCAGGTCGTGGCCCAGTGCGCGGGCGTTGTGGTCGGCAGCATCGTCAGTAGCCTCGTCTACCTCATGCTGATCCCGGACCCGACCACGCAACTGTTCACGCCGGAATGGCCCGCGCCCGCCGTCGCCGTTTGGAAGGCCGTGGCGGAGGCCCTCAGCGACGGACTTGGCGGGATCGCCCCGTCCGCGCTTTGGGCCATGGCCGTCGGCGGGGTGCTCGGCGTGGTGCTGGCGCTGCTCGAGCGCCGGCTGGATCCCAAACGTCTGATCTTCGTGCCGAGCGGGGCGGCGCTGGGCCTCGCCTTCGTGATCCCGGCGAGCACATCGCTGATGCTGTTCGCGGGCGCAGGGCTGGCCGCCCTCGCGCATAAATTCGCACCCCACTGGGCCGCGCGTTTCCTCTTGAGCGTGGCCGCAGGATTGGTGGCGGGCGAGAGCCTGTTCGGCGTCGCTTCGGTGTGGTTCTGAGAACGCTTGAGAGCCGTTACTCGGCGGCTTCGGCGTGGGCCTCGACGCTCGCGAGGTACCGCTCCACGTCGAGCGCGGCCATGCATCCCATCCCGGCAGCCGTCACCGCCTGGCGGTACACGTCGTCCGTGACGTCACCGGCCGCGAACACGCCCTCGACGCTGGTCGCCGTGGACCCGGGCGCGGTCTGGATATAGCCGCCGGTCTTCAGCTCCAACTGGCCTTTGAACAACTCGGTCTGGGGCGAGTGTCCGATGGCGATGAAGATGCCGTCGATGTCCATCGTCGTCTCATCGCCGGTCTTGACGTTGGCGAGCTTAGCGTGCGTCACACCAAGAGGATCGTCGGCGCCGATGACCTCGACCAGATTGTGGTCCCAAAGCACGTCGATCTTCGGGTTCTTGAACAGGCGCTCCTGCAGGATCTTCTCGGCCCGCAGCTCATCGCGGCGATGCACGAGCGTCACCTTGTCTGCGAGGTTGGCGAGATAGAGCGCTTCCTCGACGGCCGTATTGCCGCCGCCGACCACGATGACGTTCTTGCCCCGATAGAAGAAGCCGTCGCAGGTGGCGCAGGCCGAAACGCCGAAGCCCTGGAACTTGTCCTCGGAGGGAAGGCCGAGCCACCGGGCTTTCGCGCCCGTGGCAATGATGAGCGCGTCGGCCAGGTACTCCTCGCCGCTGTCGCCCTTCAGCCGAAAGGGGCGCTGTGACAGATCCGCCTCGACCACCATGTCGGAAATGATCTCCGTGCCTACATGCTCGGCTTGCGCCCGCATCTGCTCCATGAGCCAGGGTCCCTGGATCACATCGGCGAAGCCCGGGTAGTTCTCCACATCGGTGGTGATGGTCATCTGCCCGCCGGGCTGGATGCCTTCGATCAGCAGCGGCTTCAGCATGGCGCGGGCCGCATAAATGGCCGCGGTGTAGCCGGCCGGACCGGCGCCGATGATGATCAGCTTCTCGTGGCGGGATCCCATGGGCTTTGCCTTTCGGATGTGCTGTGGCTCTGCTTGTCGCGTTGGAGGGGAGAGGTAAGCAGTTGCGCGCCCGGGCGCAACCCGTGCCGTGTCACAACGTCTTTATCCTCTGGAATCAAGACCGAGCACCGCGCGGATCGGGGCGGCGACGGCCTCGGTGTCGTTGACCGGTGCATAGTCGAACGGGTCGACGTGGCCTTCGAAGGGGCGGGTGGCGCCGCGTTCGCGCATCAACACATGGAATCGGGACAGCCGCGCGGAGCGTCCGGACATAGGCTGAATGTAGACGGGCTTGCCCGTACCCGTGGCCTCCGTGACCATGTTGACCGAGTCCTCGGTGACGACGATCGCATCCGCCAGCGACAGAAATGCGAGATAGGGATTCTCGCCGGTCCCGTCCCAGACCACGTGCGGCACGTCCTTGACCGCGTCGGCGACGGCACGCAGTGTGTCGGGGCGCGTGCGGCGCGAGGGCGTGATCAGAAGGCATCCGCCGGTTTCCCGGGCGGCCGCTGCCAAAACCTCCCCAAATCGTGCGCCTGCCTCGGGCGGGAAGCTGAAGGCGCGGCTCTCGCCGCCCAGAAGCACGGTGATGCGGGGGTGGGGCAGGTCGGCGATGCGCGGTGCGTAGCCCGCGCCGGCCTCGGCCAGCTTGTCCGCGGTCACCCTGTGGACGGCCCCAAAGGTGGTGATCACGTTGGGCCCCTCGAAATCGTCATGCACGGGCGCGGCGACGAGGTCGAAGAAGTGTGCCGGGACCTTGGGGTTCTGGATGTGGACGCCGTAGGCGCCGCCGAGCTGCTTGATGGCGAGGGCCAGCGGCACGCTGCGCCGCCCGATCGAAATGACCAGACGCGGCCAGGGCGGGGCAAGCGGGCTGTTCGACTGCGAGGCTGAAATCCGGCCCTTCGCGGGCACAAGGTGCTGGAAACGGGTCGGAATCAGCTGCATCGGCCCGGTGGGCTTCACGCGCTTCAGGACATAGGGCAGGCCTACCGCTTCAGCGACGGCAATGCCTTGTGCCTCCATGCCCACCGCGCCGTCCGTGACGATCCAGGTTTCCGGCATGGGTTTCCTTAAATCCTGCTCACGAGAATTTCCAGAATGGAAAATGCTCAAATTCTTTTCGATTCCATTGTGTGGGAGGCATAAAAGTATGCAAAACTTCCCAACTGAACGTCAGTGACCTGCCATCGCGCCTTCTACCGCGATGGGCCCGCGATCGTCTAGGGAGCATGGGGCCCGATGCGTGCCGCCCGCCTCGATTCCACGGATTGGCTGATTTTGCGTGAATTGCAGGCTGACGGCCGCATCACGAACATCGAACTGGCGCGCAAAGTGGGTATTTCCGCGCCGCCCTGCCTGCGCCGTGTCCGGGCGCTGGAAGAGGCGGGCATCATCAAGGGCTTTACGGTCCTGCTCAACGATCGGGCGCTCGGCTTCGACGTGTCCGCCTTCGCCATGATCAAGCTTCACAGCCAGGCCGAGGCGGATCTGATCGCCTTCGAGAAGTGGGTCGCCGCCAGCCCCGTGGTTCGCGACTGTCACATGCTTTCGGGCGAGATCGACTTCCTGCTGCGCTGCGTGGCGCCGGACCTGACGATGTTTCAGGACTTCATCATTCACGATCTTACGGCGGCGCCCAATGTGGAGAGCGTCAAGACCTCGCTCGTGATCCGGACGTCCAAGCAGGCGCCTGGTGTTCCCACCGAATTGATGTCCCAAGCGGCAGAGCCCGAACGGCACGCCGATTAGCGCACGACATTCGAGTACACGGCGAGGTTCGGGTAGGATTCCGCGCTTTCCAAAGCGAGGTCCGGGCCGACCGGCGTCGGGCCTTTCATGGCGCGGATGGCGCCGTCCTGGGCGCCGTCGATGAGGTTATCGGTGATGAGCGCGGCCCCTGCGCCGGCGCTTGCCGCGACGCCGATCCCGATATGGCTCTTGCGCACCACGTTGGCGGTCACGGTCACGTCGCGCATGTACTCGCCCCAGCCCACGATGATGCCGTAGGCCGGCGCACCCTCAACGACATTCGCGGTGACCGTCGTATCGGCCTCGACGGCAATGCCGCTGCCTCGGGCTTCGCCCGTCTTCCGGAAGAACAGATTACGGACGATATTGCCCTGGACCACGGCGAGGCGGCCGCCCTCGTTGAAATTGGTCACCGAGATGCCGGTGGCGGCCGTGTCCACGATGTTGTTGGCGATCAGCGCTCCTTCGAACCCGAACTCGGCGTAGAGCGCGACTTCCCCGAGCCGTGAGCAGGAATTGGCCACCATCTGGCAGTTCGAACCGGCATTGCTGCGGATGGCCGAATAGGCACAGTCGGAAATACGGTTCTGCGTCACGAGTACGGAGCCTGCCCGGAACACGTTGACGCCATTGCCGTTCTGGCCGCTGCCCCCGCTCTTGGCGGCGATACGTTCGATGCGGTTGTCGGTGACGAGCGTGCCGTCGTCGCCCTTCTCCGAGCGCCAGACGAGGATGCCGTTGTCGCCGCAATCGTGGATGTGATTGCTGCTGATCTCGAGGCCGGCCGCGTCTTCGCTGAAGAGGGCTGCGCTCGTGATGTTGCCGAACGTGCAGTTCGAAACGCGGCCCGAGGTTTTGCGCAAGGTCACGCCGCCGCCACCGCTATTGAGGAAGCGGCATGCGGAGACATCGAGCCCGGTCGCGCCGGTCGCCGTCATCAGCGCGCCGTCGTCGCCGAGCGGTGCGCCGCCGCCGTCAAGCACCAGGCCCGACAGGCGCACATTGTCGGCGTCTTCCATGACAAGGATCGGTACGCCGTCCGATTTCAAAATCGTCCGTCCCGGAACGCCATGCACATGGGTCCCGGCTGGAAGCGTCAGCGTGCCGGTCTTGTAGGTGCCTGCGGGCAGGAACAGTGGTTCGCCGTTCGCGGCCGCATCGTTGACAGCCTGTTGCAGCGTTGCGGTTTGCGAGACCGCGCCGCCCGCCGGGACGATGCCGCGGCTGCTGGAGCCATCGTATGCCAGCGCCGCGTGCGGGCCCACCATGCCGAGGCCGGCGCCGACACCCGTCCCGAGGCCTGCCAGCAGCGCGTCCCGCCGTCCGATCTGGAGGTCGCCGCCGGGGCCGGCGGGTTTCCGAGCGTTGGTCATGGCGTGTCCGTCGGCGGCAGGGTGTCCAACGGCCCCGCCTCGAACTTGCTCTGCAGCTGCACGGCCTGCAGCGCCTCCTGCAGGATCATTTCCGCCGCCTGCAGCAGAGTGTGTAGGCTCAGGACATGGGTTTGCGGCACGTGCACGAAGAGCGCGTCGCTGCCGTTCTGCTCCGCCCAATGGAGCGAGCGGAAATAGAGATCGTTGCAGATATAACGGCCGCAAGACTGAGAGACGCTGGCCGGGAATTTCTCGGCTTGCAGCCGCGCGACGAGCGCATCGACGGGCAGCCAGGTTTCGAGCATGTCGCCGCCGCCGGAAATCACGTCGGGGCGTCCGGGATGGGCGCCGGCGGCGTCCGGGCGCTGCTCGGTCACGTTATGGGCCTTGCACTCCAACTGAATTTCCGACGCTTGCGTCTGGACGCCGAAATGGATCATGAGGCGCGGCCGGATGGCCTGGTGGAAATAGGCGGCGCGGCTCGCGACCGCGGTCCATTCGGTCGGCAGCACCGCGCGATAGAGCATGCAGTCCGTGGGGGGTGCGGTTGCGGCCACCCGTTCGGCCAGCCAGCCGGAAGGGTTTTCGGCGACGCCGGGAAACGGGCCAAAGCCCGTAACGAGGACGCGTGGCCGTGCCGAATCGTGCGCCAAAGGGTCTGACGAGACGTCTGCCATGACTGAAGGCTTAGCCCCGCTTAGCCCTTGAGGGAAGGGCTTATCGGACTTGTGGTTGACCCGAGCGGCTGAGCCGCCTTGCGGCTATTCGGTGTCCTTCAGCCCCACGAGCCCGGCGAGCGCATCGGCCCCTTCGGCCGGGCTCATGGTGCCCGCGCGCACCTGGTCCTCAATGTCCTGATACTCGCGCGCGGCGCGGCGGCCGCCCTTAAAGGCGGCGAGCAGGCGCTGCTCGAAGATCTCGCGCATCCAGGTGGCGGCCTGCTCGGCGCGCCGTTCGTCGAGCACGCCGGCCTTGGCGAGCGAGCTGCGGCATTCGCCGATCTTCTCCCACAGCGTATCGAGGCCGGTGTTGTCGCGCGCCGACATGGTGAGCACGGCCGGCTGCCAGGCGATGTTGCCGGAGGCGAGAATGTGCAGCGCCGCGCGATACTCCGCGGCCGCGCGGTTCGCGCGTTCCACGTTGTCGCTGTCGGCCTTGTTCACGGCGATGATGTCGGCAAGCTCCAGAAGGCCGCGTTTGATGCCTTGCAGCTCGTCGCCCGCGCCCGGAATGGCCACGACCACGAACACGTCGACCATGTTGGAGACGGCCGTCTCCGATTGGCCGACGCCGACGGTCTCCACCAGCACCACGTCGAACCCGGCGGCCTCGGCGATGGCGATGGTCTCGCGGGTGGTCTTGGTGACGCCGCCGAGGCTGGTCCCGGCGGGCGAGGGGCGAATAAAGGCGTCCGTCTCCGAGGCCAGCCGTCCCATGCGCGTCTTGTCGCCGAGGATGGAGCCGCCCGTGCGCGACGAGGTGGGGTCCACGGCGAGGACGGCTACTTTGTGTCCCGCCTCGATCAGATTCAGGCCGAACTGATCGATGAGCGTGGACTTGCCTGCGCCCGGCACGCCGCTGATGCCGATGCGGATCGCCTTGCCCGTGTCCGGCAGCAGCGTCTTCAGCAGCTCCCGCGCCCGGACTTGATCCTCGGGCCGCGTGCTCTCGATCAAGGTGATGGCGCGGCCCAGCGCCACCCTGTCCCCTCCACGAATGGCGGCGGCGATCTCGTCGATGCTCTGCTGGGGTTTGGCGGTCACAGCGCCCGGGCTGCTTGAAGCTGTCGCAGTCATTTATTCCGCGGCGGCTTTGGGAGCCACGCCGAGCTTGCCGAGAATATCGATGGCCGCGTTGGCGATGGGCGTGCCGGGACCGAAGATCGCTTTGGCACCCGCCTCGAAGAGCTCGGGATAGTCCTGCGGCGGGATCACGCCGCCCACAACGATCATGATATCGCCGCGTCCCTGCTCCTCCAGCGCCTGGCGCAAGGCCGGCACCAGCGTCAGATGGCCGGCGGTGAGTGAGGACACGCCAAGGATGTGTACGTCGTTCTCGATGGCCTGGCGGGCCGCTTCTTCCGGCGTCTGGAAGAGGGGACCGATATCCACGTCGAAGCCGAGATCGGCGAAGGCCGACGAGATGACCTTCTGGCCGCGGTCGTGGCCGTCCTGGCCCATCTTGGCCACGAGGATACGCGGCCGTCTGCCGTGTTCGGCCTCGAAGGCGTCGATCATGTCGGCCACGCGGGCCATGTTCCCGTCTTTCTTCATCTCGGATTTGTACACGCCGGTGACTGCCGTGATGCTCGCTTGATGGCGACCGTACACCTTCTCCATCGCATAGGAAATCTCGCCGACCGTCGCCATCACGCGTGCGGCGGCCACGGCGCCTTCAAGCAGATTGCCTTTGCCGGTTTCGGCATATTGGGTGAGGGCGTCGAGCGCCTCGGTGACGGCGGCTTCGTCGCGCTCTTCTCTCAGCCGCTTAAGCTTCGCGAGCTGTTGTTCGCGCACCGAGCGGTTGTCGACCTTGAGAAGCTTGATGTCCGCATCCTTCTCGGAGCGATATTTGTTTACGCCAACGATGGTTTGACGGCCGGAGTCGATGCGGCCTTGCGTGGCCGTGGCCGCCTGCTCGATCATGCGTTTGGGGATGCCGGCCTCGATGGCCTTGGCCATGCCGCCAAAGTCGCTGATCTCCTTGATATGGCCCATCGCTTTCGCGGCGAGGTCGTGGGTCAGGCGCTCCACATAGTAGCTGCCACTCCACGGATCTATGATCTGCGTCGTGCCGCTTTCCTTCTGCAGCATGAGCTGCGTGTTGCGCGCGATACGCGCGGAAAAGTCCGTGGGCAGCGCAAGCGCCTCGTCGAGGCCGTTCGTATGCAGCGACTGCGTATGGCCTTGTGTGGCGGCCATGGCCTCGACGCAAGTGCGGACCACGTTGTTGTAGACGTCCTGCGCCGACAGGCTCCAGCCGCTGGTCTGGCTATGAGTCCGCAGCGCGAGCGACTTGGTATTCTTCGGCGCGAACTCGTCCTGCATGAGCTTCGCCCAGAGGATGCGGCCCGCGCGCATTTTGGCGATCTCCATGTAGTAGTTCATGCCGATGGCCCAGAAGAACGACAGCCGTGGGGCAAACGTGTCCACGTCGAGTCCCGAGGCGATCGCCGCGCGCACATATTCGATGCCGTCGGCGAGCGTGTAGCCGAGCTCCAGGTCCGCCGTCGCGCCGGCTTCCTGCATGTGATAGCCGGAAATCGAGATCGAGTTGAAGCGCGGCATCTCCTTCGACGTGTAGCCGATGATGTCCGCGATGGCGCGCATCGAGGGTTCGGGCGGATAGATATAGGTGTTCCGCACCATGAACTCTTTGAGGATGTCGTTCTGGATCGTGCCGGAGAGCTGGTCGTGGCCGACGCCTTGCTCCTCGCCCGCCACGATGAAGAGCGCGAGCACCGGCAGCACCGCGCCATTCATGGTCATGGACACGGAGACCTGATCGAGCGGAATGCCGTCGAACAGAACGCGCATGTCGTAGATGGAGTCGATGGCGACGCCCGCCATACCCACATCGCCCGTTACGCGCGGATGATCGGAATCGTAGCCGCGGTGGGTGGCGAGGTCGAAGGCGACGGAGACGCCTTGCTGGCCGGCCGCGAGGTTGCGGCGATAGAAGGCGTTCGAGTCTTCGGCCGTGGAAAAGCCCGCATACTGACGGACTGTCCAAGGGCGCTGCACATACATCGTCGGATAGGGACCGCGCAGGTACGGCGGCAGGCCCGGCAGCCCGTCGACGAAGTCGAGGCCGTCGCGGTCTTCCTTGCCGTAGACCGGCTTGACGGGGATGCCTTCCGGGGTGTCCCAATCATCGGCCGCCGGGCCGAGTGCAGGCTCCTGCGGCTCGGAATACGCAATCTCGGAAAATTTCGGAATGCCTGTCACTTAAGCCCCCAAATGTTCGTAGGCGCCGGTCAGCGTTTCCAGCGCGTTGTCGCCCGCCGCGACGAAGCTCTCGACGCCTGCGTCACGGAGCGCGGCTTCGAGGTCGCCCGGCTTTCCGGCGAGGTAGACATGCGCGGCGCCGGCGTCCCGGAGCGCTTTGGCAGCCTCGGCGCCTTCCGCCGCATAAACCTTGTCCGAGGAGCATAGGCACACGAGCGAAGCGCCCGATTCCCGGAAGCCCTCCAGCGTCTTATCGAGCGTCTGTTGTGAGGTCGCGGCAATGGCCTCGATGCCGCCGGCCTCGAACAGGCTCTTGGCGAAGGACGCCCGCCCGTTGAAATCGGCGGGACGCCCGAGGCAGGCCAGAAAGATTCTCGGCCGGGTGCCGGTCTTGGCGAGCAGGGCATCGCTGCGGTCGCGCAAGGCTTCGAAAGGCGCGCTAAGCCGCATGGGCGTCAGCGGCTTCACGGTCTGCGTGCCGAGCTCAACGGACGTGGGCGCGACATCCATGACCTCGAGGTCATCTTCGCCGAGGTCGGCAAACTCGCTGCTGCCGATGAGCGACTCTTTGCGCTTGGCCATGGCCGTCTCGCGGCGCGTCCGGGTTTCCGCGACGGCATCTTGGAACAGCCCGCTCTCAAGCACGTTGAGCACGCCGCCGGCCTCTTCGAATTTCTGGAACAAGCGCCAGGCCGCCGTGCACAGATCGCCTGTGAGGGCCTCCAAGGCGCCGGAGCCGGCGGCCGGGTCGGCCACGCGGTAAAGGTTGGATTCTTCCAGCAGCACGGTCTGGGTGTTGCGGGCCACGCGACGGGCAAAGTCTTCGGCAAGGCCGAGCGCCGCTGTGTAGGGCAGAACGGTGACGGCGTTCGCCCCGCCCACGGCGGCCGCGAGCGTCGCGATGGTTCCCCGGATAATGTTGGCTTGCGCGTGGCGCTTGGTCATCATGCGCCAGGCGGTTTCACCGGTCACGAAGGCCACCTCGGGATCGAGGCCGCAGGCCTCTTCCACGCGCGACCACAGCTTACGTAAGGCGCGGAACTTCGCGGTGGTGAGGAACTGGTTCTGATCGGCGGCAAGCCGGAAGAAGATCATCTTCCGGGCTTCCTCCAGCGGAATTCCAGCGGCCTCGAAGGCGCGCAGATAGCAAATAGCGGAGGCAAGAGCGAAGGCCAGTTCCTGGGCCTCGGTGCCGCCGGCGTCGTGCACGAGGCGGCCGTCGGCGGCGGCGAAGGGGCCCTTGAAGCCGCGTGCGGACAACTCCTTGGCGAGCGCCGCCACATCCTCGGGGGACGCATCGGCCGCTCCCTTGGCGGCGAGAACGCCGATGGGATCGAAGCCGAAGCGGATATTGGTGTGGTTCGCGGGCAGGCCGCGCGCGTCGACGAGGTCGGCGACCATGTTGGCGATTGCCGCCGCATTCGCGCCGAGCTGAAGCTCGAGCGGGACGCCCCATTCCAGGTGCACGCCTTCGAGCGCGGCGCCAATCGCATCCGCATCGGCCGGGAGCGCATAGCCGCATTCGCCAACGGCCCCCTGAAACACGAGCGCGATCCCCGAAGCCCCGTTGTTCAGATCCTCCAGAATCTGGCCGTTCGCGGTCCCCGGATCTGTGAGGTCCAAGCGCTGGGTGATCTCCCAGGGCGCCCCCGGATCGCGGCCGGGAATGACGGCGCCGGCTTCGGCCGGCGGATAGAGCGGCTCGACGACGATGCCATCGTACGTCTTTGATTCAAGTACGGAAAATGGAGCGCCCTTCAGGGCTTTCTCAACGAGCTCTTTCCAAGCGGTCTCTTCGGCCTTGGGAAATGCGGATACGAGTGACAAGTCTGACATGCGTGTAAGCCTAGATTGGTTCTGGATTTTCTCCTAGCAGAAGCCAGCGCGGCAAGAAACCCACGGGCGAGCAACCAGTGGGGGTGACTTATTGCGACTTGCGGACCGCGGCCCTGTTGGTGTCGGGCGCGCGCGGCGGCTAGAGTGCCGCAACGGCAGATTTGCGCGCATGGAGGAGTTCGGGGGATGGCGAGGCGGACGAAAGCGTCGGAGAAGGACGCGGCGACCGAGGAGGATAAGCCGGCAAAGGCGGCGGAGAGCGGGAACGCCGCCGTCGACCCGATCGAGATTCCCGACGATTGGGTCTTCATCGGCAAGAGCACCAAGCCCGAATACATCCTCCTCAAGCTCGCCAACCGGCACGGCCTCATCACCGGGGCCACGGGTACGGGTAAGACGGTCACCCTACAGGGGCTTGCGGAGAGTTTCTCCGACGCGGGCGTGCCGGTGTTCTGCGCCGACGTGAAGGGCGATCTGTCCGGCGTCGCCGCCATGGGCAAAGAGAAGGGCTGGATCAAAGAGCGCGCGGCCATGATCGGCTACGACGTGAAGTTCACCGCCCATCCCGTGATCTTCTGGGACCTGTTCGGCGAACAGGGCCATCCGGTGCGCACGACCGTGTCGGAGCTCGGCCCGCTGATGCTGTCGCGCCTCATGGACCTCAGCGAAGCGCAGGAAGGCGTGCTGAACATCGCCTTCCGCATCGCCGACGAAGAAAAGCTGCCGCTGCTCGACCTCAAGGATCTGCAGTCGCTGCTCGAAGATCTCGCGGCGCGGTCCAACGAGCTCACCACGCGATACGGCAATGTGGGCAAGCGCTCCATCGGCGCCATCCAGCGGCAACTCCTGGTGCTGGAACAGCAGGGCGGCGATCATTTCTTCGGCGAGCCCGCGCTGGACGTGGGCAAGGACCTGATGCGCACAGACGACGAGGGGCGCGGCTATATCGGCGTTCTGGCCGCCGACAAGCTGATGCAGAGCCCGCGGCTTTACGCGACGTTCCTGCTGTTCCTGCTGTCGGAGCTGTTCGAGGAACTCCCCGAAATCGGCGACCCCGACAAACCGAAGCTCGTGTTCTTCTTCGACGAGGCGCATCTGCTGTTCCGCGATGCGCCCAAGGCGTTGCTGGAGAAGGTGGAACAGGTGGTGCGCCTAATCCGGTCGAAGGGCGTCGGCGTCTATTTCGTGACGCAGAACCCGCGCGATGTGCCCGACACGGTGTCGCGTCAGCTCGGCAATCGCGTGCAGCATGCCTTGCGCGCCTTCACGCCGGCCGAGCAGAAGGCCGTGAAGTCCGCTGCCGAGACGTTCCGGCCTAATCCGGATCTCGATACCGAACAGATGATCATGTCCATGGGCATCGGCGAGGCGCTGGTCTCGACGCTCGACGAGAAGGGCCAGCCCAGCATCGTCCAGCATACGTTCGTCAAGCCGCCGTCCTCGCAAGTGGGACCCATCACGGCGGACGAGCGCAAGGCGCTCATGGAGACGGACCCGGTCGCCGGAAAATACGACAAATCGGTGGATCGCGAGTCCGCTCATGAGATCCTGACGAAGCGCACCGAGGAGCGGGCGAAGGCCGCGGCCGAGGCGGAAGCCGCGGAGGAGAAGTCCAAGACCACCAAGAAGTCGTCCGGCGGATCGCGTGGCGACGGCTTCTGGACGGCGCTCGGCAAGTCCGTGGTGCGCGCGGTGGTGCCCATGGCGACGCGCGTGCTGGAAGATGCCATTCGGCGGAACGCACTCGGGGGTCAGCGCCGCCGGTAGCGCTCGTGGCATTGGGACGCGCGCGCGGTCGCTAGTGGCATTCGCCGCCCCTGTGCTACACGGGCGCCATGTTCACGCTCGATGCCATAACCTTGCGCCTTGGCGGTCACGTCATTTTGGACCGCGCCTCCGTCGCTATGCCGCCGAAAGCCCGTGTGGGGCTTGTCGGCCGCAACGGCGCGGGCAAATCCTCGCTGCTCAAGATGATCGCCGGGATCTACGAGGCGGACGAGGGGCGCATCGAGGCGCCCACCGGGACCAGAATCGGCTATCTTAAGCAGGACGCGCCGGGCGGGAGCGGAACGCCGTTCGAAACCGTGCTGGCGGCCGCCGAGGAGCGGGCCGCGCTTCTCGATGAGGCGGAGACGGCGACGGACGCGCATCGCATCGCCGAGATTCACGAGCGGCTGAATGCCATCGATGCCCATGGGGCGCCGTCGCGGGCCGCGCGCATCCTGGCGGGGCTCGGCTTTCCCGAGGACGACCAGCACCGGCCGCTGACCGAGTTCTCCGGCGGCTGGCGCATGCGCGTGGCGCTCGCGGCGCTCTTGTTCTCCGAGCCCGACCTCCTGCTGCTCGATGAGCCGTCGAACCATCTCGACCTCGAGGCGGCGCTGTGGCTGGAGTCGTTCCTGCGGGCCTATCCGGCCAGCCTGATCGTGGTGAGCCACGAGCGCGACATGCTCAACAACGTCGTGAGCCATATCGTGCATGTGGACCACGGCAAGACGACGCTCTACGTGGGCAATTACGATCAGTTCGAGCGGCAGCGGCACGAACGCCAGGCGCAGGACGCGGCGATGCGCGCCAAGCAGGAAGCCAAGCGCCAGAAGCTGCAGGCCTATGTGGATCGCTGGCGCTACAAGGCCCACACGGCCCGCCAGGCGCAGAGCCGGCTGAAGGCGCTGCAGCGCATGGCGCCGGAAGCCGAGATCTTCGACGATTCCTCGCTCGTGTTCGACTTTCCCTCGCCGAAGGAGGTGAAGCCGCCGCTCATGATGCTGGACGATGTGGCCGTGGGCTATGTGCCCGGCAAGCCCGTGCTGTCGCATATCGACTTGCGCATCGACCCCGACGACCGCATCGCCCTGGTGGGGCGCAATGGCAACGGCAAGACGACCTTGGCGCGCGCCCTGGCGGGACAGCTCGCGGCCAATGGCGTGCAGATTATGGAGGGGCACATCAAGGCGAGCGGCAAGCTCAACGTCGGCTATTTTGCGCAGCATCAGATCGAAGAGCTTGTGCCGGAGGACACGCCGTTCCAGCACATGGAGCGCATGATGCCGAATGCGAAGCCCGGCGAGGTGCGGAACCATCTCGCCCGGTTCGGCTTTTCCGGCGACAAGGTCGGCGTTCAGGTCAGCGCCCTGTCGGGTGGAGAGAGGGCGCGGCTGTCGCTCGCGCTGGTGACGCGCGATGCGCCGCACATTCTGATCCTCGACGAGCCCACCAACCATCTCGACGTGGATGCGCGCGAGGCCTTGGTGCAGGCGCTCGCCGGTTTCGGCGGCGCCGTCATCGTGGTCAGCCATGACCGGCATCTGCTGGGCCTCATCGCCGACCGGCTGTTGCTGGTGGATGGGGGCCGCGTGCACGAGTTCGACGGCACGCTCGACGATTATCGCGACAGCATCCTGAGCACGGCCCGGTCGGGCAAGGGCAAGCGGCAGGGAGAGGCACCGAAGGAGACGCTGTCGAAGGCCGAGCGCAAGGAGAAGCGCAAAGCCGCAGCCGACGCCCGCGAGCGCGCCAAACCCTTACGCAAGGCCATCGCCGATGCGGAAGCCGACATGAAGAAGCTGACGGTGAAGCGCGAGGCGGTGGACGCCAAGCTGATCGACGCGACGCCGGCGGAAGCCAGCGATCTCATGAAGCAGCGCGGGCAGCTCACCCGCGAGATCGAAGAGGCCGAGGCCCGTTGGCTCGAAGCGAGCGAAGCGGTCGAAACAGCCATGGCCGAGGCCGACGCCTAACATCCCGTGTGAGCGAGAAGGCGTGTCGTAGGCCATTTTGTGAAAGCCTCGTCAGTATTGTCGCTGTAATTACGTTGGCGCCACGTCTGCTGGTTAGCTTGGGCGCCCGCCCCCGAGACATTGATAAGTGACCGAAACGAAGTATCTGAGGCAGCCGTACGAATTGCTTTCCTGGCACGTACGCTTTTCGCCTCCAAAGGCTTGAGCATCGGAGTAGCCCCACGCGCGGCACCGCTCCTTAGCCGCGGTGCGTCCCTGCTCCATGTTTATCTCTGCCTTCTCTAGATATGTAACCTCGTAACTCATCTCGACCGTGCCATCTGACCGGCTACCGCCTGTCGGCGTAAGAGTCTTGTTTGTTGAACAGCCCCCTACGGCCAGAGCAGCCGTAATCGCAGTTACCCAGAATACTCGTTGCATATAAAACGCTCCCCCAGAGGTGCACTCGATCTAGCGCACCGTCGACGGACTATACAACTAACGTGCGAATGAGAACACTGACTAGTAATGCTGGGTGAAACTTTGAATCCGACACCTCCACTGGGACAAATGCCCAAACAAAACGGGCGCCCCGCAGGACGCCCGTTTCTGAAATGACTGCGATGCGCTTACGCGCGAGGCGCTCTTAGGAAGACGGCGCCCGGGCGTACATCTCTTCGACATGCTCCCAGTTGATGAGATTGTCGAACCAGGCTTCCAGGTATTTCGGACGCGCGTTGCGGTAGTCGATGTAATAGGAGTGCTCCCACACATCGCAGCCGAGTAGCGGCCAGCCGCCATGGACCAGCGGGTTCTCGCCGTTGGGCGTCTTCGTCACTTCCAGCTTGCCGTCTTTCAACGTCAGCCAGGCCCAACCCGAACCGAACTGGGTCGCGCCGGCCTGCAGGAAGTCCGCTTTGAACTTGTCCATGCCGCCAAGGTCGCGGTCGATCAGCGCCAGAACTGCGCCCGGCACTTTCTTGCCGCCGCCGTCCTTGGTCATCCAGGGCCAGAAGTGAATGTGATTGAAGTTCTGCGCGGCGTTGTTGAAGACGCCGGCGTCCTTGCCGAAGCTTTCCTTGATGATGGTCTCGAGGTCCTTGCCCTCGTAATCGGTGCCTTCGATCAGCTTGTTGAGATTGTCCACGTAAGCCTTGTGGTGCTTGTCGTGGTGATACTCCAGCGTTTCGGCAGACATATAGGGCTGCAGGGAATCGTATGCGTAGGGGAGGGGTTCGAGTTCGAATGCCACTTTGGGTCTCCGCGAACTAGGGGGTGGAAAGAACACTGTCCGGCGCGAAGCTAATGCGTCGGCCATGCCGAAGCAACCGGGGCGCGTCGAAGGGCCCGGGCGGCGCGGCGATGCGGGGTGCGGTAGATAATACCGCAAGTGTCCTAATTGTTCCGGAGAAATCGGGTGGGCGTGGAGCCCCTGAACTCCACGCCCGGTGCCGAGGAAGGTTCGCTACAATCAGGTACAGGGATCTGACGCTTTGGAGAGTGCGATTTTCCACCTGAACCCAACATGAACCGATCCTGCAGGGCCGGTTCATTGAAATTTTGGGGTAGAGCCGCGGGGTGAGGGCTACTTGACGAGGGCCTGGAGGGCCTTGAATTCCGGGGTTCCGGCGCGCTCCATCCATTCGAACAGCACCATCTCGCTGTCCACGATGTCGACGCTGGATTTCTGCAGACGCGATAGCGCGAGCTTGTAGCTGCTTTTGGCGCGCGACCCCACGGCATCGGCGACCACGAAGGCTTCGAACCCTTGCGATTCGAGATCCATGGCGGTTTGCGCCACGCAGACATGGGCTTCGATGCCGCCGATCACGACCTGCGAGCGCCCCTCGCGGCGCAGTGCATGGAGCCGGTCCCGCAACAACTCGTTGCGCATGCACGAAAACTCCGTCTTGTCGGCCACGAAGCCGTCATTGGCGAAGGCATCGCGCACGGAATCGTGGGTCGGCCCCAGCCCTTGGGGATATTGCTCCGACATGGTGATGGGAATGCCGAGCTTGCGGGCGGCGATGACGAGACGCACGCAGCGGTCGATCACCTTGTCCGCGGTCGAAATGGCGTTCAGCAGCTTGTCCTGGACGTCGACGATGAGGACTTGGGATTTTTCGCGGGAGAGCAGCATGGGCGGCACTGTGGCATAGGTGGCGCGGCTTCGGCCAGGGGCAGTCTCCGGCTATTTGCCGGCGAGGCGCGCCCTAGCGGTCGAGGACGGTGAAGGCCTCGGACCGGTATTCGCGTCGATAAACGATGAACGTCACGAGGGCGCAGGCGAGCGCAAAAAGGATCGGGCTCACGAACCAGGCGAGGCCGGCGATCGCGAAATAGATGGTCCGGAGACCCGCGTTGAGATGACGCCCCGACAGACCGACGAGCTGGGCGGTCTTGCGTGCGTGGGCGCGCGCCTCGGCCGTGTTCGCCTCGGTTTGGAGCGGCAGGGCCCCGAACATGGTGCCCACATAATGCGTGAGGCGAAACGCCCAGGCGAAGGCGAAGAAGGCAATGATCATCAGCACCATGAGGAACAGGATCTTGAACTCCCACATGACGATGGGGGCGTCGGAGATGAAGGGCAGTTGTTCCAGGCGGTCCTTCACATTGTCCGCGGCCCCGAGCATCGCCGTCAGTCCGCCGAGCACCAGCACGGACGTGGACGCAAAGAAGGCGTTCCCGCTCGACAGCGAGGTGAGGAGTTGGGCGTCCATAATGCGGATGTCGCGCCTCAGCGCCGTCTCCATCCACTGCACACGCCGGTCGTTGACGGCGGCGACGAGCCCGCGGCGCGATTTCAGCGGGCCATACTGCACGGCCCAGGCATAGCCGAAATAGCACAGGCAAAACCAGGCAAAGGCCAAGATGTCGAGAAGGCTCATGTTTCGGCGCCGATCCGTCGACTGAAGTTCGTCCATCTTGAGTTCAAGATGCCGGGGCCTGCAAGCCTCCTTCTACGTGTGTTGGTCGCTGTCGGGAGAGTCCTAGACGCGATCTGTCAGCTTCAGCGCGAAGGCATATGACAGCGCGACTTCCTTCAGGCGGTCGAAGCGGCCGGACGCGCCGGCGTGGCCGGCCTCCATGTTCGTCTTCAGGAGGATGAGATTGTTGCCGGTGCCGGTCTCGCGCAGTTTGGCGATCCACTTGGCCGGTTCCCAATAGGTCACGCGCGGATCGGTGAGGCCGGCGAGCGCGAGGATGTTGGGATAGGCTTGCGCACTCACATTGTCGTAGGGCGAGTAGGCGGCGATGGTCTTGTAGTCCTCGGCGCTCTCGATCGGGTTGCCCCATTCGGGCCATTCGGGCGGGGTGAGCGGCAGGCTTGCGTCGAGCATGGTCGTTAGCACGTCCACGAACGGCACCTCGGCTATGATGCCGAGGAACAGGTCCGGCGCCATGTTGGCGATCGCGCCCATGAGCATGCCGCCCGCGCTGCCGCCTTGGGCCACGATGCGCCCTCGTGACGTGAACTTCTCCGCCGCGAGATATTCGCCTGCGGCGATGAAATCCGTGAAGGTGTTCGTCTTCTTGGCGCGCTTGCCGTTCTTGTACCAGGCGAAGCCCTTGTCCTTGCCGCCGCGGATATGCGCGATGGCATAGACGAAGCCACGGTCGACGAGGCTCAGCGCATTCGTCATGAAGCTCGCCGGAATGGTGATGCCGTAAGAGCCATAGCCGTAGAGAAGCAGCGGCGCTGTGCCGTCGAGCTTCGTGTCCTTCCGGTAGAGCAGGGTGACGGGCACGGTCTCGCCGTCCTTCGCCGGGGCGAAGACGCGGCGCGTGACGTATTGGCTCGGGTCGTGGCCGCTCGGGATCTCTTGCGTCTTACGCAAGGTCCGCTCGCGCGTCGCCATGTCGTAGTCGTAGGTCTGCGAGGGCGTCGTCATGGACGAATAGGTGAAGCGCAAGGTCGTCGTGTCGTACTCGTAGCCCGCGCTCATGCCGAGCGCGTAGGCCTCTTCGTCGAAGGCGATCTCGTGCTCTTCGCCGTCCGCGAAACGGCGAATGACGATGCGCGGTAAGCCGTTCTCGCGTTCGAGCCGCACGAGGAAGTCCTTGAAGGCGATGATGTCGAGGATCAGCCGTCCGGGCCGGTGCGGTTCGATCTCGGTCCAGTTGGCGGGCGAGGGGTTGTCGGCGGGCGCTTCGACGATGCGGAAATCTTCCGCGCCGCCGGAATTGGTCAGGATGATCAGCCGGCCTTCGTGGTGGCACACAGAGTATTCGTGCTCGGCTTCTCTCGGCGCAACGAGACGGGGCTCTGCGTACGGGTCGGCCGCATCGATCAGGCTGACTTCGGTGGTCTCGTGGTCATGGGTGCCGAGCAGAAGGTACTTGCCGTCCTGGGTCAGGCTGATGTCGAGGAACAGGCCCGGATCGGTTTGATCGTGGACCAAGCGGTCCTCGCCCGTATCGCCGATCTTGTGCGCGAAGAGCTTGCGCGGCCGGTGTTCCTCGTCGAGCCACACATAGAGCAGCGTCTCGCTGTCCATGGCCCATTCAAGGCCGCCGCAGGCATCCGTGATCGCTTCCTCAACGACCGCGCCGGTCTCTGCGTCGATTATTTTGGCGGTGAAATATTCAGAGCCTTTGGTGTCTACCGCGTAAGCGATGCGTTTGTGGTCGGGGCTGTGCGCCACCTGAGCGATGCGGAAATAGGCGTGGCCCTCGGCTAGTGCGTTGCCGTCGATCAGGATCGTCTCCTCGCCGCCGCCGCGCGGGCGCCGGCAGAACAGCGGCTGCTGCCCGCCCGTGATGAAGCGGGTGTAGTAGTCGAACGGTCCGTCGGGGGCCGGCACCGATGAATCGTCTTCCTTGATCCGGCCCTTCATCTCCGCGAACAGCGCTTCTTGAAGCGCCTCCGTATCCCCCATCGCGGCCTTCGTGTAGGCGTTTTCCGCCTCCAAATGCGCGCGGATATCTCGGGGGAGAACGGCAGGGTCGCGCATCACGGCCTGCCAGTTGTCGGCTCGGAGCCAGGCGTAGTCGTCTTCGCGATCGATGCCGTGATGGTGCGACTGGGAGGAGCGGCGCGGGGCTACGGGGCCGCGCGCCGGAAGATCGGGTTTGTTCATTCGTGAGGCCTAGTTGAGGCGTAATAGGACCATGGTTGAGCATGGGATGGGCCTCAATATGGAGCCATCCCACGCTCGGAGACTAGCCCGACGTGTTGCCGTCCGCGCCGCCGCTGTCAAGGTCACCGGTGTCAAGGTCGAGGGCACAGCCGTTGATGCAGTAGCGCAGGCCGGTATCCCCCGGTCCGTCCGGGAACACGTGCCCGAGATGGGCTTCGCAATTGGCGCAGCGGACCTCGACACGGCGCATGCCGTAGCTGCTGTCCTCGTGTTTCGTCACGGTTTCGGCGGCGGCCACATCGGTGAAGCTCGGCCAGCCCGTGCCGGAATCGAACTTGGTGTCCGAGCTGAACAGGGCCGCCCCGCAACCGGCACAGCGATACATGCCGGTGCGCTTCTCCTGGTGATAGGGATGGCTGAAGGCGCGCTCCGTCCCATGCTCGCGCATCACATGGAACTGCTCCGGTGTGAGCTGCTCGCGCCAGTCGCCCTTCGTTGCCGGGATCGGGGTGCCTGTCTTCTTGTGCGTGGTGTTCATGGCTTACCTTCTATCCGTCGTCTTGGTGTTCACTACAGAATATAGGATGCCCCTGTCAGGTCCCTAAGCGGTGTCACGCAAGCTTGATCCAGCAACGTACAACCGTGATCTCGCTTCTGCTCGGTAAACGAGAGATTTCCGGCAATGCAGATAAACTCTGCGATGTTTCAACGCAGAGAAAATCGAGAACCAACAGAGCCCACGTCCGTTTTCCACAGTCTTCGCGAGCAGAAGTGCGTTGCGATTCCGTCGCAGGGTGCTATACGAAGCAAATTGATGGAACTAAACGTACTCAAAGGCTGTTAGTTTCCAAAGTTCGATAGTTTCAAGCCACAAAAACGGCGCAATTTGATGACTTTCAAGGGCGCTAGATTATGTGGAATGCGAATTGAGTCGCTGAATCGCCGTTTCCAGCGTTCGAATAGAAACGCTCGCGGCTAAAGGAGCCAAATCATGGACGCAGTGGTGGAAAAGGACGAGCTTGTTGAACTGACGGCTGAGATCGTTTCGGCCTATGTCACCAACAACACTGTTGTGGCCACGGATCTGCCGGCCCTGATCAACAACGTATTCGACGCGCTGAAGAAGGCCTCCAGTACCGGTGCGCAGCCGGCCAAGGAAGAGCTTCGGCCCGCGGTTCCGGTCAAGAAGTCCGTGACGTCCGAATACATCATCTGCTTGGAGGACGGCAAAAAGTTCAAGTCGCTCAAGCGCCATCTGCGGACTCATTACGACTTGTCGCCGGAAGAGTACCGCGAGAAGTGGGGCCTGCCGCACGACTACCCGATGGTTGCGCCGAACTACGCCGCGGCCCGGTCGGATCTTGCGAAGCGCATGGGTCTCGGACAGCGCCGCCGCTAAGGCACGCGCAAGCGGGCGCTGGCCCGCTCACGGACACCGCATTTTGGGCTGCGTGTCCGTCATTTTCACCACCATCGTTGGTGCCGGCATCCGGCGGTCAGACTGCACCGCCTGGCTGCAAGCGCAATATCCGGTGTGCGCTTGCCGTATCGACACAACCCCTTGTGATATCAGGCAAAACTTCGCACCTCTCTTGAATGTGACGGCGTGAAACCCCCATAGTCGGGGTGCGGGCCGATTCGATTTTGCGAGGGGATGTGATGCTGTCCGATTGCGCCTTCAGGGCACAGTTGGCGCTGCCGGAACAGCGTGTGCTTTTCGACTACTGGAGCGACATCGCTCGTGGGCGACCGATGCCGGCCCGCGCGGATTTTGATCCGCTCAAGTTCCCCGAACTCCTCCCGAATCTCGGTTTGATCGACTTGCGCGATGGTTTCGAACGCGGCCATTTCCGCTTGGCGGGCACGCGCTTGCGGGAGATCTACGGACGCGAGATCACGGGTCTGACTCTGCCGGAGGTGTTCTCGGGCCGCCGCGCCGAGCCGTGGCACGCTGTTCATTCGAGGATCGCGACGGAAGCCGTATGCGCCCAAGGCATTGCCCATGGCCCCGCCGAGGGCCGGGATCATGTGGTGCTATACTGGCTGCGGTTACCGTTCTCCGATGACGGCATCCGGGTCGATCGCATCCTCTGCCATGACACCCGGTGTCCCGACACGGAGGCCGACCAAACCGCTGAATTCACGGCCTATTGCTCCGGCCAGCACGGACCTGCGGCCCTGCGCGCGTAGCGTCCCGGCTTCAACGCAGGCCGTTCCTCCGAGGCCGGGTGGTTCGCGGGAACAAGGGCTCTTTCAGCGCGTTCCCGGGCAGCTTCTCTATCCCCGTCATTGCGTTCGCTCTTAGAGTATATAGGACAGTATTCCTATATCGAGTTCTGAGGAGCGAGTTCATGTGTGCGTTGGGGAGTGAGCGGTTTCAGGATACGCGGGAGCGGATTGGGCAGTGCCATGGCGCTCGGGGTGCGCTGCGCCAGGTCATCGATCCTGCCGTGGCGCTGGTGTTCGAGGTCGACCCAATGGAGCTTGGCGCCGCGACACGCCGGTCCCCGCGGGCGGCGTTCGCCCGCCAGGTGGCCATGTATCTCACGCATGTCGTCTGCGGGTTGAGCATGACGGAAGTGGGAGCGCTCTTCTCGCGCGACCGGACGACGGTTGCCCATGCCTGCGAGGTCGTCGAGGACCGGCGCGACGACCCCGAACTGGACGGCCGCGTTGAACGGCTCGAATGCGCCATCGCGGCGGTGATCGGGGCGCTCTCGTGGCGCGGGAGGGGCCAGTGAGCGCGCGGCGCTTGCGCGGGCCGGACACGGCGACTGCCACGTCAAACAGACGGCTCTTGCAGCGCCTCGCCGGCGGTGCGGTGCTCGTCGAAGACGACAAGGGAGGCTTCGCTCTGAGGGAGGCGGGCCGCATCGTCTTCAAATCCGTGGACCGTGATGTGGTCATGGCGTGCCTCGCTGCCGACCTCCTGGAGCGCACCGATCGCGGCTTGGTACTGAGCGACGCGGGTCACGCGCGTGTCCGGCGAAGCGGTGCCGAAGGTCTAGAGCCGTTCCGGGCGCAGCATGAACGCCGAAGCCAAGACGTACGTGAGGTCGGCGGCATCCGTCAGCCGGTACTCTTGAACGACGGCGAAAGTCCGCTGGGGTGGCTTCGCAGCCGGAAGGATCGTGCCGGTCGGCCACTGATCGGCCAGGAGCAATTCGAAGCCGGGGAGCGTTTACGGGCGGACTATTGGTTTGCACAGATGAACCCGCGCGTGACGGCCAATTGGTCCTCGGTGGAGCCTGCGAGCCGTTCTCGGCGCGGGGCACCAGCTGACCCGGCGGCGCTTCGCGATGAGGTCCTGGCGGCAAAAGAGCGGGCCATGCGCGCGCTGGCCGCCGTGGGCCCCGAGATCTCCGGTGTTCTCGTCGATATTTGTTGCGAGCTGAAGGGGCTCGAGGAGGCCGAGAAGGAGAATGGCTGGCCGCAGCGCGCCGGCAAGGTGGTGCTCCAGATCGCCCTCACACGTCTGGCGAAGCACTACGGTCTCATCGCCGATGGCAATGACCGCAAACGCAAGCTCCGGAAATGGGGTCGGCCCGGCTATCGGCCGCGCATCGACGGCGGTGCAGACGGGGCCGATCAGGCCTGATGGTTGAGGGGCGACCTAGGCCGCGCCGGTGCGCGCCTTCTCCGCGTCGGTGCGAATGCGCGTCACCATCGCCATCAGCCCGTTGGACCGTTGCGGCGTGAGGTGCTCGTTGAGGTGCAGCTCGCCCAAGGTCTTGGCGGCGTCGATGTCGAGAATCTCGCTGGCGGTCTTACCGGAATAGATGGCGAACAGGATCGCGACGAGCCCGCGGACGATGTGCGCATCGCTGTCGCCGACGAAAGTGAGGCGCGGGACGCCGTCGGGATGGACCGTCGTGGAAAGCCAGACCTGGCTGACGCAGCCTTGAACCTTGGTGTCGGCGTTGCGGAGCTCGTCGGGCAGCGGGTCCAGTTTCTTGCCGAGTTCGATGACGTAGCGGTAGCGGTCCTCCCAGTCATCGAGCAGTTCGAAGTCGGCGAGGATCTCCTCGAACGAGGGGCGGTCTGTGGTTGTTGCGGTATCCATTGCCCGATTATAGGCCCGCTCGCTGCCGGCTGCGAGAGCTTAGGGCCGGGAGCGGCAAAGGAACGCGCAAGGGACGGTCCCGAGGGGAGAGACCGGCCGCTTGCGCGTCTGGTGGCAGGCGGGGGGCTGCCGGGGAAACTTCAGTGCGTTCGGATAACCTGCGTCGCTGCAAGCAGCCGACGGTTAGACGTTCGGGCCGCTCCACTCCGTCTTGAGGTCGTCCGGGCTCAGCGTGTTCTGCGAGCCGCTGTCGATCCAGGGCGTCGGCTCGATCGGCACGGCCGACGGTACCGGCATCACCGAGTTGTCGACGGGTGCTTGGTGCGCCGACGGCCGATTGGCAGCGGCCTGTTGGCTGTTACCCGGATATCGTGCCGGGGCGAAGGTGCCCGTCTGATCGTTGACGAGGCTCTGAACCATGTGGGCGCCATACTGCGCCTTCTGCACGAGCACATTGATCGCGAACTGGCCCGAATCGCAGGTTTCGGGGTTGCGCACGCAGAAACTGCGAATGTCGGCCACAGCCGTCTGCGCCATGCCGTAAATCTTCTTCTGTTGCTCCCCGTCCGTCGGAATCAGGAGGATGAGCACCACCAGCCAAAAGGCCGATCTAATCAGGAACATCATTTGTCTGCCCTCTCTGTCGATGGCGGCCCCGTTTTTTTCGCCGCTCTGTGCTCCGCGATTTTTCGCAGATGAGGGAACTATACGCTCAAGAAAATAACGTCCTTTCCCGAAACCCTGTAAATTTTTACTCGAACTCTCAACCTCCTCTAACGGTTTTTCCCGGCGCGCCGAATAAACACACTGTTTATCTCTGTAAATGCATTTGAAAGAAACTTGACTAAAGTTTTAATGGAATCGGCTGGAAGTTTGGCGCACCACACGGAGCGAAGTCCCATCGGGGCGGCGGTAAGTGTCGCGGCCTTATGCTTTCTTTAAGTGAGCCTCGGGAATAATGGACCGCTAACTGAGGATTCTAGGACGCAGCGGTCCCGTGCCGCTCCGAGTTGCGAGTGTTGAGTCGAGAGAGTATCCGCGGCCTGTCAGCCTATTTCCGGTCGCTTGTCCACGAGTCGGCGCGCGGCGACGCGCTGACCTTGGCGCGGCACCAGACCTTTATTGCCTCGCGGCTCCTGGGCGGCGCCTTGGCGCTATGCGTGTTCCCCATCTATCTGGTTGTCGGGGGCAAGCCCTCTTTGTTGAGCGCCTTCGCCTTTCTCTGGCTGATGTCGCCGATCGCGATTGCGATCTATCTGTCGCGGGCTGGCCGGTTTGCCGTGGCCCATCGGATCTCCGCGGTCAATTTTGCCGGTCTCGTCACCTATTGCGCCTGGTTGACCGGCGGTCTCGCCTCGGCGCTGTTGCCGTGGCTCGTCGCCGTACCGCTCGAGGCGGGTCTCAGCACTGACAGGCGCAGCGTTGCGTGGGCCGTCGGCGCCGCCGGCACGGGACTTGTCGCGCTCGCGATGCTGGGTGCCGGAGGTATCGACCCGACGCCGTTCACCCTGCCGATCCCGCCAGCGGCCTTTGCCTTTATCGGCGCCTTGAGCGCGATGGCCTATGCGGCCGGTCTGGTCGTGACGCTTCAACTCGTTCACCGGCAATCCGAATACGCCATCGAAGCCAGCGAGGAGCGCTATCGTCTGCTCGCCGAGAACGTGAACGACATGATCACGCTGCATGACCACCGCGGACGTGTGGTGTTCGCGTCGCAAGCCGCGCGGCAGCTGCTCGGGGCCACGGCGCCGGCCGTGCTCGGCGACGGCCTCTTCGAACATGTCCATGTCGGCGATCGCCCGGCCTTTCTCTCGGCGCTCAACCGGTGCCGTGCGAACAATGAACCGATATCGGTCGAATTCCGCCTGCGCCGGGGCGGCTCGAGCGACAATGCCTATTACGCCTGGGTTGAGATGCGCTGCCGGCCGATGCCCCAGACCGACGGCTTCGACCAGTCCGCTGTCGTTGCCATCACGCGCGACATCTCGCAACACAAGGAATACGAGGCGAATCTCCTGCGGGCGCGCGGCGAGGCCGAAGGCGCGAGCCGTGCGAAGAGCCAGTTCCTCGCCAGCATGAGCCATGAGCTGCGGACGCCGCTCAACGCCATCATCGGTTTCTCCGAGATTTTGGAGCGGGAGCTGTTCGGCAAGCTGGGTGAGAAGCGCTATCGCGATTACGCGCGCCTGATCCATGAAAGCGGTGAGCACCTGCTGGGTGTGGTCAACGGCATCCTCGACATGTCGAAGATCGAAGCGGGCAAGTTCTCCATCGTGCGGGAGCCCTTCTGCGTGGGCGACTTGGTGAAGTCGTGCTGCGACGTTCTGCGTCATACCGCCGAGACCAAGGGGCTGACGCTTACGACCCAGGTCGCGGACGGCTTGCCGGAACTTGCAGCGGACAAGCGCGCCTGCAAGCAAATGCTGCTCAACGTGATCTCGAATGCCGTCAAGTTCACCGAGAAAGGCGGTTGGGTCAGAGTTGCCGCCTCCGTCGAGGACGGGAACATGGTGTTTGCCGTGTCCGACAACGGCATCGGCATCGCCGAGAAGGATCTGCCGCGCCTTGGCAACCCATTCGTGCAGGCCGCGAGTTCTTATGACCGCAGCTACGAGGGCGCGGGCCTTGGCCTGTCCGTCGTGCGGGGGCTCGCGCAGCTGCATGGGGGATCGCTGGACCTCGAAAGTACGCTGGGCCAGGGCACGACCGTGCGTATCGTTCTGCCCCTCGAAGTTGAGGCAGAACCCCCGGCCAACGAAGAGCACGGGGCATCGGTGGCAGCTGCCTAAGCGCGGATCGGCGTTTAGTAACTCTTTAGCTTCCGCCGCCAAGATGCGTTAGGGGAGGGGCGTGATGTCCTTCTCGATTTGAGTGGGCGAGACCTCAACAATCGATTTGTGGGAATAATGGGCGTAGTCACAGCGCGGCTTCTGTTTTTGGCCTTTTTGGGCATGACCGCGACCATCATTTACAACGCTCTCTACCTGCAGGAGCACGCGCCGCACGGCATGGCCGATGCGAGATCAGCGGGCTCCGGCACCACCCGTGTGATCGGCGTCGAGCCACCGAGCCCGAATGTGAGTGCCGACAGCTCAGCCAGCACGTACGAGAAGACGCCGGACTCCGGTGGGGGCGTGGCACCGGTCGTGACCGACCTGCCGGCGCAGCCGCCCGGAGATGGGGAATCGCTGCTGGTCGTGCGGGCTATCCAGCGGGAGCTTTCGTTGCGCGGCTACGACGTGGGCACCGTCGACGGTCAATTGTCGGACAAGACCCGCAAAGCCATTTCCGCGTTTCAGATGCGCGAAGGGCTCGCCATCACCGGCCTGCCGAGCGACGACGTCCTGCGCCAGATTCTCCTCGGCGATACGATCGCCAACTCCGATGCGACCGGCTCGGTACCGCCGGCCGACAGCATTGCCGCGCAATCGGCCGACGACAGCACCGTCTTGCGCGTGCAGCAAGTGCTTGCCGAACTCGGTTACGCACCGGGGATCATTGACGGCCAATGGGGCGAAAATACTGCCGATGCCGTCAGTGCGTTTCAGCAGGACCGCAATATGGCCGTCACCGGCTCGATCACGCCGGAACTTCTCGCCGAGCTTCAGCGCGTGACGGGACGCGACCTCACCAGAACGGCGGCTAGCAACCGTTAGCCCGATCACCGTATCCTCGACCCGATGAAGAAGGCCGTCTCATGCGTTTGAAGAGCGGGATCTGGGTCAGCGCCTACTTGCGCCGATGCGCCGTCGAGAATGTTCCGGCGGTCGTGGTCAAACGTGGCCACGAGGAAGCCGGCGCCATCTTCATTGAAGTCGACAGGCTGGACGGTACGCTCAATCTTTACGGGCCGGCGCCGGCCGGACTGTCCGCGACGGAGGCCGAGCGCTTCTGGGTGGCGTGTCTCGGAGGCGACGCCGCGGATGCGCCCACCGTCGCCGCCTATCTTGAGCGACAGCAGGAGTTCGACCCCGACCTCTGGGTGATCGCGGTCGAGGACAAAGAGGGGCGGCACTTCCTCGGCGATGCCCTGATCGCAGCCTAAGTGTCAAAGATCCATTAGGGGTTCGTTAACCTTAACGGGGTCCTAATCCGGGAAAGGCGCGTTGCGCGCGGGTTTTGTTTGCGCATCGCGTGAGGCAAGCCGTGGAGACCTTAAGATGGCGACCATATTGGAATTCCGCGTGACGGAGCACGACGGCGCCCGAAAGGAAGCGCCGGCCGACGGGGCGCTCGGTGAGATCATCATCTTTCCGGGTGTGCGTATCGAGCGCCATGGTGCTCACGACCAGACACTGTCTACCGCCGCTGTAGAGCATTCGGCGCAGGCCCGGACAAAGTCACAGGCCTGAAGGCGCCGGTGCGGGTAGGGGCGTTGCCGCTGCGGGGGGTGCCGCCGTGGCCCTCTGCTGTCCGCAATAGGCAGCCTCAAGGGCGCGCTGGGCTTCGAAGCTGCGGCTTGGACCGGCCAACGGTGCGCGGATCAAGGCAATGCCCTTGTTCGCCGGTGAATTGACCACCAACAGGTTCTCGAGGGCCTCCGGGGAATCGCCCGTCGCGTCCGCGACGGATTGATCACCGGTCGTGACGACGAGGTCCACATTGCCGCGCTTCATGTCGGCACCAACCACCGTATAGAAATTCTCGCCGATCGGCGTGTAGAAGGCGATGAGCCAGAGCTCGTCGGGAATGTTCGCGCGCAGGTGCACGGGCCCGTCGGAAAGATCGAAGAGGCACATGGCGTAGCGCACGTCCGGCGCCATGTTCGGCATGACCTGTTGTCCGGGCTTCAGCGGCGGAAGCTGAATGATGGTGTTGGTGGGACCGAGAGCGGCAAGCCGGGCATGGGCGTCGCGCGGCGCAAGTACGGGCAACGTCAGTACGGCGACCACGTGAATGAGGCCGGCGAGCACGACGGCCAAGGCGATATACAGTCCCGGCAATCTTACTCGCATCGCACACGCTCGATCGTTGGAAGGCTCTCATCGGGGATCTGCCCGATGCCGTTGGCGTCCGTTTCGCGGGGGCCGTAGACGCGCAGCAGGAGTTTGAGGTCTCTGTACGGATCGGTCCCGCTCGGCAGCCAGTTGCCGGGGCGGGCGCTCTTCGAAAGATAAATTTCGTAGCTCCCGTCCGATCGGCGGATCGCTTCTTCACTGTTGAAGCTGTAGCGGTTGGACGGATTGGGGATGATGGACCCTTGCGAGTCGTAAAGCGCAAGCGACCACCAGCGGGCATTCAAGGGACCGCCCGAGATGCGGTACTCGCATTGGGGACTTAGGTGGCTGCCACCGGAGTCCGTGCGGGCCACGAAATACCGGGCCGCCGTCGACGTCAGTGGCAGGCGGCCGCTTCTGGCGAGATGGGCCCGCGTGTACGGATCCGCGTTGGGATTTCCTTCGCTGAGCCAACTCGTCCACGGTCCTACGCGCGTGGTGGTGAGCATGGAGCCACGCTCGATCATGTACCAGGCCGATCCGATGCCTAAGAGCAGGGCGACGGCAAAGGCGCCGATGAAGTAGCCCAGCGCACGCATGGACGTGCCGCCTTCGTCGCGCCAAAGGCTGTTATGCGTCGGCGCTCCGGAGAGCGGCATGTCGGGGAGTGCTGTCACGCGAGCATCGTCTTTCGATCTAGGCGCAACGCGGGCGACTTACTGACGGTCGGTGCTGGCTGTGCGCGCCGCCCGCTCCGCATTACGATTAGAGACCGCCTGCGGGACGCCTGTACCCTCGGCCGACGCTACGTTCGATTTTGGCTTGTTGCCGACGGGCTGGGTCGCCCGGCTTTGACGATCGGCACCGTTCGGCGACACGGCAGGAGCCTTTTGCAGAAGCGTCGCGATATTGCCAAGAACCTGGCGTGTCGCTTTCGACATGTCCTTGGACGTGTCGACCGGCGGCGGCACCGGCAGGTCGGCGGAGGTGTTTTGCGACATGACCGCGGCAATCCGCTGTCGCTCGGCGATCTGCCGCGGATGCGGCGTGACGCCCGGGGCCGTGGGGATGTTGTCGCCATCATAGGCGGCGTCCATGAACGTCTTCCAGGTCTGGGCAGGGAAGCTGCCGCCTGTCACGCGGCCCATGGGCGAGAAGTTGTCGTTGCCGTACCAAACGCCGGTGACGTACTTGCCGGTGAAACCCATGAACCACGCATCGCGATAGTTGGAGCTCGTTCCGGTCTTGCCGGCGGCATTGGTGTAGTCGAGCCGTGCGCGGCGGCCGGTTCCCGCATCGACGACCGTCTGCAGCATGTTGTTGAGCGTTGCGACAGCCTCAGGCTTGAAGATCTGGGTCGGCTTTGGATCGTCCCGGTCGTGGTTGTAAAGAAGCTGACCGCCGATGGTGCTGATTTCTTCGATGCCGTACGGGCGAATGGACAGCCCGCCGGATGCGAAGACACCCCAGGCGCCCACATGCTCAAGCGGCGTCATGCCGTTGTCGCCGAGCGCCATCGAGCAGGTCTTCTTCAAATGCTTGACGCCCATCTTGGCGAGATCATCGAGCACTGTCTGGCGGTCCACTTCCAGCGAGAGCTTCACGGCCACCGTATTGATCGACTTCGCGAGCGCCGTCCGCAAGGTCATGGCGCCACGGTAACCGCCGGAATAGTTCTTCGGCGACCAGCGGCCGCAGCTCACATAGCCGTCGACCACCCTTCTGTTGGGCGTGTAGCCGAGATGCTCGATCGCGCTCAAGTAGACGTAAGGTTTGAATGAGGAACCCGGCTGCCGATAGGCATGCGCCGCGCGGTTGAACTGGCTGACGCCATAGTCCTTGCCGCCGACCATGGCGCGCACGGCGCCGTTGGTCTCCATGGAGACGAGGGCGCCGGCGTTGAAGTTCCGGGAGCGGCCGAATTTCGAGATCGTGTCTTCGACGGCTGTCTCGGCCGTTTTCTGAAGTCCCAGGTCAACCGTCGTACGTGCCACGACGATGCGGTTAGGGCGTCCGCCCATGATCCGCTGGACCTCCTCGAAGGCCCAGTCGAGGAAGTAGTCCGGCGTGTTCGAGTCGCCGCGCTCGACGATGCGTGCCGGGTTCAGCCGGGCGCCATAGACCTGCCCCTCGCTGAGATAGCCGGCTTCGACCATGTTGCTCAGCACTTCGTTGGCGCGCGCGCGCGAGGCGGCGAGATTGACATGGGGCGCATAGCGGGTAGGCGCCTTGAACATGCCCGCGAGCATGGCCGACTCCGCCAAGGTGACGTCGCGGATGGACTTGTTGAAGTAGTACTGCGCCGCAGCCTCGACGCCATAGGAACCGCCGCCGAGATAGGCGCGGTCGAAATAGAGCTTGAGCAGTTCCGGCTTGGTGTAGTGGTTCTCGAGGTAGATGGCGATGAACGCCTCTTTGATCTTTCTCGTGATGGCGCGCTCAGGCGACAGGAACATGTTCTTGGCGAGCTGCTGGGTGAGCGAACTACCACCCTGGACGACCGTGTCGGCGCGGGCGTTTTGGATCAGGGCACGTGAGGTGCCCATGATGTCGATGCCGAAATGATCGAAGAAGCGCCGGTCCTCGGTGGCGAGGGTCGCCTTGATCATGTGATCGGGGATTTCCTCGAGCGGCACGGAGTCGTCGCGCAGGAGGCCGCGCTTGCCGATCTCGTTGCCGTAGCGGTCGAGGAAGGTGACGCTGAACTCGTCCGACAGGTTGATCTTGCCCTGGGCGATTTCGAACGAGGGCAGCGCAAAGGCAAGGACCACGAGCAGGCCGGCCACGCTCAGCGTGAGGCCGTCGCAAACCAACTCGTTGCAGGCCCGCCAGAACCCCTTGATCTCGAAGCGGCCGAAAAAGGACGAGTAGGCGCCCCACCAATCGCGGAAGCCGGTCAGCGCGGAATAAAGGCCCGAATCGATCCACGAATCGATCTTCAGCCAATCAATCAGCTTGCCGCGATTATTGCCCTGGATATCCCGCAACGACTTTGGACCTCTTGAGAGAGTGCGATCTGCCCACACAAAAGCTGGCCGCCCCAAGGGAGACGACCCGAATTCTTGAGTATACACCGAATACGGCCATTTATAGAGGTTTGCCGGGGTGTACGGCAGAAAATCCGGCGCGGCTTGCTCTGGGCCTGGCGCCGGCGCCTCAGGGCTTGCCCAAGCCTATTCGAGCTCCGCGAAGCCCTTTGCCTCCATGCAATCCACGTAGTCGGATTCGGAGACCTTGCCCTTGAACAGAAGAATACGGGTTACCGAGGATATCCCTTTGCGCTGCGCCTGCTCGAGGCAGACGGCTTTGGCCGCCTCGAAGGCCGCCTTCTTGTCCTCGGCCTCGACGGCGGCGGTCGGCAGAAAGGATACGTCGGGGGCCGGGCCCTTGCGGCTGCAGGCGCCAAGCGCCAGCGCCACGACGGCAGTGACCAACAATGCCCCGCAAAGCCTCGTCACGATCCTACATTCCCTCTTCGGCGTTCCGCACGGGACACGCCGCACGCCTAACGCAACCACGAACCTGCCGGCCACGTTGCCTGAACGACCCCGCCGGCGGCAAGTCTCTCAAAGCCCGCAGCCTTAATGCCGGTGCGGCTGGAGAGCCGCCCTCTTGGCGTGAGCCCACAGCAATCTAGTGTCAGGCGAGTCCCCCGAGCGCCACCCTATCCAACAACATTTGCGGCAAAGAAAGGCGTTATCAAGGACATATGCGCGTCCCAATGCCTCAGGCTCGGGCGGCTGCCGGCTTCGCCCATCACAGTTGTGTGAGGCGCGCGGGCGAGACCCGGGCATTGCCGGGCGCTGGCGCGCCTGGGTGCGGGCGACCTTGAATCTCCCGGAAAGGCCGGAAAGAATGGCGTCACCGACTGCAGGTCTCTTCTATCCGACGCAAGCCTCCTCCATCTGAGGGACAACGAACCATCCAAAACGAGACAGTCCTGCGCAGAAGAGACATCCAAAAGAACAATGGGTCACCGGGAGGGAGTGTGCCGGCCATGCAGAGCTTTGCCGTGAAGACGATTGGGGCGATCGCCGCGATAGGGCTGATGACGCTGGGCAGCTTGGCGTTCGCCCAAGACGATGCGTTCGATCTGTCCGTGCCGAAGCCGGAGGCCGGAGCGGGAGCCGATGAGTTTGCCGACCTCGAATGCGGCACCGAGATGCTCAGCGGCAGCGGTCCGGGCTTCACGGCCGACCGCGATGAGGCCGAGACCGTGGCCATCGAGAATTGGATGGAGAAGGCCGCGAAGGTTTTCCCGGACACGGAGTTGGATTTCGATCTCGCCAAGGACTCCAATCTCAGCTGCGCCGTCCAGGGGCTGTATTCGAAGTGCTTCGCCGACGGCATTCCCTGCAAGTCCAAGGCGGAGTAAGGCGCCCGCCCCGCACAGAGTCGGAAAGTTGAGCCCAAAGACGAAAATATAGGAAAATAGTCCTTGACAGCGTAACGCTCATGGGCTAGGTTTTCTCTACAACGCGACAGTTGGGCGAGGGGCACGGCCCCTTGAGGGGGACGTTCCCTCCTAGTTCCGAGTCGCTGATCGCGTTTAGAACGCCGCTTCCAGAAATGGGGCGGCGTTGTTGGTTTCAGGGGGAGAGTTCTTGTTGGCCTATCGCCTAGCGGCTGCTTGAGGGCTTTCTTATTTGCGCTATCGGCCTAGCGGCCTGCTTGAGCGCATGTTTGTTCGTGCTACCTGCCATTTGGTTTGCCCCAACCGCTTTGCTGATCGAAGGGCTAATCAAGCGCGGCGACGCATTGTTGTTCTAGTACCCGCGCTCGACCCTTGGGGCCCTTTGGGCAGTGAAACTACATCTGGCGGCTCTCTCAGCTTGCTAATCCTCACGTGTTCGCTTTTTCAGCACACGCTTGGCGTGTCTCCTGTATGCTCAGCGGCAAGCAGGAGCGAATCGAATGCCAAAGGAGCCCAGACGCGAGAAGAGACCAGCCGGCACCATTGGCGCTGGTGTCACCGTCCTGAAGATAGCGATCGGCGAGCTTGCTGAGGCCGTCGACGCGGCTACGCTTTCAGGCGAGCATGTGCAGAAGGGCGGCATAGCACGTGCTTGCTGCTTCACACTCGAACAGGGTAGAGAGCTTAAGGCGAGGCGGTGCCGCGAGGTGGTCCAAGTATGACCGCTGAGATTGCAATCCTCAACAAGACCGCAGTCGCGCTTGCCACAGATAGTGCGATCACGATATCGGCTGGTCAGACAGAAGAGAAGATCTTCGATTCGGGCGATAAACTATTCGAGTTGTCGTGCGCAAACCCAATTGGTGTCATGATCTACAACGACCTACAGTTCGCCGAAATACCGCTGCCAATAATTATAAAAGACTTCCGAGATAAATGCACTGCTGTAGACCACGTTGAGCAGGCAGCCGATTTGTTCCTTCAATATCTGGACGAACTAGGCCGAACTTCAAGCTCGCGCGTTCAGGAAACAAGCCTTAGGCGCGTGATAGACCCGTTACTCGAACGTATGGACGAACGGTTCAAGGAGGCCATACGACGTTATTTGTTGGAGGAAAAAGAAGTCGAGCCAGACGAGATTTTGGACCGAGCGTTCGATGATGTTGTCCGCACATTTGAAACGGCCGTGCAGAACTCACAACCTGGAGAGTTTGTAGGCAACGGCGCTCCCAATTTTACAAATGAACACAAGAAACAGGTTCTTACGGGCATTAATGAATACTTTGGCAACCTAAAGCCTGCGCAAAAAGATAAGATACTTGGACTTTTTAGGGAGGTTCTTCTATCGGATTATCTATCTAGTTCTCTCACTGGCATAGTGGTCTCAGGTTTTGGAACCAAAGACGTATTTCCTACATTAGTTGCTTACGAGGTTGATGGAGTTGCCCTCGGACGCATCAAAAAAAAGAGCATCCATAGATGCGACATTGATAGGGATGGCGAACGAGCATCTGTTATTCCATTTGCTCAAAAGGAAATGGTCGATCGGTTTTTGTACGGTCTTGACGATGAAATAGTGGACGAGATCACTAGTTTTGCGCGCAGAACGATCTCAACAATTGGAGACACTATTCGACCTAACCTGGAGTTTGCTACGGACGATGGCGCGGAGCAGTTTGCGTCTAGTGTGAAAGGGGCGGAAGACGAGTTCGTGTCTGGCCTGAAGGCCGATGCCTTTAAGGCTATTAGAGATAAATCAAAGCAGGCAATCGAGGACATCGTAGAGTTTATGCCAAAGCCTGAGGTTGCGAGGATGGCTGAGGCATTAGTGGAATTAACGTCCATAAAGAGGCGTGTATCACGCGGGATGGAAACAGTTCGTGAGCCAATTGACGTTGCAGTTATTTCTCGATCGGAAGGTTTTATTTGGATAAAAAGAAAGCATTATTTTGAAGCCGAGTTTAACCCGAGATATGGAGAGCGCCTGGCAGAACGGATGCGAAGCCAAGGGAGAAAAGCCAATGGTCGGAATCCTCGAAAAGGAAAGCCAGCTCGAAAGAGAGGCCAGACAAGAAAAAGCGCCGAAAACAGCCAATAGGGCCTTAGAGTTGGCAGTTGAAAAGACACGCGAACGAATGCGCGCTGCAATTGAGGCTGGCAAACTGACTTGGGAAGCTGCAAAAGTCATAAAGTAAAAAACTTGGCTTGACGGTAAGTTGCTGAGGGCTCCGAGACACCGAGAGTCCAGATGGATGCCCGCCTTCGCGGGCATGACGCACTAGGAGGCGCTCGGTCTCCACACCTCAACACAATCGACAAGGTGCCCATGACGCTGCCCGACACGGACGAGCGCGGCGAGACCGCGCGCGCTGATGGGAGCGGCGTGAGCCCGCCCACGTTCCGTGGCGACCGCGTCGCGTCGACCATCGACTGGGAGGCGGTGCACCACGACTTTCTTCACAGCGGGATGGCGCTGCGCCGGATCGCCGATAAACACGGGACGACGCCGGCCAATATCGCCAAGCGCCGGGACGATCGGGGCTGGGAACGCGTGGCCCCGCTCGTACGTCTGCCAACGCGTCGGCGGCCGCTTGGAAATGGTTTGCCGCCCACACCCACCGAGAAGCGCCGTGGGCGGATCGTAAAGCGGCTCTACAATCTGCTGGATGCGAAGATGAGCGAGATCGAGACGCGCATGGCCGAGAACGACGGGCGCCCCCAAAGCGCCGCCGAAGCGGAGCGCGAGGCGCGTAACCTCAATTCGCTGGCGCGGCTCTACGCGAAGCTCGTCGAGATGGACGAGGCCAAAGCAGCGCAAGACAAGGGCGCGCGCGGCGGCAAAGACCGGAAGAAGACACAGGACGGTGCCGATGCGGACAGACTCCGCCGCGACCTTGCGGGCCGCCTTGCGCGCATCCAGCCCGGAGACGATTGAGCGATTCCTTTCAAGGCTTTCGCCGGATGAGCTAACGGCGCTGCACTACGATTTCGAGGTCTGGGCGCGGGACGATCAGCTGCCGCCTGTGTCCTCCGATGACGGAGTGACAGAGGGCGGATCGTCTTGGACCACCTGGCTGATGCTGGGCGGGCGCGGGGCCGGCAAGACTCGGGCGGGCGCCGAATGGGTGCGCGCTCAAGCCCGCCGCGCATCCGATGCACGCATCGCCCTCGTCGGGGAAACGTTGTCGGATGCCCGCGCCGTGATGGTCGAAGGCGTCTCGGGTCTGCTGGCGGTGCATCCGCCGGGCGCCCGGCCCGTGTTCGAACCGTCCAAGCGGCAAGTGCGCTGGGAGAGTGGCGCCGTGGCGCAGCTCTTCTCGGCGGAGGACCCGGAGAGTTTGCGCGGGCCGCAATTCAGCGCGGCCTGGTGCGACGAGCTCGCCAAGTGGCGGCGGCCGCAAGAGACCTGGGACATGCTGCAGTTCGGTTTGCGTCTGGGGGAGGCCCCCCGGCAGCTGGTGACCACCACGCCGCGGCCGATCCCGTTGATCAAGGCGCTGCTCGTGGACGCGCGCGCGATCGTCACGCGCGTCGCGACCGCGGCCAACGCCGCGAACCTGGCGCCATCGTTTTTGGAGACCATTGTCGGACGCTATCGCGGCACGCGGCTTGGGCGGCAAGAGCTCGAGGCGGAACTGCTGGAAGACCGGCCGGACGCGCTGTGGCCGCGTGAGATCATCGAGCGGCACCGTGTTGGCACGCCGCCGCCGCTATCCCGTGTCGTCGTGGCGGTTGATCCACCGGCCAGTTCCGGCCCGCGCGCCGATGCGTGCGGGATCGTCGTCGCCGGTCTCGGAGAAGACGGACGCGCTTATGTGCTGGCGGACGCGACCGTGCAGGGCGTGCGGCCTCTCGACTGGGCGCGCGCTGTCATCGCCGCCTTCCGCCGCTTCGAGGCGGACCGCATCGTTGCCGAGGTGAATCAGGGCGGCGAACTGGTCGAGACTGTGTTGCGGCAGGTGGACCCGGCCGTACCGGTGCGGAGCGTGCGCGCCATGCGCGGCAAGGTACTGCGCGCCGAGCCTGTGGCCGCTCTTTACGAGCGCGCATGCGTGTCTCATGTCGGCGCGCTGCCCGCGCTCGAAGACGAGATGTGTGACTTCGGCCTCGATGGCTTGTCCGGCGGGGAAAGTCCCGACCGGGTCGACGCGCTGGTCTGGGCCCTGACGGATCTGTGTTTGCGCGGCAGCGCTGAGCCTCGCGTTCGCACTCTCTAGTTTGCGCTACCGGCCGTCTTGTTTGCCCTACCGGCCTTCGGCCTACTTGAGGGCGGTGGCCTGCTTGAGCGCGGTTCCTATGACTCTTCTGCGACTCGTGAAAGGTGATTCATGACAACGGGTTTACGGGCTCAGTTGAGGCGATTGTTCGGCCTCGAAGCCAAGGCGAGCCAGACGGCGAAGCTGATCGCCTGGGCCACGGGCGGGCATCCCGTGTGGACCCCGCGCGACTATGCGAGCCTGGCGCGCGAAGGCTTCACGAAGAACCCGATCGTCTATCGCTCCGTGCGCATGATCGCCGAGGCTGCGGCCTCCGTGCCGCTCTACCTTTTCGACGGGGCGAAGGAGATCGACGAGCATCCGCTGCTGGCGCTTCTGCAGCGGCCAAACCCGATGGAGTGCGGGCCCGATCTGCTCGAGTCCTTCTTCGGCCATCTGATCGTGGCGGGGAACGCATATCTGGAGGCCGTGGCGGTGGACGGTACCGTGCGCGAGCTGCACGCGCTCCGCCCCGACCGCATGAAGGTGGTGCCGGGTCCGAACGGCTGGCCCGAGGCGTATGAATACGCCGTCTCGGGGCAGACCATGCGTTTCGACCAGGATGGTTCGCGCGTTCGGCCCATCCTGCACATGGCGCTGTTCCATCCGCTCAACGACCATTACGGCATGAGCCCGCTGGAACCTGCCGCTGTCGGTCTCGATCTGCACAACGCCGCCGGCGTCTGGAACAAGGCGCTGCTCGACAACTCCGCCTGCCCCTCGGGCGCGCTGGTCTATACCGCCAAAGACGGGCAGCTTTCACCGGAGCAATACGAGCGGCTGAAGACCGAACTCGAGGACGGTTTCGCCGGCGCGGCCAATGCCGGCCGGCCGTTACTGCTGGAAGGCGGGCTTGACTGGAAGGCCATGGGGCTCAGTCCCCGTGACATGGATTTCATCTCGGCGAAGCACGTGGCCGCGCGGGAGGTGGCCCTGGCACTGGGTGTGCCGCCCATGCTGCTCGGCATTCCCGGCGATAACACCTATGCGAACTATGCGGAGGCCAACCGCTCCTTCTGGCGCCAGACCGTGCTGCCGCTGGTGGCCCGGACGGCGAAGGCCCTGTCGGCCTGGCTCGCGCCGGGCTTCGACCTTGCAGCTGGACCGGACGCGCCGGCGCTGGAACTGAAGCCAGATCTCGACGCGGTGGAGGCGCTCTCCACGGAACGCGAGGCCCTGTGGGCGCGCGTGCAAGCCTCAGACTTTTTGACCGTCAACGAAAAGCGCGCGGCCGTCGGCTATGGCGCCATCGAAGGTGGCGATACGTTGTCCGGCGCGCCGCCGCCCTAAGCTGGGCGGTTGCCGTGCCCCATGCTAGCCTTCCGCCGGGACCTGAAGAGAATCGGCAAGGAGAGGGGCTATGGCAATTCGTCTGACACCACCGACCAAGAACGTCTTCTATCTATCCATCGTCTGCGTGGTCGTCGCGCTTGTGCTGTATCTGCTCGGCGTGCTCGGCGTGATCGACGGTGGCTTCGCGTCCATTTCGCATTTCGCGTTTTGGGCAGCCATCCTCGGTTGGGGCATGCTGACCGTGGGCGTGGCGATGAAGGGCGTCTGACGCCAGCACACGTGTCCCCCTCAGGTTTCCCTTTTCGGGCTAACCCTTTGGGCGGCCGTGCCCAACGGGAAAGACCATCACGATGCTGCAACGCTTTGGCGAGCTCGCGCCGGAGCGCGAGGTCAAGTTCGCGCCCGTCAACCTGCAGACCGTCGAAGCGGACGGCACGTTCTCCGGCTATGCGAGCGTGTTCGGCCAGGTGGATCTCGGCCAGGATCTCGTCATGCCGCGCGCGTTCCGGGAGAGCCTCGCCACGCGCGGCGCCCGTGGGGTCAAGCTGCTGTTTCAGCACGATCCCAACGAGCCCATCGGCGTGTGGCTGGAGCTGGCCGAGGATGCGCGCGGTCTGTTCGCCAAGGGCCGCTTGGTGCCCGAGGTGACGCGCGCCCGCGAGGTGCTGTCCTTGATGCGGGCCGGCGCGCTCGACGGGCTTTCCATAGGCTTCCGCACCGTGCAGGGGCGCACGGACCCGGCGAGCGGCGTGCGCCGTCTCGACAAGATCGATCTGTGGGAAATCTCCGTGGTGACGTTTCCCATGCTGCCGGACGCGCGCGTGAGCGCCGTGAAACGGCAAGCGGCTGTCCCACGTGATGCGCGTCCGCAGTTTAGGGCGCCCGACAATCTGCCCGCCTTCGCCCGGGCCTTGCGGCGTGGGGCAAAGCGCTTGCGCGGATCCTAACGCCAAAGCGCGCTAGAGTTGTGCTATCGCTATGCGACCGCCGCACAAGGAGAGGGCGCAACACGATATGTTCGATTTCAAAGACAAGGTCGTCTTGATCACCGGTGCGGCGCAAGGCTTCGGTCGCGTGCTGGCGGAGGCCTTCGCCGAGCGTGGCGCGAAGCTCGCTTTGTGCGACATCAACGATTCCGGCGGCGAGGAGACGCTGGCCTCGGTCAAGACGATCGGTGCCGACGGCTTCTACAGCCACGCCGACATTTCGAGCGAAGCCGATGTGGCGCGTTTCGTGGCCGAGACCGTCACGAGCTTCGGCCGGCTCGACATCGCCATCAACAATGCGTCGAAGGAGATCTCCGGCCCGACACTCGATCTGCCGTCGGAGGATTTCGGCACGGTGATCGACACCAATCTGAAGGGCACCTATTACTGCCTGAAGCACGAGGTCGCGCAGATGCGCAAGAACGGCGGCGGGGCCATCGTCAACCAGGCCTCGGTGACCAGCAGCATGACCGGCGTCCCCGACAACGGCCTGTATGCGGCGACCAAGGGCGGCATCATCGGGCTGACCAAATCCGCCGCGCTGCAAGTGGCGGCCGAGAACATCTCGATCAACGCGATTGCGACCTGCGCCTTCGACATACCGAACGACATGTTTTTGCGCTGGATCGACGATCACAAAGTGAGTCGGAAGGACGCCGAAGGCTGGCTGCCCATCAAGCGGCTGGGCAAGCCCGAGGAGATCGCGGCGGCGACGCTCTATCTTGCTTCCGACGAGGCGCGCTTCGCGGTCGGCTCGGTGCTGACCGTCGACGGCGGCTGGACCGCGCAGTAGGGGCGGCGGCTGTCGTTGTCTGGGGGGCCTCTTCTAGAGGACCGGCACGCCTGAGCCCATTTTGGCTTTGTCTTCCGGCTCGACGTGGATCGTGATGACCGCGTGGTTCATCTCTTCCTTGAGCGCGGCTTCGATGCGGTCGCAGATGTCGTGAGACTCCTCGACGCTCATCGAGCCGGGAACGACAAGGTGGAAGTCGATGAACACCGTGGGGCCCGCGGTGCGCGTCCGCAGATCGTGGGCTTCGATCGCGCCTTCGGCTTCGCGCGAGATCACGAGGCGAATATCGGACAGGATCTCGTTCGAGACCGCTTCATCCATCAAGCCGCCCACGGACTCGCGCATGAGCGACCAGCCCCACCACAGGATGTTGAGGGCGACGAGGGCGGCGACGATCGAATCGAGCGGGGTCCAGCCGGTCAGCACCACGAGAATGACGCCGGCCACGACGCCGACCGACGTGATCACGTCGGAGAGCAGGTGCTTGGCGTCGGCCACGAGCGCGGGCGAGCGATGCCGGCGCCCGTAGCGCATGAGCACGAAGCACCAGGCGGCATTGATGACGCTTGCGAAGACGTTCAGGGCAAGGCCCGGCAGCGGGGCCGAGAATGGATGCGGGTCCATCAGGCCGAAATAGGCTTTCCGGAGGATGGCCAGCGCGGCGACCACGATCAGGACGCCCTCGACGACGGCGGACAGATACTCGACCTTTTGGTGGCCGTAAGGGTGGTTCGCATCCGGCGGCACGGCGCTGAGGCGGACGGCGAGGAACGCCGCGATCGCCGTGGCGACATTGATCACGCTTTCGAGCGCGTCGGAGTAAAGCGCGATGCTGCCGGTCACAAGGTAGGCAGCCCATTTCAACCCGAGGACGAGAAGCCCAACGGCGATGCTCGCGAGGGCGAGCTTGGCTACGAATTTCATCTTGGGCATGTCGGCTGAATCGGGTTTGCGGCGGCGCTGGCGCCTTCGCTAACGCACGGGGCTAGCCGGGTCAAACCCGCTCCCGCCCAAGCCGCCAACGGTTCGCATCTAGAGGAGACGAGCGATGAGGGACGAACCGCACGTGGCCATGGCGCCGGGCATTTCACTCCATTAATTGCTCGAAACGGTCAGCGGTAGGCTACGCGACTGCTGACAGGAGCCGGACAGGTTCTGATAGTGGATGTTCTTCAAGCCGGCTTCGATGAAGCCCGGGTTGCTCCCCTCGGGGCTGTATTTGTAGAGCTCGATTGCGATCTGCTCGATGTGTTTGCCTGCTGCCGTATTGTCGATGACGGTGATCTCCGATTCCAGCCGCGCGGGCTCCACGCCGGTGTCGAGGCGCCATTTCGGAAAGGGCGGCTTCTTGGTCGTGCGGCCCGTGCCGCTGATCTCGGTAAGAGAGGTTTGCTCGAACCGCGGTTCGTTTCCGTCCCGGCTCATGTCGAATAGGAAGGCCACGCGCGGCGCGCCCGTATAGCCGATGAAAACACATTGAAGCTGCGGTGGCGCTGCCGGCGCCGCCACATGTTCCGGGTCCGGCGGGGGCGGGCTTTCTTGAGTCGCCCAGTATGCAGTCGCAAGAACAGCGGTGACGGCGCCGGCAATTGCCAGGCCGACGATCAGCGTTCTTCGGGAAGCCATTCGGGATGCACTCTCTTTCCGCGCCTGGTTCGCTGGCGCGTGCGGAGCTTGGCATGGCGGCGCACGCCTGCGCATGGCCATGTTCCGTAGGACTTTTGCCAGCTTCGCTGGCTGCCCTTCTAGCGGCTCGGACGTCCCGAAGACATCGCCGCGGGAACGCTCGCGAGCGCGAGCTTGGCTACGAAATTCATCTTGGGCATGTCGGCTGTATAGGTCGGGGCGACGCTCTATCTCGCCTCCGACGAGGCGCGCCCTGCGGCGGCCTCGGTGCTGACGGTCAACTACGTTGTGGGAGCAGGAATGCCCATTGTTAGGAAAGAACCAGAGAGTATTGAATAGTATTGCGAAATGTGTTACGAGGCAACGTTGTTGCAGCGTTGGTTGCCTTCGAGTTCTTCGTTACGCTGCAACAACGTTGCCTTCACAAAGAAAGTATTTTTCTCAGTCTTTGTAGGTCTTTTGGCAAACTTCTTATACGACATCTCCAAGCTCCTAATCGCGATGCTGTTCGAATAGCTCTCATTTTGGCATATTTCGAGTAGTAACTCAAGAATTTAGGCTGATTTCACTGACCTTTTATCTTGATAATGTTTTGCGCAGTTGATTTTTGACTAGCACGCCCAATGCGGCAGGATCAGCCGTGGGCCGTTCAGGGGGGCTGTTTGTTCGTGTTTTGTTTGTGTCGACGCGATACGTTATTGAAACTTTCACGCTCGATTGTTATGTATGGGCTGTCACCACAGGCGAGTGTAATAGGGTGATGCCGCCCAGAGATGGGTTTCGCGGATTGCGGAGGTAACGGAGTCTCGCACATTTTCTCAAATAGCCCCCTCTGGGAGGGGGCTATTTCTTTATCAAAGTTATTGATCTTCGCTCTCTTGGCTGCGTGATGCGGCGCCCTTTCGCCGTACTGTCGACGAGCGTGGCGAAGGTGATCGCGGGACTCTTTGAGGCCATGGATGACTTTTCATGGGCGGTCGTAACAAACATCCTTGTATCGAGATCCGGGATTTTGGCTTTGCTCATCTTAAAAACGACCACGTATGGGTAAGCCAATCCATCAAGTGCATACGCAATAAGATAGCTGTCGTGACTAAAGTAGACACGCCCTATCTGATTGCCGATGAGTTCAGGCAATAGCTTGGATAGTTCATACCGTTTTGGGCAAAAGGTCCGTACGTCACCGCGATGCTCAAAATGGTGGCTAATTGGGTCGCCGTCCTGCCTCTCCCTAGTGAAAGTATGGCAGCCAAAGGAAACTCCGACCTTGAAGGTGGGAGCGTCGGGAGCAGCTGGAGATACTTCAATTGAGTAAGGATCAAGATGGCTGAGGTCATACTCAGTTCCGTCAATGGTGACTTTAGGCCAGTACATAACCCCTCGCTCAACCAACACGCGAAGATAACACTCTTGTGCTAATCTGACGACAATTGTGTCTTGGCAGTCGAGGAACCAAGTAACTAAGCCCGATCCATGCATGGGTTGAGTGGCTGACCTCGAAGCGGCGAAATTTCAGCGGTAAATAGCTCCCAATACGATCCAGCGGGCCTCGACAGGTATTCCTCGGCCCTGAGCCGGGCATTCTTACTTGTTTGCCCCAGCGCACTTCACGCCGCTTAAGCACGCTCCTTTCCACCAGCCCCTGACGGTTTCGCCCGTGGCGCGCATCGCGCCGTGGCGTTGCCGCATGGGGCGTACTTCCGCCCCTGAACGAACAATGGGGCGCTTTCCCGCCCCTAAAGAACAGAGGACTGACGATGGACGAACAGCACGATACGACTGCGCCCGATGAACTCGAAACAAAGGCCCGCTACGGCAAGATGGATGGCGTCGACCCTGGCGTGCCGGCCACGACCGTGTTGACCACGACGCCGGGCGGCACCGGCGACGACGTGGCGCTCGCCTTCGAACAATTCCTGCAGAACTTCGAGCTCTTCAAGCAGGAGAACGACGACAAGATCCGGGCGCTTCAGCAGGGCATGCCCGTCGACGTCGTCACCACCGACAAGATCGACCGCATCAACCAGGCGCTGGACGAGCAGAAGGCGCTTGTGGATCGGCTGACCCTGAAGGGCGCGCGGCCGCGCCTGTCGTCCTCGCCGCTCTATGCATCGAGCGCGGGCCTGCAGCACAAGGCCGCCTTCGACGGGTACATGCGCCGGGGCGAAACGTCGGGGCTTCTGTCGCTCGAGCAGAAGGCCTTGGCGATCAGCACCAATGACGGCGCGGACGGCGGCTATCTGGTGCCGTCGGAGGTCGAGGCCGCAGTGCTTCGCGGCGTGAAGGAGATCTCGCCCCTTCGCGCCATTGCCGGCAACCGCACGGTGAGTGCATCCGTCTACAAGAAGCCGTTCTCCGTCACGGGTCCTGCGACCGGCTGGGTGGCCGAGACCACGACGCGGGACGAGACCAATTCGCCGACGCTGGCCGAGCTGACCTTCCCGACCATGGAGATCTACGCAATGCCGTCGGCAACCCAGAGCCTGCTCGACGACTCTGCGGTCAATATCGACGAATGGCTGGCCGAGGAAATCCAGGTGGCCTTCGCGCAACAGGAAGGCGCGGCCTTCGTGTCCGGCGATGGCAACAACAAGCCCCGCGGCTTTCTCGACTACACCAAGGTCGAGAACGGCTCCTGGGCCTGGGACAAGATCGGCTACGTGGCCACGGGCAATGACGGCGCGTTCGACGCCTCGCACCCGAGCGACGACCTGATCGACTTCATCTACACGCTGAAGTCCGAGTATCGCGCCAACGCCCATTGGGTCATGAACCGCGCCACGCAGGCGACGATCCGCAAGTTCAAGGACGCGGACGGCAACTATCTCTGGCAGCCGCCGGAGCGCGCGGACCTGTCGCCCACGCTGATGAACTATCCGATTGCCGAGAGTGAAGACATGCCCGACATCGACACGGACAGCTTCGCGGTTGCCTTCGGCGACTTCGGCCGCGGCTATCTCGTGGTCGACCGGGCCGGCATTCGCGTGCTGCGCGATCCCTTCTCGGCCAAGCCCTACGTGCTGTTCTACACGACCAAGCGCGTGGGCGGCGGCGTGCAGGACTTCGACGCCATCAAGCTTCTGAAGTTCGGAACGTCTTAGGCTCCGCCAGCGATCGGTGCGGCCTCCCACATCTTGTGTAGGAGGCCGCGCCATGGGCGCTTCGCGCGAGGCCGCACCGTGAACAGAGCGACGACGAATCAGGGGTTCGTAAATCTTCGCGTGCTGTTCCCTACGACATGTTGTGGTTTCGAGGCGCCGCGTTAACCAACACGGGGCGGCGCGCCTCGTTTCATCGCTGATCTCAGTTGTGCCCGGCCGGGCCGGCGGCCGCTTCGCGCGCCCACCCCCTCCCTCGCGTGAGCGGCCGCCACTCTTTCTGTGCCCTATCGCCTAGCGGCCTGCTTGAGGGCTGGATTCTTCGAAGGACATCTCATGGTGCATGTGTTGACGGCGGTGCCCGCCGCCGAGCCCATCAGCCTGGCCGAGGCCAAGGCGCATCTGCGCGTCGATACGGACGACGAGGACACGCTAATCTCCTCGCTCATCGTCGCGGCGCGGATGCTCGTCGAGCGCTCGCTGGGTCTCGCGCTGATCACGCAAGAGTGGTCGCACTTCCTGGATGCGGTGCCGCAGCGTGGTTGCGTGGCCCTGCCACTCGGGCCGGTGCAGTCGGTGGGCGCGGTGAGGCTGCATGACGGCGACGGCGGCACGTCCACGGTCGATGCGGGAAGTTACGATATCGACGTACTGTCCGATCCTGCCCGCGTCGTGCTGACCGCATTGGTGCCGTCGGCGGGTTTGCGGCCCTTCAACGGGTTCGAGATCGCGTTCGTTGCCGGCTTCGGCGATGCGGCCGCGGATGTCCCGCAGCCGATCCGCCAGGCGCTTCTCCTGCTGGTGGCCCATTGGTTTGAGCGGCGCGAGCCGGTGGAGCTCGGCTCCGGTCCGCAGGGCGTCCCGGCCATCGCGGCGGGGCTGTTGCAACCCTATCGCCGGGTGCGGTTGTGACGGCCGCGGGTGATCTGCGCCACCGTTTGACGCTGCAGGAGGTGCAGCGTGTCAGCGACGGGGCAGGCGGCGCGACGACGAGTTGGGCCGACGTGGCCCATGTGTGGGCGCAAGCGACGCCGGTCGGCGGGTCCGAGGGGGTCGAAGCCGGGCGGCTCGCGGGCAAGCGCGCCTACGAGGTCATGCTGCGCTACCGGGACGGCGTCCGTCCGGCCATGCGCTTTGTCTTCGGCACACGTGTTTTCGAGATCCTGACCGCTGTAGACGTCGGCGAGCGCCGCTGCTGGCTGCGCTGTCTGTGCGAGGAGCGCGACCTGTGATCGCGGCGAGTGTCAAAGGCCTCGAAGCCCTGCGCCGGCGCTTGGCGGCGAGGGGGCTCGAGCGAGAGGTTCGCAAGACCCTGGCCGGCCAGGCGGAGGCTATTCGAGCCGAGGCGGCGCGAGGCGCCCCCGGCAGTCTCGGCGGAACCCTCGAGACGCTCGACGAGAGCGCCGGCGACCGGCCGCTCTTCGCCATCGGGACGCGGCACAGGGCCGCGCGGTTCCTGGAATTCGGGACGCGGAAAATGCGCGCAAGGCCTTTTCTTTGGCCGGTTTTCCGCGCGCGTTTACCCCGCGTTAAGCAAGAACTCACAAATACTCTACGGGCGCGTTGGGCCAAGCACTGAGGCATTCCATTGCATTCGGCGCCGGCGTCCCTAAATGCCCGTCAACGTTTTGGTGGAGGACAGCATGGCAGCCGCGAGTTGGGCTCTCCAACGCAGCATTTATCAGACCCTTTCCAGCGCGACCGCTCTGACGGACCGGCTCGGCGGAGACCGGATTTACAGCAAGGCGCCGCAGGGTCAGGCGCTGCCCTACATCACGCTCGGTCAGACGGTGACCCTGGACTGGAGCACCGGCACCGAACCCGGCACCGAGCACGATCTGACACTCCATGTCTGGACCCGCGCGGACAGCGCCGAAGAGGTCCAAGAGATCATGGAGGCGGTGAGGGCGCTCCTGCACGATCAGCCGCTCAGCCTCGACGATCACTATCTGGTCAATCTGCGCCACGAGTTCGCCGAGGCGCGGATCGATCCGGACGGCGAGACCATGCACGGCATCGTGCGCTACCGCGCCGTGACGGAGCCGCAGCAGCAGGCCGCCGCGTAGACTTCACAATCACATGAATTCCGAAATGGCCGGGCTTGTCCCGGCCATTGTTGTTTATTAGGGGTGTGCGGGAACGGAATGCGCCCCCGGAGGGGGCCGGAAAAGGATCTGGCCGGAAGGGATTTGTATGTCGCTTTGGACCAAGCTGGTGAATTTCGTCGAAGGGGTCGACGAGGAGACGCAACTCAAGGATCTCCACGAGGAGGAGCTGCGCATCGCCTCGGCCGCGCTGCTGATCAACGCCGGCAGTATCGACGGCAAGTTCGACAGCAACGAGAAGCAGAAGGTGAAGGCGCTGCTCCAGCGGCGCTTCGACCTCAAGCCCGACGAGCTGAAGCAACTGTTCCAAGAGGCGAGTGCGGAAGAGCGCGACGCGGTGGATCTCTATCGTTTCACCAAGGTGCTGTGCCGCGAGCTCGATCAAGATGGCCGCAAGCGCATCGTCGAGATGCTGTGGGAAGTGGTCATGGCCGACGGTGTCGTGGACGAGTTCGAATCCAATCTCGTCTGGCGCGTCGCCGAGCTGATCGGCGTCTCCACCCGTGACCGCGTGGTCCTGCGCAAGATGGTCGAGGCGCGCATAGCGGGCTGATAGGGCGAGCTAGCGCGGAGCACCACCAACTGCACGAAGCTTTTCAAGAGCGGTCCTTCGGGGCCGCTCTTTTTGTTTGTCTCAACACGAGGAACGACCATGACGGCGCAGAAGGGCAAGGACCTCTTATTGAAAGTGGACTCGGACGGCGGCGGCACGTTCGTCACCGTGGGCGGCTTGCGGGCGCGATCGCTCGCCTTCAATGCCGCTGGTCTTCCCCACGGCCGTCTACTCGGTCACGGTGTCCGCCCGCGTGGCGGACCGTCTCGCGGTGCCCGTCTCGGTGACGAATGCGGGCTTCACGATTGAGACGACCATCGCGAGTACCGGCGCGGCGTCCGGGCTCGGCGGTTACTGGATGGCGATGGGAAGTTAGCGCCGGTCCTCGCATGGATCGGCGGAGAGGTACGGTGACGGAGATGACCCCAGCAGACAGCAGCTCTCATTGGACGCTGGACCGGCGCGTTCCCGTGGCGCTCATCCTGTCCATCGTGCTCCAGTCCGCCGGGCTGTTCATGTGGGTCGGCGCGCTGACGAGCCGCGTCTCCGAGCTGGAGACGAAGGCTGTCCGGTCCATCGATGCCGGCGATCGGGTCATCAGTCTCGAAGCCGAGATGCGCGAGGTGCGCCGCATCCTCCAGCGCATCGAAGCCAAGTTGGATCAGCGCCCCTCCAAGTCCGCTCTTCGTCCCGCTCCATCGCGGCCCTTCTGATCGCCGTTTCCGTATCGGCTCTGGTCCGCGCGTTCGCGCACCCCTGTTTCAACAGATCCAAACGCCACCCACTGACAAAAGGAGACCACACATGACCACTTTCGCTTGGCTGCTGATGGGCGGTTTCGCCAAAGGCTACCGCACGCAGATTCTGGGGATCACGGCTGCTCTCTCGGCCGTAGGGCTCTGGGCCGTCGGAGATCTGACCTTGGCCCAGCTTCTCAGCGAGATTCCGGTGATTCTGGGCGGCTTGGGGCTTGCGGCGCTCGGTGCCAAGGTGGACGATGCTACCGCGAAGAGCGCGCCGCACCCGGACGATCGCGAAACCCGCGGGCCGGCCTAGGCAGCGTTCAGGCGCCGTTCATGGGCACTGCCATAGGGTGGCGTCCATGATGAGAACTGTGGGGCTGACATGACCTGTCATGGGTTCAAAATGGTCGCGGCCATTGGCATTGCCGCGTTCGCCAGCGTGGCGGCAGTGGCGCCGGCCTATGCGGGATGCATGCCGTTGGGCTCGGCCGGCGGGCTGATTTCGAAGAACGGGCTGATCCCGGGAAAAGCTGCGGTGAACAAGGCCCAGGCCAAGGGCGGCGGCAAAGTGATCAAGATTGTGCTTTGCCAGAACGGAAACAGTTTTGTCTATCGGGCCACCGTCCTCAGCAACAAGGGTGACGTCAAGAACGTCACGGTGAATGCCAAGACGGGGCAGTAGCGCTTTCGTCCGAATGGCAGGGATGCAGCCGTTCCAAGAATCGCCACGACTCGGATGCACACGTTACTGACATTGCTGCAACGAAGACGCCAAGGGAGGGCAGTTCTTTGAGGCTACTCGTCGTCGAGGACGATCCAGATCTGAACCGGCAGCTTGCCACCGCGCTTGGCGAGGCAGGCTACGCGGTCGATACCGCTTTCGATGGCGAGGAAGGTCATTTCCTCGGTGACACGGAGCCTTACGACGCCGTCGTCCTGGACATTGGCCTGCCGAAGAAGGACGGGCTTTCCGTGCTCGAAGAATGGCGGCGCGACGACCGCAAGATGCCGGTGCTCATCCTGACCGCCCGCGAACGCTGGAGCGACAAGGTCGCAGGCATGGATGCGGGCGCCGACGACTATGTCGCCAAACCCTTCCACATGGAGGAGGTGCTGGCGCGCTTGCGGGCTCTCCTGCGCCGCTCGGCGGGACATGCCAGCAACGATCTCACCTGCGGACCGCTCGTTCTCGATACGAAAGCGGCACGCGTCACGGTCGATGGGCAAGCCATCAAACTCACCTCGCACGAATATCGCGTGCTGCACTATCTGATGATGCAGCGCGACCGGGTCGTGTCCCGAACCGAACTGGTCGAGCATCTGTATGAGCAGGACTTCGACCGGGATTCGAACACCGTCGAAGTGTTCATCGGACGCTTGCGCAAGAAGCTGCCCGTGGATCTGATCAAGACCGTGCGCGGCCTCGGCTATCGTCTCACGGACAATCCCGACGGGGCCTAGCCCGATGGGGCCGAAATCACTCGCCTTCCGACTGTTCGTCTCCGCCGCGGCATGGGTGCTCGTGGTGATTCCGATCGCCGCGATATTGCTGACGTCGCTCTACCGCCAGAGCATCGAACGCAATTTCGACGCGCGGCTCAACGTCTACATGACGAGCCTGATCGCGGCGAGCACGGCCGAAGGCGGCGATACGCCGGAATCGCCCGAGAGTCTCGGCGCCCCGATTTTCGATATTCCATTCTCCGGTTGGTACTGGCAGATCAAGGCTTTGGACGGTGGACAAGAACGTCCGCTGTTCGTGTCCGGCTCGCTCCTCGATCAAGAGCTGGACCTCCCGAGCAAGGACGACGTCCCTGCGGACGAGACGTTGACCCGGCGCAGCTATGTGACCGGTCCGGACGACGAGAACCTGCGCATCGAGGAGCGGGAGATCAGGCCGGGCCACGACGGTGACACGGCCTATTCCTACGCCGTCGGCGGTAATGCGGCGGAGATCGACGACGATCTCGCCCAATTCACGACGATGCTGGTGCTGGCGTTGGTCATTCTCGGCGTGGGCCTCACCGTCGCGACCTTCTTCCAGGTCCGGTTCGGGCTTCTGCCCTTACGCGCGATCCGCCACGACCTGGCGGCCATCCGCTCGGGCGACGCGGAGAAGCTGGAGGGGGAACTTCCCGACGAGATCCAGCCCCTGCAGACCGAACTCAACGCCCTCATTCAGTCCAATCGCGACGTGGTGGAGCGGGCCAGAACCCATGTGGGCAACCTGGCTCATGCGTTGAAGACGCCGCTCAGCGTCATCAGCAACGAAGCCCGCGCCCATGACGGGGCGCTCTCCGGCAAGGTCATCGAGCAGGCCGAACTCATGCGGACCCAGATCACGCACCATCTCGACCGGGCGCGGGTGGCCGCCCGTTCCGGGGTCGTCGGCGGTGTGACCGAGGTCGAGCCGACGCTGATGGCTTTGAAACGAGCGCTGGACCGCATCTATGGGGAGAAGGGGATTTCCCTGACCGTCTCCATCGATCCCGGCCTCAAATTCCAAGGCGAAAAGCAGGATTTCGAGGAAATGACCGGCAATCTGATCGACAATGCCTGCAAATGGGCCAAGCGCTCGGTGACCGTCACGGCAAGGCGTTTGAGCGAGGACACACTTTCCGTCATGGTCGACGACGACGGGCCCGGTCTCACGCGGGCCGAGCGCGAGAAGGCCGTACAACGGGGTCAGCGCCTCGATGAGAGCAAGCCGGGGTCGGGTCTTGGCCTGTCCATCGTCGCGGATTTGGCCCATCTCTACAAAGGGCACTTCACGCTGGAGGATGCGCGCGACGGCGGGCTCAGCGCGAGGCTAACTCTTCCAGCGGCTTAAGTTTTTTGTCCGACAGACGGGCAACCTAATTTGGCCCGATTTTCTATTCTTAACACTCCGATGAGAGGTTACACTTATGTATCAGCCTCTCGCAGGGGGACGGTCAGGTCCTTCTGAGCTGGGGAAGGACCGATGAGATCCATTCTTGCAATTGCCTTGTTGCCGCTTGGGCTTGCTGCCTGCGGAACCGGAGGAAATCTTGGCACCGACGCTCTTTGGGGCTCGATGACGGGTAATTCCGGTCCGGGGCTCGATCAGCAGGACCAGCAGCTCGCCGCGGAAGCGCAGCAAAAGGCTTTGGAATTCGGTCAAGCCGGTCAAGCGACGTCGTGGAGCAACCCGGCCAACCAGCACAACGGGCAGATCGTGCCCGGTACGCCCTACAAGAAGGGCAGTTCCTTCTGCCGGCCGTTCACCCACACCATGTTCATCAACGGTGCGCCTCAGACCACCAACGGGACGGCCTGCCGGCAGCCCGACGGGCGCTGGAACCAGGTGGGCTAGGCCTGCCGGCGAAACATTGCCGCGATTTCATCTTTCTGCAGCGCCTTCGCCTTGCTCTGGCAAGCACCCTTGTCCTATGCCTAGCGACCGTTTGAATTCTGAAGGTTAGGGACCTGTTCGTGCTGCTTTGGGTCATCCTGGCGGCTCTCACCGCCGTCGTCTTGTCCTTCTTGCTGTACCCGCTTGTCGGCGGACGCGAGGACGTGGACGAGCGCGACGCGTTCGATGCCGCGGTCTATCGGGATCAGCTCGATGAGATCGAGGCGGATCGCGCGCGCGGGCTGATCGGCGAGGCGGAGGCCGAGGCCGCGCGGCTGGAAGTCGCCCGCCGGTTGCTCGCGGCCGACGAAAAAGCTGCGGATGCCGCCGAAGCGCAATCGCGCAATGCCTTGCCGCGCGCAGCCCTTATCGTAGTCGCCGCCTGCCTGCCGCTGGCGGTGCTGGGCGCCTATCTCTTCTACGGTTCACCGCGCCTGCCGGACCAGCCTTTGACCGCGCGGCTCACCGATCCCGCCAAGGAAAAAGACGTCGGTGTTCTCGTCGCCCGCGTCGAAGCGCGTCTGCGTGCGCATCCGGAGGAGGGCGCGGGGTGGGATGCGATCGCGCCGATCTATCTCGGCGGCCAGCGCTATGCGGATGCCGCCGAGGCCTATCGTCAGGCCATCCGCATCTTGGGACCGTCGGCGAAACGTCTTTCGGGTCTTGGACAAGCGCTTGTCCTCGAGCAGAAGGGGCTCGTCACCGAGCCCGCGCGCCTTGCCCTCGATGAGGCGGTGAAGCGCGACGCAACCCTGGTCGAGCCGCGCATTCTCCTCGCGATCGCAAAGGAGCAGGACGGCAATTTCGAAGGCGCGCTTGCGGATTGGCAGGGCCTGCTGGAGGTCAGAAAAGACGATGCGCGCTGGACGTCCATGATCGAGGACCGGATCGCGCGCGCGCAAGCCCGACTGTCCGGTGAGGCGCCTGTCGCCGAGGCCAAGCCTGTACCACAGCCGGGACCGTCGGCGGCCGATATCGCCGCCGCGCAGAGCATGAGCCCCGACGAGCGCCAAGCCATGGTCGATCAGATGGTCACGCGGCTCGCGGCGCGGCTCGAGGAGAACGGAGACGATTTGCCCGGCTGGCTCCGTCTGGTGCGGGCGTATACGGTCCTCGGGAGAAGCGATGATGCGAAGGAAGCCTTGGCCCGGGCCAAGAAACAGTTCGCGGGCAATGAGCAAGCGATCGAGAAACTCGACACGCTCGCAGCGGATCTAGGATTGACGTCATGACGCGGAAACAGCGCAGAGGTGTTTTGATCGGAACGTGCCTTGTGGTCCTGGGTGTGGCCGTGGGGCTCGTGCTGTACGCCATGCGGGACTCGATCGTTTTCTTCTACAGCCCGAGTGACATCACGAAGATGGAGATCGGACCGGGCCAGCGCATCCGGCTCGGCGGACTCGTGGAAACCGGGAGCGTGAAACGGGACCAGGGCACGACGGTCCATTTCTCCGTGACGGACGGCGCCAAGGTCATGCCCGTGACCTATACCGGCGTGCTGCCGGACCTGTTTCGCGAAGGCCAGGGTGTCGTGACCGAAGGCTGGGTTCAGCCGGATGGAACCTTCAAGGCCGACAACGTGCTCGCCAAGCATGACGAGAACTACATGCCGCCCGAGGTCGCCGCGAAGCTGAAAGAACAAGGTGTCTGGCGGGAGGGCGATGCCGGCGCTGCCAATGGGACCGGCAGTGGGAAGGTGACGACGCAATGATCGCGGAGACAGGACATTACGCTCTCATTCTCGCGCTCGGCGTCGCCATCGTTCAGATGGTATTGCCGGTCATCGGCACGCGTTTGAATGATCCACGCCTAGCCGCGGTTTCCGTCCCCGCAGCGCAGATCCAGTTTCTGCTCGTCTGCATCGCCTTCGCGGCCCTGACGACCGCGTATGTCACGTCCGACTTTTCGGTCCTGAACGTGTGGCAGAATTCGCATTCGGCCAAGCCGATGCTCTACAAGATCTCGGGCGTGTGGGGGAACCACGAAGGCTCGATGGTCCTGTGGGTCCTGATCCTGGCCCTGTTCGGTGCCGCGGTCGCCACCTTCGGCTCGAATCTTCCCCGCCGGTTGCAGGCGAACGTGCTTGCGGTGCAGGGCTCGATCGCCGTGGCCTTCCTGCTCTTCATCGTCACGACGTCGAATCCATTCCTGCGGGTCGATCCCGCGCCGTTCGACGGCAACGGATTGAACCCTGTCCTGCAGGATCCCGCGCTCGCCTTCCATCCGCCGTTCCTCTACGCGGGCTATGTCGGGTTCTCGATGGCGTTCTCGTTTGCGGTCGCCGCGCTCATCGACGGGCGTATCGATGCGGCCTGGGCGCGCTGGGTGCGGCCGTGGACCCTCGCAGCCTGGATGTGCCTGACGCTCGGGATCGCGATGGGTTCGTGGTGGGCGTATTACGAACTGGGCTGGGGCGGGTTCTGGTTCTGGGACCCGGTCGAGAATGCGTCCTTCATGCCTTGGCTTGCCGGCACCGCGCTGTTGCACTCCGCGCTGGTAATGGAAAAGCGTGACGCGCTGAAGGTCTGGACGGTCCTGTTGGCCATCATCACCTTCTCCTTGAGCCTCATGGGCACGTTCCTGGTGCGGTCGGGCGTGCTGACATCCGTCCACGCCTTCGCGGTGGACCCCGCGCGCGGCGTTTTCATCCTCGGCATCATGGCGATCTTCATCGGCGGGTCGTTCGCGCTGTTCGCCTGGCGCGCGCCGCTTCTGTCGCAAGGCGGATTGTTCGCGCCGATCAGCCGCGAAGGCGCGCTAGTCCTCAACAACCTTCTGCTGACCGTGGCCTGCGCGGCCGTGTTCGTCGGCACGCTCTATCCGCTCGCCTTGGAATCGGTCACCGGCGAGAAGATTTCCGTCGGCGCGCCGTTCTTCAACTTGACCTTCGTGCCGCTGATCGTGCCGCTCCTCATCGCCGTGCCGTTCGGGCCGCTGCTTGCCTGGAAACGCGGGGACCTGCTGGCCGCCGCGCAACGGCTCATGGTCGCGGCCATCGTCAGCGTTGCCGCGATCATCATCGTGCTTGCCATGCACCAAAGCGGGCCGTGGCTCGCGCCGCTTGGGATCGGCCTTGGGTTGTGGCTCATCGTCGGCGCCGCGACTGAAATCGCCACGCGCTCGAAGCTCTTCGAAGCGCGCTGGTCCGAAAGCTGGCGGCGCATGCGCAACCTGCCGCGCGCTGCCTATGGCACGGCGCTCGCTCATGCGGGGCTGGGCGTGATGGTGCTCGGGCTCGTCGCGACGACGGCGTGGCGCAGCGAGCGCATCGAGGCACTGGCGCCCGGTGACACCGTGGAGATCGCCGGCTATTCGCTCGCCTTCGAGGGCGTCAAGGAACGGCAGGGGCCGAACTATTCGGAACTCGTCGGCGTGTTTCAGGTGACGCGGGGCGGGGAGCCCGTCACGACGCTGATCCCCTCCAAGCGGGCCTACGCGGTCGAGAAGAGCGCGACGACGGAAGCCGGTATCCACAATAGCTGGCGTGGCGATCTCTATCTGGTGCTCGGTGATCCGCTGAAGGACGGCGCGTTCAGCGTGCGCGTCTATTTCAATCCGATGGTTCGGCTGATCTGGCTCGGCTCCTTGTTGATGTTCTTCGGCGGTGGCGTCTCGCTGTCTGACCGCCGCTTGCGTGTCGGGGCTCCGAAACGGGCCAAGGCGAAGACAGGGCCGGCCGTGGCGGCGGGCGAGTGACGATGCGTTTCCGGGCCTCTTTGCTTGCCGCGTTCTTCGCCCTTTTCGCACTGGGCGTGCCGAGCCTCCACGCGGTGCAGCCAGACGAGGTTCTCGACGATCCGGCACTGGAAGCGCGGGCGCGGGCGCTGTCGGCAGGCTTGCGCTGCCTCGTCTGCCAGAATCAGTCGATCGACGATTCCGATGCGCCCTTGGCCAAGGATCTTCGCGTGCTGGTGCGCGAACGGCTCAAGGCGGGAGACAGCGATGACGAGATCATCGCCTTCGTGGTGTCGCGTTACGGTGAGTTCGTGCTGCTGAAACCCCGCTTCACGCCTCACACCTGGCTGTTGTGGCTCGCGACGCCGTTTGTGCTGCTCCTCGCCATCGTCGGGATCCTCTACGGCTACATCCGCCGGGCCACGACGTCGGCCGCGCCGCCGGACCTGACCAAGAGCGAGCAGGAGCAGTTGGACCGGCTCCTGGATGCGGACGCACCGAAAGCGGCCGATAAGCCGTAACCGCCTTGGTTTTCAAGGCCTGCCGGCGGGCCTGCACCTTACGGAAATTTAATGCCGTCGAAACCGCGGCGTAATTGGCGGCTCCCTATATTCCGACTCTCACATGATCGCTTCGGCCTGTCCGAGCATCGCCCGAACACTTTTGCCGTCCCAGGAGAGGGGAAACGAATGACACCTGATACGAACCCAGCAGCGAACGAGAGCAAGCGGCCGCGGAAACTCGCTCGGAGGCCTGTGCTCCTCGCCGCAACCGCGCTGGTCGCCGCAGGGGCGATCGGCCTTTCGTTCAACCCGAGTGTGCCGCTGGCGGTTGCAGAGACCGCTCAGACGCAGCAGACGATCGAGACGCCCTATGGCCGGGCGCCGCTCTCCTTTGCCGATCTCGTGCAGAAGGTGAAGCCCGCCGTTGTCAGCATCAACGTGAAGGGCGAGATCACCACCGCGGATAACGACGATTCCCCCATTCCCGGCCTTCCGGACGTGCCGGAAGACAATCCTTTGCACGACTTCTTCAATCAGTTCCGCAAGGGCATGCCGAAGCCGCCGTCCAAGCATAGCCCGAGCCTTGCTCAGGGTTCCGGCTTCTTCATTTCCGAGGACGGTTTCATCGTCACCAACAATCACGTTGTCGAGGATGCCGACGACATCACCGTCACGATGGAAGACGGCGAAAAGTTCGAAGCGAAGCTGATCGGAACCGATCCGCGCACGGACCTTGCACTCGTCAAGGTGACGGAGGATACGGACAAGAAGTTCCCTTACGTCAATCTGTCCGAGAAGGATCCGCGCGTTGGCGATTGGGTGCTTGCGGTCGGCAATCCGTTTGGCCTTGGCGGCACTGTGACGGCCGGCATTATCTCGGCGCACAACCGCGACATCGGTTCGGGGCCGTATGATTACCTCCAGATCGATGCCGCCGTGAACCGCGGCAATTCCGGAGGCCCGAGCTTCGACCTCGATGGCAATGTGATCGGTGTGAACACGGCGATCTTCTCGCCGTCCGGCGGCAATGTTGGTATTGCGTTTGCCGTTCCGGCCGCTCTCGTGAAGCAGGTGGTCCAAGATCTGCAGGACGACGGCAGCGTCGATCGCGGCTGGCTCGGTGTCGTTATTCAGAACGTGAACGACGACATTGCGGACTCGGTCGGACTGACTGAGCCGAAGGGCGCCATGATCACCAAGGTGACCGAAGACGGTCCTGCGTCCAAGGAGGACATCAAGGCCGGCGACGTCATCATCGAAGTGAATGGCAGCGAGGTGAAGGACTCGCGCGACCTCGCCCGCAAGATCGCTGATCTCGAACCCGACTCCAGCGTGAAACTCGCGATCGTCCGTTACGGCGACAAGCGTGAAGTCGACATGACGCTTGGCTCGTTCCCGAGCGCCAAGAAGCTGGCCTCGCTCCAGAAGGAAGAGCCCGCCGATCAGAGCGAGCAGATGGAGAAGCTCGGCCTATCGCTCGCACCGGCAGCCACCATTCCGGGTGCGGGCAAGGAGGGTGTCGTGATTACGGAGGTCGACTCCGACAGCGATGCCGCCGACAAGGGCTTGAAGCCGGGCGACATCATTCTTCAGGTCGCAGGCGTGGACGTCTCGACGCCGGGCGATGTCGCGAAAGGCCTCGCCAAGGCGACCGAGTCCGCCAAAGGAGACAAGGACAAGGTCAAGGTCCTGATGCAGGTCAAGACCGGCGACCAGTCCCGCTTTGTCGCGCTTACCCAGAAGAAGGGATAACGTCTCCTTCTTCTGTCGGAGGGCGGTGCGGTTTTCCCCCCAAACTGCGCCGCCCGCCTTTTTTTGAGTATTCTCTCTTAAGTCTTTCCGCGGCGAACAACGAGCTGAGGCGATATGCGGGTCCTGGTTATCGAGGACGACCAAGAAACGGCGGCCTTTCTCAAGCGGGCGCTCAAAGAGTCGGGACATATGGCCGAGCATGCCGCCGATGGCGAGGCCGGCCTCGAGTTCGCCAAAGCCAATGCCTATGACGTGCTCATCGTCGACCGCATGCTGCCGAAACTGGACGGCCTCGATGTCATCAGGGCGCTGCGGACGGACGAAATCCATACGCCGGCGCTGATCCTGTCGGCGCTGGGGAGGTCGACGACCGGGTCAAAGGATTGCGGGCCGGCGGCGACGATTATCTCACCAAGCCCTATGCCTTCAGCGAGCTCCTGGCCCGCATTGAGGTGCTGGCACGGCGCACCTCTCCCGAAGAGGGGGCGACGCGGCTTTCGGTCGGCGATCTGGTGTTGGACCGTCTGTCCCACAAGGTGACGCGCGCGGGCGAGGCCATCTTGCTGCAGCCGCGGGAGTTTCGCCTGCTCGAATATTTGATGAAGCACGCGGGGCAGGTGGTCACACGCACCATGCTGCTCGAGAACGTGTGGGACTATCATTTCGACCCACAGACCAATGTCATTGACGTCCACATTTCGAGGCTCCGGTCGAAGATCGATAAGAACTTCGAACAGCCGCTCCTTCATACGGTTCGCGGCGCCGGTTACACGATCCGTGACAGCGCTCACTAAACTCTTCCGCACGACGACATTCCGCCTGTCGCTGACTTATTTCGCGCTGTTCAGTGCGGCCGCCATCATCGCCATCGTCTACCTCTACTGGAACACGACGGTTCTGCTGTCGCGTCAGCTCAACCAGACGATCGATGCGGAGCTCAAGGGACTTGCGGAGCAGTACCGGGCAGGCGGGCGCGATCAGCTTGTCAGGATCGTCGCGCAGCGCAGCCGCACGCCGGGCAATAGCCTCTACCTCGTCGCCGACCGGAACGAAAAGCAGCTCGCCGGCAATCTCAGTGCCGTCTCGCCGCAGCTTTGGGACAGCGTCGGCCCTGTCGAGTTTTTCTATAGCCGGCCCGCGCCCGGCGGTATGGAGCAACGGCTGGCCTTCGCGAATGTGTTCCGGCTCCCGGGCGGCGATCGCCTGATCGTCGGCCGTGACATCGAGGACCGCCGGGAGCTGTCGCGGCTGATCCGCTCGACGATGTTGTGGGGTCTCGGCGTCATGGCGCTGGTGGGCATCGGCGGTGGCTACTGGGTCAGCCGGCGATTGCTTGCGCGTGTCGACAATCTCTCGGCCACCACCCGTACGATCATGGCGGGCGATCTCTCTAGGCGGCTCCCCGTGAGTGGATCGGGCGACGAGCTGGATCGCTTGGCGCAAAGTCTCAACTCGATGCTCGGACGGATCGAGCAGCTCATGGCCGGCATGCGCGAAGTCTCGGACAACATCGCGCACGATCTGAAGACGCCTCTCAACCGGCTGCGCAACCGCGTGGAGGAAGCGCTGCGCGAGCCGCCCGACGAGACAACTTATCGCGCGGCCCTGGAACGAACGATCGAAGAAGCCGACGGCCTCATGAAGACGTTCAACGCGCTGCTCTCCATCGCGCGGCTCGAAGCGGGCGCGGGTGGTGACGATCGCGACAGCCTCGATCTGTCGGCGGTCGTGGGCGACGCGGCCGAGCTCTACGAGCCCGTGGCGGAGGAACGGGGCATCGCCCTCAAGGTGGATTTGGCGGACAACGTTCCCGTGCGCGGAAACCGGCAGCTTCTGGGGCAGGCCATCGCCAATCTCATCGACAATGCGCTGAAATACGGTCTGGTCCCTCCATCCCAAGCCAATGGTCACGCTTCGGAAGTTGTCGTCCGCACGTCGGCCCATGACGGGCTCGCGGAGATCGCCGTGTGCGACCGCGGGCCGGGCGTTCCGGAGTCCGAACGGGAACGCGTGTTGAGTCGTTTCGTGCGCCTCGAGGCCAGCCGTTCGGAACCGGGCAGCGGTCTTGGATTGAGCCTTGTCGCGGCGGTGGCAAGACTGCATGGTGGGACCCTGAGGCTCGAGGACAACGAACCCGGCCTCCGCGTTATTCTCAGCCTTCCGCTGGAGAACGGCGCGCAGGGAGCGAAGACGGCTGATAGACCGTCGCCAGGAGGAGAACTGAGGCCGACGTGACGGCGTTCGCCGAGCGGATTTGCGAAAGCCCGGAAGTCTTCGATGCCAAGCGCGGCGCCGACGTTCTTGCGTCGGTGCGGAAAGCCTTGGCCGAAGACCCAAGTGCTGCGCGCGCGGTCGAGTTTCTGGACTCGCCGCAGGTGGCTGCGTTTCTCACGGCCGTCTTCTCCGGTTCGCCTTTTCTTGCAGCGCTGTCGGAACGCAACCCGGACCTCCTTGCGGCGTGTCTGACGGAGGACCCCGACGTTCATCTGTCCCGGGCCGGCGCGGACCTCGAGGCCGGCATGGCGGAGGCCGCGTCCGAAGGCGAAGCCTTGGCCCTGCTGCGCGGCTTCAAGAAGCGGAGCGCATTGCTGACGGCGCTCGCCGATCTCGGTGGTGTTTGGACGACGGCCGAGACCCTGACCGGCTTGAGCGATGCGGCCGACATTTCAGTCCGGACCGCCGTCCGCTATCTGTTCCGCAAGGCGCATGAGGCCGGCAAGCTGACATCGGCAGACACGGACGGCTATTTCCTGATCGCCATGGGCAAGCTCGGCGCCATGGAGTTGAACTATTCCTCCGACGTCGACTTCATCGTGTTCTACGATCCCGAGCGGGCGCATCTGGCCGAGACAACAGAACCGTCGGCTTTCTTCGTGAAGCTGACGCGCGACGTGGTGCGGCTGCTGCAGGAACAGACCAAGGACGGCTATGTGTACCGGACGGACTTGCGGCTCCGTCCCGATCCAGGTGCGACGCAGATCGCGCTCTCGATCGACGCAGGGCTGACCTACTACGAGAGCTTCGGTCAGAATTGGGAGCGGGCGGCGCTGATCAAGGCGCGCATTGCTGCCGGAGACGAGACGCTCGGGCAGGACTTTCTCGAGCAGCTTTCGCCGTTCATTTGGCGGAAATATCTGGACTTCGCCGCCGTGGCCGACATCCACGCCATGAAGCGCCGGGTGCATGCCTTCAAAGGGCACGGGGCCATTGCGGTAAGCGGCCACGACATCAAGCTGGGGCGGGGCGGAATCAGGGACATCGAGTTCTTTACCCAGACACAGCAGCTGATCGCGGGCGGACGCCATCCGGAACTGCGGACGCGCGGGACACTGCAGACGCTTGCCCGGCTTGCCGAAGGTGCATGGATCGATCCCGGGGCTGCACAGGAACTCTCCGAGGCCTATCTTTTCCTGCGCCGGGTCGAAAACCGAATTCAGATGGTGGGCGATCAGCAGACGCATATCATTCCCGCCGATCCGCAAGAACTCGAGAGGCTCGCGAGGCTGTGCGGTTTCGCCGACACGGACGCCTTTGGCGATGCGCTGATCGCGCGGTTCACGTGTGTCGAAAAGCATTACGGCGCCTTGTTCGAGAAGCTTCCCCAGCCGCCATCCTCGGTTTCCGGACTTCTCGTCGGGGACGAGGCCGAACCGGAATCCGTCTCCGCGCTCCAGGAGCTTGGTTTCGAGAATCCGGGCGCGGCCATCGAAGCGATCAAGGCCTGGCAGGCCGGCCGCTATCCGGCCACGCGCAGCGCCAAGGCGCGCGAGCGTCTCACCGACTTCCTCCCCAACCTTCTCGAAGCCTTCAGCCGCACTGCTCAGCCCGATCTCGCCCTGTCGACCTTCGACAAGGTGATGGCCAACATGCCGGCGGGGTTGCAGCTCTTTTCGCTTCTCGCCGCCAATCCCAGCCTGTTGCGTCTCGTCGCCGACATCATGGGGACGGCGCCTCGCCTCGCAAAGATCCTCGCGCGCCGTCCTCTGCTCTTGGACGCGGTGCTCGACCCCGGGTTCTTCGGCGATGTGCCCACCACGGCGCAGCTCAAGGACGTCGTGGGCAGCACGTTGGCGCTTGCGACAGACTACGAGGACGCGCTCGACCGCGCGCGGATCGTGGGCCGTGAGCAGAGCTTCCTCATCGGCGTTCGGGTGATATCCGGCACGATCTCGGCGGAACTCGCGGGCGAGGCCTATGCTGTGCTTGCGGACACGCTGATCCAGGCGTTGTCGGACCGCGTCGGCGAAGAACTTGTCGCGCAGCACGGCCTTCTGCCGGACGGCATGATCGCGGTGCTGGCAATGGGTAAGCTCGGGGGCCAGGAGATGACCGCCGCGTCCGATCTCGACCTCATCACCGTCTACGACTATGCGGGCGACGATGCGAAGTCCGATGGCGCCCGAAGCCTTCCCGGTCCTCAATACTACACGCGGTTCACGCAGCGGCTGATCTCGGCGCTATCGGCGCAGACGGCGGAGGGGGCTCTCTACGAAGTCGACATGCGTTTGCGCCCGTCCGGCAGCCAAGGTCCAGTCTCCACCAAGCTCTCGGGCTTCATCGACTATCAAGAGCACTCCGCGTGGGTCTGGGAGCATTTGGCGCTGACCCGTGCCCGGGTGGTGTCGGGCCCCGATTCAATGCGCGAGACGATCGAGACGACGATCCGCGAGGTGTTGACCAGACCGCGCGACCGCGCGGCTGTTGCTGGCGAAGTCCACGAGATGCGCCGGAAGATTGCCGCAGAGAAGGGGACGACGGACATCTGGAATCTGAAACAGGTCCGGGGCGGCATCGTGGATCTGGAGTTCATCACGCAGTTCCTCCAGCTCGTCAGCGCGGCCGAACGGCCCGACGTGCTGGATCAGAACACCGAGGGAGCCTTGTCCAAGCTTGCGGCCGCGGGGATTCTGGAGCCTGCGGACGCGGAACTTCTCATTCCGGCGGCGCGGCTCTATCAATCGCTCACGCAGATCCTGCGGCTCTGTCTCGACGAGACCTTCACCGCCCACGACGCGCCGCAAGCTTTGCGGGATCTGTTGGCGCGGTCTGCCGACATGCCGGATTTCTCGATGTTGGAAGCGACGCTGAAGGATACGCTGGCGCGTGTGCAAGGCGCGTTCAACCGGCTCGTGTCGTGAGGTCAGCTCAGGCGCTCTGCGCCAGCGGTTCCTCAACATCGGCCGGACGTGGTGTGCGGATCGGCAAAGAACATGTCACCGTCGTGCCGTAGCCTTCGCGACTCTTGATCTCGAGCGTGCCCCCATGGAGCTCCACCAACGCGCGGGAGATGGCAAGGCCTAGGCCGCTGCCTTGATGGCTCTTGGAGAACTGGTTCTCGACCTGCTCGAAGGGCGTGCCGAGTTTCGTGATGTGGGCTTCGGCGATGCCGATCCCCGTATCCTTGATGGCGATCCTCAGCTGGCC